>CAWHPH010000001.1:0-24212 GCA_963831135.1 uncultured Alphaproteobacteria bacterium
AGGTCCACTTGATCGCGGTCGTACCATTGCCGGGCGATGCCGACGGCGATGTCGGGCTTGATCTGATGGTCGGCGGAAATGATCTGGATCGGTTTGCCCAAAACCGTGCCGCCGAAATCCTCGACAGCCATTTGCGCCGCGGCGACCGAGCCGGGACCATCCGCGGCTGACGAGGGGCCGGACATGTCGGTGAGCACGCCGATTTTCACCACATCATCGGAAACCTGCGCCCTGGCAGGCTCACTTGCGGCGACTGACAATGCGGCAAGCCCAACGAGCCACAAGCGTTGCATGCGATCCTCCCTGGACGGCGCTTTCTTTGCGCGCCGGATTTTATTTGCTGACCGTGAGCGCGGAAGCCTAACCGCCGCTTCCGCGCCGATGTTTGTTAGTCACATCATAGATCGGGATTTCAAAAGACCGGCAGCCACGCGTACCCAGTGCCGGATTTGGTCACATGTCCGACTCCGGGGAACGCGATGTGCGTACCGGCTATCAGCAATCTGTCGGTTGCCGCCATATCCATCACCTTCTTGCGGGTCGCGATCGCCGCCGGCGGGTCGAGGTCGAAGGCGATCGATCGATCCGGCTCAGGGAATTGCAGCGTCGCGTTGTGGACGATGTTGACCCACAGCAACATGTCGCCGCCGCTTGGAGACAGACGTACCATGCTGTGACCGACGGTATGACCGGGAGCGGCGATTGTCGTGATTCCCGGCGCGATCTCGGTGCCGTTCTTGAATGTTTGTACCTTTCCTGCATCAGCATAGGGTTTGAACGCCGCGCGGCCGACCTGAGCGAAGCCCTTCCAGAACGGCTTCTGATCGGGCACCTTGATCTCGCCTTCGATCCACCATGCGTATTCGTCGGCATTGACGTGCACGGTCGCGTTCGGGAACGCCACCTTCTTGTCGGGCGTGAGCAGACCGGCGGCATGGTCGGGGTGGATGTGGCTGATGACAACTGCATCGATGTCGGCAGGATTGACGCCGGCCGCTGCGGAGGCTCTTCAGCGTGCGGCCGAGTGTCGGAGCGAAGACGTTGGATGTGCCGGTGTCCACCAGGATGAGTTTGTCGCCGGTATTGACGAGCCACTGATTGACCGGGGTCGGCGCCGCTTCCTTCGGCAGAAAAGCGGCTTGAAGCATTTTTTCCGCCTCGGCTTGATCGCCGGAATACATTTTAGTTTCGATAGGCAGCCAACCATCGTTGAGTACGGTGACTTCGAAAGTGCCGACCTTCATACGGTAGACGCCGGGTACTTGCGCGCCGGCCGGTGCTTCTTTCGCGCGGGCCGGTAATGCCGGAAGCAGTGCGGCGCCGGCAGCGGCAAGCCCGAAGGAACGTCGAGTAATTCCCATCTGAGTTCTCCCTGATGAAAAGGGTGTCACGTCGCCCTGGCGGGTGGTGAGAACCCATTGTGTCATGCGGTGTTTTGGGCGCTGGTTCTTTGCAGAGACGCTACGCAACCCGGGCGTTACGGTCAAGGCGACGGGGCCAGGCCAGAACGCTGGGCAGGATGCTGACGACCCTTTCGCGGATCGGCGGCGATCTCGCCTGACGGATCGGCGGCGCGAGGCTCTTTCAGAACTGTATCTTGTCCGGCTTCTTCGCCCAAAGCTATTGACAAACAGCTCAAGCGGCCAACGATCGCCGACAAGGCCCTTGGCGAGCGTGCCGTGGCCATGCACATGAGCATTGACCATCGCTGCCGCGCTTTCCGGGGAGCCTTTGCGCAAAGCCGCGCGGATCGACTATACGCCGGCGCATGCCGCATTTCACGCACGGTGATGTCGAGCTCGCCTATCTCGACCATGGCGAGGGCGAGCCGATCGTGCTCGTCCATGGCTTTGCCTCCAACAAGGAAGTGAACTGGGTCTATCCCGGCTGGGTGTCGACGCTCGACGCGCGCGGGCCGCCGCGTGATCGCGCTCGACAATCGCGGCCATGGAGCGTCCAGCAAGCTTTACGATCCGGCCGCTTATCACAGCGACAATATGGCGGAGGACGTGCGCGCGCTGCTTGATCATCTCGATCTGCCGCGCGCCGACGTTATGGGCTATTCGCTCGGCGGACGCATCACGACCATGCTGGCGGTCGATCATCCGCAGCGCGTGCGCGCTGCGGTCCTCGGCGGCATCGGCATTCATCTCGTGGACGGGCCGGGCCTGCCGGCGCAAACGATTGCAGCGGCGCTCGAGGCGCCGACGCGCGCGGACGTGACCGATCCGCGGGGATATACGTTCGCGCCTTCGCCGAGCAGACGCGCTCGGACCTGCGTGCGCTCGCCGCCTGCATCCGCGGCTCGCGCCAGACGCTCGCGCGTGACGAGCTGGGCCGTCTGACCGTGCCGCTTCTGGTTGCCGCGGGGAGCAACGACGACATTGCGGGTTCGCCTGAAGAACTCGCAGAACTTCGCGCCCGGCGCGCAGGCGCTGGTCATTCCTGGGCGCGATCACATGCTGGCGGTCGGCGACCGGGTGTTCAAGGCCGGGGTGGCGGAATTCCTGTCGCAGCGGCCATGATTGGCAGCGTCCTCGGCCGATTGTTGGCTAAGTCGTCGGCCGATTTTCGGCCGGGCCATTGACGGAGCGTTTGCCCACCCCCTGGTTTTCTGCCGACCGGGACCCAATTATGCTAGAAGGGCGCCGTCCTGGAGGACGGTTGTTCCAGGATGGAGCGTGCCGGGAGGACATCCAAATGGCGCAACAGCAGACGAAGCCGGTGCTCGATACGGTCGATCCGGTTTGGGCGCGCATCCGCCGCGAAGCCGAGGAAGTGGCACGCACCGAGCCGGAACTGACGACCTTCATCTATTCGAGCATTCTGCATCACGACACGCTCGAGGGGGCTGTCGTCTATCGGCTGGCGGAGCGGCTTGATCATGCCGCCCTGTCCGGGGAATTGATCAGGCAGGCCTATACGGATGCTCTGAAAGATACCCCGTCGATCGGCGAGAGCTTCCGTGCGGATATCGCCGCCACGGTCGACCGCGATCCGGCAACCCGCCGGCTGATCGAGCCTGTCCTCTATTACAAAGGTTTCCATGCCATCCAGGCGCATCGCCTGATGCACTGGCTGTGGCAAAAAGGCCGTAAGGATTTCGCTCTCTACCTGCAGAGCCGTTCTTCGGCGGTGTTTCAATGCGACATCCATCCGGCCGCGAAGATCGGCCGCGGGATTTTTCTTGATCATGCCACCGGCCTCGTCGTCGGCGGAGACCGCGGTGATCGAGGACGACGTTCTGATGCTCGCACGACGTGACGCTCGCGCGGTACCGGCAAGCAAGTCCTGGAAGATCGCCATTCGAAGAGGTCGCTACGGCGCGATGATCGGCCCGGCGCCAATATCCTCGGCAGTACATCGAAATCGGCATGGCGCGCGCATTGCCGCCGGCTGTCGTGCTCAAGCCGGTGCCGAAAATGTCACCGTCGCCGCGTTCCCGCCAGAGTGGTCGGCGTTGCCGGGTGCCCCGAGCCTGCCCGTCTCATGGATCAGATGCTCCACGGCGAGATTTGATCGCCGGCACCGCCGCGTGCTATCGGATCGCGCTCTGAACTGTTAACGCGGCGCATGATCTTTTCCGAAACAGATTCCACCTTTCGGGATCATGCTTGGATATTCTGTTGGCGCATGATCTTTTCCGAAAACCGGATTCCACTTTTCGGGATCATGCTTAAGGAGACGCGCGGTGGACGTACAAGAAGTCAAGAAGCTCGACGCTTATCTCAAGAAGCTGTTCGGCAATGCGCGCATCCGGGTGGTGCCGCGCCCGAAGAAGGATGATTTCGCCGAAGTCTATGTCGGCGACGAATTCGTCGGCGTGCTGTTTGTCGACGACGAAGACGACGAGCGCTCTTACAATTTCCAGATGGCGATCTTGGGCAGCGATCTAGACTAGCTGCCGGCGTGCCGCTCAGTTGGTCCGCGCGTGAAGCTGCGCCACCAGCCGGTCGAAACCGGCGCCGGCATTGCGCCAGTCCTGCAGCCATTCGCGTGAAAACCGCAGCGTTATGACGGCGGCATCCAGCGAACGTTCCTGGATGCAGGTGCCCGGCAAGCCGCGCGCCGCCCGCGAGCAAAGCGCGAAGAATTGCTCCGGGGTTTCGGCAAAATAGACCAGGTTCCTCGCCTTCATAGGGCGTGCCCGTGGAACGGCACGATCGCCAATCCATCGGGACCGGCGGCGGCCTGCGCCTCGATGTAGCGCGGATAGATCGTGCGCAATCGCACAAGCGGCGGCAGAACTGCGCCAAGCCCGGCGATGGTGACGAACAAACGGTCATCGGACCGCGGAGCAGGCGGTGCGTCGCCGCCTTCGGCAATCGGCGCTTTAACGGCGGCTTCGGCGTCCGCGGACGGCGGCGCAAGCGAGGGCCAAAGAAATACCAGGTCCATCCGCTAGTGCGCGCCCGGCTGACGTTCCATCGCCACCCGGACCGCCGCCGGCGGCACGTTGAAGAGTACACCCGCCACGATCACGGGGATGGCCGGGGCATCGAGCGCGACGTGCGATTTGGGCCAAGTCGGCCAGAGCATGTAGGAAACGAATGTCGCCACGGCGGCCATCATGGCCGCCGCGATCGCGAGGGCCAAAAGGAAGCTTCGCGACTTCCGTCCGCTAAGTTTAGATCGCGCGACCGCTTGCGCCGTCATGTCTTGTGCAGTGCCCTCTCCGATTAATTTGAAGTATCGCACGACAGGGGAATGTAGCGACGTTAACCCTTTCTTAATCATCCCGTGGCGATCGGGCGCGCGCTCTGCAAGGTGTCTCCGGCAAATGGGAGGCGCTTTCGATGCTCGAATCCTTGCAGGCGGTCTTTTCCCCCGACGTCATCGACTTTCTTTTCGCCGTCGCAATCGGCTTTGCCGTTGCCGGGCTATGCGCCAGCGGCTATCGCCTGATCGGTCTGCACTTGCCGAGCTTCCGCATGCTTGGAGCGGGGCCGATGGCGGGCCGCCTGGCTGCCGTTCCGCTTCTCATCTTCTCCGCCCCTGTATCTGATCATGCGCAACACCCTGCGCGGTCGCCGCATTGAGCGCCGCCGCGGCGAATTCGTCATGATCGCGACCGTGATTGCCGGCTTATGGAGCTTGATGTCGGGAACGGTCGTGGTGATGGCGCTTCAAGCGCTGCTGAGTGTCTGATAGTCATTCCGGCCGAGTGGCGTCCGCTTATTCCCGCCCCCGATCAGGTCGGGGGTAAACTCCAGCGGGAATCGTCTGGTCCGGGACCCCGCGCGGGGACGCGCGGAGGTGGGAGCCAATTCGGATTTGCACATGATCTACGAACTGGACGGACAAAAGCCCGACTTGCCGGAGGAGGGCCGCTACTGGATCGCGCCAAGCGCGGCCGTGATCGGCAAGGTGCGGCTGAAGAAGGATTGCAGCGTCTGGTTCGGCGCGGTCATGCGCGGCGATAATGAATGGATCGAGCTCGGTGAGCGTTCGCAGATTTAAGATAACGCAACGCTTCACACCGACATGGGTTTCCCGCTGACCATCGGGCCCGACTGCGTTGTCGGCCACAACGTCATCCTGCATGGCTGCATCATCGGGGAACGCGCGCTCATTGGCATGGGCGCGATCGTGCTCAATGGCGCGCGCATCGGGGCCGGCAGCCTGGTCGGCGCGGGCGCGCTGGTCACCGAGGGCAAGTCGTTTCCGGAAAAGTCGTTGATCGTCGGCTCGCCGGCGCGTGCGATCCGCACGCTCGATGACGCGGCAGTCGCAGCCATCGCCGCCGGCGCCGATTTTTACGTCCGCAATTTCAAGCGTTTTGCAAAGGGCATGAAGCCGGTCGGCTAGGGCATGACCCGGAAAAAGCCAGCCCCGGACTTGATCCGGGGGTGGAAGTCGGTTTTCCGAAAAGCATGCCCTCGTCGACCCGGGGGATCATGCTCCACCAAAAAATCAGAGCGCTCTAGCGCCGGGTTTGCGCGCTCATCTCGCCTCGGCGGTCTCCGGCTCGCGCGGTTTGCCGGGCTGCCCGGCGATGCGCACCTTTTCGCCGGCGGCGATACCATCCGGCGGATTGATCACCACCCGGTCCTCAGCCGTTATGCCCGAAGCGATCTCAACCTCGTTGCCCAGATCGTGCGCGATCGTGACGACGCGCAATTCGATCCGGCCGTCGCGGCCGAGCACGGCGACGTGCAGTCCGCTCTGATTGAAGATCAGGGGCGCTCGCCGGCACGTTCACCGTAACTTCGGGGTGGGGCAGATCGAACGTCACGTTGGTGAAGTCGCCGGTCATCAGCTCGTTGCGGCTGTTGTCGACGACCAACTGCATGCGCGTGGTGTTGGAGGCCGGATCGACCGACTGGGCGGAAGCCTCGACGGTCGCTGGAAAGCTTTTGCTGGATATTCCGGCACCGCGATTTTCGCCTTGATGCCCACCGGGATATTCGGCACGTAATTCTGCGGCACGTTGACATAGACGCGGAGTTTCCGCGTCTCCGAAACCACGAACAGCGGCGGACCGCCGCCGGCGCCGGCATTGATCAGCGCGCCGACATCGGTTGTGCGCGTGGTGACCAGGCCGTCGAACGGCGCCAGGATGCGCTTATATTGTTCGAGCACGCGCAGGCGATCGAGGTTGGCCTGGGCCGCGCGCACCAAGCCCTGCTTGTTGGAAGCGTCCGCCGCCCGCTGGTCGAGGTCCTGCTGCGAAATGGCGTAGCTCGTGATCAGGCTTTGGCCGCGCTTGAGGGTCGCGTCCGACAGGACGGAATTGGCTTTGGCGCTCGCCAGATTGGCCTCGGCTTCGGAATGATCCGCTGGTCGAGATCAGGCGCGTCGATCTCGGCAAGCAGCTCGCCGGCCTTGACCGGCGTGCCATATTCCGGCGTCCCATTTCTTCGACAGAGCCGGTAACGCGAGCGTAGATCTGCGCCTGTATGTATGCTTCCAGACGGCCGGGTAGCGAGAATGTCGCGGTCTTGCCGCGCGTGTCCGGAGGTGCGACCGCAACAACCGGGATCGCTTGCGCCTCCGTCCATTCCTGCAGCTTGGCGTCGGCCACTTTGCGCGTCGTGATGCCGAAAACGACCACGACCACGGCCACGATCAAGGCCGAGATGCCGGCGAGATAGAGGCCGCGCCGCGACACGGCGGGGGTGGGCGGGTTTGAATCAGGCGACATGCGGTTCTCCCACCGCGCCTGCGGCGATCGGGCCGCGGTGTTGATGGACCATGCTGAAAACGACCGGCACGAATATCAGAGTTGCGACCGTCGCGAAACAAAGACCGCCGATCACGGCGCGGCCGAGCGGCGCATTCTGCTCGCCGCCTTCGCCAAGGCCAAGCGCCATCGGCAGCATGCCGATGATCATGGCAAGCGCCGTCATCAAGACCGGACGCAGGCGGACGAAGCCCGCCTCGATGGCGGCGGCGACCGCATCGCCGTGCTCCTCAAGCCTCTCCTTGGCGAAGCTGATGACAAGCACGCTGTTGGCGGTGGCCACCCCCATGCACATGATCGCGCCGGTCAGCGCAGGCACCGAAAGGGTCGTTCCCGTGGCGAACAGGATCCAGACGATTCCGGCAAGCGCCGCCGGCAGCGCCGTGATGATCACGAACGGGTCGGCCCAGGACTGAAAGTTGACCACGATCAGAAGATAGATGAGCACGATTGCAGCCGCCAAACCGAAGAACAGGCCGCTGAACGAGCTGTTCATGGTCTTGACCTGCCCGAGCATCACCACGTCGGCTGTTTTCGGCGCCTCGTTGGCGGTGTCGTTGATGATCCGCTGCACGTCGGCGGCAACACCGCCGAGGTCGCGGTCCTGAGTGGTGGCGTAAATCTGGATCACCGGCTGGATGTTGTAGTCGGAATAGACGGCGGGCACCGCCACGCGCTTGACGTCGGCGATGGCGCCTAGCACTTGCGGCGGCGCGCCGGCGGCGGTGACTGGCAGATTTTGCAGCGCGTTGAGTGAATTGACCTGATACTGCGGCGTCTGCATGACCATCGAGTAATTCACCCCGTTGTCCGGGTTCAGCCAGAATGTCGGTTGCACCTGGTCCGATCCGGCCAGATCGACGACCAGACTGTTGGTCACGTCGCGTTCGGTAATGCCGACATATTGCGCGCGGGTGCGGTCGACGTCGACGTTGAAACCCGGCGCGCTGAGCGATTGCTGAATGCGGGCGTCGGCCAGCCCGGGAACGTGCCGCAGCCGCCGCAGCAAATTTTGCGCGTAGGCGAAATTCTGCGTGCTGCGGCTGCGTATTCCTGCACTTCGATCGGCGCCGGCGCGCCGAAATTCAGAATCTGACCGATGATGTCGGCCGGCAGGAACGAGAAAGTCGTGCCGGGGAATTGCGCTGTAGGATCTCGCGCAGCGTGCGGACATAGGATGCCGTCGGCCGGTGGTCTTCGCTCAGTCCGATCTGAATGTCGCCGTCCTGCGAGCCGATCGTGCCGGTGTTGTTATAGGTCGTGTTGATGCCGCTGACCGACATGCCGATATTGTCGACCAGGCTTTCCAGTTCATCCGGCGGTGTGGTCTGCCGCACGACCTTTTCGATCTCGGCGAAAAGCCGCGCGGTCTCCTCGACGCGGGTGCCGACATGCGCGCGCGCATGCATGAGAATGCGGCCGCCGTCGACCGCGGGAAAAAAGTCGCGGCCGAGATAGGGCGCCAGCGCGAAACTTCCCACGATGAAGGCAACAAAGAGCGTCGCGAACACCACGCGGTGGCGCAACGCCATGGTCAACAGCTCGCGATAGGCGAGGCGGCCGCGCTCGAAGCGGGCCTCGAAACCGCGCTGGAAACGAATCAGCGGATTCCGTGAACGCGGCAACGGACCGTCGAGCCCGTGAATGTCGGTGTGCGGCTCGTGCTTGCGCAGCAGATATTTCGCCATGGTCGGCACCAGCGTGCGCGACAGGATGAAGGACCAGACCATGGCCGACATCACGGCTTCCGCCAGCGGCACGAACAGAAATCGCGACACACCGGTCAAAAAGAACATCGGCACGAACACGATGCAGATGCACAGCAGCGACACGAAGGCGGGCGTCACGATCTGCTCGGCGCCGTCGAGGATCGCCTGCTCGACTTCCTTGCCCTGCTCGAGATGCCAGTTGATGTTCTCGATCGTCACCGTGGCCTCGTCGACCAGAATGCCCACCGCCAGAGCAAGGCCGCCCAAGGTCATGATGTTGAGGGTTTCGCCCAGCGCCCACAGCGTCGCGATCGAGCCGAGCACGGAAAGCGGAATTGACGTGGCAATGATCAAGGTCGAGCGGAAGCTGCCGAGAAACAACAGGATCATCAGGCTGGTCAGCGCCGCCGCGATCACGCCTTCGCGGATCACGCCGCCGATCGCGGCGTTGATGAAGATCGATTGATCGCCGATCGCAGTCAGCACCAAGTTGCTGGGCAGGGTCTTTTTCATCTCCTGCACTTTTTTCTTGACGCCGTCGATGATCGAGAGCGTCGACACCGCGCCGTTTTTCAACACGAACATCAGCACCGAACGGTTGCCGTCGACATGCACGATATTTTGCTGCGGCGGGCTGCCATCGCGCACGTGGCCGATGTCATGGATGTAAACCATGGCGCCGTTGACCGTTTTGATCGGCAAATCGTCGAGCGCCTTGATCGCGGAGGGGGCGTTATTGAGATTGATCGCGTATTCGTAGCCGCCGATCTTCTGGGTGCCGACCGGCGTAATGAGATTCTGCGCGGCAAGCGCGTTGGCGACATCCTGGCCGGAGAGCCCGCGCGCGCGCATCGCCTCGGGGTCGATGTCGATCTGAATCTGGCGGAACTTGCCGCCGAACGGGTAGGGCATGGCCGCCCCGGGCACCGTCACGACCGGCACGCGCACAAAGTTCAAGCCAAGATCGAACAGCGTCTGCTCGGGCAGGCCTTTGCCCGACAAGGCGAGCTGGATGATCGGTACCGTCGAGGCGTTGTAGTTGAGGATCAGCGGCGGCACCGCGCCCGGCGGCATGTTCTTCAAGAGCGTCTGCGAGATGGCCGTGACCTGCGCATTGGCGGTGCGGATGTCGGCGCCTGGTTGGAAGAAGATCTTGACGATGCCGACCCCGGTATAGGAGTTGGCCTCGATGTGCTCGATATCGTTGACCGTTGTGGTCAGCGCGCGCTCGAACTGGGTCACCATGCGGCCGGCCATATCGGCCGGTAGCAAGCCGGTGTAGCGCCAGATCGCGGCGATGATCGGAATGCGGATTTCCGGAAAGATATCGACCGGCGTGCGGGAGGCAGCCAGCGGGCCGATGATCAGGAGCAGAAGCGCGAGGACGATAAAGGTGTAAGGGCGCCGCAAAGCGATGCGCACCAGGGCAGTCATGAAGCGACGGCTCCCCAAAACGCGGCCATGGCCGCCGGCCATGGACACTGCATCATATCACCCCCGACAGCGGAAAATCCTACTGTGCGGTGCAACATACCGGGGTTCCAGTCGGACACAACTCACAAATACGTTGAAGTACCGCGCGTAATTAGCATAGCGGCCGGGCTGGCTTGGTAAATCAAATCTGAATGCCCAAACGGGACAGCGCCCAGATCGCGGGGGAGTATGCCGTCAGCATCGGCGGCACAAAAATGATGCTCACGATAGCGCCGGCAGCGCCTGTGCCGGGTGCCACAGGCCGGCGATTAGCCGACACCGACACTCCGCGGGATGGGAAGGCGGTAGCGCGCTTCGTTTGGCGGGCGGACCGGGGGTCCTGAAGATTTCCCAATGCACGCAATCCCTGCCACGCCGACAAGACGACCGCTTGGGCGACAATGGCGCTTCGCAATTGGAGCGACGCTCGCCCTGGCGTTCGCAATGATGTTAGCTTTCTGTCGAGCGGGAGCGAATCGGATGCCAGCGCGTTTGGGCGCAGAGGTATCTAGATGCGAAGGCGGGTTGCTCACCTTGCGGCTTCTCGCGTGGAAATTCCGGCAGGTCGCAGCCGTCGCCAGCATCAGCATAAGTGTGGGACTGTGGGCGGCGCCTGCGGCGGCCTATCGTCCTTTTGACGGAACGGACGCCGCCGTCGCCGATCTCGGCGAGCTTGAAATCGAGTTTCAGCCGGCAGGTTTCGTGCGCACGACCTCAACGACCGCGCTGGCGGGACCGAACGCAGTCTTTAACTACGGCTTTGCTGAAAGATGGGAACTCGTCTTGCAAGGCGCTGCGCAGGGGTTTCCCGACGGCGCCGGCCCAACCAACGTGCCCAATGGCGCTTTTCTGAAATACGTGGTCCGACCTGGCGCCCTTCAGGACAAGCCTGGCCCGAGTGTCGCTACGGAATTCGGCCCGCTGCTTCCGAATGTCGGCGGCTCGGGTGCCGGCCTGAGCTGGACCGGCATTGTCTCGCAACGCTGGGATTGGGGTACCGTCCATTTCAATGTCGCAACCAATCTCACGCCGGACCAGCACGGCGAATTCTTCGTCGACGCCATCATCGAAGGGCCGCACCAATGGCAGGCGCGGCCGGTTTTCGAGCTCTACTCCGACAGCCTCACCGACCACACGCAAACATTCTCCGCCTTGGCCGGCGCCATCTGGCAAGTCAACGACAAGCTTTCCTTCGACTTGGCTTTTCGCTACGCGCTGGTCGACGGCCGGCCGGTGAATGAGTTGAGAGCGGGATTCACGGTTGGCTTTCCCGTTAATCTCGGGCGGCCGATGGCCGCTGAATCGCAAAGCAATCTGGCAATGGGCCGACGCTAACGTCCGTCGCGCGGAAGCCAGAGAGCGCGCGCCAACGTTCCCGGCGTGGAACCGTACGATGGAGGAGATTTGGACGGCGTTGATCTTTGGTGATTAACCGCTTTGAATCGATCCGATAGCCGCTTTCATTTCGTCGCGCCCTTTTTGGTAGCTATGTATGGCGCTGATGATCGCCAACGCGGCCAAAGCTGCAGGACGACTGATGAGTTTTCGCGCGAGGCCATTGTCGGTTGCTGTTCTTGGCGGCGGCTGCCTCGCCGCGGCAATGCTGCTTTGGGCGTCGGGTGCCTTCAACCTGCGCGAAAACATTCGCGAGCAGGCATTCGATCATGCGTTGCCACTTTTGACATCGCCATCGGCGACGTCGCCGGTTGTCGTCGTCGATATCGACCGCGAAAGCCTTGCGCGCTACGGAGCTTGGCCATGGCGCCGGCTGATATTGGTGGACCTGGTGCGGAAAATCGCGGAAGCCAAGCCGCGCGTCATTGGGATAGACATCCTGCTCTCGGAACCGGACCGGTTCTCGCCTGGCGGCCTTGTGCGCAATCTCGGGACCGACGCCGAGAAAAGCGGCGTTGCCGATCTCGCCAGCAAATTGCCCGACGGCGACGCGGCCTTGGCGGATGCTCTGAGAGAAGCCCCGGTGGTGCTGGGTTTCGTGTTGGAACCCAGCGCGGGTGAAGTCCCGCCGGGCGCCCCGATCCTCGCGCGCGGCCCGCTTCACGTCCCGAATATTTGGGCCGCCGGAAGTGCGATTGGCCCCGTGGCGGAGATCGCCGCGGCGGCCCGCGGTTTCGGCGCCATCGTCCTTGCTGACGATGCCGACGGTAACGTTCGCCGCGTACCCCTTCTTGTCTTGAGCGGAGACCGGGTGCGCCCGGGCTTTGCCGCCGAGGTCTTGCGGGTTGGCTACGACGCTTCCTCCTTCATCGCCGATGTTGCGCCACAGCGCCTGCATATCGGCCCGTTGATTGTGCCGATCGACTCCGAGGCGGCGTTGCGCATTCTGCCGCGGCCGACGGCTTCGTGGATGCGGCGCACCGTTTCCGCGGCGAGAATTCTTGCCGACGAGGCTTCTCGCGACCGCCTTGCGGGCCGCATCGTGCTGGTCGGCAGCGGTGCACCAGAGGTCGGCGGATTGCGGGCAACGCCGATCTCCGTCATCACGCCATCGGTGCAGATCCAGGCCGACGCCATCGAGACACTCAGCGGCGGCATTGTCCCGCGGCGCCCGCCATGGGTCTCACAGTTAGAGATCGTCGGCGCTCTCGCTTTGGGTCTGGCGGCGCTCGGGCTCGCGATACTGTGCCGCCCTGTCACTGCGACGGCCTTTGCCGCCCTGCTCTGTCTATTATGGGGCGCCGCAGCCGTCATGGCGTTCCGGGCGGAGCAACTAATGGTGGACATGGCCGGGCCGCCGGCGATTGCGATTGTCGTTTTCGCGGCAACGACGCTCGGCAGTTACACGCGCAACGAACGGCGCGGACGCGCATTGCGACGGCGCTTCGAGCAGCATTTGGCGCCCGACATCGTCAAACGGCTGGTTGATGCGCCCGACCGCCTTCGTCTTGACGGCGAAGCCCGCCAGGTGACGGCAATGTTCACCGATATCGAGGGTTTCACCGCGCTGACTGAGCGATCCGATGCGCGCGCTGTGTTGAAACTGCTCGACGGCTATCTGGCGATCGTCACCGACATCGTGATCGAACACGGCGGGATGGTCGACAAGCTGATCGGCGACGGCGTGTTTGCGCTGTTCAATGTTCCGCTCGATCTGCCCAATCATGTCGAGCGGGCGCTAGCAGCGGCGCAGGCGATCGTCGCGGCCACCGAAAGCTACCGCAAGACGCCGCTCGCGGCGGACCTCGCGCTCGGCCGCACGCGCATCGGCATCGAATCCGGTGCGGCCATTGTCGGCGACGTCGGCGGAGGTAACAAAGTCGATTTCACCGCGCTCGGCAGCGTGGTGAACACGGCGTCGCGACTTGAAGGGTTGAACAAGGAATTCAACACGTCGATTTGTATCGGGCCGTCCGCCGCGGCCGCGTTGGGTGCCGGACGCGTTGAACGTCTTGCAGCCGTGAAGCCGCGCGGCAGCAGCACGGAAATGGAGGTATTCACCATCGCCGGCTGGCGCGCGAACAACGACGGGCCATCGCCAGCAACGAAATCGACCGATCCGTTGCGGAAGGCCGATGCCATTTGAGGGCAATTTTATTCCGCTCGCGGCGCGGTCTCGGGCAGTCCTTTTCAGTTCACCGACCGCAATGCCGCCGTGATGCGTCCCGGCGACCATCGTCTCGGCTCGCTCGGTGCGTCGCCGGGTTGGGCAATATTGGTGCCGAGTCCCGGGCGCAGAACAACCGTCTGACCGGCGCCGGTGACGGCGACAAGCCCGCGGGCGACAAACACGCCGAACACGCCGTTGCTCGGTCCGGCGAAGAACATGGTGCCGCGCACCGCCATCAAGCCGAACGGCGAACGCACCTGCAGGTTTGGGTCTTTGCCGCCGTCGTGGTCGATCAGCATGGGGCCTTGCTCGAGATCGAACGTGCCGCCGGCATCGACGACAAAATTGTCGATGCGGAATTTGGCGAGCGCTCCGAGTTTCACGAACGTCGTCTTGCCGAGATGCATCGTGAGCGCCGAGTTGATCGCGGTCTCGACCTGATCGCCGATGAACACTTCCGCCGCCGGCTGCAAGGCCCGTCGCGGCTTAGGCCCTTCGGCGAAGGCGTCGCCGCGCAGCGACTCGATCGTGCCTGCCGGAGATTCGGCCGCGCGAGGCGATCCGCCGGCCAATGTCAGGGCGGCTCCCAAAAGGAGAGCCTGACGCCTGCTCACGAGACGAACAAACCGGTCCATCGCGGTCCCGTTGATCGGCCGTTGCGGACAAGCCATCGCTAGACGCGGGCAGTCTAGGCGAAGCTCGTCGGCAAAGCGATATGGGTGCGGGACCCGGGAGGACTCTTTACGCCGCCCTAAGCGACATGAGCTTGTGGATGCGCCGCTTCTTTTTCTTTCGTCCGGATGAAAGCGATCGTGTCGTCGGCGGACATGGCGCGGCTATAGAGGTATCCTTGCGCTTGTTGGCAGCCCTCTTGCTGCAAAGCCAGCGCCTGTGCCGGCTTTTCCACGCCTTCCGCGGTCACGGTCAATCCCAGTCCGCGGCCAAATCCCAACAGTGCGCGCACCAGCGCAAAAGCGTCCGGCTTTTGCTCCATATTGTCGACGAAACTGCGATCGATCTTGATCTTGTCGATCTTGAAGTTGCGCAGGTGATAGAGGCTGGAATAGCCGGTGCCGAAATCGTCGAGCGCGATGCGTACCCCGGCACTCCGCAAGGCTCCGAGCAAAGCCTGGGCGCCCGGGAGGTCGCGCACAAGAGCCGAACTCGGTGAGCTCGATCTCGAGACGGCGGGCAGAGAGGCCCGCTTCCGCGATGATGCTCAGAATACGCAGCCCCAGGGGCCGTTCCTTGAGTTGCGACGGCGAAATGTTGAACGAGAGAAGTCATGTTTTCCGGCCATTTGGCCGCATCGCGCGCCGCCTGCCGAAGCAGACGATCGGTCAGTTCATTCATCAGCCCGCAGCTTTCGGCAACCGGAATGAAACGGTCGGGAGGAACCTCTCCGAGGGTCGGATGCTGCCAGCGCGCCAGTGCTTCGAAGCCGGCGATTTGCTTGGTTCGCAAATCGATCAGCGGCTGATAATAGCAGCGCAAGCCTCCTTTCGCGATGGCGCTCGGCAGGTCGCGCTCGATGAGGTCGCGTTCTTGGGTGCGCGCGTCCATCTCGGCATCGAAGAAGCGTGAAGCCGACCTCGGCTTCTCATCCTTCGCGCGGTAAAGCGCAATGTCTGCTTTGCGCAGGATCTCGACTTCGCTGCTGCCATCCTCCGGAATAAGCGCGATACCGATGCTGACACCGACGTGATGTTTCAGCGATCCGGTGGCAATCGGCTGATCGAGCTCCTTGATCACGCGCAGCGCGATATTGGTCGCGTCCTCGGAGCCCGTCAGTTCGCATGCAAGGATGGCGAATTCGTCGCCGCCAAATCGCGCCACCATGTCCTCCTCACGCGCGGCCCGCCGCAGCCGCATGGCGATATTGATCAGCACTTCATCGCCGATGCCGTGGCCGTACAGATCGTTGACGCGCTTGAACGCGTTCACGTCGAGCAGGAAGACCGCATGCGCGCCATGACTGCGTGGCAGCGCGGCAAGGGCATCCTTCAGCTCCTGATCGAACTGGCGGCGGTTCGGCAGGCCGGTAAGCGCATCCTGCATCGCCAGTTCATGGGCGCGCTGTTCCGCCTCGATGCGGCGCGCGACTTCCCGCCGCTGCAGCAGCAGAAAATGCCAGGACAGCGCAAGCAGTCCGAGGCAGAGCAGCGTCGCCAGCGCGAGCGCTTCATCCGCCTCGATCACGTGCTCCTGCGTGGGCACGCCGGGCGGATTGGGAAAGATATCGTATTCGTAGGCGATCAACACGGCGACCGCCATCACTGCCAAAAGGAGAATGCCCTCCCAGATGGTGGTCCGGTGGCGCCGCCAGGTCCGCTTCAGCAGCGCTATCGCATCAGTTTGCATAGACTTTTACTCCCGGATCGGCGGTGCGCACGCAATGTCGACGCCGCAGGGATAGCGACAGGCGATGAACAAACGCTTGAAGTATTTGTCCTGCCGAGCCGTATCGGCATACCCGGAGAAAACTCAAAGCGTCTGGAAATGACTTGCCGTCAGGGCCAACAGCGCCGTCGTCGGCTGCGCAGCTCTTCTACAAAAAGGGTGCGGCCGGCTCCTGGGGAAGAGCCGGCCGCGCGAACCCGGTCTGGGGACGGGGAGGGGTGGGGACGTGACCGGGGTCGCAAACTCCTTGGTTAGATGCTGTCGCGTTCAGCGCGAGGCTGCCGTCGCCGGCGTTCCGCGCGGCTCGCCAAGCGAGACCCACACATTCGGGTCGGCCTGCGATTGGCGTTTGACGAAGCGGTAGCCGGCATCCGACCAGAGCAGAATTTGGTCGGTCTGATTGTCGAGAACGAATTCGCCGCGATCGGTCTTGACCGTGAGGATGGCGTGGCCGTCGCCGCGCTTGTCGCGCACCACAGTGATGAGCAGCGCCTCTCGCGGCCAGCCGGCCTGGATCAGCATTTTTCGCTTCTGCAGCACGTAATCCTCGCAATCGCCGTAGCCGTCGTCCGGATAGTTCCAGCGCTCGACCACGCCCCAATGCTCCATGTCGGTCATTGGTTTGACGTGCGTATTGACGAAAAGGTTCACGCGCTCGAGATCCTTCCAGGCTTGCACCGACAACATCACGTCGCGCGGTTGCGTCGGCTTGGTCTTGCACTCGGGTTCGTATTCGACGCAGAATTCAATCCAGCCGATCGGCGCCTTGGCAGGCTCGCCGAGCGAAATGAAAAGCGGACGCTCTTCGGCATTGCCGGCCGTCGATGCCAGCAACGCGGCGAGTGCGATCAGACTCGCGGCAGCGCTACGCGCAACGACCCCACTTGCACTCGAACTCATGTGACCCCTCTCCCGTATCGTTGAGGTCACATTTCCCACAAAGCTTTTGCGGTGCGGCTAAGTCGAGTACTTCAATTTGAAGTAAAATCAGATAAACAGCCGAGAAAAATCGCGCCACTTTCATGCATTGATCGAGTAAAGCTTTAGTTGTTCCGACTTTGAATAAAATTGTATCGATCGCTCTCAAAGCTTGCAGCGCAAGTGTTTCTTGCTTGTTGCCGCACATTTCGCAGATCGATCGCGGCGCGGCCGGTATGCGCGCGCCGGTAAACAGCCACCATTACGAAGATTTCAAAGCTGCAGCCGCCGTTTACCTGGCAGTGACGCTTTCTGTAATGGGCGGCGCCGGTTCGTTACCGCGAGCGGCGAGGCTGCGCCGATTTCGCCACATTTTTTATCCCCCAGACGCTGCACGCCGACGGCTGTCCGTCATCGGGCGGCGGCCCCGCGAAAAGCGGCGGAGCAAACAAGCGCGGCGACGCCGATGCAGCCAACCGAAGCTTTGCATGCCCGCTCTCTTCGTCGGCGGCCTCAAGCGTGCTTGTCGGTTCGTTCGATCTCAAGTTAAATCACCTCAACAGCCAGAGAATCCGGACGCCCTTCGCGCGATCCGGCTCAAGCCTGCGACAGGGAGGGAATGACCCATGAAGGTCACCAGTTTCCATTTCATGCCGTATCGCGACCTGCCGGAGGATTTTCCCAACGGGCTCGCTTCGGCTTGGGTGGACGCGGCCTGGTGGGAATACGGCGACGCCAACAAGGTCGGCGACTATTACAATTGGTCGATCGACGAATTGATGCTGGCGGCGAAGCTCGGCTTCGATGGCATCGGCACCAACGAGCACCACCAGAACCCTTACGGGTTCATGTGCAATCCCAATCTGTTCGGCGCCATTCTGGCGAAAATGACGCGCGATCAGGGATTGGATGATGTCGCGCTTGTGCAGCTTGGCGCCACGCTCGCCGCTACCTCTCCGCCGATCCGCATCGCCGAGGAATACGCGGTGCTCGATTGCATCAGCGGCGGCCGTCTGGTCGCCGGCGTGCCGCTCGGGCTCGGCTGCGATGCCAATATCAGCTACGGCGTGACGCCGATGGATCAGCGCGAGCGCTGGCGCGAGGCCATCGATCTCATGCTCAAGGCCTGGACCGCGAAAGAGTTCTTCGCCTGGAACGGGAAATACTATCAGCTGCCGAAAGTGAATTTGTGGCCGCGGCCGGTGCAAGAGCCGCATCCGCCGCTGTTGGTGCCGGGCGCCGCGAGCTCGTCGACCTGGGATTATTGCCACGATCGCAATCTGCCCTACGCCTATCTCAGCTATTTCGGCGGCAAATCGGCCGACAACGTGATGGACCGCTTCTGGGAGCGCGCCGCCGCCAAGGGCAGGGATGCCAATCCCTATCGCGCATCATTCCTGCAGCTGGTCGGCGTGGCGGAAACCGACCGCAAGGCGGAAGAGGAATACGCCAGGCACGTCGAATACTTCTATCACAAGCTCCTGCACCAGCCGACCTATCAAATCGCGCCGCCGGGCTATGCCGATTACAAGAGCCTGTTGAACGTGCTCAAGGCGGGGAAGAGTTTTCTGCAATTCGGCGATCTGTCCATCGAGCTCAAGCCGCTGAAAGCCAAGGACATGATCGCAAACGAATTCGTCGTCATCGGCAGTCCGGCGACGGTGCGCGACAAGCTCGAAAGCATGGCCAGGCGGCTCAATGTCGGCCACCTGATGGTCGTGCTGCAATTCGGATCGATGCCGCACGGTCTCGCCACCAAGAATATCGAATTGTTCGGCCGCGAGGTGCTGCCGCATCTGCAGAAGATCTGGGAGGACAAGCCTTTCGAGAATGCGTGGTGGCCGAAGAAACTGCGCAACCGCGCCGTCAAACAGCGCGAGATGGCGACCGTCTGACGCCGCCTCCACCCTTCGTTGGCTGCGCGGTCGTTTCACGATCGTGCGGCGTTCCTCAACCCGCATTATTCGCTTCGGATGTGAAACCATGGCCAAGCCGGTTATCAAGACGATCCCGATCAAACACTGCAATTTCGAGGCAAAGGTGAAGACCGCGGGCAATGGTCCGCCGCTCGTTTATTTGCACGCAGCCGGCGGGCCGATCTGGGACGATTTCGTCGAAGGCCTCACCGAACGCCATACCGTCTATGCGCCCCATCACCCGGGCACCGGCGAGACGGTTCGCGAGTTGATTTATTCGGTCGAGAGCCTGTGGGACCTGGTGCTGATTTACGACGAGATATTCGACGCGCTCAATCTGCATTCGGTGCCGGTCGTCGGGACCTCGTTTGGCGGCATGATGGCATGTGAGCTGGCTGCCCACCGGCCCGACCGGATCAGCAAGATGGTCCTGCTCGATCCGATCGGCTTGTGGCGGGACGATGCGCCGGTCGCGTCCTACATGGTGATGTCGCCGGAAAAACTGGTGGCGACCTTGTACAAGGATCTGTCGTCGGAACCGGTCAAGAAGGCGCTGCAAATGCCTGAGAATCCCGATGAGGCGGCAACGATGATCGCCGATCTGGTCTGGGCGCTCGGCGCTACCGGGAAGTTCGTGTGGCCGATTCCGGACAAGGGCCTCAAAAAGCGGATGCACCGCATCAAGGCCAAGGCGTTGATCGTCTGGGGAGAAGACGATGCGCTGGTCTCATCGGTCTATGCCGAGGAATTCGCGGCGCGGATCGCCAATTCTCAGGTCGAGATCATCAAGGATTGCGGACATGTGCCGCAGATCGAACGCCTTGAGATCGTCAAACCGCTGGTGGCGAATTTTCTGGCCGCCTGAGGCGACCGGCGAAGCGAACGCGCCGGAGTTGCATGCAGTTGATGTTGATGAGTTGATCATGAACCGTCGTTCGTCACGGCCGGACTTGTTGCGGCCGTCCACGCTTTGACGCAGCATCGAAGACGCGAGGTGCGGGAATTGCCCGCTGGAGCACCTCCCGGAAAAGTGGAAACCGGTTTTCCGAACAGGACAGGCGACCACGCAAGAATTGAGAGCACATCCCAAATCGGGATGTGCCCCTAAGCCGGACCGATCGCGTCTTCGAGAAAGTCCGGATGCTGCAACCGGGTGAACTCGACGGCGAAGCCCTCCTCGAGGTGCCGCACCACGCGCCCCTGCACTTTGCCCAGCGTGATCAGTGCGCCGACCGGCGGCCGCTGGTCGGTGGCAATACCGGCACCCGACTGCGACACGTCGATGATCCGGCAACTGACGTTGATGCCGTTCGGCAGGATCAAACGGGTGATGGGGTTGCGCGGCACGATACGGCCGTGACGGCGGTCTTCGGGCAGGCCGAGGATGTGGCGGTTGGCAAGCCAAGTCAGTTGGGCGGCGAGCTTGTCGCGCTTGCGTGGCGTCGCCGAGATCGTCATCGCGAAACCATTCTGAAAGGTGCGCGCGATATGGCCTTCGAGACGGCCCAAATGATCGACATAGGCGATCACCCGTTCGCCCGGCTGACCGCTCACCGGCGCGATCAGCGCGATGCCGCCCGGCGACATATTCACCACCTGGCAGGGGAATTCCCGCCGGTCCGGCAGCATGTAACGGCCCGAGAGGTCGACGCGCACCCGCTGAAACCGCCGGCGCTCGTCGCCGAGCGCCCGCAGCCGGTCTTTCGGTAGGGCTAATGCCATGACGCCTGATGCTTTCCGCGCGAAAGCCTAGGCGGGCGGTCTTAACGGCGCGTTAGCCGCGCGAATAGCACGTAGGCCGCCAATCGGCGTTACGCCGCATCGGGGCCATCTTCGCCTTGGGCTGCTGCAGCCGAGCGGCCGCCCTCGTAAACAAGGAGCCCGCGCCGGCCACGCGGCGCCATAAAGCGCGGCATGAGCCGCTTTTCGATCGCCGCACCTATATGCCGCCGGCCGCCAAGCGTGAGCGGGCCGACGGGGCTTACGCCCAGCCACGGCGGAATTTTGAGGGGCGCCAGCATCCCGATGGCGCGCGCAAAGATCGGCCGCCGGATGCTCAGCGGCAGCAGCAAAAGCTCGAGATCGACCGGGTCGCCGTTTTCGTTCTCGGTGGTGGCGCTGGCCACCGTACCGGTGCATTCATCCGATAGGATCGACAACAACCCTTCCATGATCGACCGGTTGGACCCGCCCCAGAAGGCGAGGAACGGTTCTCCTTTGATCTCCCGGCCGAATAATGCGCACAAGCGGGTTCCGGCAAGCCGGACCGGATGGCCGGCGCTGCGGTCGAGCGCCAGGATGAAGGCGTCGCCGAGGAGGCCACGAATGGCGCCCGGATCGATCTCGGCGCGTTCCGGCGCCGGACGGGTGCCGCGCTTTTCCTGCCAATAAGCGAAGAGCTCGCGGCTGGCGGCGTGTTTCATGAACGGGTCGCTCCCGCACGCGCTTCGCCGTGCAACACCTGTGTCCCCGATTGGGACAGCGGCGGCAGGGTTCGGCGGTGCGGTTGCGAAGGGAGCAGAGGGTATGCCGCCCGGCCTGTTCGGCCGCGGCCGGCGCCCGCAACGCTCCGTTAAGGCTAATGAAGGGTTGACATTGGCGGCGGCGGAACGGCCGCTTAGCCTTCTGCCATCATCGATCCAATGCGCTGCCGATGGCTCCTCGGCAGTGCCGCAAAAGGGAGGCGAGGGGATGTGACAGACGTTTCCGGTCCGACGGACACTCCCGGACCGGCAGCGTCGTGTGCGGAACCCCGCGCAAGCGGCAAAAGGGAGGACGGCTTGTCCTCCCTTTTGTCTTATTTGCGGCAGCTTGCAAAAAAGCTTGCTTGCCGTCACCGCGGACGCGGCCTATGTCGGCTGGACGTCAGGTGCATCCCGGTGATTCAGCGTTCAGAGCCGATGTTCAATGTGCCGCCGGCCGTGGTGGCGACGGTGGCCGTGCTGGTGCTCGTGCATGCGCTGCGCATGCTCGTTCTGACCGAATCCGAAGATGTGCGCTTCTTGCTCACCTTCGCCTTCATTCCCGCGCGCTACGACATCGATCTGGTCGCGGGAGGCTCGTTTCCCGGCGGCTTCGGCGCCGATCTGTGGACGTTCTTCACCTACGCGTTCCTGCACGCCGACCTCCTCCATATCGGCCTCAACTTGGCGTGGCTGCTGCCGTTCGGCACTGCCCTGGCGCGCCGTTTCGGGTCCTGGCGCTATGCAGGTTTTATGCTCGCGGTTGCCGCCGCTGGCGCATTCGCACATCTTGTCACGCATCGCGGAGCGATGGTGCCGATGATCGGCGCTTCGGCGGCGATCTCGGGTGCCATGGCGGCGGCATTGCGCTTTATCTTTCAGCAAGGCGCGCCGCTCGGGTTGTGGCGCGCGGACAGCAACGCGGATGCGTATCGCATGCCCGCTTCGTCGTTGCTGGCGACATTGCGCAACCCGCGTTTCCTGATCTTTCTCGGCGTGTGGATCGGGCTCAACGCCCTGTTCGGTCTCGGCTCCATCTCAATCGGCGAGGGAGCCGGCCAGGAAATCGCGTGGCAGGCGCATATCGGCGGTTTCCTCGCCGGCCTGCTGCTGTTCAACGCCTTCGATCCGGTGGCGCCGCAACCGCGATTCGACCCGCGCCGCAGCCGCTGATGCCCAGGAAATAAGCTTGTAATCCAGTTCCGCCAATGCACACCTGCGCATCGCCGGTGCGGCCTCTTCTTCTTAATCCCTCAGAACCTCGGACTACTCCCGCAGAACCCCAGAATTTCGCCAGCAGATCTCGGCAGAAGACATCCTCAAATGCGCAGGCCCAGCAACTCGATGTTCAATGCCAACAAGCTCAAGCTTGGCATTTTCTCACCCAATTGTTCAGGCGGGATGGCGATCACAAAAGTCCCCGAACGCTGGGATGCAAGCTGGGAGCACAATCGCGCCCTGGCCGTCTTGGCCGACGATGCTGGAATTGAATTTCTGCTGCCGATTGCGCGCTGGATCGGCTATGGCGGCGATACCGCTTTTCAAAACAATACGCTGGAGACGATCACCTGGGCCACTGGGCTTCTCGCCTCGACCCGCCGCATCACCGTCTTTGCCACCGCCCATACCGCCTTTACCCATCCGATCGTGGCGGCCAAGCAATTCGCGACGATGGATCACGTCGGCAATGGGCGCTTTGGCCTCAATGTCGTCTGCGGCTGGAACAAGCCCGAATATGACATGTTCGGTATTCCGCTGCCGACCGAGCATACGGCGCGCTACGGGTTCGGCCAGGAATGGTACGACGTGGTGCGTAAAATCTGGGGCAGCGACGCGCCGTTCGATTGGGATGGTCGCTATTTCCACCTCAAGCATGTGTTCGGCGACCCCAAGCCGGTCGGGGGCGTTTTGCCGCCGATCATGAATGCCGGCTCGTCGGCCGAGGGCCGCGATTTCGCGGCGCGCAATGCGGATTTCCTGTTCACGGTGCTGATCGATCCGGAGCAGGGGCGAAACGACGTCGCCGATATCAAAAATCACGCCAAGACAAAGTACGGCCGGGAAATCGACGTGTTCACGACGAGCTACGTGGTCTGTCGTCCGACCGCCAAGGAAGCACAGGATTACCACGCCTATTACGCGGAGAAGGAAGCGGATTGGCCGGCCGTCGACCGCCTGATGGAATTGCAAGGGCTGCACGCCAAGTCGTTTCCGCCGGAAGCATTCAAGCTCTTCCGCAATCGGTTCGCCGCCGGGCATGGTGTGTATCCGTTGGTCGGCGATCCCGACCAGGTGGCGGACGAATTGGAGAAAATCAGTGGAGCTGGGTTCGCCGGCACGACGATCACGTTTGTCAATTACGTCGACGAGCTGCCGTTCTTCTGCAGCGAAGTGCTGCCGCGCTTGGCGGCGAAGGGCCTTCGCGAAAAAATCTAATTAAACTCGTCGCCTCCTTTCGATGAACTGATTTGCGTTGCGCGCAGGATCGCGCACCACGCGGCTGCCTTATTTGTATGATTTAATTCACTAGAGTCAGCGCTGGTGTTTGTGGGCGACCCACGCGAAACTCGATGCTGCACCGCAATG
>CAWHPH010000002.1:0-53272 GCA_963831135.1 uncultured Alphaproteobacteria bacterium
TAAACTCGTCCGGCAGGATCGGCAGCGGGTGGAAGGCGATGCCTTCCTCGTTCAATTCCTTGGCCTCTTCCGCCGTGGCTTCGCCGTAGATCGAGCGATGCTCGACCTCGCCATAATGGATTTTGCGCGCCTGTTCGGGAAAACGCGGCCCGACATAATCGGCATTCTTGACGATGTGTTCGCGCAGCTCCTTGAGCTTTTTGCGCAGCTCGCGTTCCGGCGGCGACATGACCGCGAGCGGGGCCGGTGGAGGAGCCGGCGGGGGTGCGGCGGCGGGCGCCGGCATCCTCGGCTCCTCGGCGGCCTCCGTCCGGCCGAGCCGCGGCGCCATGATCGCCTTCTCGACCTTGGTGGAATCGCAAACCGGACAGGCGATCAGCGACCGCTTGACCTGCTTGTCATAGGCCGCCGAGTTGGCAAACCAGCTTTCGAAGGTGTGGCCCTTCTCGCAATTGAGCGCGTAGCGGATCATATCGTCTCCCGCACGGCGCGCAGATGGGTCGGCTCCGCCATCGGCTCGATCACTTCGAAGCGCCGGCCGTGCAGCAGCGATGGAATGCGCCCACGGACGCCGGCGACTTCGGCCGGATCAACGTCGGCGAGGATGACGCCCGGCTCGTTACCAGCCTCGGCGAGAATGCGGCCCCAAGGATCGACGACCAGCGAATGGCCGAACGTCTCACGGCCGTTTTCGTGCTTGCCGCCTTGCGCGGCGGCGAACACGAAGCATCCGTTTTCGATGGCGCGCGCCCGCATCAGCACATGCCAATGCGCCTCGCCGGTCTGCCTGGTGAAGGCGGACGGGATCGCCAAGAACGAGGCGCCCGCTTCGGCGAGCGCGCGATAGAGCGCCGGAAAGCGCAGGTCGTAGCAGACCGTCATGCCCAGCCCGCCCCACGGCAGATCGACCAGCACCGCCAGTTCGCCGGGCCGAAAATTATTCGACTCGCGGTAGCTTTCGCCATTCGCGAGATCGACGTCGAACATGTGGATCTTGTCGTAGCGCGCGATGATGTCGCCGCGCCGGTCGATCAGAAAGGAGCGGTTCACCGCTTTGTCGTGCGAGACTTTGATCGCGAGCGAGCCGATATGCAGAAAGACCGAAAGCTTGCGCGCGGTCTCGCGCAACGCGGCCAATGTCGGATCGCTCTCTTCCTCGGTGATCGCGGCGAACAGCCGTTCGCGTTTGATCTCCATGATGTTGGTCATTTCG
Organism: uncultured Alphaproteobacteria bacterium; assembly: GCA_963831135.1. Lineage (GTDB taxonomy): Bacteria > Pseudomonadota > Alphaproteobacteria > Rhizobiales > Xanthobacteraceae > BOG-931. The sequence continues at coordinate 1,214 of CAWHPH010000002.1, forward strand.
GGCGTGAGCACGTAATCGGCGCCCGCCTGCGCCGCTTGCTCGATCAAGCCGCGCGCGGCGACGAGATTGGCCGCGGGTTCGCGCCCCGAGCGCATTTGCACAAGGCCGACTTTAAAGGCCGAATTCCCCGGGGCGCTCATGCCGGCCGATCCTCGCTTTGCTGCAACAGCGGATCGAGCTCGCCGGCATCTTCAAGCGCATAAAGCTCGTCGCAGCCGCCGATATGTTTGGAGCCGATGAAGATCTGCGGCAGCGTGTTGCGTCCCTGGGCGCGTTCCGTCATCTGGCGGCGCATGTCCGCGTTCCCCGTGACGTCGATCTCACGGAAGTTCACTCCCTTGCGCGACAGCAGATCCTTCGCGAAGTGGCAATAAGAGCAGTACTGCCTGGTGTAGATTTCGATAGAAGCCATAACGAGCCGTTAAGTCCACGACTTTGCTAAGTTTATCAACTCTTTATATGGAAGTTCGCCCCGGCTCGGCAACCCTGGCGAAGACCAGCACATCCACATTTCTGGCCCCGGCGCGCAGCAGCGCTTTGGCACAGCCCTCGACCGTGGCGCCGGACGTCAGCACGTCGTCGACGAGAACAAGCCGGCGGCCGGCCACCTCCGCCTTGCCGTCGGGCGGTACCCGGAAGGCGCCCTGGATATTGGCGGCGCGCGCGGTTCGCGATAGCCCCACCTGTTGGGCGGTGAATTTCACGCGCTTGAGCGCACGGGCGGCAATCGGCACGCCGCTCGCCTTGGAAATCGCTGCGGCCAGCATGGCCGACTGGTTGAAGCGCCGCGCCCAGTGCCGCCGCCAGTGCAGGGGCACCGGCACGAGCGCGTCGGCCTCCGGCAGGAGCTCCCGCCCGGCTTGGCAAAGCCAGCGGCCCATCATCGGCGCCAGATCGAGCCGGTCGCCGTATTTCAGCGCATGCACCAGCGCGCGCGATATTTCGTCGAAGCGGACGGCGGCGCGCGCGCGGTGGTAGGCCGGCGGGTCGGCGATCGCTTCCATCGACAGGATGCCCGGCCCGGGATCGTAGACGAAAGGAATACCGAGCCGTTCGCAATAAGGCCGGGTGATGAAGGAGAGTTTCGACCAGCAACCCGGGCAGAGCCCTTCGCCTTCCACCGGCTCGCGGCAGACCGCGCACAGTCGCGGCAAGGCGAGATCAAGCACCGCGCGCAGCAGAGCGCGTGCTGCGCCCGTGGCGCGTCTGAGCTGCGGAACAATTTCGAAGGTTACCAAATCCCCCATCAGTCCCCCAGAGGGGGACGCTAACCGGTCCGCCATGCCATTGTCATCAGCGGATGTCGCCGGGGGACAGGCCGCTTGCGCCGTGAGACAATCGAACGATGACTGAGAGCCCGCTCATCTTCGACCGGATGCTTTTGCGCGCCCGCCGCCGCCGGGCGACTGCTGCGGGACCGGAAACGTTTCTGCTCGATCGTGTCGCCTCCGATCTCGCCGAGCGGCTGACGGCCGTGCTGCGGCGCTTCGATCTCGTGCTTGATCTCGGCGCGCCCGGCGACGCGGTGCGCAGGGCGCTGGCGGGCCTTCCGTCGATCGGCACCGTCATTTCGGCTGACACTGTGCTCCCCGGAAGGGCAGCGAATGCGCCGCGCTTTGTTGTCGCCGATGAGGAAAAGCTGCCGTTTGGCGCGGCCGCCTTCGACCTCGTGGTCTCGGCCTTGTCGTTGCAGTTTGTCAACGATCTGCCGGGCGCGCTCGTGCAGATCCGCCGCGTGCTCAAGCCCGATGGTTTGTTTGTGGGAGCGCTCGCCGGCGGTGACACGCTGACCGAGTTGCGGCAGGCGTTTGCCGCGGCGGAAAGTGAAATCGAAGGCGGAATTTCGCCGCGCGTCGCGCCGTTCGCCGATCTGCGCGATCTCGGCGCGCTGTTGCAGCGCGCGGGCTTTGCGCTGCCGGTCACCGATGTGGATCGGATCATCGTGCGTTACGATTCCGCCTTCGCGCTGATGCGCGATCTGCGCCGCATGGGCGCGACCAACACGCTGCTCGATCGCCGCCGCACGCCGCTTCGGCGCGCGACACTGATGCGCGTGGCCGAGATTTACGCCGAGCGCTTTGCCGATGCGGATGGCCGCCTGCGCGCCACCTTCGAGATCGTGTGGCTATTGGGCTGGGCTCCGCATCCGAGCCAGCAGCAGCCGCTCAAGCCCGGCTCGGCGCAAGCACGTCTCGCCGATGCGCTCGGCACGCGCGAGATTTCGACGGGAGAAAAGGCGGGGAGTTGACTTCGTCATTCCGGGGCGCGGCCCATTGGCCGCGAGCCCGGAATCCATATTCGCAGGTCGGTGGTTATGGATTCCGGCTCTCGCCGCTTCGGGCTGCTCGGCTGGAATGACGCAAGCGCGTCACTTCAGCGCCGATGCGACGGTGGTGTAGAAGCCCTTCACCGCCGTGCCCAACCCGGCGACCGTTCCGACAATCGCGATGGAGACGCCGGAGGCAATCATTGCGTATTCGATGGCGGTGGCGCCGCTCTCGTCGTGCAGGAAACGGCGGAGCAAATGACCGGTCGCGGGGGTCGAAGACGTGAACATGGCGGTCGCCTCTCTTCGCATCACAGCAGTGTCGTCAGGTGCGGAATCAGTGGTTCGTCGGCAGGCGGCATTGGATAGTTGCGCAGATCGTTCGGCCGCACCCATTTGAGCTTCTGCGATTCCCGCGCTTGCACCATCCCTTCCCAGCGCCGGCAGACATAAAGCGGCATGAGCAGGTGGAAGTCGGGATAAAGATGGCTCGCAAAGGTCAGCGGCGCGAGGCACTCCTCCTTGACGACGATTCCCAACTCCTCATTCAATTCGCGGATCAGGGTTGTCTCCGGCCGTTCGCCCGGCTCGATTTTGCCGCCCGGAAATTCCCACAAGCCCGCCATCGACTTTCCTTCCGGACGTTGCGCGAGAAGCACGCGTCCGTCCGGATCGATCAGCGCGCAGGCGGCGACAAGGACGAGTTTGACGCTCACGGCCGGGATTCACGTTAGGAGATCATGGTAAAAGGCCATTCAATTGCACCAAATACGCTCCCGGCTTTCATTCCAATGGTTAAAAACCCGTAGGATGGGTTTCGCGGAGCCTGTCATCGGGCCGGCCACTTCGGGCCGGGCCCGTTGGCTCTACCCATGCTCCGTCGTCACGAGCGATAGTCGCCGTTGATGGCGACATATTCCTTGGTGAGATCGCAGGTGAGCACACGATCGCGGCCCTTGCCGAGACCGAGCGCGACTTTCAGCGTGATTTCGGATTTCTTCATCGCAGCCGACACCGCCGCTTCGTCATAAGCCGGATCGCGCGCGCCTTTGTGCGCGACACGGATGCCGTTGAACCAGATCGCGAGCCGGTCGCGGTCCGCCGGCTCGCCGGCCTTGCCCACTGCCATCACCACGCGGCCCCAATTGGCGTCCTCGCCGGCGATCGCGGTCTTTACCAGCGGCGAATTCGCGATCGAGAGCGCAATCCGCCGCGCGGATTTTTTCGAGGTCGCGCCTTCGACCGTGATCTCGACCAGCTTGCGCGCGCCTTCGCCGTCGCGCGCCACCTGCTCGGAAAGATCGGCGAGCACGGCGTTGAAGCCTTTGCGAAAGGCGGCGAGCCGCGGATCGGACAGCCGCGCGATCTTCTCCACGCCGCGCGCGGTGGCGGCGCCGGTGGCGAAGGCGAGCAGCGTATCGGAGGTCGAGGTGTCGCCGTCGATGGTCACCGCGTTGAACGTGTCCTCGACGCCCTCGCGCAGCAGCGCCTTGAGGACGGCCGGCGCGATCGGCGCATCGGTGAAGATGAAAGACAGCATCGTTGCCATGTCGGGCGCGATCATGCCGGCGCCCTTGGCGATGCCGCAGATGGTCACCGCGGTGCGGTTCATGCCCACCATGGCGGCGGCGCCTTTCGGGAAGGTGTCGGTGGTCATGATCGCCCTGGCCGCCGCGTGCCAGTCGCCTGACTTTGCGTCGGCGGTGAGACCGTCCATGACGCCTGAGAATTTTGTGGCGTCGAGCGGTTCGCCGATGACGCCGGTCGAGGCCAGAAACACGTCGGCCGGTTTGCAGCAGGCGGCATCGGCCGCGATCTCGGCGGTGAGCTTGGTCGCCGCCCGGCCCGACTTGCCGGTAAAGGCGTTGGCGTTGCCCGAATTGACCACGAGCGCGCGCGCCTGCCCGCTCTTGATCCGCTCGCGGCACCAATCGACCGGCGCCGACGGGCATTTCGAGCGCGTGAACACGCCCGCGACCGTGGTGCCTTCATCGAACAAGGCCAACAGCACGTCGGTGCGCCCGGGATAGCGAATGCCGGCCGCAGCCGTCGCCAGGCGCATGCCGTCGACCGGCGGCATTTCGGGAAAGGAGGCGGGCGCGAGAGGGGAGATGGTGGTGGACATGGTCTCTCGTCATTCCGGGGCATGCGTAACGCGAGCCCGGAATCCATAACCACGAGGCTAGTGGGTTACCCGCCATCACTGTGGTTATGGATTCCGGTTCTCGCGGAGCTTGTCATCAGGCCGGCCACTTCGGGCCGGACCCGTTGGCTCGGCCGGAATGACTAAGCCTTTTGGCGCGCCCCGCAAGGGGAATCCGTCACTTCTTCGCGGGCGCGGCGGGGTTGAGCGAGGCGTCGGGTGCCGCCGCCTTGTCGAGGCGCTCGACGGTGGCCGACTTGCGCAGGTTTTCCACCATCTCGGCCTGCGCGCGATGGGCGACGTAATTCTCGATCTGCGGCTTGACCTGTTCGAAGGTCGGCGTCGGCTTGATCCGCTTGTCCTCGACCTTGATGATGTGCCAGCCGAACTGGGTCTTCACCGGATCGGAGAGCTGCCCCTTGTCGAGCTTGAACGCCACTTCGGCGAATTCCGGCACCATCTGCTCCTTGGTGAAATAGCCAAGGTCGCCGCCCTCGGCCGCGCCCGGGTCCTTGGACTTCTCCTTCGCCAGCGCGGCGAAATCGGCGCCGCCCTTGAGCTGGGCGAGGATGGCTTTGGCTTCGTCTTCGGTGGGAACCAGGATATGGCGCGCGTGCACCTCTTCCTCGTTCTTCACTTGCTTGATGGCTTCGTCATAGACCTTGCGTTCCGCGTCGTCCGATAGCGCGGCCTTGCCGGCGTCCTGCAGCAGCGATTCCATCAGCAGGCGGTTGCGGTCGAAGACGAGCCGATGCTTGACGTCGGCCCGCTCGCTCAGTTTCTGCTTCTCGGCGGCCTGCGAGAGAACCACCACATCGACCAGATAGTTGATCAGGTAATCGCGCTTCTGATCCGGAGGTATGGACGGCATATTGCCGCCGATCTCCTCCTCGGCGAAGGCGAGGTCGCTCTGACGAATATCGACGCCGTTGACGCGGGCGACTACGGGATCCTCGTCGGCGGCGAAGGCGACACCCGAATGGACGCCCGGCGGTGCGAACGGGGAGGCGGCAGTCAAGAGTGCGGCACAAGCGAGCACGCCAAGCGCGCGGCAGATGAATGGGCGAAGAAAGGCCATGGAACGCGATCCTTTGGATAATCGGCAGGGCGCCTTGCGAAGGCGCCTGGCGAAGGCGCCGCCCTACCGGCGCGGACACTCGCCGAAATCATACCCGCTTGGCAATGGCAGAATTGGGCCTGGTGCCGCCGATTTGAAGTTCCTACACCGGGGCGCGGCAAGCTCGTTTACGAACTTCAAATCGAAAAAAGCCATTCTAGCATCATACACTTGCTGGTGCCCTTTGCTTCCGACGTTGGTGTCAGAGAGTGCCGCTATGGACCACGAACTTCCGAAGCTACCCACCAGTGGCCTAACGAGCGCGTGAAGAAAAGCCTCACATTGACAACAAAACCACCCCCTCCTATCTCTCGGCCAGGATCCCCGGCGCCCCGAACACCTTGCCGACGTCGCCTTGCAGAAGCCCGAATAGCCCTGCATTTTCCGCCCCTTGGACGCGCGCTAAAAGCGAGGAAGTTGAGCGTGTGGCGCAATCCCCCTTTGGAAGGATGAAGTCGCGATGATCGGCGCAGTCGCTCGTAAGCTGTTCGGTTCCTCCAATGACCGGCGCATCCGCACCTACCTCCCGCGCGTCGAAGCGATCAACGCGCTGGAAAAAGACCTCGAGCCGCTCTCCGACGAGGCGCTGCGCGCGCGGACGCAACAGTTCAAGAAGCAGCTCGCCGAAGGCGCCACCCTCGACGACATTCTGGTTCCGGCCTTCGCCACGGTACGCGAGGCCGGCAAGCGCGCGCTCGGCCAGCGCCACTTCGACGTCCAGCTCATTGGCGGCATGGTGCTGCACGAAGGCAAGATTTCCGAGATGAAGACCGGCGAAGGCAAGACGCTGGTCGCCACGCTTCCCGTCTACCTGAACGCGCTTGCCGGCCGCGGCGTCCTTGTCGTGACCGTCAACGACTATCTCGCCAAGCGCGACGCCGAGTGGATGGGGCAGATCTACAAATTCCTCGGCCTCACCGTCGGCGTCATCGTGCACGGCCTCGACGATGCCGAGCGCAAGAAGCAATACGAGTGCGACGTCACCTACGGCACCAACAACGAGCTCGGTTTCGACTATCTGCGCGACAACATGAAATACCGGCTCGAGGACATGGTGCAGCGCGGGCATGCCTACGCCATCGTCGACGAGGTCGATTCGATCCTGATCGACGAGGCGCGCACCCCGCTGATCATTTCCGGCCCGCTCGACGACCGTTCGGACTTCTACAACACCATCGACGCCTACATTCCGACGCTCGACAAGTCCGACTACGAGGTCGACGAAAAGCAGCGCACTGTGACGCTGACCGAGGCCGGCATGGAGCGCATGGAGCAAGCGCTGCGCGGCGCCGATCTGCTCAAGTCCGATTCGCTCTACGATGTCGAGAACGTCTCGGTCGTGCATCACGTCAATCAGGCTTTGCGCGCCCATAAGCTGTTCCAGCGGGACAAGGATTACATCGTCCGCAACGGCGAAGTCGTCATCATCGACGAGTTCACCGGCCGCATGATGCCGGGCCGGCGTTATTCGGAAGGCCTGCACCAGGCGCTCGAGGCCAAGGAGCGGCAGCCGATCCAGCCGGAGAACCAGACGCTCGCCTCGATCACGTTCCAGAACTATTTCCGGATGTACGAGAAGCTCGCCGGCATGACCGGCACGGCCGCCACCGAGGCCGACGAGTTCATGGACATCTACAATCTGGAAGTGCTGGAAATTCCCACCAACAGGCCGATGGTCCGCATCGACGACGACGACGAGGTGTACCGCTCGGCGGCGGAGAAATTCCGCGCCATCCTCACCCTGATCGAGGACTGCAAGAAACGCGGCCAGCCGGTTCTGGTGGGCACCACCTCGATCGAAAAGTCCGAGCAGCTTGCCGAGATGCTGCGCCAGCACGGCTGGGAGCAGCACGATTTCTCCGATCCCAACGCGTTCGCCGCGCTCTATTCGGGCGACGAGGGCGCCTCCAAGGCCAAGGTTTTCGCCATCCTCAACGCCCGCTACCACGAGCAGGAAGCCTACATCGTCTCTCAGGCCGGCGTGCCGGGCGCCATCACCATCGCCACCAATATGGCCGGCCGCGGCACCGACATTCAGCTCGGCGGCAATGCCGACATGCGCATCCGGCAGGAATTGGCCGAGATCGAGGATTGGCAGGAGCGGGACAAGGACCCGCGTGCGGCCGAGATCCGCGCGCAAGTCGCACGGCTGAAGGAAAAGGCGCTTGGCGCCGGCGGGCTTTACGTGCTCGGCACCGAGCGGCACGAGAGCCGCCGCATCGACAATCAATTGCGCGGCCGTTCCGGGCGCCAGGGCGACCCCGGCCACTCGAAATTCTTCCTTTCGCTCGAAGACGACCTGATGCGCATCTTCGGCACCGACAAGCTCGACGGCATGCTGACCAAGCTCGGCTTGAAGGAGAACGAGGCGATCATCCATCCCTGGATCAACAAGGCGCTGGAGAAGGCGCAGCAGAAGGTCGAGGCGCGCAACTTCGATATCCGCAAGAACATCCTCAAGTTCGACAATGTGATGAACGACCAGCGCAAGGTCATTTTCGACCAGCGCATCGAATGGATGCAGGACGCGGCCGCGGCGGAAGTGGTCGCCGACATGCGCCACAACGCCGTCGACGATCTCGTCGCCAAGCACGTGCCGGAGAATGCCTATCCCGAGCAGTGGGATGTCGCCGGATTGAAGGAAGAGCTCAAGCGCGTGCTCGGCCTCGATCTGCCGGTCGACGAGTGGGCGAAGGAAGAGGGCATCGCCGACGAGGAACTGTTCGCCCGCATCGAGCGCCGCGCCGACGAGCACATGGCGGGGAAGGTGGCGCAGTGGGGCTCCGACGTGATCCGTTACGTCGAGAAATCGATTCTGCTGCAGACGCTCGACCATCTCTGGCGCGAGCATCTGGTCATGCTCGATCATCTGCGCCAGGTGATCGGGCTGCGCGGCTACGCCCAGCGCGATCCGCTCAACGAATACAAGGCGGAAGCCTTCAATCTGTTCGAGGCGATGAGCCAGAGCCTGCGCGAGGCGGTGACGGCGCAGCTCATGCGCGTGGAGATCATGCCGCAGCCGGTCGAGCCGCAAATGATGCCGCTGCCGGCGATGGAAGGGCACAAGATCGATCCGACCACCGGCGAGGACGAAATGGCGCTCGCCATGGCCGGCGCCGAAACGCTGGCGCGTCACGGCATCGGCGCCGGCGTCAGCACGGCGTCCGCATCGGCGGCGCCGGGCGCCGCGCCGACCCCCGAGCGCAATCCGAAAGATCCGACGACCTGGGGCAAGGTCGGCCGCAACGAGGCCTGCCCCTGCGGCTCAGGCAAGAAATTCAAGCATTGCCACGGGCGCTACGCGTGAACGAGGCGATCCGGTCATCGGATCGCGTCTCGTGACTCGCTTCGTCGTTTGCTCGTCGCGCTGACGAGCATTCGCGCGGCAATCCGGCCGATTGTCGTTGACTATTGCAGTCCGCCCCAGCGGCTGTCGAAGTTGCCGGTCGGCATCGCCGGCTGCGCGCCAGCCATCGTGACGCCCTCGGCATTCGCTTCCTTCTGCGGCGCAGACTTTGGCTTTGCGGTCGCGACTTGCGGCAGCGGTTCGCTCTTCGGCGATTCCTTCCGCGGCGTTTCGTCTTTGGCCGTGTCGCTCTTGCGCAGTTCGAGCCCTTTCGGCTTCGCCTCCGCAACCGCGGCATGCTCGATGCGCGGTTTTGCCTTCGGCGTCGTCCCCGTCGCTGTCGGCTCCGATCCACGCTCCAAAGTCCCGGTATCGGCGGCCGCGACTTGCCTGTTCGATCCGAAGAAGCCGCCGAAGATCTTGTTTGCCAGCGTCTGCTGAGCTCCGCCGTTGTCCGCCACTGCGACCGGCGGCGGCTGCGTCGGCAGGGCTCCGGGCGGCGGCACCCGCGCCGGCGGAATGCTGCCGCCGACCTGCGCGAGGAACACCCGGTTCATCCCGCCGTCGAGGCCGGAATGGATCGGGGCGGTCCACACGTTGGACTTGACCAGCGCGGCATACTGGACCTCGTCGGCATGCGACTTTTCCAGAGACGGGCCGGCGATTTCCGGATTGACCACATAAGCCGGGCAGCGCCCGGTCGGATTGAAGACAGTCGACCTGTTGGAGCCGGGCGGCTGCGCCGCGTCGAACACATAGTGCCGGTCGCAGACGTCCACCTTCGGCTCGAGATGCGTAGCCTCGAAATGGTCGTTGCCGACCTTGAGCATCTTCCAGAAGGCCATATGCGGATTGGTGCGATGCCGCGCCAAGTTCGCAGGCGTCATGCGGAACGGATAGGCCTGGATCTGGAATGACGGCTGGCCGCCGAGGAACGCCTCGCGCGCCAGCGAATAAATTTCGCCGATCTGCTCGTCGGTCATGGCGTAACAGCCGCGCGAGGAGCAGTCGCCATGGATCATGAGAAACGCGCCGTGGCGGTCGTTGGCCCGGTCGAAGGCGTTGGGAAAGCCGATATTGATCGCCAGGTAATAATTGGAGTTCGGATTCATCAGGCCGGGCGTGATCGTATAGAAGCCTTCGGGGGCCTGACGGTCGCCTTCATTGACCTTCGGTCCGAGATCGCCGGACCAGCGGCAGATCGGATAGACCTTGAGAAGCTGGAAACGGCCGCTGGTGTCCTGCTTCCAAACCTCGAACTCGGATTCTTCCTTGAAGATCCGGATGAGGATCGGGGACTCCTTCGGCATGTTCTTCTGTTCGAGCAGCGCCACCATCTGCGGCGACAGCGCTTTCATCGCCTTGGTCGGCAGCTCGTAGCCGCCCTCTTCGCCGTAGCATCCGGCAAGCGCAAGCGAACCGGCGACAATGGCCGATACCGTCAGCGCGCGGACCAGGCTGGCGCGGATCAATGCGGTACTCCCCGACGGCCGGACGGTCCCCGAAAACCGTCCGTCACCAATCGTTATCCTTACCAAGCGGCTTTCGCAAGCTAACCGGGGCGTTGGATACAAGCAGGAGCATGGCCGCCGTCAACGATTGGTTAATATTGCGGTAAATTTGATCGTAAGTTTCAACAGTTTACTGCCAAAAGCGGCAAATCCAAGTCGGCGGCATGCCGGTAGCCATGCCCGGGGGTATGAATCCCGGTTTGATTGTGGCGATTGAACTCTGCAATCGCTGTTTGCAGGCCTCGCCTGTGCCGTCAGCCGAGCGTTCGCCCGATCGCCAGGAATTTTTCGCGCCGCATGCGCACGATGGCCGCCGCGTCGAGGTCCCGAAGCCCGGCGAGGGCCGTGTCGAGCGCGTCGCCGGTTGCGGCGATGGCGGCTGCCGGATCGCGGTGCGCGCCGCCGGTCGGCTCGGGCACGATGGTGTCGACGACGCCGAAACGGACAAGATCCTGGGCGGTGATCTTCATGCTGGACGCGGCCTCTTGCGCCTTTGCGGTATCGCGCCAGAGGATGGAGGCGGCGCCTTCCGGGGAAATCACGCTGTAGATGGCGTGCTCGAGCATGATCACCCGATTGGCGGTCGCGAGCGCGATGGCTCCGCCTGAACCACCTTCGCCGATGATCACAGCCACATTGGGCACGCCGATCCGCAGGCAAGCCTCGGTCGAGCGTGCGATCGCTTCGGCCTGGCCGCGCTCTTCGGCGCCGATGCCGGGATAGGCGCCCGCGGTATCGATCAGCGCGATGACCGGAATTGCGAAATGATCGGCCATGTCCATCAGCCGCGCCGCTTTGCGATAGCCTTCCGGACGCGCCATGCCGAAATTGTGCTTGAGGCGGCTGTCGGTATCGGAGCCCTTTTCCTGGCCGATGACGCAGACGCTCTCGCCGTGGAAGCGGCCGAAACCGCCGACGATGGCGGCGTCCTCGCCGAAGCTGCGATCGCCCGCGAGCGGGACGAAATCGGTGATGAGCTGGCCGATATAATCGAGGCAATGCGGCCGCTGCGGGTGGCGCGCCACCTGCGTCTTCTGCCACGGCGTCAAGCTTGCATAGAGCTCCTTGAGCGCCTGATCCGCCTTGCTCTCGATGCGGTTGATTTCCTCGCCGATGGCGATGGCGTCGCCGCCGGCCGCCATCGCGCGCATCTCCTCCACTTTGGCCTCGAGCTCGGCCACCGGCTTTTCGAAATCAAGGTAGGAGCGCATCACGCAATACTTCCAATTTTCAGGGTCATGCGAGCCAACGGTCCGGCCCGAAGTGACCCGGCCCATGATAAGCGCCGCGAACCAAACCAGTCGTTACCGCTCGCTGGATTGCTTCGTCGCGTTGCTCCTGGCAATGACGAAGCCTCGCAATTGTAGTCCATCAATTATTGACGTCCGTCAGCGGATGCAAATCGCGGACAAGGCTTTTCAGCCGCTCCTCCAGCACATGGGTATAGATCTGCGTGGTCGAGATATCGGAATGGCCAAGCAGTGTCTGCACCACGCGCAGGTCGGCGCCATTGTGCAGAAGGTGACTGGCGAAGGCGTGGCGCAGAACGTGCGGGCTAAGCTGCGCCGCGCGCAACCCGGCCGCGGCCGCCAGCGCCTTCAGCTCGCGGGCGAAATGCTGCCGGGTGAGATGACCGCTGTCGCCGAAGGAGGGGAATAGCCATTTCGACGCGGTTCCGCTGCCGCCCGCTTCCGCGGCGAGCGCCAGGTATTCGGCCATCGCGCGCTTGGCGGCGTCGTTGAGCGGGACCATGCGCTCTTTGTTGCCCTTGCCGCGGACCACGATCACGCGTGCGTCGCGGCGCGCCGCCGACGCCGGCAGTGACACAAGCTCGGAGACGCGAAGCCCCGTGGCGTAGAGAAGCTCGACCAGACAGGCGAGCCGCGCCGCGCGCAGCCGCATCGCGACGCCTGCCTGCGAATCGCATTGGCCTGCGGCCGCGAGCAGGCGGTCGACTTCGGCGAGCGTCAGCATCTTCGGTAACGCGCGCGCCCGTTTCGGACCCTCGAGCACCGCGGCCGGATCGTCCTTGCGCTGTCCTTCGGCATAAAGAAAGCGGTAGAGCTGGCGGATTGCCGACAGGCGCCGTGCGACCGTCGCCGCTTGCATCCCGCGCGAAGCCAGATCTCCGAGATAAGCGCGGATGTCGTCGGTGGTCGCGGTCGCGACCGACCGTCCGGCCGTCAGGTAGGCGGTGAAGTCGGCGAGGTCGCGCCCGTAAGCGGCGAGCGTGTTCTGGCCCGCGCCGCGCTCGGCCGCCAGCATGTCGAGAAAGAGCGCGACCAGCCGCTGGTCGGAATGTTTGGTCCCGCGGCCCGGTCCGGCAGATGCCTTTGCTGCGGTTCTGCGAGCCATGGAGCTTACGTTCCTCACCGGTTCTTGAAGAATTTCTCGGGCGGGATGGAGACGGTGATCTCGCGCGGCTTCGGCTCGACGAAATGCGCGAGCGCGTATATGCCGCCATAAACGAGCGCGGCGAGAACGGCGATCACGGTCAGAAAGCGAACGAGGCTCGGCATGGCGTCTCGTGTCCCGGTTCCGAATCTCGCAAGCCTTTGCGGCTCACTCTCGGCGAATTTCTATGCGAAACCCTGAATCAAAAAGGGACACTAGCAAAGAGAAGACGCTCGCAAGCAAATCGATGATCAGCGCGCTGCCATTCGGATTTGAAATTCCACCCCATTGGTACCGGCGCACAGGACCGAGTACGATCATGTTCGGCGCGGCCTGGCAAGGCGTCCGGCGGACGCCGGCTGGCTTCGCCGGATGCGCTGGGATAGAACCGGCTTTGACCGCCATCGAGCTGGTTGCGAGCTTGCTCTAAATGCCTGACGTTGCATTGCAAAATGACGCCGACATGGCCGCTCCGGCCGCGCCGATCCTAAACGCGCTCGGGCGCCGCTCGATCGTGCTTGTCGGCATGATGGGGGTCGGCAAATCGTCGGTCGGCCGCCGGCTCGCGGCGCGCCTGTCGATCGCCTTCGTCGATGCGGACGCCGAGATCGAGAAGGCGGCCGGCATGAGCATTCCCGAGATTTTCGCCCGCCACGGCGAGCCGTATTTCCGCGGCGGCGAGGCGCGCGTGATTGCCCGCCTGCTGGAAAGCGGCCCGCAGGTCTTGGCGACCGGCGGCGGCGCATTCATGAACCCGGATACCCGCGCGCTCGTCAAAGACAAAGGTGTCTCGATCTGGCTGCATGCCGATTTCGACGTGCTGCTGCGCCGGACCAGCAAACGCCGGAGCGACCGCCCGCTCTTGCAGACCGACGATCCGGCCGAGACGCTGCGCCGCCTGCTGGCCGAACGCGAGCCCACTTATGCGCTTGCCGATCTCACCGTGCAGTCGCGCGAGGTGCCGCACGAGGCGATCGTCGCCGACATGATGATGGCGCTTGCCTCCTATCTGAAGAACTCCGCGCCGTCCGGGCGAAAGACGCCCGCATGACCGCACCGCTTCGCACCGATCCCGCCACCGTCCGGGTCGCGCTCGGCGACCGCAGCTACGACATCGTCATCGGCCGCGGGCTGATCGCTTCGCTCGGCGGCCGCATCGAGGCATTGCGGCCGCGGGCCAGGGTTTTCATCGTCACCGATGCCAATATCGAGTTGCATCACCTCGATGCCGCCGAAGCGGCGCTGGCCGAGTCCAGCGTGGCGGCAAGCCGGCTGGTCGTTCCGCCGGGCGAGGGCTCGAAAAGCTTTCGCGTCTTCGAACAGGTTTGCGAGGCGATCATCGCTGCGCGCATCGAGCGCGGCGATCTGGTGATCGCGCTCGGCGGCGGGGTGATCGGCGATCTCGCCGGCTTCGCGGCCTCCGCCGTGCGGCGCGGTCTCGACTATGTGCAGGTGCCGACCACGCTGCTGGCGCAAGTCGATTCGTCGGTCGGCGGCAAGACTGCGATCAATTCGGCCCATGGCAAGAATCTGATCGGCGCGTTCCATCAGCCGATCCTGGTGGTCGCCGACACCGCCTTGCTGGATACGCTGCCGCCGCGCGAATTTCGTGCCGGCTATGCCGAAGTCGCCAAATACGGTCTGCTAGGCGACGCCGCCTTCTTCTCCTGGCTCGAAGCGAACTGGCGCGAGGTCTTTGCCGGCGGCAAATCGTCCGCAAGCAAGTCGTCCGGCAGTTTGGCGCGCGAACACGCCATTGCGGTGAGTTGCCGTGCCAAGGCGGCGATCGTGGCGCGCGACGAGCGCGAGACCGGCGAACGGGCTCTCCTCAATCTCGGACATACCTTCGGTCATGCGCTGGAGGCGGCTTGCGGCTTTTCCGACCGTCTTCTGCATGGCGAAGCGGTCGCCGCCGGCATGGCGCTGGCATTCGAGTTCTCGGCCCGGCTCGGCCTTATCCCGCCCGCCGAGGCCGCGCGGGCGATCCGTCATCTGGCGGAGGTTGGGCTGCCGACCCGGCCGAAAGACATTGCCGGCGGTTTGCCCGACGCCGACGCGCTGATGGCGCTGATGGCGCAGGACAAGAAAGTGAAACGAGGAATGCTTACATTCATTCTCCTGCGCGGGATCGGCGCCGCGTTTGTCGAGCACGGCGTCGATGCGGCGCAGGTGCGCGCGTTTTTGAGCGAGAAGCTTGCCGAGCGATGAGCATTTACGATTGGTTGACCGTGGCGGCGGTCGTCGTCTGCCTTGTGATATCGGCGTTCTATTCCGGCAGCGAGACGGCGCTGACGGCTTCGTCGCGCGCCGCCATGATCCGCCTGGAAAAGCAGGGCAATGTCGACGCCACCATCGTCAGCCGTTTGCTGGCGACGCGCGAGCGTTTCCTCGGCGCGGTGTTGCTGGCCAATAATGCCACCAATATCGCGGCCTCGACGCTCGCCACCGGGCTGTTGCTCGCCCTGTTCGGCCAGGCCGGCGTCATCTACGCGACCGTCGTGATGACGGCGTTGATTTTCGTCGTCTGCGAGGTGCTGCCCAAGACGGTCGCCTTCAATGCCCCGGACCGCCTGGCGCTGGTCGTTGCCCAGCCGATCGCGCGGACGGTCGCGCTGCTGCTGCCGATCCTCAAGGCGGTCGAGTGGCTGGTGCGCATCATCTTGCGCCTTCTTGGCATGCCGGTCGGCAAGATTCAGTCGATCCTGTCCCCGCGCGAGGAGCTGCGCGGCGCCGTCGACCTCCTGCATCGCGCCGGCGTGGTGGAAAAGCTCGACCGCGACATGATGGGCGGCGTGCTCGATCTGCGCGAGCTCACCGTGTCCGACGTCATGGTCCACCGCACCAAAATGGTGATGCTCGACGCCGACGATCCGCCGCTCGAGATCGTCGATGCCGTGCTCGGCGCCGCCGTCAGCCGGCTGCCGGTGTGGCGCGGGTCGCCCGACAATATTCTCGGCGTGGTGCATGCGAAGGATCTGCTGCGCGCGCTGCATGCGGCCGGCGGCGATGCCGCCAAGATCGATATCGAATCGCTGGCGCGGCCGCCGTGGTTCGTGCCCGATACCACGCCGCTTTACGAGCAATTCAAGGCGTTCCGCGAGCGCAAGACGCCGTTCGCGCTGGTGGTCGACGAATACGGCGAGCTGGAAGGGCTGGTGACGATCAAGGACATCATCGCCGAAATCGTCGGCGACATCAGCGACGAGCACGAGATCGCGGTCGCCGGCGTGCGCATGCTGCCGGACGGCTCGGCTAACGTCGACGGCGCGGTGCCGGTACGCGACCTCAACCGGGCGATGGATTGGAATATTCCGGACGACGAAGCGACGACCATCGCCGGCGTGGTGATTCACGAGGCGCGCTCGATCCCCGAGCCCGGACAAAGCTTCACCTTCCACGGCTATCGTTTTCAGGTACTGCGCAAGACCCGCAACCGCATCACCGCGTTGCGGGTCACGCCGCTGGTGCGCAAACTGCCGGCGGCGAAGGCCAGTTAGTTTGATATATTCCGCTCATTCCCGCGAAAGCGGGAATCCAGAAGGGCGGCACTGGGTCTCCACATTCGCAAGGACGAGCGGATGAAAATTTCGCTGCCGGAATGTCGCGCGGCTCTTGTTCATTTTCATTGCCCGACGCCGAAAGGGGCTTCCCCCGGCGCCGCCGCGTGGATGGCGAGCGCATGCACGCCGCCGGCAAGCTCGGCGGCGAGCGCCGCGTTGATCATGCGATGACGTTGCAGCCGGCTCTTCCCGCGAAACGCTTCCGACACGATATAGAGTCGGAAATGGGTCTCGCCGCCGGGCCGGTGGCCGGCATGGCCTTCGTGGCGATGAGATTCGTCCTCGACCTGGAGGCTCTCCGGCGCGAAAGTGTTGCGCAACTTTTCCGTGATCAGATCGCGTGTCGCCATGGCGGGTGGATTAGCCATTGCCGGCCATCGCGGTCAATGCCGCGGCATGTGTGCTTTTGCCGCCTGTCAAGTCTTGAAGGTGCCATCGAGGCACCCGCATAATCGAAACGATGAGTAGCGACTCGCCTCTGTTTGATCGCATCCGGGTGAAACCCGATCAGGACCGCCGGCTGCGCGCCGAGCTGCCGGCCTGCGAATGGCCGCGCTGCGACGCGCCCGCCACGCACCGCGCGCCGAAAGGCCGGCTGCGCGCCAGCGAGTACTGGCGCTTCTGTCTGGAACATGTCCGCGAATACAACAATTCTTACAATTTCTTCGCCGGCATGAGCGACGACGCGATCGCGAAATATCAGAAAGAAGACCTTACCGGGCACCGGCCGACCTGGAAGATGGGCTCGATCGGCGGCCGCAAGAGCGAAGCCAAGCGCGGTTCCCGCGGTTCCGGCTGGGCGGCCGACGATCCTTTCGGGCTGTTCGACGGCGCAGGTCCCGGCCGCGCCGGCCAGGCGCGGCCGGCTTCGGAGGGCCGTAAGGTCCTTAATGCCCAGCGCCGCGCGCTCGATCTGCTCGGGCTTGAAGCCGATGCCCAACGCGCCGATATCAAGGCCAGGTTTAAGGTGTTGGTGAAGCGCCATCATCCCGACGCCAACGGCGGAGATCGAACGTCCGAGGACCGGCTGCGGGAGATCATTCAGGCCTACAACTACCTCAAGTCGGCGGGTTTCTGCTGAAGCTTGCGGGTGGCTTTCGCGGCCTTATGCGCTTCTGCTAAATTTGGCGCGACATCCGACTGCCGGTGAGGGCCGAAAAGCGACCTTCAGCATTCCCGGGGTCACGGAGGTGTAATGACTCTCGCAACTGAAGCAGTGTCCGGCCTGCCGGATATGAAGGTCTCGGTCCGGCAGGTGTTCGGCATCGATTCCGACTTGGAAGTTCCGGCCTATTCCGAGCCGGACGAGTATGTTCCCGATCTGGATCCCGATTACCGGTTCGACCGGCCGACCACGCTGGCCATCCTTGCGGGCTTTGCCCGCAACCGCCGGGTCATCGTGACCGGCTATCACGGCACCGGCAAGTCCACCCACATCGAGCAGGTCGCCTCGCGGCTCAACTGGCCGTGCGTGCGCGTCAATCTCGACAGTCACATCAGCCGCGTCGATCTCATCGGCAAGGACGCGATTGTGATCCGCGAGGGCATGCAGGTCACCGAATTCCGCGACGGCATTCTGCCCTGGGCGCTGCAGCACAATGTTGCGATCTGCTTCGACGAATACGACGCCGGCCGCCCCGACGTCATGTTCGTGATCCAGCGCGTGCTGGAATCGTCCGGCCGGCTGACGCTGCTCGACCAGAACAAGGTCATCAAGCCGCATCCGGCATTCCGCCTGTTCGCGACCGCCAACACCGTCGGCCTCGGCGACACGTCCGGCCTCTATCACGGCACGCAGCAGATCAACCAAGGGCAGATGGACCGCTGGTCGATCGTCACCACGCTGAATTATCTGCCGCACGACAACGAGGTCGACATCGTCCTCGCCAAGGCGAAGCACTACCGCGACGCCGAGGGCCGCGACATCGTCTCGAAGATGGTGCGCGTGGCGGATCTTACCCGCAACGCCTTCATGAACGGCGATATCTCCACCGTGATGTCGCCGCGCACGGTGATCACCTGGGCGGAGAATGCCGATATCTTCGGCGATATCGGCTTCGCCTTCCGGCTCACCTTCGTCAACAAATGCGACGAGCTGGAGCGGCCGCTGGTGGCGGAATTCTATCAGCGCTGCTTCGGGCAGGAGTTGCCGGAATCGGCGGTGAATGTGGCGCTCTCTTAACGTCGTCCCCCGCGAAGGCGGGGACCCATAGCCCCAGTCATGAGATTGATTCGCAAGCGTTGTGAATATGGATTCCGGGTTCGCGGCCATCCAAGTCGGCTGCCGCCGACTTGGGACTTGCAACCCGCCGAATTCGGGAACACCCGAGTTCGGTGCCGCGCCCCGGAATGACTACTGAGATGACCTCCAACATCAAGCCCAAGACTCCGGCCAAGGAAGCGCCGACCGAACCGTTCAAACGCGCGGTCGGCGTTTGTCTGCGCGCGATCGCCGGCAAGGGCGATATCGAGGTCTCCTTCGCCGCCGAGCGTCCGGGTCTCGCCGCCAACAAGGCGCGGCTGCCGGAGCCGGCGCGGCGGCTCAACGAGCGCGAGGCCGCGATCGTGCGCGGCCATGCCAATTCGATCGCGCTGCGGCTCGCCTGTCATGATCCGGCCGTGCACCGGAAACTCGTGCCCGGCGGCCAGCAGGCGCGCGCGGTCTTCGATGCCGTCGAGCAGGCGCGCGTCGAGGCGATCGGCTCGCGCCGCATGGGCGGGGTGAAGAACAACCTCACCGCCATGCTCGACGACCGCTTCCATCGCGGCAAATACGAAGAGATCACCGACCGCGCCGATGCGCCGATCGAGGACGCGATCGCCATGATCGTGCGCGAGCGGCTCACCGGCGAGCAGCCGCCGGCAACCGCGCGCAAGCTCGTCGATCTGTGGCGCCCGATCATCGAGGAGCGCGCCGGCCGCAATCTCGATCGTCTTGAACGCGTGCTGACCGATCAGCGCCGCTTCGGCGACGTCGTGCATGACCTGCTCGACTCGCTCGACATGGGCGAGGATCGCAACAGCGACGCCGACGAGGAGGAAGGCGAGGAAGGCGACGAGGAAAGCCGCAGCGACGAATCCGGCCGCGACGGCGAAACGGCCGAATCCGCCGACAGCGAGCGCATGAGCCTGGAAGAGGCCGAGGCCTCGACCGAGGATATGCCGGAAAGCGCCGCGGAAGCGCTCGATGCGCCGGCCGCCGACATGGCCGACGACACTGAAATGGGGGATTCGGAAACCGCAGCCGAGCCGTGGCGCCCGCGGCACAATCGCAACGAGCCGCGCGGCCCGGACTACCGGCCCTTTACGTCGAAATTCGACGAGATCATCGGCGCCGAAAATCTCTGCGATCCGGAAGAGCTGGAACGGCTGCGCGGTTATCTCGACAAGCAGCTGTCGCATCTCCAGGGCGTGGTGGCCCGGCTCGCCAACCGCCTGCAGCGGCTTTTGCTCGCGCAGCAGAACCGCGCCTGGGAATTCGATCTGGAAGAAGGCTTGCTCGATCCGGCACGGCTGACGCGCGTCATTGTCGATCCGCTGCATCCGCTGTCGTTCAAGCGCGAGAAGGACACCGATTTCCGCGATACGGTCGTGACGCTGTTGCTCGACAATTCCGGCTCGATGCGCGGGCGGCCGATCACGGTCGCGGCAACCTGCGCCGACATTCTGGCGCGCACGCTGGAGCGCTGCGGCGTCAAGGTGGAGATTTTGGGCTTCACCACGCGGGCCTGGAAGGGCGGGCAATCGCGCGAGTCCTGGCTTGCGCAAGGCAAGCCGGCCAATCCCGGACGCCTGAACGATCTGCGCCACATCATCTACAAGGCCGCCGACGCGCCCTGGCGGCGCGCGCGCAAGAATCTCGGCCTGATGATGCGCGAGGGCCTGCTCAAGGAGAATATCGACGGCGAGGCGTTGGATTGGGCGCACAAGCGGCTCTTGGCCCGGCCGGAGAGCCGCAAAATCCTGATGATGATTTCCGACGGCGCGCCGGTCGATGATTCAACGCTGTCGGTCAATCCCGGCAATTACCTCGAGCGCCATCTGCGCTGGGTGATCGAGGACATCGAAACACGCTCGCCCGTCGAATTGATCGCGATCGGCATCGGCCACGACGTCACGCGCTATTACCGGCGTGCGGTGACCATCGTCGATGCCGAGGAGCTCGGCGGCGTCATGACGGAAAAACTCGCCGAGCTGTTCGCCGAGCACACGCCCGAGGAGCGCGCGCCGCGCCCGGTGCGGCGCCGGCGGCTGGATTCGTAGGCAACGTCTTGCCGCTCATTCCCGCGCAAGCGGGAATCCAGATTGCAGCCGCTGCCGATGAGTTGCTGGGTCCCCGCCTTCGCGGGGACGAGCGGTTAAGCGAGCTACGCCGCCGCGCGCTTCTTGACGAGCTGGCGCTTGAGATCGAGCGCGCGCGGCGAGAGTTCCGCGTCCTTGGCCGCGAGCAGGAAAGCATCGAGCCCGCCGCGATGGTCGACGGTCTTGAGCGCGTTCGCCGAGATGCGCATGCGCACCGAGCGGCCGAGCGCGTCGGACATGAGCGTGACGTTGAGCAGATTGGGCAGGAAGCGCCGCTTGGTCTTGCGGTTCGAGTGGCTCACCTTATGCCCGATCTGCCGGGTCTTGCCGGTCAGCTCGCAACGCCACGACATGGCTTAATTCCTCTTGAAACTTAAGCTTAAAGCTTTTGCGCGTCCGGCGCCGCGTGGCGACCCTGAGGCGAAAAGATTGCGGGAGCTATAGTGAGCAAGCCGGAAAGCGTCAAGCGTATGTGTCAAAAGCGCAACGGCCGCGGGCCAAAACACAGAAACGACGCATTCTCCGACAAGACAATGAACCGTATCTGCGCTATCGCTCGCGGCGGCAAGTCCGGCTTTTTCTCCGTTTTGCCCGCCCTGCCGCAAGCCGCTCTCGCGGTCACCAAGGAACCGCCGCCGCCGTGAAGATTGTCCCAAAACACTTGGTCCGGTGGGTGCGATCGGCCGCCGGCGGCGCCGCGGTGCTCACGGTCGCGGCTTTGGCGGCCGATGCAGCCCATGTCGCCGCGGCGCAAGGACGGCTCGAGGCCGAATACACCGCGACGCTCGCGGGAATTCCGATCGGCCGCGGCAATTGGGTCATCGAAATTTCCGAAGACCAGTTCACCGCCACCGCAACCGGCGGCACGTTCGGCATCATGCGCGTTCTCACAGCCGGCCACGGCACCAGTACCGCGCAGGGCCCGGTGAATGGCGGCCAGCCGCTGCCGCAGACCTATGCCTCCACCATTACCAACAACAAACGCGTCGACGACGTGCGCATGGCCTTCGCCGGCGGCAGCGTGAAAGATCTCAGCGTCGAGCCTCCGCTCAGCCCGAGCACCGATCGTATTCCGGTGACCGACGCCGATCGGCGCAATGTGCTCGATCCGATGACCGCGACGCTCGATCATGTGGGCGGCGTCGGCGATCCGGTGTCTGCGCAAGCCTGCGGCCGCAAGGCCGCGGTTTTCGACGGCCGCATGCGCTTCGATCTGCGCAGCGAGTTCAAGCGCATCGAGACGGTCAAGGCCGAGAAGGGCTATCAGGGGCCGGTGGTCGTTTGCACCGTCTATTTCGTGCCCATCTCGGGTTACGTCCCGGAGCGCTATGCGATCCGCTATCTCGCCGCCTTGCGCGACGCCGAAGTCTGGCTGGCGCCGATCTCCGGCACGCGGGTGTTGGTGCCTTATCGGTTCTCGTTGCCGACGCCGATCGGCACCGGCGTTCTGCAGGCGACGGCATTCATCTCGGTGCCAAAACCGCCACGCGCCGCGGCCAACATGAAAACTCAGTGACGGCATCCGCACTGTCATCCCCGTTATCCACAGGAGTGCCTCCCTTGACTCGTTGCAAGAGTTTCATCCGCGCCTGCGTTAATCCTTTTGCGGCGAAAATACCGATGGACCGAGACTGCAAACACCCGATCTGGTATTGCGCAATACCAGTCCTGCCATATGTCGCGGTGAACGAAGCCGAACACGCCGCGAGTCGCCGATTCGGCCGTGATTCGTTCCAGACTCGTTCCACATCTTAAGCACAGGACTTTGAGGCGTGTTGTTGTGATACAGATGCTGCCGCTGTCCGCTCCGGCAGCCCGGGCCTGCGATGCCGATTTCCTTCTCACCTGCACCTGATCGCGATGCGCGCGCCCGCGGCGCCGGCGTCACTGCCGTGCTCGGGCCGACCAATACCGGCAAGACCCATCTCGCCATCGAGCGGATGCTGGCGCATTCGTCCGGCATCATCGGCTTGCCGCTCCGGCTGTTGGCGCGCGAAGTCTATAATCGCTGCGTGGAGCGGGTCGGCGCCGATGCGGTGGCGCTGATCACCGGCGAGGAAAAGATCAAGCCGCCTAATCCGCGTTTTTGGGTCGCGACCGTCGAGGCCATGCCGCGCGACCTCGATGTCGCGTTCCTCGCCGTCGACGAAATCCAGCTCGCCGCCGATTTCGATCGCGGCCATGTCTTCACCGACCGCATGCTGCACCGGCGCGGCCGCGAAGAAACGCTGGTGCTCGGCGCCGCGACGATGCGGCCGATCGTGGAGCGGCTTCTGCCCGGCGCCAGCGTCGTCAGCCGCCCGCGCTTGTCGCAGCTTACGTTCGCCGGCGAGAAAAAGCTGACGCGGCTGCCGCGCCGCTCGGCCATCGTGGCCTTCTCGGCGGAAGAGGTTTACGCGATCGCCGAGCTTATCCGCCGCCAGCGCGGCGGAGCCGCGGTCGTGCTCGGCGCCTTGTCGCCGCGCACGCGCAACGCCCAGGTCGCGCTCTATCAGGACGGCGAAGTCGATTTCCTGGTGGCGACCGATGCGATCGGCATGGGCCTCAATCTCGATGTCGATCACATCGCCTTCGCCGCCGACCGCAAATTCGACGGTTACCAATTCCGCAAGCTCGGTCCGGCCGAGCTCGCCCAGATCGCTGGCCGCGCCGGGCGCGCGACCCGCGACGGTACTTTCGGCACCACCGGACGCTGTCCGCCCTTTGAGCGAGAGCTCGCGCAGGCGCTCGAGTTGCACACTTTCGAGCCGGTCAAGATCGTGCAGTGGCGCAACACCGACCTCGACTTTTCCTCGATCGGCGCGCTGCAGGCGACGCTCGCGGCGGCGCCGACCGGGAACACGCTGACGCGGGCGCCGGTCGCCGAGGATATTCTGGTGCTTGATCATGCCTCGCGCGATGATGACGTGCGCGCGATGACGCGCAGCCGCGCCGATGTCGAGCGGCTGTGGGAGGTCTGCCAGGTCCCTGATTATCGCAAGATCGCGCCGGCGACGCATGCCGAGCTCGTGGTGACGCTGTACGCGCATGTGATCCGCGACGGCGCGATCCCGACCGACTGGTTCTCCGCGCAGGTGGCTCAGGCCGACCGTGCCGACGGCGATATCGATACGCTGTCGAACCGCATCGCCCATATCCGCACCTGGACCTTCGTCGCCAACCGGCCGGACTGGCTCGCCGATCCGGAGCACTGGCAGGACGTGACGCGCGGCGTCGAGGACAAGCTTTCCGACGCGCTGCACGAACGGCTGACCGAACGCTTCATCGATCGCCGCACCAGCGTGCTGATGCGGCGCTTGCGCGAAAATGCGCAGCTCGAGCCCGAGATGAGCAAGACCGGCGAGGTCGTGGTCGAAGGCCACGCCATCGGGCGGCTCGACGGATTTGTGTTCGTCCCCGACACCTCATCGGGCGGATCGGAAGCCAAGGCGCTGCAGAACGCGGCGCAGAAGGCGCTCGCCGGCGAGATCGCCAAGCGCGCCACGCGGCTTTCGGAAGCGTCGGACGAGCAATTCGTGCTCGCGGCCGACGGCACGCTGCGCTGGACCGGGGCCGCGGTCGGCAAGCTCGTCGCCGGCGAAGAGGCGACGCGGCCACGCGTCCGCGTCATCGCCGACGAGCATCTTTCCGGTGCGCCGCGCGAGGCGGTGGACGCTCGGCTCGACCGTTGGCTCAAATCGCATATCGAAAAGCTGCTCGGCCCGTTATTCGCCCTTTCGGCCGCGGCCGATATCACCGGTATTGCGCGCGGGGTCGCATTCCAGTTGGTCGAGGCGCTCGGCGTGCTCGACCGGGCGCGCGTGGCCGACGAGGTGAAGGGCCTCGAGCAGCCGGAGCGCGCCACCTTGCGCAAATACGGCGTCCGCTTCGGCGCTTATCACATCTATCTGCCGCTCCTGCTCAAGCCTGCGCCGCGCGCGCTCGCCGCCCAGCTCTGGGCGCTGGCGCATGAGGGACCGCAGAGCAAGGGGCTCGACGACTTGCTGCATCTTGCCGGCAGCGGCCGCACGTCCATTCCGGTCGATCGGGAGATCGATGCCGCCCTTTATCGCTCCGCCGGCTATCGCGTCTGCGGCGAGCGGGCCGTCCGCGTCGATATTCTCGAGCGGCTGGCGGATTTGATCCGGCCGGCGCTCGCTTGGCGCGAAGGCGCGCCGGGACGAAAGCCGCCCGGCGCGATCACCGGCGGCGGCTTCACGGTGGTCAACACCATGACCTCGCTCACCGGCGCGTCCGGCGAGGATTTTGCCTCCATCCTGCGGTCGCTCGGCTATCGGCTGGAGCGGCGGCCCAAACCGCCGGAGCCGGTTGAGACGGCTCCTCCGGCAACAGTTGCGCAGCCGGCGGAGACCGTCCCGCCCAGCAATGAGGAGGCGCCGGCTGCCGAGACGGTAGCGGAGGCTATCGCAGTCGAGGATGCGGCGAGCGATTCGGCCGCCGTTTTGATCGCGTCGCCCGCCGCCGAGCCGTCGGCCGAGGATTTGCAAACGGTTGCCGAGGCCGCGGTGGAAAGTGCTCCCGGCGAGACGTCGGTTGACGCACTGCCGCCAACGGAAGCGCCCGCGGAAGCCGACGCCGGCATGGCGACGGCGGAGACGGCATCGTCGTCGCCCCCGGTTGCCGCGGAAGCCACCTCCGCGCAAGCGGCAGAGGCTGCCAAATCGGCCCCCGCCGAGCCCGAGATGATCGATGTGTGGCGTCCGGGAAGGTCCGAGGGCCGCGCGCGTCCGCATCGCAAACAGCGCGAGGGCGACAGGCATTTCGGACGGCATGGAGCGGCCGAAGCTGCCACTCCGGGACCGACCGCGGACACCGCGACAGCTGCATCCACACCCGAGCGGGGAGCGCCGTCGGAGCCGGCCGGCGATCAGCCGGCAGGCGCCGAAGCCGGCCAGCCCGAACGCCATTCGCGCCAGCGCCGCCGGCAGGGGCCCGACCAGCGGTTCGACCGGCCGCGCCGGGAACGCGGCGACCGCCCGCCCAATGCAGGGCGGCACGAGCGGCAAGACCGGCGCCAAGAACGCCATCAAGAACGCCATCAGGAACGCCATCAAGAGCGGCGCCAAGAACAACGCTACCAGGATCGCCGCGAGAAAGCCCCCGACCCGAATTCCCCTTTCGCCAAGCTTGCCGCGCTGAAGGCCCAGCTCGAGGCCGACGCCAAGGAGCGGCGCTAGTGCGGTGGATTTGAAGTTCTTACTGGCAGGCTCGCCGAGAATCGGGACACGAGGAGCATGATCCGGAAAAGTGGCAACCGGCCTTCCGAAACGATCATGCTCGAACACTGGGAGACGACGGCCGCGGGCGACCGCCAGCGCATTGACCGATGGCTTTGGCATGCCCGCCTGGTGCGCACGCGCTCGGCCGCGGCGGCTCTGGCGGCGGCCGGCTATGTCCGGGTCAACGGCGCGCGCATCGATGCGCCGGGCCGCATGGTGCGGGCGGGCGACGTCATTACCGTCGCGCTGGATCGTGCCGTCCGGGTGCTGAAAGTGAGAGGATTTACCGAGCGCCGCGGACCGCCCGAAGGCGGGCAGAACCTCTATGAGGAACTGAGCTAAGGCGTTTCGGCACGGCAGGCGCTGCAACGGCGCGCAACCTTGCGTGTGCAGGGGCCTTGCGGTAGGAGCAGAGCCCGCGAAAGCTTACGTTCAGAGTGAGCAGATGACCTATATCGTCAACGATAATTGCATCAAATGCAAATACATGGACTGCGTGGAGGTTTGCCCCGTGGATTGTTTCTACGAGGGCGAGAACATGCTGGTCATTCACCCGGACGAATGCATCGATTGCGGTGTCTGCGAGCCGGAATGTCCGGTCGAGGCGATCAAGCCCGATACGGAACCGGGCGTGGAACAATGGCTCAAGGTCAACGCCGACTTTGCCAAGCAATGGCCGAATATCACGGCCAAGAAGGAGCCGCCGGCCGACGCCAAGGATTTTGAAGGCGTTAGCGGGAAGTTCGAGAACTATTTTTCGCCGAATCCCGGAACAGGCGACTAAACAGGCCCGTTTATCTAGGGCTTTAACCTTTTCCCGGCGTGCGACGCTTTTGCGATGCCATAAGGCTTTGATTTTGGCCGAAAATGTGTTATAAAGGCGTTCCATAATGAAACACACCCCCGATATGCTGCTCTCCCGGTCGGTGAGCGTGTTCTCCCGGGGGGTTTTCGAGGAATTGTCAGAAGAGGCGTGAGACCCACGCGAGAGCTGTGGCAGAGAAAACTCGTCGTCATCGTTCGAAGAAGAGCGCGGCCGGCATGAGCCGGAAGGCACGAAAACCCGCCTCCGGCGCGAGCCGAAGGCCAACACAGTCCACGCGGCCGACCCGAGCCCGGGTCAGCGTGGCAAAGCCCGTCCACCGGCGCAAACCGGAGGCGGAAGGAGCAAGTTTGGGAATGACTGCGAAGAAGACTACGCAACGGCAAGGCTTCAAGACGAACGAATTCATCGTGTATCCGGCTCACGGTGTGGGCCAGATCATTGCCATCGAGGAGCAAGAGGTCGCCGGCGCGCGGCTTGAGCTGTTCGTGATCAACTTCGTCAAGGACAAGATGACGCTGCGCGTTCCGACGTCGAAGATCGCGTCGGTCGGCATGCGCAAGCTTGCCGAAGCGCCGATGGTCAAGCGGGCGCTGGAAACCCTCAAGGGCCGTGCGCGCATCAAGCGGACCATGTGGTCGCGCCGGGCGCAGGAATACGAGGCCAAGATCAATTCCGGCGACATCGTTGCCATCGCCGAGGTCGTGCGCGACCTCTATCGGTCGGAATCGCAGCCGGAGCAGTCCTATTCCGAACGGCAGCTTTACGAAGCGGCCCTCGACCGGCTGTCGCGTGAGGTGGCCGCCGTGCAGCGGCTGACCGAGACCGAAGCGATCAAGGAAATCGAGGCGGCGCTCGCCAAGGGCCCGCATCGCGGACCGAAGCCCGCCGAGGCGGCAGCGGCGGAAGAAGACACTGTGGTCGAGGAAGAAGCGGCCTAGGCTTCATCGAAAACGCAAGTCAGTGAAAAAGGCCCGGCAATGCCGGGCCTTTTGCCGTTCCAGGGCCTGCCAAAATTGCTCTGTGATCTGCCGACAAAACTCCACGTGTTAGTCATAAATTAAGCCTCATTTGGAATGAAATAGCCTCCGTCGGATGTGGGGATTACGGGGGGCGTTGGATGCGACGTAGTCGGGCGTTGAAGCGCGGCCGGTGGTTTCCACTTCTCGCTGCTGGCGTGGTCGGTTACGTACTGGGCGACTGGCATACGATTGCGCTGCGCACCGCCGAGCTGACCGCCTCGCAAGCCGTGGCGCTGCGCTTCCCGGAAGCGAAGGCGGAGTCTGCGGAGCTCGGTTTCGGGCCGGAAATGCCGGTCCGGGCGACGAACGCCATCGTCCTCGGCGACACGAGCGCCGCCCTGTTGAGCCCCGCGCCGATGATCGCTTCGGCGATCCAGCAAGCCGCTACGCCACAAGTGCCGGCGCCGGCGCCGATTCGTGTCGCTACGGCGACCGATGCGGTTCCCCTGCCGGCGGCGGCCGCACCCGGCCGGCGGGCTCTTGCCGTTACGACCCAGGCCAAGCCCGAAGTTAAGCCTGATGCCGGGCCTGAAGCGAAGACCGACGTAAACGCCGAAGCGAAGGCCGAGGCAAAGGCCGAGGCAAGACCCGTCGCGACCGCGCAGCCGAAATCGGAACTGAAAACGGCGGCGGTCGCGCCCGGCGACGCGGTGCGCCACGCCAACCGGCAAGGTTTCGTGCTCAACGACGCGCAGATCGCCGCCATCAAGAGCCGGCTGCATCTGTCGCCCGATCAGGAACAGATGTGGCCTGCGGTCGAAGCGGCGCTCCGCACCATCGCATACTCAAAGACGCGTGAAGGCCGCCGCCGCGGCGGCGCTACCAGCACCGAGGTTGCTTCGCTCGATCCCTACGGCCCGGAAGTGCAGGGGCTGAAGTCGGCGGCCTTCCCGCTGATCATGAGCTTCTCCGACGAGCAGCGCAGCGAAGTGCGCACCCTCGCCCATGTGATGGGGCTCGATCAGCTCGCCTCGCAGCTTTGATGCCGACGTCTAGCCGTCATTTCGGGGCGCGGCCGATCGGCCGCGAACCCGGAATCCACAACCAACCACCGTCGGCGAATATGGATTCCGGGCTTGTCGCGGAGCTTGTCATCGGGCCGGCCACTTCGGGCCAGACCCGTTGGCGCCAATCCGGAATGACGCGCGAAAGGGTCGCTCACCCCAGCCGCTTGCGCGCTCAGGGGCGCTGTGGCAAGGATCGCCGCGCTTTCATTGCCCTTGGCGCCGTACTTGGGCACTTTGGCGCTCGCGCCGCGCGGTCGGCAAGGCCGCCGAAGGTCCGCTGCCGTAGCTCAGTGGTAGAGCACTCCCTTGGTAAGGGAGAGGTCGTGAGTTCAATCCTCCCCGGCAGCACCACCTGATTCCAGCTTTTGGGGTCGGTCACACTTGGTTTACGATTTATCCGTCAGCCTGTAAGCCGATCGTCATCCTGGAAGCCGATCTTCGCCACGCATGAACCGGAATTATTGGGAGTCTTCCGTCGGCCTATTTCTCGCTTGCGCTGTTGGCGCGGCAGCGGCGCAGACGATGGGGCCGCCTGCCGATTACAAGATTAGCCCGGACTACACCTCCACATCGCCGGACGGCACCACCACGATTGAGCAATACGCGAAGATCGGCGCCGACGGCAACTACACGTGGCAGTTTTGGGCGCGCCGCAAGGACAAGCTCACCATGCTCAAGCCGGAGCAGCCCGACTACGCGGCGGGCTTCAGATTTACCAATGATTCTCGCTGGCTCGTGCGCATGCAAAAAACCGGCTCCGGGGAGGGCAGCCTGTATTTGTACAAGCTCGGTCCGGAAGGATTCGATGCCGCGACGCGAAAGCCGCTCGGTGACCTGGCATGGGCTTATTTCAACAGCCGTCCCGATCTCCGAAAGATCAGGAAGCCGGATTTTCACATCGAGGCGGATCTCGTGAAGGGAACCGACGATAACTATCGCTCGATAAGCGTGAATTGGCCCGACAGCCGGTACCTTGTCATCTCCTTGTCGGGCGAAGTGTCACCCAATCGCCGGCATGGTCAGATTCGGGTGCTTCGCGGCTGGCGCTGTCGGTATGACCTGCAAAACGGCAGGTTCGACGTGCCGCCGGAATTTGCCCAGAACAACGCGAAGGCAATGGCTCCCGGCTCCGAATAAGCGGGTGCCGCGATCAAATCCCGGCAAATGCTGAGTTTAAATTGATCGCGACAGCGGTAGGTTTGTCCCAATTTGCTTTTCTGGTTTCGAATTTCCTCTCGCGAAAGAACCGCCCAGACAGCCTTTGATCAAGATCAATGGCGTCGCCTGGCATCGGTGTAGTTTCCATTTTGATGAAGTGTAGCGCCTTGGCCGAGCCCCTTGCGGGGTTGAGGTCCTGGCGGCTTGGGGTGGGAGAAAACCCCGGCCTGGCATGGCCGGGGTTTCTTTCGGAGAGGAGCCGATCAATGGCACCCTTTCTTTACCGCTGCCCCAATACCGGCCGCCGAGTGCAGGGCTGGACCGCGGACGATCCGAATGACGATTCTGACAGATACGAAACGGTAACGTGCCTGGCGTGCGCCCAGGTGCATCTCGTCAATCCGAGTACCGGCAAGGTCTTGGGGGAGGATGACGAATAGGAGCTTATGTGTTGAAGGCGCCAATACTTTGAGCTCGTAAGCGGGCTTGCTTGGGACGTGCGCCTAATCATGCCCTTCTAACTGGCAGCGGCAGTGTCGGACGCGAGTGAACGCGGAAGGGCGCGGTTGCTAATCAAGCCGCTCCGCCTTCGCTTCGGCTTCTATCTCGAGGATCTTTCGCCGGAGCGTATTGAATTTCTCTTCAAGACCCGGCTGGCAGAGCGGGTCGTCGCGATCAGTCAACTTCAGCGCAATATCTGCCCAGTCCTGCGGCCGCAGCGCCTTGAGCGCGGCCGGAAAGAAGATGCGCTCCTCCATTTCCATGTGTTGCCGCTCGTGGTGGATGAAATCACGAATAACTTCGTCCACGGTCTGACGAAGAAGATCTTGGTCGCTTAGTACGCTCTCGACCGCTTGAGCGACCCGTCGAAGCCAACTCGCTCCCTCCTGATGCTCGGTTTCAAGATCGCCAACGTTCGCCGCTGCAACAGGATCACGCGACTTGAGCTTCTCGAAGATGATGTCCTCTTTTGGATGGTGGCAGCAATCCGGATAGTCTTTGAAGTAGTCAATAATCCCGAGCACCGCCTCGTAGTCTGGGCGATTGCCGCGATCGAACACACTGAGCTCCTGCTCGAGGACGCGCAGCAATCTTTCGATGTTCCGATGTTCTTGACGCAAGACTTCGACGACGAATGTCATCGCGGCCTCCCAAGGATGCCGTCCAAGGATGCAGTCCGTCAGGACTGTCGTCGTGCGCTCACGGCCGCCTGCGGACGCATTAAGCAATCATACGAACCTTTATCGAGCGGCATTGCGCTAAATCAAACTGGACGCGTTTTAAGGATGCAAAACTTATGTGGTTTCAGGCGGTAGCGCGCGAGCGCAGACGCTAGGCAAGTTTGGTCCGCTTGGGGTCCCATGGACGCTGAATCAGGGGGAGTCGTCTCGCGCTGTTCGCCGTGAGGCCATTGAGCGGCATTGCAGCCGGAATAGCTTTCTTGCGTCATTCTGCGTCATTCGACGTTCATCAAGTTTTGCTCAGACTGTCACAGGTTGCACGCTCTAGAATTGGCCGCCTGCCGCGCAAGAGCTTAGCCAAGAACCTGGCCAAGAACCTAGCCAAGAGCTTAGCGGAATTAATTCCAGTCCGTAGACCAGGAGACCATCATGGCAGACCAAGAACCTTTTGAAGATTTGGACGCAAGCCAAAAGGATACTGTCGAGCAGACGTTGGTGCAGTCTCATGACGAATTTGAAAACTTCGTATCGGCAAAGCTAAAGAGCTATGCCGAGCAAAACATCGCCGAAGCGCTCGAATTTTTAAGAAGGCTCAACGAAGCAAAGACATTCCAAGATGTCATCCAAATTCAGATGGAGTTCATGCAGGCGCAATTGCAATCATTTGGTGAGCAGGCAAAGCAGTTCAGCGAAATATATATGAAGGCAGGGTCGCGGGTGCTTGATATGCCCTTCCATATGCCTTCGTGATTTAGCCATGATTTCGGCGTCCGGCGCGCACCTGGTCGAATAAGGAAGCGCGACCTGCGCAATGGGCCAAGGTGCGGCCACCGTCACGCTTCGCTGTCACGCGCCGTTCATCGAATCGACCTAGCCATTCCTGACCCCCGGTGAAATCTTCTCCTGTTCCGCAACCTTTGGGGGTACTTTCATGCGACATTTTATGGCGATGCTGCGAACGCAGCGTTGGGACGATTATCGCTACTATCATCAAAGCCGGATCAATCAAACGCTGCACTTGGTCAGCGCCGTCATCTTTATCTGTTGTTATGCGCTGCTCTTCAACGATCCGCCTTTAGCCGGCCTCGTCGGGTGGCTGGCGATGTTGACGCGGCAGAGCGGTCACTTCTTCTTTGAGCCCAACGGCTACGACGCCGCCAACAGCGCCACCAACCAATACAAGGAAGAAATTAAGGTCGGCTACAATCAGCATCGCAAGATTGTCTTGTTGGTCGTATGGGGTATGGCGCCTTTGGCATTGTTCATTTTCCCGACGCTGTTTGGAATCTTCACGCCGCCCGCCGGCAGGATCGACTTTATCCGTCATGTCGGAGCCGTCTGGCTGGTTGTCGGCATTGGTGGCGGCCTGTTCCGTATGATCCAGCTGTTCATCAGCAAGGATGTGCTGACCGGTCTGGTCTGGGTCACCAAGGTTCTGACCGATCCGTTCCACAACATTGCGCTTTACTACAAGTCGCCGCTCGCATTGATGCGCGGAGAGTTGATCGACCCGGCGATCGGCGCGGCGCCTTGGGATGACGACGAGGCCGAGGAAGCCCCGCACGCCACCTAGCGGCTGAGTCTCACCAGGCAATGACCTTGCGGTCGCGCACGAATTTGCCGGTGAGCGTCTCCGGCGCATCGAGCGCAAGCCACACGGCGGTGTCGGCGCCGTCGGCGACGTCGCGTTCGGCGTTGGGACCGCCCATGTCGGTCTTCACCCAGCCGGGACAGACCGAATTGACTGCGACCGTACTGCGCAGTTCGGCGGAGAGGATTGCGGTGGCCGCATTGAGCGCTGTTTTCGACAGGCGATAGGCGGCATAGCCGCCGTCATTGTCGGTCAGCGCGCCCATGCCGCTCGACATGTTGACGATGCGCGGCCTGGTGCCGCGCTTGAGAAGCGGCACCAACGTCTGCGCCAGATGCAAAGGCCCGAGCGCGTTGGTTTCGAGCGCGGCGCGCACGGTCGCCAGATCGACCTTCAGCGCCGGCGCCTCGCCCTTGGCGATGATGCCGGCATTGTTGATCAGCACGTCGAGATGGCCGTAAGTCTCTTTCAGGAAGTCGTGCAGCGTTTCGATGCTCTTGCCGTCGGTAACGTCGAGCGGATGAAAGACGGCGGCAAGCTTTTGCGCGGCGAGCTGCTTGACCGCCGCCTCACCGGCGGCGCGCTTGCGCGCCGTCAGCACGACGCGCGCACCGCGTGCGGCAAGCTGCCGGCAGATCTCGAAGCCGATCCCGCGATTGCCGCCGGTGACGACGGCGACCGGGTCGCCGCTGGTGCGCGCCATCACCGCTTACGCCTTGTGCAACAGCTTGAATGCGTGCGTCCATTCGTTCTGGGTAAAGCCCAGGATGCACCAGAGCATGCAGAGCGGCTCGATCGCACGCGCGGCCTCCGCCTTGCCCATATCGGCCGTCTCCCAGCCGAATTGATCGTTGATGCCGCGCACGACCGTCTTCGCCTTGTCGTCATTGCCGCAAATGAACATGGTCGGCCTGCCGCCCGGGAATTGCGGATTGATCATGCGGGCGTTGCCGACGGAATTATACGCCTTGACGAAATGCGCGTCGGGAAACGCGCCCTGCAATTGCTCCATCAGCGAGCGATCGAGATTGGTGAAGAATTTCAGCACGCCATTCTCCGGCGGCGCGTCCGCGATCGGATTGGTCGCATCCATCACCGGCTTGCCGGAAAGATTGGCGGCGCCGGCGGCCTTGAGCGCATCGAGCGCCACGCTGCCTTTCACCGCCAGAACGACGACCTCGCCGAATTTGGCCGCATCGGCAAAACTGCCGGCTTGTGCGCCCTGATGCTGCGCCACGAAATCCTTCAGCTTGCCGGTGTCGCGCGTGCCGAGCATGACCTGATGCCCATGCCTGACGAAGCCGCCGGCCAAAGCTTTGGCCACGTCGCCCGATCCTAAAATGCCGACTTTCATGCGTGCCTCCCATCCGCGCGCAGTGCAGCCATGCGTCGCGTGTGTTCTTATATTTGGATTGATGGGTCGCAGCAGAAGAGGCAATGGCTGCGCATTGCCCTTTATCCCGGCGTGGACGCCGACGGCGTGATCGTACTCGCTCCCGTGAATGGGGAGGACGGCGCGCCAACGGGTCCGGCGCGAAGCGGCCGGACCGAAGTGGCCGGCCGGATGACAAGCTCCGCGCGCAAGGGTGGGGTCCTGAAACGGGAGGGTGGCCACGGGTCCGGCAGGAGGCGGAATTCCGTGTTCCGGGAGGGATGAGGGCGCTTTGGCCGGCGTCCGCCAGCGGCCGCTTGATCTAGCGCAATGCTGCGCGACGATTTCACGCCGAAAAACTGCCTCGACAAGCTGACTGGAACCACTCTAAAACATCGGCAGTGTCGTCTGAGGCTGGCCGGAGCGGCGGGAACCCATGGATTACAATAGCTATTTTACCGATGCGCTGGCCCGGCTGCATGGCGAGCGGCGCTACCGGGTGTTTGCCGACCTTGAGCGGATCGCCGGCCGCTTCCCGCATGCGCTCTGGCATTCGCCGGACGGGCCGAAGAACGTCGTCATCTGGTGCTCCAATGACTATCTCGGCATGGGCCAGCACCCGAAGGTGATCGGCGCCATGGTCGATACCGCCGCGCGCATGGGAACCGGCGCCGGCGGCACCCGCAACATCGCCGGCAACAATCACCCGCTGGTCGAGCTGGAGCGCGAGCTTGCCGACCTGCACCACAAGGAGGCGGCGCTGGTCTTCACTTCCGGCTATGTCTCCAATCAGACCGGCATCGCCACCATGGCGAAGCTGATGCCGAACTGCCTGATCCTGTCGGACGCGCTCAATCATAATTCGATGATCGAAGGGGTGCGGCAGTCGACCTGCGAAAAGCAGATCTTCCGCCACAACGACATGGCGCATCTCGAGCAATTGTTGGCG
The DNA here is from genome assembly GCA_963831135.1 of uncultured Alphaproteobacteria bacterium. Lineage (GTDB taxonomy): Bacteria > Pseudomonadota > Alphaproteobacteria > Rhizobiales > Xanthobacteraceae > BOG-931. The sequence continues at coordinate 36,175 of CAWHPH010000002.1, forward strand.
GCGGCCGATCGCAGCCGCCCCAAGCTGATCGTGTTCGAGAGCCTCTATTCGATGGACGGCGACGTGGCGCCGGTGCACCGCATCTGCGATCTCGCCGACCGCTACGGTGCCATGACCTACATCGACGAAGTGCATGCCGTCGGCATGTATGGTCCGCGCGGCGGCGGCATCAGCGATCGCGACGACGCCAGCGCCCGCATCGATGTCATTGAAGGCACGCTCGCCAAGGCGTTCGGCTGTCTCGGCGGCTATATCGCCGGCTCCCGCGCGCTGATCGATGCGGTACGCTCCTATGCGCCCGGATTCATCTTCACCACGGCGCTGCCGCCGGCGGTTTGCGCGGCGGCGACCGCGGCGATCCGCCATCTGAAAACCTCGCAATGGGAGCGCGAGCGCCATCAGGACCGCGCCGCGCGCACCAAGGCCGTGCTCGCTTCCGCGGCGCTGCCGGTGATGACGAGCCCGACCCATATCGTTCCGGTTTTCGTCGGCGATCCCGAGCGCTGCAAAGAGGCGAGCGATCTGCTTCTGTCCGACCACGGCATCTACATCCAGCCGATCAACTATCCGACGGTGCCGAAGGGCGCCGAGCGGCTGCGCATCACGCCGAGCCCCTATCACGACGACGGGCTGATCGACGCGCTCGCCGAAGCTTTGGTCGATGTCTGGCAACGGCTCGGATTGCCGTTCAAGGAACGCGCGCTGGCCGCGGAGTGAGCCTCTTTACGGAGTCACCATGCCGGACGGCTTCGATGGCCGCGTCCGAGCTGGAGAGAAGGTGGCCGGACCAGGGCCACCGAGTTGTTCTCAAGGTCCGTCAAAATTCAGGGCGTCACGCCCTCGATGGCTAATGTGCGGAAGGTGGCGTACTTGCTGCCGCTGCAGAACATTCGCTGAGCGGCCTTCTGAATCATTTGTGGTCATGGATTCCGGGCTCCTCGCTGCGCTCGCGGCCCCGGAATGACGACTATTCGCGCTTCCCGCTCCGCGCGATCCAGCGCGCTGCGATAGTGATGGAGAATGCCGTCACCACGAAGCGCGCCACGTGGTGCGCCGCCACGTAAACCGGATCGAGATGCAGCGCGAGCGCCAGCACCATCATCGTGTCCTGCGCTCCCGGCGAAAACGCGACCGCGATATTGGCGATCGGGAAGGGAAAGAAATGCGCCACGATCAGCACGAAGAAAGTCGCGACCGAGAGCGACACGGCGAATGAGCCGAAGGCGGCGCCGAGATAGCCGACGAGCAGCCGGAACGTTTGATTGACGAAGCGCGAGCCGACGAGCGCGCCCAGCACCAGCACCGAAGCGCTTCCGATCCACCACGGCAGCACGGCTTGCACGAGGCCGAAACCGTGCAGCACGCCCGATCCCACCATCGCGCCGAACAGAAGCCCGGCCGGGAATCGCAAGCGCCAAAAGACGATGGCAGTCGCGCAGGATACCGCGATGACCAGCGCGATCTCCGCAAGCGACGAGCCGCCGGGCGGTTCCCGCACGACGGGCAGGGCGGGCGCCACAAGCCCGAACAGCGCCAGCCCGGCCGGTATTCCGGTGGTCAGCAAAAGCACGCGCATCGTCTGCACGATAGCGATCGCCGGCAGGTCGGCGCCGAGCTCCGTCGAGAGCGCGATGACCTGCGTCATCGAGCCCGGGCTTGCTCCCATCAGGGCCGACAGCCGGTCCCAGCCGTGCACCATGCGCAGGTAGGTCGCGGTCGCCAGCATCATGCCGATCGCCGCCACCATCACCAGCACGATGCTTGCCGGCCAGGCGGTGAAGCCTTTCACGGTCTGCGGCGTCACCACGGCGCCGAGCAGGATGCCGATCAGCACATAGCCGGCGCGCGCCAGCATGACCGGCACCCGGACCGGGCGCCCAAGCAAGGCCGCGGCGGCGACCGCCAGCACCGATCCGGAAATCAGGCCGGCGGGAAAGCCCAGCAGCGTGAACGCCGCCCCGCCGGCAAGCGCGATGATCAGGGTCTCGGCTGTTTCGGCGAAGGTGCGAAGCAGGGATGCGGCCGGCGGCATTGCGGTCGCTGAATGCCTGCTGCGGGCCGCTTCGTCAAATCGGCGATGATCGCTCCGATCGCCGGCTTCCGGTATCGCTCATCACGCTCAATGCCCGCGGCCCGCGCGCAGCACGATGCGCATGAGGTCGGCGGCGTTTTTGGCGGCGAGCTTCTCCATGATGCGCGCGCGGTGCACTTCGACGGTGCGCGGCGAGATGCCGAGCTCGATGCCGGCCTCCTTGTTGGAGGAGCCGCATGCGATCCGCTCCAGCACTTCGCGCTCGCGCGCGGTCAGCCGCTCGTGGCCGGGAAATTCGCGTGCCAGGAGACTGCCCTCGCGATGGTCCTGGTGCCAGGCATCGATGGCATGGCGGATGCGGGCGGCAACCGCGGCCGGATCGAACGGCTTTTCGATGAAATCTTGCGCGCCGCTACGAATCGCGTCGACGGCGGTCGAAATGTCCTTGCGGTCGGAGATGACCAGGATCGGCGCCGGATACCGCTGCGCGTCGAGCCTCCTCAACACTTCGAGGCCGGAGCAGCCGGATAAGCAAATGTCGATAACGATGCATTCCGGGGTTCGCGTCCGCGCCACGTTGAGGAAGGATTTGCCTTCGACGAAAGTGACGACCTCAAAGCCTTCGCCGCTCAACGCCCTCGTCAACGCGGTGCCCACGAGCGGATCATTGTCGATGATGAAGATTTCGCTCATCAGCGCCCCAACTGTGCCGGATGGGCCAGACGCGAAACGATTCGCCGATCAAAATAACACCGCCCAATCGCGCACTGAGGTAACACTGGGCCGCAAGCAAAAAACAAAGCTGCGCTTTCCGCGGCGGGGTGCGCGGCACGCTGGGCGGCGGGGAGGATGAGAAAAGTCGTGCCGGCGCGCCTTGGGACGCTCACCGCAGCCTCGGCCAGTCGCGCGGCGCCGTGCTGACGAGTTCCCCCGCCGGAGAGGGGGAGCAAATAGGCGTCCCGGTTCAAAAAACACGCCTGCCCAAGCGCGCCCCGTTTTAGTAAACTTACCCCGTCGCGGCCCTTAAAGACCGCGCCAAGAACGCGCCGAGAACGCGCCAAGGCCGTATAAAGACCGCTGGAAACGCCATGCTGCAGGGCTGGTTCATTGTCATCGTCGCGCTCGCCTATATCGGGTTCTTATTCCTGGTAGCGAGTTACGGCGACCGCAGCCGTGAACGCGTGCGCGGCAGCCGCGCGCGGCTTTTGATCTATCCGCTGTCGCTGGCCATCTACTGCACGTCGTGGACGTTCTTCGGCTCGGTCGGGGTGGCGGCGCGAACCGGCTTCGATTTCCTCACCATCTATATCGGGCCGGTGCTGATGGTGGGGCTCGCTTATCCGCTCATCATCCGCATCGTGCGGCTGGCCAAGGGCCAGAACATCACGTCGATCGCCGACTTCATTGCGGCGCGCTACGGCAAGAGCCAGGCGGTGGCGGCCACCGTCGCGCTGATCGCGATCGTCGGCATGATTCCTTATATCGCGCTGCAGCTCAAAGCGGTGTCGGCGTCGGTCGGCACGATCCTCGCCGAGGTCTCGGCGGGCGGCGCCGCGGCGCAGCCGCTGCTTGGCGATATCGCGCTGTTCGTGGCCTTGCTGATGGCGGCCTTCGCGGTCCTGTTCGGCACCCGCCATGTCGACGCCACCGAGCATCAGGACGGCCTGATGCTCGCGATCGCGACGGAATTGATCATCAAGCTCGTCGCCTTCCTCGCTGTCGGCATCTTCGTCACCTTCGTGATGTTTCCGGGGCCGCTCGCCTTGCTGTCGCGCGCGCTCGACGAGCCGCAGACGGCGGCGGTGCTCACCCACCTGCCGCCGGCGACCACCTTCTTTGCGACCACGGCGTTGTCGCTCTTTGCCATCGTGCTGCTGCCCCGGCAATTTCACGTCGGCGTGGTGGAGAATCGCAGCGAGGCCGAAATTCGCCGCGCCGCCCTGTTGTTTCCCGCCTATCTCGTGCTCATCAATCTGTTCGTGATGCCGATCGCGCTGGCTGGCCTGCTGACATTTCCGTTGGGCCTGACCGACGGCGACATGTTCGTGCTGGCGCTGCCGCTGCGCGCGCATTCCGAATTGTTCACGCTTGTGGCTTTCATCGGCGGCCTGTCGGCGGCGACCGCGATGGTGATCGTCGAATTGGTCGCGCTCGCCATCATGGTCTCGAACGACATCGTCATGCCGCTGATCCTCAACCGCCGCGCGGTCTCGGCCGATGGGCCGGACGATGCCGGCGCGCAGCTCTTGTTGGTGCGCCGCGTCGCGATCTTTGCGATCCTGTTCCTTGCCTACATCTACTACCGCTCCGCCGGCCCGGCGCAGCTCGCCTCGATCGGGCTGTTGTCGTTTGCCGCCATCGCACAATTGATGCCGGTGTTTTTCGGCGGATTGATCTGGCGGCGCGGCACGGCTTACGGCGCGATCGCCGGCATGACCGCCGGCATCCTGGTATGGGCCTATACGCTGCTCCTTCCGAGCATTTCCGACACCGGCATGATCGGCGAGCATATCGTCAGCGACGGGCCGCTCGGCGTGGCGTGGCTCAAGCCGCAAGCTTTGTTCGGCCTCGACCTGCCGCCGCTCGTGCATGGCGTCGTCCTCAGTCTCCTGGCCAACATCGCGCTCTTCATCGGTTGCTCGTTGGCCCGCCGGCCGAGCGCGATCGAGCGCGTGCAGGCGGATCTGTTCGTGCCCACCTCGCTCGCGCCGATGGCGCCGAGCTTTCGGCTGCGGCGCGCTTCGGTGACGGTCGAGGAATTGATCGCGACCATCGCCCGCTATCTCGGCGAGGAGCGAACGCGCGAATCCTTCGCCAGTTTCGCCGCTTCCAAGCGCATCAGTCTGGAGCCGCAGGCCGAGGCCGATTTTCAGCTGCTGCAATATGGCGAATATCTGCTGGCTTCGGCGATCGGCGCCGCTTCTTCGCGCCTCGTGCTGTCGCTGCTTCTGCGCAAGCGCAATGTCTCGACCAAGGCGGCGCTCAAGCTCCTTGACGACGCCAATGCCGCCATCCACTACAACCGCGAAGTCCTGCAGACCGCGCTCGATCACGTCCGCCAAGGCATCGCGGTGTTCGACAAGGACATGGCGCTCGTCTGCTGGAACCGGCAATTCGGCGAATTGTTCGACTTGCCGCACGGGCTGACGCGCGTCGGCACCCCGCTCGATGAAATTCTGCGCCACATCGCGCGAAACGGCGCGCGCGACGGGCGTGGCTTCAACCCCGACAGCAAGGACTTCGACGAGCAGATCGCCGAGCGCGTCCGCAAATACGCGTCGGAGGCCGAGCCGTTCCTGGAGCGTTTCGGCGAACGCGGCCTGGTGATCGAAGTGCGCGCCGACCGCATGCCCGGCGGCGGGCTGGTCACGACCTTCACCGACATTACCCCAAGCGTAAAGGCGGCCGAGGCGCTGGAGCGGGCGAATGCAACGCTCGAGCGGCGCGTGCGCGAGCGCACCCACGAACTGACGCGGCTCAACAGCGAGCTCGAGCGCGCCAAGGCGGAGGCCGACGACGCCAACGTTTCCAAGACCCGCTTCATCGCTGCCGCGAGCCACGACATTCTGCAGCCGCTCAACGCCGCGCGGCTTTACGTCACCAGCCTGATCGAGCGCCAGCGCGCCGGCGAGGATTTCGGGCCTGGTGCGGAATATCGACGCCTCGCTCGAAGCGGTCGAGGAAATCTTCGCCGCGCTCCTGGACATCTCGCGCCTCGACACCGGCGCGATGCAGCCGGAGATGACCGATTTCCGCATCGACGAATTGCTGGCCCGGCTGGAGGTGGAATTTGCGCCCCTGGCGCGCGCCAAGGGGCTCGCGCTTAAATTCATGCCGTGCGCGCTTGCGGTGCGATCCGACCGGCGTTTGCTGCGGCGGCTGCTGCAGAACCTGGTCTCGAACGCGATCAAATACACGCCGAAAGGCACCGTGCTGATCGGCTGCCGCCGGCGCGGATCGCGGCTGCGCATCGATGTCTACGACACCGGCATCGGCATTCCGCATGCCAAGCGCCGCGCGGTGTTCAAGGAATTCCATCGCCTGGATCAGGGCGCGCGCGTCGCCCGCGGCGTTGGTCTCGGCTTGTCGATCGTCGAACGCATCGCCCGCGTGCTCGATGCCGAGGTGACGCTGAAATCGGCCTTCGGCCGCGGCTCACGCTTCTCGGTCGAGGTGCCGCGCGCCGCAACCGCCGCTGCCGTTGCCGCACCGGCGCCGGCGGCGCGCAAGCCCGCGGCCGGGCAACTCATCGGCACGGTCGTTCTCTGCATCGACAACGAGCCCGCGATTCTCGACGGCATGCAGACGCTGCTGGGCGGCTGGGGCTGCCGGGTCCTCAAAGCGGAGAACCTCGCGGAGGCGCTGGCCGCGATGGAAGGCAGCGGTCTCGAGCCGGACGGACTGCTGGTCGATTATCATCTCGATGGCGCCAACGGCGTCGGTGTCATCGCCGAGTTGCGCCGCCGCCATGGCCGCGATCTGCCGGCGATCCTCGTCACCGCCGACCGCTCGATGCATGTGCGCGAAGAGGCGCGCGCCGCCGGCGCGCATATCCTCAACAAGCCGGTCAAGCCGGCCTCGTTGCGCGCGCTGATCACGCAATGGCGCGTGCAGCGCGTCGCGGCGGAGTAGGGCACCCTGTGTCCCGGGCGCTGCGCAGCACGAAGTGGTGCGCTGCAGGCCCGGGACCGTTACGACGCTGAGTTTGAGACGATCGATGCGGCGCACCGCTGCGCGCTGCACCGCGTCCGGGAAATGTGGCAGGGTACTAGACTTCCCGTGCCGTCACCTGCGGCCAGTGTCCGGCTTCGATCTTGTTGGCGGCGATGACCGCCTGCGTGCGGCTCTCGACGCCGAGTTTTTGCAGAATGGCGGAGACGTGGGCCTTGACGGTGGCTTCCGACACGCCGAGCTCATAGGCGATCTGTTTGTTGAGCAGCCCCGCCGAGAGCATCATCAGCACGCGCACCTGCTGCGGCGTGAGTGTCGCAAGCTTGGCGATGGTGGCCGTCGTCTCGGCATCGGCGGGGCGGGCGAGATCGACATCGGGCGGCGTCCAGACTTCGCCCTGCAGCACGCGCGCTACCGCCGCGCGCAGCGCCTCGATGCCGAGCGTCTTCGGGATGAAGCCCGACGCGCCGAATTCCATGCAGCGGCGGATCACGGCGGGGTCGTCATTGGCCGAGACCACGACGATCGGCAGGCTCGGATATTGCGCGCGCAAATACATCAAGCCGGAAAAGCCGCGCACCCCCGGCATCGACAGATCGAGCAGGATCAGATCGATGTCGCTGCCGCCGTTGCGCTCAAGAAAATCGCTGACCTCCTCGAAGCTGCCGGCTTCGGCAACCTCGGCGCGGCTGAACAGGCCGTTGACCGCTTCGCGCAGCGCGCCGCGGAACAGCGGATGGTCGTCGGCGATCAACAGATGATGGGAGGGCCCGTCGTTCAAAATAGCCTCGCCACGTGATGTTATCGCCGTTTAGTTGCGGCGACTACTCTTCCGCTTATTCCCGCGAAAGCGGGAATCCAGAGCTGGGTCCCCGCCCCCCGCCTGCGCGGGGACGAGCGGATGATTCACCCATCCGCGCAACGCCCCAAAAATTGCAGCACCACCTCGCGACGGTGCGGCCGTGCGCGGTGCTCGGCGACATAAATTCCTTGCCAGGTGCCGAATGCCATTTTCCCGGCCGTTACCGGAATGTGCAGCGACACGCCATTGAGCATGGATTTGACATGCGCCGGCATGTCGTCGGGCCCCTCAATGTCGTGCACCCATCCCGCGTCGGCCGGCGCGAGGCGGGAGAGCGCGGTGACAAGGTCCTTGCGCACGTCCGGGTCGGCATTTTCCTGGATCACGAGCGAAGCCGAGGTGTGGCGGATGAAAAGGAAAAGCGCGCCGTCGCGCGCCGCGATGCGATCGAGAAAGCGCGCCGCTTCGCGGGTAATGTCGACGAAGCCCTCGCCGGAAGTGGCGACCGCGAGCGTGGCGGTCGCGGCGGTCTCGATGCGCGTCCGCTGAATGTCCGTCAGATCGGGACGCACGTATGTTTTAGCTCTTGTTGTTCAGCACTTGCTTTTGCGCCCGTGCAATGGCCTCGACAAAGCGATGCCACAGATGGCCGGCGTACGCCACCATGCGGTCGATGTCGGCATTGTCCGGAAGGCGGATCGTCACGTCATTGTCGTGCGCGCCGGGGCTTTCCGGCGCCGTCGTGCCGGGCAAGGCCAGGCCATGAGCGAGCATCTCTTTCTTCAAGGCGGCATTTTCAGCGCGCAGCCGCGCGATCTCGTTCTCCAGTACGGTGCGGTCGTCCGGCGCCGCCTGGCAGGCCCAGCCCACCGCGCGCTGGTTGCACACCGACACCTGGCCGGTCTGCGTATCGAGCCGCAAAAAGCCGTCCGCGACTTTGCCGAAAGTATAGCGGCCATGCTCGCTGTCCGGCGTCTCCTCCGCGGCCGATGCGGGTGCCGCCAAAGCCGCTGCGGTCAAACAGAAACAGGCGATGGTCACGGCAAGCGTCTTGACGATCATGGTCCTCTCCACACCGCGCGAGAATGGGCAGCGGCACGGCCGGGCACGCTGCGAAGGGTCTTCAACCGGTCTTCAACGGGTCTTCAACCGGTCTTCCACCCTTCTTGGCGGCGGCTTTGGTGCGGATGCAACGCCTGCATCAAGGCATCATTGTAACGATCTTTGCTTCGCGCCGCACAATCTCTGCTAGAAGCCGCTTGAGGCGGTCTAGAATCTTCGTGATTTCAATGGATTAACACAGGGTGGCGTTTCTTGACTTGGTGAAACCCAGTCAGTATGGTCCGCGCGGCTTCTGGGGGCGGGTCCGTCTCGATTGCTGCAAGCCGCGAGTGTCGGACAAATGAGTGACGGCACGCGCGAGAACGGCGACCGCGACAAGGCGCACACCGACGAAGCCGCCCTCTCCGCGAGATTCCAGCGTCTCGGCGAAGGTCTAGGCTCCGCACGCGGTCGTGGGGCTCCGCCTTCCGACGGTCCTGGTGGAGATCGGGCGACGACTGCATCGGGCTACGCCAGGGGCTTCCGGCTCTCGAGCGAACTCGTTGGAGGCGTGCTGGTCGGCGCCGGCCTCGGCTGGCTCATCGACCGGTTGCTCGGTATCTCGCCTTGGGGGTTCATTGTACTTCTTTTGCTCGGCTTCGTCGCGGGCGTGCTCAATGTGATGCGCTCCGCGGAGTCGTCTCCGGCCCGACGCCGGGCGACGGCGCGTCGGGAAGCCGGAAACAGTGAGGCTGCGCCTTGTGCGCCTGACGGCGATGGAGCCATGACGGTCGATCCGATCCACCAATTCAAGATCAACAATCTGGCGCCGCTGTTCCGCGATTTCACGGCCACGAGATCGCCTTTACGAATTCTGCGCTGTACATGCTGATCATCGTCCTGTTGGTGTCGGCGCTCCTGATCGGCGCCACGGCGCCGCGCGCGCTGGTGCCCGGCCGGCTGCAATCGATCGCGGAAATGAGCTACGAGTTCGTGGCCAACACCGTCCGCAGTTCCGCCGGCACCGAAGGGATGAAGTTCTTCCCCTTCGTGTTCACGCTGTTCATGTTCGTCCTGTTCGCCAACATGATCGGGCTGATCCCGTTTTCGTTCACGGTCACGAGCCAGCTCATCATTACGGCGACGCTGGCGCTCCTGGTCTTCTTCATTGTCGTGATCTACGGCTTTTGGCGGAACAGCTGGGCTTCCTCAAGCTGTTCGTGCCTAAGGGCGTGCCGATCTACATTCTGCCGGCGATCGTGGTGATCGAGGTGCTGTCATTCGTGTCGCGGCCGATCTCGCACAGCGTCCGTCTCTTCGCCAACATGCTGGCCGGCCACATCACGCTGCAGGTCTTCGCCGGCTTCATCATCATGCTGGCGGGTTTCGGCATTGCCGGCTGGTTCGGCGCCGCCATACCGTTGCTGCTGGTGATCATGCTCACCGCGCTTGAATTCCTGGTGGCCTTCCTGCAGGCCTATGTCTTCGCCATCCTCACCTGCATCTATCTCAACGATGCGATCCACCCGGGCCACTGACGGCACCACAATACAACCTCGAAAAAGGAGTTTTTTTCATGGATCCGACCGCCGCAAAGTCTATTGGAGCCGGCATTGCCTGTATCGGCATGGGCGGCGCCGGCGTCGGCGTGGGCATCATCTTCGGCAATTATCTGGCCGCGGCCCTGCGCAATCCGTCGGCGGCGCAAGGCCAGTTCGGCAACCTGATTTTCGGCTTCGCCATCACCGAGGCGCTGGGCATCTTCTCGCTTCTGATCGCGCTCCTGCTCCTGTTCGGGCTCTGATCGCCGGATGGCCGAAACGACTGCCCATACCGAAGCGCCCGGCGAGAAACACGCGTTCCCGCCGTTCGAGTCGCAGCATTTTCCATCCACTGTTCTGGCTGGCGCTGACCTTCATCCTGCTCTACGTGCTGATGTCGCGGATCGCATTGCCGCGCATCGGCGGGATTTTGACGGCGCGGAGCAAGCACATCGCCGACGATCTGGCGGCGGCGCAGCGCCTCAAGGACCAGTCGGACGCGGCCAACACGACCTATCAGAAGTCGCTCGCCGATGCGCGCGCCCGCGCGCAAGGCATCGCCAACGACACCCGTGAGCAGCAGGCGGCGGAAGCGGCGGCGACCAACAAGAAGCTCGAGGCGCAGCTGCATGAGAAGCTTGCCGCGGCCGAGCAATCGATCGCAGCGACCCGCAGCGCCGCCATGGGCAATGTCGGCAGCATCGCGTCGGATACCGCCGCGGCCATCGTCGAACGCTTGATCGGTACGGTGCCGGCGCAAGGCGACGTTGCGGCCGCCGTCGCCGAAGTCTCGAAGAGATAGAGCATGCTCGAAGCCGAAGCCTGGGTCGCCGTCGCTTTCGTCCTCTTTCTCGGCTTGCTCGTCTATGTGGGCGCGCACCGAAAGGTGATCGACGGCATCGACGCGCGCCAGGCGCGTATCAAGGCCGAGCTCGACGAGGCGGTGCGGCTGCGCGACGAGGCGAAGGCGCTGCTCGCCGAATACGAGCGCAAGGGGCGCGAAGCCGAAGGCGAGGCGGCCGCCATCATCGCCGGCGCGAAAGCCGAGGCCGAGCGTCTTGCTGCCGAGGCCAAGGCCAAGATGGAAGATTTCGTCGTGCGCCGGACCAAGATGGCGGAGGCCAAGATCGCGCAGGCGGAAGCGCAGGCGCTGGCCGATGTCCGCTCCGCCGCCGCTGACACGGCGGTCGCCGCCGCCGAGAAAATCCTCGCCGCCGCCGCCAAGGGCAAGGTCGCCGAGGATCTGCTGCGCGGGGCATCGAAGACATCAAGAAGAAATTCAACTGAGCGCGTCATTGCGGGGCGGCCCAACGGGGCCGGCCCAAGGTGGCCGGCCCGATGACGGCTTCGGGCCGAGCCCGGAATGACACGCGATCGAATTCGCGCCTGCCGCCGGTTTGGATTTTGATTTCGGCCGCACCTTCGGCGGCTTGGCCTGAGCTTCGGCCGAAACCGGATCGAAGCCGACATAGACCACATATTCGTCGAGCCTGCGCGGTCGGTGTCGGAATCGGGAACATCATGTCTTCCACATGGACGAAGGGCGTGTTGCCGGTCGCATCGACCACGACGGGGATGACCAGGAATTTCGTCGCGATCGGCCGTATGCCCGACGGCGTCTCCTGAACGACGGCGAAGCGCAGGGGCACATCGACCTTGCCGGGCCCGCCCGCCGGTCCGACCACGACGCGGCCCTCGACGCCGATCTTCATCACCATGTTGCCGTCGACCACGGAGCATTCGCGCGCGGCGCGCACGAAGCTGCCTTGATACTTGAGGGTCATCGCCGTTTTTCGCCGGGCGGAGCGATGGTGAGGGTCGAGGCGCCGCGGCGAATATCAACACCCGGGCAGTTCACGTCAGGCTGCGCGCCGGCGACGGTTTGCGTGCCCTTGGCCGAGGAGGACCCGAGAAGAAATTGCTCAGCGAGCTCGAGCCCTGCCGGGCGTCCGGGGTAGCCGCGGAGGGCGCTCCCAAGCCGGAGCAGCCGCCGGCAAAAAACGCAAGGCAAAGCGCTCCTGCAAGCAGCGCGCAGCCGCACTTCCTCATCCGCTCACCGGTGGCTGGCATTTGCCCCGCCGCTCATCCTTGATGTCCCCGATGCCTTTGTTATATCAAGCGAACCGTGGCCATCCCAAGGCGTCAGGCCGGGCGTGGTTAAGGCCCGTGATCAGCTTTACCTCCCCCTTGAAAGGGGAGGTCGGCGGCCGCAGGCCGTCGGGTGGGGTCAACAAGACACGCTCACAAATCGGCTTGCGCCCCCTCCTCGCCGCGATGCGATCGCGTCCCCCAGCCTCGCCTAAGGCTTCGGCTCCTTCAATCGCCCGTACAAAAGATGATCCTGCCACATGCCGTTGATGCAGAGGTAGTCGCGCGCATAGCCCTCGCGCACGAAGCCAGTATTTTCCAGAAGCCGGATCGACGCGCTGTTGGTCGGGATGCAAGCCGCCTCCAGCCGGTGCAGCCGCAATGTGCCGAAGGCGAATGGGATGACCGCGCGCACCGCCGCCGTCATGTAGCCCTGCCGGACATAGGGAAGCCCCATCCAATAGCCGAGGCTGCCGGCCTGCGCGACCCCGCGCCGGATATTGGCAAGCGTCAATCCGCCGACCAGCGCGTTGTCGTAGCTGCGGAAGATGAGAAACGCATAGCTCTGGTCGGTGCGCAGGTCTTCGGCATAGCGCCGCACCCGGCGGCGGAACGCGCTGCGGCTTAAGTCATCGGCCGGCCAGGTCGGCTCCCAGGTAATCGAGACTCGCAGCTCAGCTCGCGCAAGGCCGCCCATTCCGTATGATCGGTCGCCTGCGGCGTGCGCAGGACGACGCCCTCGCCAACGACCGAGGGCAAGGGCTCCGAGAAATTGATGGTGCGGAAGAACGCCATCAGATGTGCCCAGCGGCAGATCCCCTCCGCTCATGCCGGTTCTATCATGCGGCTTGGCGGTTGAGAGTCTCGGCAATGGCGGCGGCGCTTTCAAGCCCAGACCCGAGCCCGAGCACGGCGATCGCCGGCCGGCCGCGCTGGATCAGGGCGCGGCCGGCGGCGCGCGCGCTCTCGACCGTCACCGCCTCGACCTTCTCGACCAGTTCGGCGAGCGGAATGGGCCGTCCCCAGGCGAGCATGTGCCGCGCCAATTGTCCGATCCGCTCGCCCGAGCTTTCCAGCGCCATCAGCAGACCGGCTTTCATCTGCGCCTTGGCGCGCGCGATCTCGGCCTCGGAGACGGTTTCCGCCGTGTTGGCGATCTCTTCCACCACGAGCCGCATCGACTCCGAGGTGTCGGCGGCGTCGGTGCCGGCATAAAGGGCGAACATGCCGATGTCGGAATAGGCCGCATGGAAGGAATAGATCGAATAGCACAGGCCGCGCTTCTCGCGCGCTTCCTGAAACAGCCGCGACGACATCCCGCCGCCGAGCACGTTGTTGAACATCTGCAGGCTGTAGAGCGACGGATCGTTTTGCGAAACGCCGGGCAGCGCCAGCGCGATATGGACCTGCTCGAGCTCGCGCCGCTCCACATGGGTGCCGCCGCCGAACCGCGCCGGCTCCGGCGTCGGGCTCGACGGCCCGTTGAAGCTGCCAAAGCGCTTCTCCACTTCGGCGACGACGGCGGCGTGGTCGACCGCGCCAGCGGCGGCGATCACCATGTCGGGGCCGCGATAGTGGCGGCCGAGATAGTCGCGCAATTTCGCCGCGTCGAACGAACGCACCGTCTTGGAGGTGCCGAGGATCGAGCGGCCGAGCGGCTGATCGGGGAAAGCGATCGACTGCAAATGCTCGAAGATCAGATCATCGGGCGTGTCCGACACGGCGCCGATCTCCTGAATGATGACGTTTTGCTCGCGCAACGACTCGTCGCGCTCGAAGGCCGGCTCCGAGAGGATATCGGCGAGCACGTCGAGCGCGAGCGGCACGTCGGCCTTGAGCACGCGCGCATAATAGGCCGTGTTCTCGGCGCTGGTGGCGGCATTGAGATCGCCGCCCACCGCCTCGATTTCTTCGGCGATCTGCCGCGCGCTCCTTCGCCGCGTGCCCTTGAACGCCATATGCTCGAGGAAATGCGAGACGCCGTGCTCGTCCGGCCTCTTCGCGGCTGCCGGAGGTCACCCACACGCCGAGCGACGCGGTCTGGAGATGGGGCTCGTTTCGGTCACGCCATGGATCCGGAATCAAGGTGGTGACCTCGACACTCATGCGGTTGCTCCTTCGCGCGCGGCGCGGCTGTGGGCCAGGATATGGTTTTCGACGGCGGCCTGATCGGCCGGCAGCACGGTGAAGCGCTCGCACCTTGCTTCAAGGCCGGCGAGCCATTCGGGCAGTGCCGGGCGAACCCCGCAGGCGGCTTCGACCGCATCGGGAAACTTGGCCGGATGGGCGGTCGACAACACCACCATGGGGGTCATGGGATCGCGGGCTTCCTTTTCGGCGACCGCGACCGCAACCGCGGTGTGCGGATCGACGAGATAGCCGGTTTCGCGCAGCGCGGCGCGCATGGTCGCCGCGCTTCTCTTCTCAGCGCCCGGTCGGCGGTGAACAAGGCGCGGATGGCGGTGAGGGCGCGCTCGGCGAGCTTGAAGCGGCGCGACTGGGCGAGCGACGCCATGGCGCTGCGCACCGGCTGCGGATCGCGACCATAGGCGTCGAACATCAGCCGCTCGAAGTTCGACGATACCTGGATGTCCATCGACGGCGAGGTGGTCGGCATGACGTCGCGCAGTTCGTAGGCGCCGGTCGCCAGCGTGCGCACCAGGATGTCGTTGACGTTGGTGGCGATGGTCAGCCGCTCGATCGGCAGTCCCATGCGCAGCGCCACGTAACCGGCATAGACGTCGCCGAAATTCCCGGTCGGCACCGTAAAGGCCATCTTGCGGTGCGGCGCGCCGAGCGCCACCGCGGCGGTGAAATAATAGACGGCCTGCGCCACGATCCGCGCCCAGTTGATCGAGTTGACGCCGGACAGCCGCACCCGGTCGCGAAAGTCGCCGTGATTGAACATGCCTTCAGCGATCGCCTGGCAATCGTCGAACGTGCCCTCGATGGCGACCGCTGGATGTTTGCGGCGTTCACCGTGGTCATCATGCGCCGCTGCACGTCGGAGACGCGGCCGTTCGGGAACAGGACGATGACATCGACCTGGTTGCGGCCGCGGAAGGCCTCGACCACGGCGCCGCCGGTGTCGCCCGAGGCGGCGACGACAATGGTGCGGCGTTCGCCGCGCGCCGCGCGCGCCTGGTCCATCAGCCGCGCCAGAAGCTGCATGGCCACGTCTTTGAAGGCCAGCGTCGGCCCGTGAAAGGACTCGAGCGCAAACGTATTCACCCCCGCCTGCGTCAGCGGGACCACCGCCGGATGGCGGAAGGTGCCGTAGGCTTCGCGTGCCATGCGGGCGAGATCGGCGTCGGCGATGAATCACCGGTGAACAGCCGGATCACCTCCAGCGCCACCTCGGCATAGGGCCGGCCGGCGAAGCCGGCTATGGCGCCGGCATCGATCTGCGGCCAGGCGTCCGGCACATAAAGTCCGCCGTCGCGGGCGAGGCCCGCGAGCATGACTCGGCGAAGCCGAGCGTGGGGGCTTCACCCCGTGTGGACACGTGACGCAAACCACAGGTTTCCTGACCCGGCGCGAACCCGCGGGCGATATAAGCTATTGATTTTCCAGGATGTTCGCTTCGGGCAGTGAAAAACCGCCCGTCCCGGACTAACCGTCACACTTATAGAAAAGCGGCATTCTTCACAAGGAATGCGACGCCCCGTCTTACGCTTGGCCGCTATCCTCGCGGCGCGCCTCGCGCACGGATTTACGCACCCAGACGGCGAAGACCACAACCAGAACGAGCGCCAGGCCGAACCAGGTGACTGCATATTGCGCGTGCTCGTTCCGCACTGGACGACCAGCTTGCCCGGCCGCGGCCAGCCGCCCGGCGGGACCGGGGATTCCTGCTCGACATAGAAGGGAGAAACGGGACCCCAGCCTTTCGCGGCGGCGATCGCCGCCGGGTCGCGGACGAACCAGACATTCTGGGCGGGGTTGTCTCTCGGCGTGAACCATTGCCGGCGGTCCGGCCAGCGCATCACGCCCGTGATCTCGACAATTCCTGCACTCCGGTCGTCATACTGTGCGATCAAGTCTTGCGGCTCTCTCTTGCAGCTTCTCTTGCAGCTTCGTCGGCACGAAGCCCCGGTTAACGACGACGAGGCCGCCGTCGGCAAGCCGCGCCGGCGTGAAGACCCAAAAGCCCAGGCCCGATACGTCCGGCCGGAAGGCCGATGACGTCGCCAAAACGAGCGCCGCTTTGCCGCTTTCAAATTGCGCGCTGAACTTGACGCGCCGGTACTCATCGCCGACCTGATCGAGGCGCGGCCAGGTGCTCGGCGCGGGCAATGCCGACGGCGGCGCGGCAAGCCGCTCGGTCAGCGTCGCGATCGAGCTCCTCTTTCCAGGCTTTGCGCTGAAGCTGCCAGATGCCGAGCGCAATCAGCGCCCCCAACAGCAACACCGCTGGGATGAGCAGGCCGATCCAGCTGCGAGACCTCGCCGGAGGCTTCGCGTCGGACTTGGGCGATCTGACGCTTGGCGTGTTGGGCGTTTGCGCCGGCTGCGGCGCGCTCAAGGCTCGCGCCCGGTCAGGCGTCCTTCGGCGGCCTTGTGGTGATATTGCAGAGCGATCATCAGGCCCTTCATCGGCCGCAGCGGGCCGAGCGTCACGATCAGGATGAGCGGCAGCCACAGCGCCGCATGCACCCAATAGGGCGGCTGGTACACGATCTCCGTCACCAGCGCCGCGCCGACCACGATGAAGCCGGCGATAAACATGATGAAAACAGCCGGTCCGTCACCGGCATCGGCGAAGCCGTAATCAAGCCGCAGACGTCGCAGCCCGGCCGCACCGTCAGAAATCCCTGGAACAGCTTGCCTTTGCCGCAACGCGGGCAGGCGCAGGCAAGCCCGGCCAGGGCGGCTCCGGAAAGCGTGTCGATCGGTTTGTCGTTCATGACGGCGATGTCGTCA
>CAWHPH010000003.1:0-42526 GCA_963831135.1 uncultured Alphaproteobacteria bacterium
CGATTCGTGCTTCATCGGCCCCAACGAAAGCCGCGAGATCATCAATCGCGGCAACGAAGTGTGCTCGATCCTGGTCGCGATCGCGCCGGCGCCAAAGTGAAACTTTCCGTCACCCTGAGATGCGAGCGCAGCGAGCCTCGAAGGGCGACGGCCTCGGCCGTGCATCCTTCGAGGGCCGCTTCGCGGCCGCCTCAGGATGACGGTGTGAAAGCCGGGTAAGACCCATGTCCGATGACTTTCTGAAAAATCCCCTCTCGCTGTTCGATGTGCGCGGCAAGACCGCGATCGTGACCGGCGCGTCCGGCGCCTTTGGCGCGCTCGCCGCCAAGGTGCTGGCCGGCGCCGGCGCCAATCTCGTGCTCGCGGCCAGCAACGCCGCCGAGCTGAAAAAGGTCGCCGATGCCTGCATTGCGCTTGGCGGCAAGGCCGAGGTCGTCGCCAAAAGGCCGAGCTCGGAAGCCAACTGCGACGCCATCGTCAAAGCGGCGGTCGACCGCTTCGGCCGCGTCGATATCCTCGTCGTCGCCTCCGGCCTCAACAAGGTTTCCAAGATCGTCGATCAGCCGGCCGCCGACTTTCTCGAAATCATCGACGCCAACGTCACGCAGTCCTGGCTGATGGCGCGCGCCGCCGGCCGGCAGATGATCAAGCAAGGCGACGGCGGCAAGGTGATCTTGATGTCGTCGGCGCGCGGCTTGCTCGGCCATCCGGCCGGCTACACCGCCTATTGCGCTTCCAAATCCGCGGTCGACGGCATCACCAAAGCGCTCGGCTGCGAATGGGGCGAGACCGGCATTACCGTGAACGCGCTGGGTCCGACGGTTTTCCGCTCGCCGCTGACGCAATGGATGTTCGAGGACAACGAGCGCGCCAACACGGTGCGCAAGGGCTTTCTCACGCGCGTGCCGAAGGGCCGGCTGGGCGAGCCGTCCGATCTCGCGGGCCCGCTTCTGTTTCTCGCCTCGAAAGCGTCCGACTTCTATACCGGCCACATCCTTTATGCCGACGGCGGCTACACGGCCGGCTGAGATGACCTTGGATCCGGCCAAGGCGCGCATTGCCGTCATCGGCGCCGGCCTCATGGGCCACGGCATTGCGCAGGTCTTCGCGCTGGCCGGCCATGACGTGACCATCTCCAACTCGTTTTCGCAGAATCTCGACACGGCCAAGTCACGCATTGCCGCCAACCTGCGCGATCTCGGCGAGGACGAAAGCGCCGTCGAACGCGTGCGCACGCGCGCCGATCTTGCCGAGGCCGTGCGCGACGCCGATTACGTCGTCGAGGCGGTGCTCGAGGATCTGCCGCTGAAGCAGACGCTCTTTGCCGAGGTCGAGCGCCACGTCCGTCCCGACACGATCCTCGCCAGCAACACTTCGGTCATTCCGATCACGGCGATCATGCAGGGACTGGCCCGGCGCGAACGCGCGCTCGGCACGCATTGGTGGAACCCGCCCTTTCTCGTGCCGCTGGTGGAGGTGATCGAGACCCGATGGACTTCGCCGGCGACGGTCGCCTGGACGATGCAGCTGCACGAAGCCGCCGGCAAGCAACCGGCGCATGTGAAAAAGGACGTCCCGGGATTTATCGGCAATCGGCTGCAGCACGCGCTCTGGCGCGAGGCGATTTCGCTCGTGGAACAAGGCATCTGCGACGCCGAGACCGTGGACTCCGTGGTCAAGGCCTCCTTCGGCCGCCGCTTGCCCGTTCTCGGTCCGCTCGAAAACGCCGATCTGGTCGGCACCGATCTCACGCTTGCGATCCACGACATCGTGCTGCCGGCGATCGACAGCAGGCCGGAGCCGTCGCCCTATTTGCAAAAGCTCGTGGCCGAGAAAAAACTCGGCTTCAAGTCGGGCGAAGGATTCCGCAAGTGGAGTCCCGAGGAGCAAGCCGCCTTGCGCGCCAGGGTGATGCGGCATCTGAAGGCGATGCGTGACGTGTAATCCTTCCGTTTGTCGCTGCCGGGTTCGACCCGGCAATCCGTGAAGCGGTGAGGCTGCGTGGACCCCCGCGTCAAGCCCGCGGTGACGACTGAGAGGGGATCACTCCGGCCCTGTCATCGCCAAGAACGCCTGCTCGATGGTCGCCGCGCCCGCTTTCGCCACGAGCCCAGCCGGCGTCGTATCAGCAAGGACCTTGCCGCGATGCAGCACGACCACGCGGTCGGCGTCGGTCACCTCGTCGCAGAGATGCGTCGCCCAGAGCACGGCGACCGAACGCTCGGCGCGCAAGCCGAGAATGAACTTCAGGAGATCGCTGCGGCTTGCCGGATCGAGACCGACGGTCGGCTCGTCCATCAGCAGCACCCGCGGCTCATGCAACAGCGCGCGCGCAAGCTCGACGCGCCGGCGATTGCCGCCGCTCAACTGCGCGGCTTTGTCGTGCGCCCGCTCGGCAAGCCCGAGCCGCGCCAGCTCCTTCTCGATGCGCGCTTTGGCGACCGCCCGCGGGATGCCGTGGAGCCCGGCGTGAAACAACAAATTGCCGGTCACGGTGAGCTCAAGATCGAGCGTCGGCTGCTGAAAGACGATGCCGAGCTGCGCCAGCGCCGGCACCGGATCGCGCCGCATGTCGTGGCCCATGACGCTGATGCGGCCGGTGTCCGGCACGAACAGCCCGGACAGAAGCTGGAACAGCGTCGACTTGCCGGCGCCGTTGGGACCAAGCAGCGCAATGAACTCGCCGGCCGATGCCCGCAACGATACCCCATCGACGGCACGAATAGCCCCGTAACTCTTGGTCACGTTGTCGAGGAGAAGCGCCGGCGCGCCTTCGTCGCTTGCCATTCGTCGCTCGCCCCTCAGCTTGCCCCCTCCCCTTTAATAAGCTTTAGCTTGGCAGCGATGCAATAAAGGCGATGCCATGCGCAAGCCCGCTTTTGTTCTTCTCTGCGTCCTCGCCTGCACGCCCGCTGTTGCCAAGGACACAGGCCTGATCTTCGTCAGCAACGAGAAGACCAGCAACATCATCGTGATCGATCCGGCGACCGACAAGATCGTCAAGGACATCAAAACCGCGCGCCGCCCGCGCGACCTGCATTTCAGCGCCGACCATTCCAAGCTTTACGTCGCCTGTGGCGACGACGACGTGATCGATATTCTGGACGTGGCCAAGCTGCAGGTGATCGGCAAGCTCAAGACCGGACCGAGTCCGGAAGCCTTCGGCATCGACGAGAGACGCGGCCGCCTCTATGTCTCCGACGAAGAAGGTTCGTCGCTCGCCGTGATCGACATGGAACGCGACGCCATCGTGCAGGAAGTGCCGACGGGCGCCGAGCCGGAAGGCGTGCTGGTCTCTGAGGACGGCAAGACTGTCTATGTCACTTCCGAGGCCGGCGATCTCGTGCATGAAATCGACGCCGGCAGCGGCAAGATCGTGCGCGACGTGGTCGCGGGCCTGCGGCCGCGGCGGATCGCGGCGACCCCGGACGGAAAGGATTTGTGGGTGACAGCGGAGCTTGCCGGCGAGGTCGACATCATCGACCGCGCGAAGTTCGTCATCACCGGCAAGATACCGTTCCTGCCGCCCGGCATGCGCAAATCCGACGTGACACCGGTCGGCCTGGTCATGACCAAGGACGGCAAGACGGCCTATGTGGCGCTCGGACATGCCGCGCATGTGGCGATCGTCGACGTGCCGGCGCGCAAGGTGCTCGGCTATATCCTTGTCGGCAAGCGGCCCTGGGGGCTGACGCTCGCGCGTGACGAATACACGCTTTATGTCGCCAACGGCTTCGGCGACGATATCACGGTGATCGACACCAAGACCCGCAAAGCAAAAATCTCCGTGCCGGTCGGCCGCATTCCCTATGGCATCGCCGTCGATGATTAGCGCGCTCCGCGTGGTCCTCGCGCTGATCTACTTCGCCGGCGCGCTCGCGACGGCCGCAGCACAGGACGTGCAACGACCGCTGATCAATATCGCCTTCGTCGAGATCGAGAACGATCCGCGCTACGAACCGGTGCGCGCCTACGAGCGCATCATCCTCAAAGCCCGCGCACATCCGTTCACCGGCGCTGAGCTCGGCCGCGACGACGCCGCCCCGCTCGCGCGCATGCTGAAGGCGGATTTTGCGCTGCAACGCATCACGGTGAAATCACCGGCCGACGTGGCGTCGGCGGTGCTCGACGCGCTCGCGGCCGGCACGCACTTTTTTCTGATCGACGCTCCGGCGGAAAGCTTCAAGCCGCTCGCCGCCGCAATGCGCGGACGCGATGCTTTTGCTGTTCAACGTCTCCGAGCCTGACGACACGCTGCGCCGCGACCTGTGCGCCCCCGAATTCGTCCACGTCTATCCAAGCCGCGCGCAGCTCATGGATGGCCTCGCGCAATTCGTCGTTTCGCGCAAATGGCGCGATCTGCTGGTGTTCGAAGGCCCCTCGCCGGCCGACGCGGCAATGACAGCCGCCTTCAGCCATTCGGCGCAGAAATTCGGCGCGCGAATTGTTGCCGATGAGCATTTCAAGCCCGGCACCGATCCGCGCGAGCGCGAGCAGAACGATCCGGCGCTGCTGAGCGCCATCAATCGCGATTTCAACGCGGTGTTCGTCGCCGACGAGGCTTTCGATTTTGCCCGTACGGTTCCTTATCACCTGTCCCGCCCGCGTCCGGTCATCGGCAGCATCGATCTTAAATCGGTGGCATGGCACTGGACCTGGGAGCGCCATGGCGCGCCGCAGGTCAATTCGCGCTTTGAGCGAAAATCCGGCGGCCGGCATATGGCAGGCGGCGACTGGGCGGCATGGATGGCAGTCAAGATGATCGTGCAATCGGCGCTGCGGACGGAGTTGGCCGACTTCAGCCGGGAGCGCGCCTTTATTCTCGGCGACGGCAGTTTCGACGGCGACAAAGGCTTGGCCGTCAGCGTGCGGCCTTGGGACCATCAGGTGCGGCAGGCGGTTTTGCTGGCGGCGCCCTACGAGGTCGTCGCCGACGCGCCGGTCGAAGGCTTTCTCCATCGCCTCAACACGCTCGATACGCTCGGCGATGACGAACCCGAATCGCCGTGTCATTTGAACAGATGAAATTGCAAATTCTTCGCTCATTCCCGCGAAGGCGGGAATCCGGCAGGCGACGTACAAGGATCTGGGTCCCCGCTTGCGCGGGGACGAGCGGCGTAGGAGCATGACGCCATGCCCCTCGCCCACGTCCTGCGCGCATTGCGCGCCGTCACCATGCGGGAATTGCTGAAATTCGTGCAGCAGCGCGGACGGCTGTTGTCGGCGCTGGTCCGCCCGCTGATCTGGCTCGCGGTCTTTGCTGCCGGTTTCTATAACGTATTCGGCGTCTCCATCATCCCGCCTTACAAGACCTACATTACCTATCAGGTCTATATCGTGCCGGGCCTGCTCGGCATGATCCTTCTGTTCCACGGCATGCAATCGTCGCTGTCGATGGTCTATGACCGCGAGATGGGCGTGATGCGGCTACTCCTCACCGCGCCGCTGCCGCGCTGGCTGCTGCTCGCATGCAAGCTTCTGGCCGGCACGGCGCTGGCGGTGATCACCTGCTACGTCTTCCTCGCGGTCTGCATTGCATTCGACGTGACGTTCGACCCGCTCGACTGGCTCGCGGTGCTGCCGGCGCTGATCGTTTCCGGGCTGATGCTGGGTGCGCTCTGGCTGTTCTTGTCGGTCTATATCCGCCAGGTGGAGAACTTCGCCGGCGCGATGAACTTCGTGATGTTCCCGATGTTCTTTTTTTCCTCGGCGCTCTATCCGCTGTGGCGGCTGCGCGAGGGCGGCTCCGAGGTTCTTTATTACGTCTCGCTCGCTAATCCCTTCACCTACGCCGTGGAGCTGATCCGCTTTGCGCTCTACGGCGAATTCAACCTCGTCGCGGCGCTGGTGGTGACCGGCGCAACCTTGCTGTTCTTTCTGCTCGCCGTGATCGGCTACGATCCGCAGCGCGGGCTTATCCGCCGCGCCGCGCCGGCGTAACTGCGATCCGTCATCCTGAGGTGCGAGCGGAGCGAGCCTCGAAGGATGCACGGCCGGGGCGCCGAGGCCCGTCGCCCCGCCCGAATTCGGCATCTTAAGTGTCCAAGTCGGCAACAGCCGACTTGGTTGGCTCGGCCTTTCGGCCGAGCGCCTCAGGGTGACGGGAAAATGCTACCGGATGAACGTGCCGCTGCGCAGCTCCGTAAAAGCCTGCTGCAATTCGGCCTGCGAGTTCATCACGATCGGCCCGTACCAGGCGACCGGCTCCTTGATCGGCTTGCCGGACACGAGGATGAAGCGGATGCCTTCGTCGCCGGCCTGCACCGTCACTTCGTCGCCGCTATCGAACAGCACCAGCGAGCGATTGCCGGTCTGCTCACGCACCAGAATCTCGTTCACGCCGTCGGTCTTCTCGGTCAGCACGCCGAAAGGCTGCGAGGCAGCGCGGAAATTGCCCGAGCCCTCGAACACATAAGCGAAGGCATGGCGCTCGAGCTCCACCGTCAGCGTCTTGCGCTTGCCCGGCGGCACCCAGACGTCGAGATAGCGGGGGTCGGCGGCAACGCCCTCGACCGGGCCGCGCTTGCCCCAGAAATCGCCGCACACCACGCGCACCCGGGTGCCGTCGTCGTCGATGACTTCCGGGACCTCGCCCGCCTTGATGTCCTGATAGCGCGGCGCTGTCATTTTCAGCGAGGACGGCAGATTGGCCCAGAGCTGAAACCCATGCATGCGTCCCTTCTCGTCGCCCTGCGGCATTTCCTGATGCAGGATGCCGCGGCCGGCCGTCATCCATTGCACGTCGCCGGCGCCGAGATTGCCGCGATTGCCCAGGCTGTCGCCGTGCTCGACATTGCCCGCCAACACATAGGTGATGGTCTCGATGCCGCGATGCGGATGCCAGGGGAACCCGGCAAGATATTCATCCGGCCGGTCGTTGCGGAAATCGTCCAGCAGCAGGAACGGGTCGAATTCGGTGGTGTCGCCGAAGCCGAACGCGCGGCGCAGATGCACGCCGGCACCCTCGATCGTCGGCTTGGATGAGACGATGCGTTTGACGGGGCGGATAGACATGATGGCTCCTCGCCGGGTTCCTTGAGGCCGTAATCTATTCGTGGACGGCTTTCCCGCAAAATGGGCAAACGCCGCGGCGGCGCAAGAAGGCACACGCCTGTTACTGACGCTTAAGTCTACCGAGCGCTTACGTCATTCCGGGGCGCCACAAAGTGGCGAACCCGGAATCCATATTCACCAGCATGAGGGCTATGGATTCCGGGCCCGGCCTTCGGCCGTCCCGGAATGACGCGGCATCGCTACTCCTCCTGCGCTATCACGTCGTGGAATTTGGTGTAGTCGAGCAAAAAACGCCCCTGCGGCGAAACGCTGGTGATGTCCTTGTAGCGGTGCTGCCAGCGGATATCGCGCCAGGAATAGACGTGCCTGGCGTAGAGTTGCTGGGCGGAACTGTCGTCGACACCGCTGATATTGAGAACCAAAAGCGCATCGCTTTCGGCTAGATCGGCGTCGGTCAATCCGTGCAGCGGGCTGTCCTTGTCGATGACGTGAAACAGCATCCAGCTCAGCACGAACATCGGATGCTCGCTGCGATCGAGCGTCAGCTCGTAAAACCGGCGCAGCTGGTCGCCTTCCTTGGTGCGTCCGGCGCGAATGATCCACAGCCGCGCGTTCGCCCGCGAGACCGTGTTGTGCCGCGCGTTGGCCGTGCGGATCATCAGCGTCTGCCGCCCCTCGTTGCGTGTGATCACCGCCTGGTTGGCGAAGACAAAACGGGCGCGCGGCCGCGAGAAGCGCGCGAAGATCAATCCCGTCATCACCGCGAGAAAGCTCATGCCGGTGAAGATTTCCACGGTGGCGATCAGGTGCCCGTAATTGGTCTGCGGGTGCATGTCGCCGTAACCGACGGTCGCCAGCGTCTCGATGGAGAAATAGAAGAAAGCAAGCGGCCCGTTGCCGTCCGCGTTGGCGATCGGCTCGTGACCGAGCCAGTAAAGGAAGCCAAAAACCGCGTTCAGCACGACGAACACCACGGCCGCGCCGCCGAAAAACACCGGCCAATAGACCGACATCGCCCGGTGATAGAGATCGGTCCAGAAACCTTGGCTCAGGCCGAGTGTCTCGATCTCCCGGTGACCGAACCTGATGATCTGGGATTTTCTCCCTGACCGCTTTCGTCGAAGCTTTGGCAATACGGTGTCGTCCTGGATGCCGACGTTGTTACGAGCCAACGGGTCCGGCCCGAAGTGGCCGGCCCGATGACAGTCTCCGCGAAGCAATCCAGTTGCGCCGCGGTGGATTGCCGGATTGCTTCGTCGCTATCGCTTCTGACAATGACGACGCGCTACACCGCCGCCTTTGCCGCCGCGCCGGTCTTGAGACGCCCGAAGACCCGGCGCGCATTGCCTTCGAAAATCTTCCTGCGGTCGGCATCGCTCAGCAGCGGCGCGTTGTCGATATAGCGCTTGGTGTCGTCGAAGTTGAAGCCGGTCTTCGGATCGATGCCCTTGACCGCGCCGACCATCTCCGAGGCGAACAGAATGTTGTCGACCGGCACCACTTCCGTGAGCAGGTTGATGCCCGGCTGGTGATAGACGCAGGTATCGAAGAAGATGTTGTTCTTGATGATCTCGTCGAGTTCAGGCCGCCCGTTATTGAGCGCAAGACCGCGAAAGCGGCCCCAATGGAACGGCACCGCGCCGCCGCCATGCGGAATGATCAGCTTGAGCGTCGGAAAGTCCTTGAACACATCCGAAAGGATGAGCTGCATGAACGCCATCGTGTCGGCGTTCAGATAATACGACCCGGTGGTGTGCATGGCCGGATTGCAGCAACCCGACACATGAATCATCGCCGGCACGTCGAGCTCGACCATCTTCTCGAAGAAGGGATACCACCACTTCTCGGTGAGCGGCGGCGAATTGAAATAGCCGCCGGACGGGTCGGGATTGAGATTGCAGCCGACGAAGCCGAGCTCGTTGATGCAGCGCTCGAGCTCGGCCGCCGAGTGTTGCGGCGGCACGCCGGGCGACTGCGGCAATTGGCACACGCCGATGAAATTCCTCGGGTAGAGCGTGCACACCCGATGGATCAGATCGTTGCAGATCTGCGACCATTCGAGGCTGACGCTTTCGTCGCCGACGTGATGGCCCATACCGGAAGCGCGCGGCGAGAAGATGGTCAGATCGGTGCCGCGCTCGCGCTGCAGCTTGAGCTGGTTCTGCTCGATGCTTTCGCGAATTTCGTCATCGGAGATCTTCAGCGAAGCCCGCGACGGCAATGCCGCCTTGTCCTTGGCATTGGCCGCTGCCGTCTGCTCTTTGCGAAAGCGATGGAGGTCCTTGGGTTCGGTGGTGTAATGGCCGTGACAATCGATGATCATGACTTAAGTCGCTGCAGGGTTGGGCCAGCGATGCTAAGGGCCGGGGCGCGATTGTCAAACCGTGTCCGCGATCTGATAGAGTGGCGCGATGCGCCGTCACCCTGAGGTGCGAGCCGCTTTTGGCGGCGAGCCTCGAAGGGGACGGCGCGATCCTTCGAGGCCCGGCCTTCGGCCGGGAACTTTAGGATGACGTTTGATGAAGGAGATTTGAGGAAATGGCTGAACTTCCGCGGCTCAACGGCATTATTCGCGCGCTCGAATCCGGGCAGCATGCGTTGACCTGCTTTTCGCCCGCCGAGATTAGTAGTGCCGTGACGCTGAGCACGTCGAAATTCGACGGCTGCGTGTTCGAGATGGAACATCAGCCCTGGGACGGGCGGCTCCTTCGCGATTGCCTGCAATACATGCTCAACCGCGCCCAGATCGCCAAATCGGGCTCGGTCGCGCCCGGCGTGACGCCGCTCGCCCGCGTGCCGGTGAACGGCGTCGAGATGGCGCAATGGCAGGCCAAGCAGGCGCTCGACATGGGCTGCTACGGCATCGTGTTCCCGCATATTTCGACCGTCGAGGAAGCGGCCAATGCGGTCGGCGCCTGCCGCTATCCGCGGCTCAAGAGCGCCGCGCATTATGCGCCGCCCGGCATCCGCGGCGACGGGCCGACCACCGCGGCGCGCTATTGGGGGCTGACCCAGCAGGAATACTACCAGAAGGCCGACGTCTGGCCGCTCAATCCGCAGGGCGAGATTTTCTGCATCCTGCAAATCGAGGACACGCGCGGCGTCGAAAATCTCGACGCCATCCTCGCCAACGTGCCGGGCGTCGGCGCCATCCTGATCGGCGAAGGCGATCTCTCACAGGAGCTCGGCTATCCGCGGCAATACGAGCACAAGGTCGTGCTCGAATGGATGAAGCGGGTGGTCGACACCTGCAAGAAGCACAATGTCGTGGTCGGCCATCCGCATGTCGAGCAGGGCAATGTCGAGCGCGTCGTCAGCGAAGGCTATCGGTTCCTGATGTGCGCGCCGGTGCAGAGCTTCGGCCATCTCGAAGCGGCGCGCAAACATACCGGGCGCGCTTAGGCCGCGGCGGCGGCCTCTCGCCTGTCATATCGCCCACGCGAAAGATGGCGGACGGGGCATGATCGTTGTAGACTGCCGGAATGGCTGAATTGGCTCCGCGACCTGGTGGCCGTCCGGCGCGAGCCTCTGTCGACGAAGCTTCCCGCGCCGCCTCTGAAGGGTGCAGCCCATGGGACACTCTGTGAAAGCCCTGACAATCGTCGGGTCGATCGTGAGCGCGTTGGCGACGGCAACCGTTGTGTACGCGGCGGATCTTTTCGGTCCCTATCAATGCGTCCAAAACTGCGGCGGACCCGGACAGCCGTTCGTTGCCCCCCGCGGCTGGGAAATGAATCTGACCAACGAATTGGGGCAGCGCTCGCGGGCCTGGATCGACCGGCCCGGTCATTTATGGGCCGAGCAATGGAGAGAGGGGGCCGTTTTTAGCCCGGACGGCCTGATCGTCCGTTTCGACCGCGGGACGGTGTGGCAGCGGGCGCCGGGCGCGCCGGGGGCGCCGCCTGTCATTGTCGTCCCGCGCCCGCGCGAGGTCGTCGTGCCGGCGCCTTCCGCCTATGACGTCTATCAAAGCTTGCGCCGGCCTTATCTTTGCTACCTGCCGAGCGAAGGCTGCGACAACACGCAGCGACTTACCAACTAGACCGGCAACGCGGGAGGCGCCGCTGCGTTCGATGCCGGATGGCGGCTCTGAGTCGCGCGCCGGCAAGGCGCGCGACGCTCTCCTCCGTGATGTCTGTTGGTTGGGACCGCGACGACACCCGGCGTTTCACCCGGCGAGGATAAGGTTTGCGCCCTCGCCGCCCAGCCGGATAGCGGCGGCAGTCCGATCCCAGCGATTACGGGGTTCTGCCAGCATCTTTCAAATTCACTCCGAGCGAAGGCAATGGACATCACTGAGTTTTCAAACTTCGTCACGACTTGATCTCTCTTGGATGAGTCTACCTCGGTCGACACAAAACGGCTGAATAGTGACCGTAGCGGCCTGAGCCTGAGAGGCCGTGGCGGCTCGTCCGAAAACGCACGCGTCTAAAGCCCTAGTCCAGTCAGGAACGCATCGATCTGCCGCTCGAAACTGGGCCGGTCGTAGTCCACGAGCGCCATGCGCCAGATGCCTTGGGCCGGTGACGAGATAGCTTGGTCCGTTATCGCCCACAGGCTGAGTACGAGCGCCACACGGATCTCCCTCCATGTTCAGGTCGCGAAGCGTACTTCACGCGCCGTTATCCAATCCCCAGCCCGCCCTTTTCTTCGATGAAGCGCGCGATCTCGGCGACGCCCTGGCCGGCGCGCAGGTTGGTGAAGAAGAACGGCCGCGCCCCGCGCATGCGTTTGGATTCGCGCTCCATCGTTTCCAATGAAGCGCCGACATAGGGCGCAAGATCGATCTTGTTGATCACCAACAGGTCGGAGCGGGTGATGCCCGGTCCGCCCTTCGAGGGAATCTTGTCGCCGGCGGCGACGTCGATCACATAGATCGTCAGATCGGCCAGCTCGGGCGAGAAAGTCGCGGCGAGATTGTCGCCGCCGGACTCGATGAGCACCAGGTCGAGCGCGGGGAATTTCTGCCGCATGTCGGCGATGGCCGCGAGATTGGCGGAGGCATCCTCGCGGATCGCGGTGTGCGGGCAGCCGCCGGTTTCGACGCCCGCGATCCGCTCCGGCACCAGCGCGCCCGAGCGCACCAGATATTCGGCATCCCATTTGGTGTAGATGTCGTTGGTGATGGCGGCGATTTCATAGCGCGCGCGCAGCCGCTTGCACAGCGCGTCCATCAGCGCGGTCTTGCCCGAGCCGACCGGGCCGCCGACGCCGACACGCAACGGACCATGATGAGAGGCAGACATAAGGCGAGCTCCAATTTCGCTGACCTTAGTGCGGACCGTCAAGCGAGGCAAAGCCGGCCGCTTCGGCCAAGCTGACGCGACATCTTGCGGCGACGAGCAATGGTCGAAGCCCTAGAAGCGGCAGATCTGCTGGCCACTCTGCTTGGATTGGCGACCGCCGCCGATCATATCCTGACGTGGCGCGAAACCGCTCCATCATGTGCAGATTGAAGAACGCTTGCCGTCACAGACCGGCAACCGATTCCAGCGATTTTCCGGCCCTTGCATGAGCCTGGCGCGTCGCGGCGAATCGTTCGCTGACGACCGGCGGCAGCGCAATCTCCTTGGCGAATTCCGGTCGCTGCAGGAGCTTGTCGAACCACGCCTCGACGCGCGGATGCAGGCGCGCGAACGGATACCCGGCATGCTTCAGCCGATCCACATAAATGAACCACGCGATATCGAGCACCGTCAGGGTATCGCCGAGCAGATAAGGCTGCCCGCCGAGTCGCCGCTCGAGATCGTCGAACGCGGCGCGGAACCGCGCCGCCGAGGCGCGCGCGTCCGGGTCGGAGACGCCGTGCTCGGCAAACCGGGACCAGAAATCGATTTGCCTGGCGATCCCCGGGTCCTTCAGGCCTTGAACAGTGCCTGAGCTGGCGGCGCCGTATGTTCTCAGCTCTTCCGCCGATTTCGGCGGCTTAGGCGGCGCGAAGACGAAACGGAAACTCAGCGAGCGGACGTCGAAATGCAGATCGTCCTCGTGCTTGAGGAGCTTGGCGACTTCGTTTTCATATTGCGGCGGAATGAGCCGCGGCTGCGGAAACGCCTGCTCCAGATAGGCGATGATATCGTTGCTCTCGATATGGACCGCGCCGTCATGCACCAGCACGGGGACGAGGCCGCGCGGATTGATGCCGAGAAACCATTCGCCGATGTTTTCGTTTTTGGTCAGGTCGATAGAGTGCGACTGCCACGGAATGCCTTTGAGATTGAGAAAGATGCGAAGCTTTTGCGAGCAGACAGAAAGGTAGAAGTGGAAGACGTGCAGGCCCTTCCAGCTCAGCACTTCGCGTGTCCTGATGTCGCTATCGATAAGCTGAACCATAATGCTCCCCGGTGATCATGATCGGAATAGCCGCGTATATTGCGTCTCGTGGCGCATGGTCGCGACATCGGCGCGGAAGGCCGCACTGCCGATATCGTCCAACGGCGTTGCCAGCGCGCGCGCGGCGGTTGCCGCGACAATCGTCTCGAGTGCGGCAAGCACGCGCTGGCCGTCGGTCTGGCCGAGCGGGATCAGCCGCACGCCGGCCGAGATCCAGTTGGCGGTCAGCGCCTGCAGAAAAGCGGACAGCGCGGTCTCGCAGGCAATGCCATGCCCGGCGCAGGCGACGCCAACCGCGACCGGCAGCGCGACCGCGCCTGTCCAAGCAGTCTCCAAGCGTATCAGCGCCGGACAAGGCCATGCGGCCCGCGTGGCGTCGATAAAGGCGCGGCCCTGTGCCGTCGTTTCCAGAAAGCGCTCCCTGGAAGGCACGAACGCGGCAGCGAGTTCGGCCACCGCTCGCAGGGCGACATCGTCGGCGCCGGCGACCGCACGGTGCGCATGAACGAAGAAGAGGGCGTCGCAAAAGCCGCCGCCATCGGCGAGCATCACGGCGAGCCATTGCTGCAGCGTCTGCGCGTCCTTGATATCACCGGCCTCCACCGCCCATTCGATGCCGCTGGAATAGGAAAACGCGCCGATCGGATAGGCCGGCGACAGCCAGGCCATAAGGCGATACAGCGCGGCGGCCTCAATCCGCTCATTCCCGCGAAGGCGGGAATCCAGGAGGCCTTCAGTGTCCGGTTCCGGGCTAGCCCTCTCTCTGGGTCCCCGCTTTCGCGGGGACGAGCGGAGCAGAGGACGGCTCGCGTCCGAACGCCGCCTAGCCATGATCGTGGTCGTGATGGTGACCGTGCCCATGGCCATGATCATGGCCGTGATCATGGCCATGATGATGATCATGACCCTGCGCATGGTCGTCGGCACGGCCGTGTTGATGCTGGCCGTAGGCGCCGTGCTCCGGATCGAACGGCGCCTCCATTGGCGAAAGCCGCGCGCCGAGCCCGCGCAGCATGTCCTCGATCACATGATCGCGCCGGATGCGCAGCCGGTCGCCGGCGATCTGCACGTCGACATGCCGGTTGCCGATATGCCAGGCGAGCCGCGCCAGCTCATGGCTGTCGGCGGCGGAGATTTCGATCAGCGGCTCCGGCCGGCCAACGACGCGCACGATTCCACCGTCATCGAGCACGAGGCCGTCGCCATCGCGCAAAGCCGTCGCTTGCGGCAAATCGAGCAGAAACTTCGTTCCGCCCTCGCCGGTCAAAACAACGCGGCGCCGATGCCGCTCGTACGCATCGAGCGACACCCGATCGACGGCGCTGGCGTTGTCCCAGTCGCCCGCGGTTTTGACTTCGCGCGCACGCTTCATCGCAGCAATCCCAAGCTCGTTCTCAGCGCCACGGCCTTGCCTGAAACCCACAGCCTTGCCTGAAACCCACAGCCTTGCCTGAAACCCACAGCCTTGCCTGAAACCCACAGCCTTGCCTGAAACCCACAGCCTTGCCTGAAACCAATGTAGCCCGGTACACTTGCAGCGACAATCGAGGCAGACAGCGGGTCTGTTCGACCATGGTGTCCAGCGGGCAAGCGGCAACCGTCACTTATGCTGACATTGGCAAAGCGGCCGGTTCTTTCCAACGCTCGCTGACTTGCTCGCTCTCCGTCGCGGACGCGGTGGCGCGGCTGCACCGAGCGATCGAAGCGGCCGACTTCTGGGTTTTACATGAGATTGATCCGCGGGCGCTGCTTCTTCGCGGCGGTTATGCGATCGGCCCCGCACGTCAGATTTTGTTCTTTCATCCCCGCTTCATGGTGCGGCTGCTTGCAGCCGACCCGGCCGCGTTGCTGGAAGCGCCGCTGAAATTCGGTGTCATTGAACTGTCGGCTGGCAATGTGATGTTACGCTGGGCTGATCCGGCTGCGGCGTTCGCGCGCTACGGCAATCGCGCGCTCACCGAGCTCGGGCAAGAGCTCGCCGCCGCTTGCGATACCATCGCGGCAGGTGCCGGCCTTGAATGAAATATCGATGCAAACAAGTCCGCGATAGGCGTGAATGAAAGCAGAGGGAAGCCCGCGAGGTCTCCATGTCCAAACCAGCCATCGTCCCCGCTATCGGTGAAGAACCGATCTTTCGTCCCGGCGACCAAATTCGGATTTCCGACCGCTCTCCGATCGGACACTACCGCGTGCCGCAGTATCTGCGCGGCAAGACAGGATCTATCGAGGCGGTGATCGAGCCGACCCTTATCGACAACGAGGAAGAAGGATACGGCCGCAACGCCGGATCGAAGCGTCACTATTACCGCATTGCCGTCCCGATGACGGAGCTCTGGCCGGATTATGCCGGTTCGGCGCGGGACGGCTTGCGTATCGAAGTGTTCGAGAGCTGGCTGGAAAGGATTTGAACATGAGCGGCACGGATCACGATCACGATCATCATCACGCCCATGCCGAGACTGCTTCCGCCGGCCGTCCCGGCTATTACGACATGATGGAAACCGCTGTCCGCGAACTCCTGGTCGAGAAAAAGCTGATCGGCCCAGACGAGATTCGCCGCCAGATCGAAGTCCTCGACTCACGTAGTCCGGCGCTCGGCGCCAAAGTCGTCGCGCGCGCCTGGGTCGATCCCGACTTCCGCGCCCGATTGCTGGCGCACGGCCGCTCTGCCTGCGAGCAGGAGTTCGGCATCACCTTCTACGACGACACCGATCTGATCGTTTTGGAGAATACGGAAAAGGTTCACAACCTGATCGTCTGCACCTTGTGCTCATGCTATCCGCGGCCGGTCCTTGGGCTGCCGCCGGATTGGTACAAACTCAAGCCCTATCGCGCGCGCGCCGTCTCCGAGCCGCGCGCGGTTCTCGCCGAATTCGGCACCATTTTGCCGGACGATGTCGAGGTGCGCGTCAGCAATTCGACGGCGATGATCCGCTATCTGGTGCTGCCGATGCGCCCCAAAGGAACCGAGCACTACAGCGAGGAGCAATTGGCCGCGCTCGTCACGCGCGACACCATGATCGGCGTCGTCCCGGCCAGGATTGAATCAGCGAGGACGCCGTCATGACCCAGACCGAGAATCTTGTGAAGCGCCTGCCGAACGACATCGGCGGTTTGCCGGCGGAGCCGATCCTGCAGACAGATCATGCAATGGAACCCTGGGAGAAGCGCTGCCACGCGCTCGCCGACGTCCTCGACTTTCACAAGATCGTCAACACCGAGGAGAAACGCTGCGGCGTCGAGGCGCTCGGATCGGACATGGTGGGCAAGCTGACCTATTACGAGCGCTGGATCGTGGCATTCGCCAACATCCTTTTCCGCAAGGGGATCCTGACCCCGACTGAATTCGCGTTGAAGATGAAAGAAGTCGAGGCGCGATGGCCGGACGACAAGACGCACGATCGCACCTAGCGTTGTGGCGAAGGCTGGATAGTGTCCTCACGCTGATCGGATCGATTGCACCTGTGGAGAGCGTGCCATGGCCGCAGACGGCTTGATAACTATACGCAGCGACTACGGGCCGAAGGACACGATGGAGAGGCTCGAGGCCGAGGTCAAAGGCAAAGGCCTGACAATATTCGCGCATATCGACCACGCCGCCGGTGCCGCTCAAGCCGGGCTGACATTGGGCCCGACCGATCTCCTGATCTTCGGCAACGCCAAAGGCGGCACGCCGCTGATGCAATCGGTCCAGACCATCGGCATCGATCTGCCGCTCAAGATTTTGGTCTGGCAGGATGGCGCCGGCCAGACCTGGCTGTCCTACAACGATCCGCACTGGCTCGCGAAACGGCATGCGCTCGGTGACGCAGCCGCGCCGGCCGTCGCCGGGCTCGCAGGCGCCCTGGCCGCTCTGGTCCATGCCGCCGCAAGCTTCAAATAGAACCCCTCATGCCAGCGGACAAAGCCGTCGCGCCTGCGTTGCCCACCTGAAGCACAAGGTGAGCGACAATGGCCCATCCCGCCGACCGCGCGGCGCAGGCGGCGGCCGTTTTGAATACCCCGCGTTTCCGGATAGATTGGCGCAAGACAAAAGAGTGGAGCCGGCTCGATGCGTTTTGGACTCTTTGGCAGCGCCACCGCCCGCCGCAGCGGGCCCGATGTCGACTCGGGCCTCGGTTATAAACAATTCGTCGATTACAACATCGAAGCCGAGTCGCTCGGCTATCACTCGACGTTCCTGGTCGAGCATCATTTCACCGGCGCCGGGCAGGTTTCCGCCAGTCTCTCTTTGTTGACATGGCTCGCGGCGAAAACCCGCACACTACGGCTCGGCACCGCCGTGCTGGTGCTGCCGTGGCACAATCCCGTGCTGCTGGCCGAGCAGGCCGCCACGATCGATCTTTTGTCCGGCGGCCGGCTCGATTTCGGCGTCGGCAAGGGCTACCGGCACAATGAGTTCGCCGGCTTTTGCGTGCCGATCGAGGAAGCCGACGCGCGCTTCAACGAATGCCTCGACGTCGTCGTCAAATCCTGGACGTCGAAGGAGCGCTTTTCGCATCACGGCAAATACTGGAACTTTGCCGATATCATCGTCGAGCCGCCGACCGCGCAAAAACCGCATCCGCCGATGTGGATGGCCGCCGGCAGCCCGCCATCGATCCGCCAGGTGGCCGAGCGCGGCTACAACCTCCTGCTCGACCAGTTCGCCTCGCTTGAGGCGATCGGCGAGCGCGTCGCCACCTTCAAAGCCGAGGTGGAGAAACGCGGCCGCACCTTCGACCCGCTGGAGGTCGGCGTGGCGCGCGCGTTCTATGTCGCCAAGGATAAGGCCGACAAGGAGGCCGCACTCGAGCAGCGGCTCGCCGCGCAGCGCCATTTCGCCGCCATGTCGAAGGCGGCCGACGGCACGCAGAGCAAGGCGAGCATCATGGCCTTCTCGGATACGCGCGAGGCGAGCGAGGAGGCCGCATTGTACGGGACGCCTGACGAAATCGCGCTCAAGCTGGAAAAGCTGCAGAAGCTCGGCGTCGAATACGTATTGCTCAACGGCGGCGGCCTTGCGCATGAAAGCCTGCGCCGCTTCGCGCGCGAGCTGATGCCGGCCTTCGCCGACGGCTCGCGCATGCGCGAGGTGGGGTGAGTTCTCATATTGGCACCGACGAGATTTCCGGGCGCAGCGCAGTACGAAGTATTGCGCTGCAGACCCGGGGATCGTCATAAGCGCGGCATACTGCCACGATCCCGGATCAACGGCGCACCGCTACGCGCTGCGCCGTGTCCGGGAAATGCGGATTTGTTGGTGACCTCAACCTCCCGATGATCGACAAGATCGTACAAAGCATGGCCGACGCGATGGCGGGAATCCGCGACGGCGCGGTCGTGCTGATCGGCGGCTTTGGCAGCATCGGCCAGCCCAATGCGCTGATCGAGGGCCTGATCGAGCAGGGCGCGAAAAATTTGACCGTGGTCGCCAACAATGCCGGCGTCGGCCATGTCGGCTTGGCGCGGTTGATGGAAGTCGGCCGCGTGCGCAAGATCGTCTGCTCGTATCCGCGCACCACCGATCCGGTGGTGTTCGAAGGCCTTTACCGCAGAGGCCTGATCGAGCTCGAAGTGATGCCGCAAGGCACGATGGCCGAGCGCATGCGCGCGGCGGGCGCCGGCATCCCGGCCTTCTATACGCCGACATCGGTCGGCACCTTGCTGGCGGAAGGAAAAGAGGTGCGGGAATTTGCCGGCCGCCGCTATGTGCTGGAAGAAGCCTTCCATGGCGATGTCGCGCTGATCGAAGCCTGGGAGGCCGATCGCTGGGGCAACCTGACCTACAAGTCCTCGGCGCGTAACTTCAACCCGGTCATGGCGACCGCCGCCACGTTGACCATCGCGCAGGCTCAGCACATCGTGCCGCTGGGCGATCTCGATCCGGAACGGATCCACACGCCCGGCATTTATGTCGACCGCGTGTTGCACATACCCTACGGCGAGCCGACGGTGACGTGAGGAGCGCTCGTGAACGTGAAGGCAAAGCTGAGCCGATTGGCCGCCTGTAAGCCCTGGACGCGCGAAGAGATCGCCGCGCACGCCGCGGCCGACATTCCGGAAGGCTTTTACGTGAATCTCGGCATCGGCATCCCGGTGTTGGTGGCGAACTACATTCCTCCGGAGCGCGAGGTCGTGATCCAATCGGAGAACGGCATCCTCGGCATGGGCCCGGAGCCGCCGCCTGACAAGATCAATCGCTGGCTGATCAACGCCAGCAAGAAATACGTCACGCTTGTTCCCGGCGGCTCGTATGTCCACCACGCCGACAGTTTCGCGATGATCCGCGGCGGCCATCTCGACCTCTGCGTGCTCGGCGCTTTCCAGGTCGCGGTCAACGGCGACTTCGCCAACTGGTCGAAGTCCGCGACCGATATGCCGTCCGTCGGCGGCGCCATGGATCTCGCGGTCGGCGCCAAGCGCGTTTGGCTCGTGATGGATCACATTACCAAGGACGGCGAGAGCAAATTGATGCGCCGCTGCTCCTATCCGCTCACCGCCGTCGGGGTGGCGACACGCGTCTACAGCAATCTCGCTGTGCTCGATGTCACCGGCGATGCTTTCGCCGTGCGCGAGATGGCGCCGGGACTGACCTTCGAAGCGTTGCAGGACCTGACCGACGCACCGCTGAAATTGGCGGAATAGGAAACGCTATCTCCCCGGAGGGGGACAGTAATTTCATCAGAGTTTACGTGTCGCAGACTTACTGCGCCGCCGCCGGCGCAGGTTTGGCCGCCGCGTCCGCTTTCTGCGGCTTTTTCTTCGGCTTTTCACCGGGCTTCGTTTCCAAGCCGGGCGGCGGACTTGCTGCCAGCGACGAGGACGACGTCGGCGTCCAGTGGACGACAGGCCGGGTTTTTCCGCCGTCCGTCTTTGCCACTGCGCCTTTCGCCTGCGGAGCTTTCGCCGGCTTCTCACCGGCCGCCTTCTCGTCGGCATTGCTGTCGCCGGCCGGCTTCGCCGCCAGACTTCTCGCCCCTTTCTTTTTGCGGTGCGGAGCGGGCTCTTCCACGCTGAGCCTTGCAAGCTGATCCGGCGTGCGCGTCGGTCCGGTGTAAACCACGGTCGGCGTGATCGCGCCGAAATCCGAGAGCAGCGCCGCGCCTTTCGGCGTCGGTGCGCGCAAACTCGAAAGGAGCGCCGAGAACGGCGTGTCGACACCGGCGGCGTTCTCGGCGCCGGCATCGGCATCTTCGTCTTCCGCCGCCGGCCGCTTGCGATGGGGGCCGCAAACCTGATCGTGCAGGTTGGGCGGGTCGGCATTGATCGGCGCGAGATTGTCGACCGTGCCGAGCGCCGGCGTCAGCCACGACAGCGGGTTCTGGGTGAAGCCGCCTTCGAGAAGTTCCGCGGCCTTCACCGCACGCGCGCCGCCCGAGGGCGAGCCGAGCACCACGGCGATCAACTGCCGGCCGTTGCGCGTCGCCGTGGCGACGAGATTGAATCCCGAGGCGCAGATGAAGCCGGTCTTCATGCCGTCGGCGCCCGGATAGCGGCCCAGCAAGGTGTTGTAATTGCGCACGACGCGGCCGCCGAATTTGATCGCCGGAATGTGCCAGTAGAAATTATATTCAGGGAAATCCTTGATCAGCGCTCGCGCCAGGATCGCCATATCCCGCGCCGAGACGACCTGCCCGTCGGCCGGCAATCCGTTGGGATTGACAAAATTCGATTGCGACATGCCGAGGCGGTGCGCGGTCTTGGTCATGTCCTCGGCGAAATTCTCGATCGAGCCGTCGACGCCTTCGGCCAGCAGCACGGCCATGTCGTTCGCCGACTTCACCATCATCATCTTGAGCGCATTGTCGACCGTGACCTGGGTGCCGACCGCGTAGCCCATCTTGGTTGGCGACTGCGCCACCGCATTGCGCGACACCGTGAACAGCGTGTCGAAAGTGATGCGGCCCTGCTTCACCGCTTGCAGCGTGGTGTAGAGCGTCATCAGCTTGGTGGTCGAAGCCGGATACCAGGGATAGGTCGCATTCTCCGCGCGCAGCACTTTGCCGGTATCGGCCTCGACGAGAATCGAGGCGCCGGCCCGAGCGGGCGTTGCGATCAGGTTTGCGGCAAACGCAGAACCGAGCGCGATGCCGAGCGCCAACGCCCGAAAAGACTTGATATGCTGCACGTGTCGCGGTCCGTTCCGTTGGCCGGCCCTTCGGAGGTCATCGAGCTGGCCGCTGGGGGAGCGAGCCTGAGTGACCGAATAAGGCCGCGATGGGTTCACGAAAGGTTCCCGAAGCGGAGATGGCGCACTATCTAAACCAAAGGGACGCTCGAAGGCAAAGCGAAATCCCGCTAGTGTCCCCATTCCGAAGTTCGCACCAGCTCGCGGCACGCTCTTTTGCCAGCTTCGGAATCGTGGGGACAATTTCACATTCACCGCCACTTCGGCTAAATCAACGTAAAGCCCAAGCATAACAGCCAAGTCAAAAGGCCAACTCTAAAAGCCAAGTCAAAAAGCCAGGTAAAAAGGCCAAGTAAAAACGTCCGAAATTCGGCAAGGAGAGCAATCATGACCGCCTGCATCGTAGGTTGGGCACATACCCCCTTCGGCAAGCTCGCCGGTGAGAGCGTCGAGAGTCTGATCGTGAAAGTCGCCGGCGACGCGCTGGCCGACGCCGGGATCGCAGCGAAGGACGTCGACGAGATCGTGCTGGGCCACTTCAATGCGGGCTTTTCGCCGCAGGATTTTACCGCTTCGCTGGTGCTGCAGGCGTCGCCCGATCTGCGTTTCAAGCGCGCGACGCGGGTGGAGAATGCCTGCGCGACCGGCTCAGCCGCCGTTCATCAGGGATTGAAATCGATCGCCGCGCGCTCGGCACGCATCGTGCTGGTCGTCGGCGTCGAGCAGATGACGACCACGCCGGGTGTGGAGATCGGGCGCAATCTCCTGAAGGCATCGTATGTGCGCGAAGAAGCCGACATCGACGGCGGCTTCGCCGGCATTTTCGGCAAGATCGCGAGTTTTTACTTCCAGCGCTGGGGCGATCAGTCGGACGCGCTCGCCCGCATTGCGGCGAAGAATCACAAGAATGGCGTCGACAATCCCTACGCGCAGATGCGCAAGGATTTCGGCTATGATTTCTGCCGCCAGGAAAGCGAGAAAAATCCGCGCGTCGCCGGTCCGCTCAAGCGCACCGATTGCTCGCTCGTCTCCGACGGCGCGGCCGCCGTGGTGCTGACCGACGTCGACACCGCCTTGACGATGAACAAGGCGATCGTGTTCCGCGCCGCCGAGCATGTGCAGGATTTCCTGCCGATGTCGCGCCGCGACATCCTCAAATTCGAGGGCCCGGCGTTGGCTTGGCGGCGCGCCTTGGAGCAAGCCGGCGTCACGCTGTCCGACATGTCGTTCGCGGAAGTGCACGACTGTTTCACCATCGCCGAACTGTTGGTGTACGAGGCGATCGGGCTGGCGCCGGAAGGACAGGGCGCGCGGGTGATCGCCGAAGGCATCGTCGATAAGAACGGCAAGCTGCCGATCAATCCGTCCGGCGGGCTGAAGGCCAAGGGCCATCCGATCGGCGCCACCGGCGTCTCGATGCACGCCATCACTTCGATGCAGCTCACCGGCACCGCCGGCGACATGCAAATCAAGGACGCGAAGCTCGGCGGCATTTTCAACATGGGCGGCGCGGCGGTCGCCAATTACGTGAGTATTCTGGAACGGCTGCGGTGAATGCGTAGCTTGTAGCCTGGGTTGAGCGCAGCGAAACCCGGGAGCGGCGTGCGGGCTTCTTCGTCATTCCCGGATTTCGCTCCGCTCAATCCGGGCTACTCTTCTACGTTTCCACCAGCGGTCCTTCTTTCTTGGGCACCGCCGGTGCAGCCGTTTCCGCCGTCCCAAACTGCGCCTTGACCAGTTCGGCAAAGAAGCCGCCGCTTCTGCACGAGTTCGTCGTAAGTTCCGGTCTCGACGATCCGGCTGTTATCGAACACCAGGATGCGCGTGGCATTGCGGATGGTCGCGAGCCGATGCGCGATGACGAACGTAGTGCGGCCTTTCATGACCTCGTCGAGCGCCGTGGTGACGCGCGCCTCGGTCACCGGGTCGAGCGCGCTGGTCGCTTCGTCGAGAATGAGGATCGGCGGATCTTTCAACAGCGCGCGGGCAATGGCGAGGCGCTGGCGCTCGCCGCCCGACAGAAGCCGCCCGCGCTCGCCGATCGGCGCGTCGAGCCCTTCGGGATTGCGCTCGATAAAGTCGAGCGCCTGCGCGCGGGCGGCCGCCGCGCGCATATCCGCTTCGGTGGCGTCCGCTTTGCCGACCCGCAAGTTCTCCGCGATCGAGCGGTTGAACAAAAGCGTTTCCTGAAAGACGACGCCGATATTGCGGCGGAGCCCAGTGAGCGTGAGCGCGCGGATATCCATGCCGTCGACGCTGATCACGCCCGCCTGCGGATCGAAGGTGCGGTGCAGGAGCGCCAGCGCCGTCGATTTGCCGCTGCCGGTCGGCCCGACCAGAGCGACGCGGTCGCCCGGCAAAGCGGTCAAGCTCAGATCGGCGACGGCGGCGCGTTTGCCGTCATAAGAGAATGAGACATCATTGAATTCCACAAGCCCGCGCAGCCGGCCAGGATCCACCGCATCGGGCCGATCGCGCACCGCCGGCACGGTGTCGAGCACCGCAAAGAACTCGGCGAGCTTGGGCGCGTCCATGAACAGGCGGTTGGCGAATCCGACCACCTGTTCGAGCCGGCCGATCAGCAGCGCGGCGATCGCCATGAAGCTGACGATGGCGCCGACGGAGGCAAGCCCTACCAACTTCAAGTAAGTTCCGACCAGCAGGATCGCCAGCAGCGTGAAGGTGGTCGCGGTGCGGGTGAGCACGGCCGCAACCGCCCACCAGGACAGCACCGGCATTTGCGCGCGCAGGAGCGAGTTCACCAGCTCCTGGAGCGCGGAGACTTCCAGTTCGATGCGGGCGAAGCTTTGCACCACGGCGACATTGCCGAGCGTATCGGCAGCGGTTTCGGCAAGATCGGAATAACGCCGCTCGACCGCGCGCTGCATCGCTTCCGCCCGCCGCATCACGATCACCGTCAGAATCGTAAACGCCACGCAGAGCGCCAGAAGCGGCAGCGCCAGCCGCCAGTTCAGCACCAGCGTGGTCGGCAGCAGCACGACGATGAAGACGAAAGCGGCGAAATGCTCGCGGAAGAACTGCACCCACAGCCACCACAGCGTATCGGTGCCGGTGAGCATGATCTTGAGCTGCCGGCCCGAATGCGCGCCGGCGTGGTAGGCGAGCGGCAGCTGCAGCACGTGTTCGAAAAAGTCGGCCAGCACCAGGTTGCGGCGGCGATGGGCAAGCCGGTCGGCGAACCAGGCGACCAAGGTCGCGGCGACGATGATGAACAAACCGAAAGCGACCCAGGCGCCGATCAGCGGCGCCAATACCCGCGCCGCGGGCCGGAGGCCGGCCGGCAACGGACCGGACAAGGCGTCGATGATATGGCCGAACAGCACCGGTTCGACGAACTGCGCGACCGCGAGCGCGATATTGGCAAGCGCCAGCGCGCCGGCGAGCCGCGCCTCCGGCGCCAGCAGGTCGAGCACGCGAAAATAGATGCGCAGAAACCGCATATTCGGGCACGAGGTTAGCGCCGATCGTCGGAAGCCTTACCACCGCGCGCCGCCTGCCCCGACCCATCGAAGCCGCCGCGGACTGGTCAGCGTCGCCATTGTCGGTTTACGCCATGCGGCGCGTGATGTCAGCAGAGCTCACGCAAGCCCGTGCGCAGCATATCCGGGCTGGCGCTCCGCAGCAGCCGCTCGGCCTGCGCGTGCGCGCGTTTCCAGATCGGCGCCGCGGCGGCGAGCAGCGCGTGTCCCGCCGGCGTGAGGATGAGGCGGCGGCTGCGTTTGTCGTCCCGATCGACTTTCACTTTGACCAGACCGCGGCGCTCCAGCGGCTTGAGATTGGCCGTGAGCGTCGTGCGGTCGAGCGCCAGCAAATTCGCGACTGCCCCGATGGTCGGCGGCTCGGTGCGATTGAGCGCTGTCAGCAGCGAAAACTGGCCCTGCGTCAGTCCAACGGGGCGCAGCGCCTCGTCGAAACGCCGCGCCAGCGCGCGCGCCGCCCTCTGCACATGCAGGCAGAGACAGTGGTCGCGCACATGATGGGTGAAGGCGAAGGACGCTTCATCGCGATTGAAGGTGACGCGATTTGACATAGGCTAATTATGTTGATATCAACCTTTTTGTCAAGCGGGGACCCGCTCGCGACCCTCCAACAACACAGCCTCAAGCCAAGGAGATTTGCATGCAGGTGCAACCATATCTGAACTTCGACGGCCGCTGCGATGAAGCGCTGGAATTCTACAAGAAGGCGATCGGCGCCAAGGTCGGGATGCTGATGCGCTGGAAGGACAGCCCGGACAAGTCGATGTGCACGCCGGGAAACGCCGACAAGGTCATGCACTCGCAGTTCCAGATCGGCGACACGACGATCATGGCTTCCGACGGCCGCAATAGCGGCAACCCGAATTTTCAAGGCATCATGCTGTCGATTGCGGCCCAAAGCGAAGCCGAGGTCGACAAGCTCTTCAACGGCCTGGCCGAGGGCGGCCAGGTGACGATGCCGCTGGGTGAGACTTTTTTCTCGCCCAAATTCGGCATGGTCGCCGATAAATTCGGTGTCGGCTGGATGGTGCTTGTGGCAGACTAAGTCCGTCAATGATCGTGGGGGGCGGAAATGACGAGTGCCGGGGGTGTGGATTTTGCCATTTTCCGGGTGCTCAACGCCCCACGCGAGCGTGTCTGGCGGGCACTGACCGAACCGGAACAGATGAAAGAATGGTGGACGCCCCCGACCTTCACCATGATCGCCATGAACATGGACTTTCGTCCCGGCGGCTTCTTCCACATGGGGATGCGCTCCGGCGAGGGTTACAAGATGTGGGGCAAGTTCGTCTATCAGGAGATCGCCCCCCCGGAGCGGATCGTTTTCGTCAACTCGTTCTCCAACCAGGCCGGCGAGATCACGCGCCATCCGATCGTGCCGACCTGGCCGCGCGAAACCAAACTCACTGTCACGCTCGAGGAAGAGCCGGGCGGCAAAACCAAGCTCAATATCCGCTGGTCGCCGCATAACGCGACCGAGGAGGAGCAGAAGACGTTCGACGTTTCCCATGTCGGCATGAAGGCGACCTGGGGCGGCACGTTCGATCGGCTGGCTGCCTATCTGGAGCGGACGGCATAGAGCACGATCCGGAAAAGTGGGAGCCGGTTTTCCGAAAAGATCATGCTCCATGAGCAAGCACGATCCGGAAAAGGCCTGCCCCGGATTTGATCCGAGGCGGCAGCCGGCTTTCCGAAAAGCGTGCCCTCGGGCTTGACCCGGGGGATCATGCTCAATGAGCAAGCTGGAGCGGCAATCGATTCGAATTGAAGCGATTGCGTTGCAACGCCGCCGCGCTCCCTCGCCAAAGCAAGGGAAGCAAACATGCCGACGCTCAAACGGAAGATCACCCCTTTTCTGTGGTTCGACACCCAAGCCGAGGAAGCGGCCACATTTTACACCGCGATATTCGACAATTCCCGGATCAAGCGGATCAACCGCTACGGCAAGGCCGGGCATGAGACGCACGGCAAGGAAGCCGGCTCGGTCATGACGGTGGAGTTTGAGATCGAAGGGCAGCCCTTCGTCGCGCTCAACGGCGGCCCGCATTTCAAATTCAGCGAGGCGGTTTCCTTCCAGGTCACGTGCGAGACGCAGGACGAGATCGACTATTTCTGGAGCAAGCTATCGGAAGGCGGTGAAGAGGGACCGTGCGGCTGGCTTAAGGACAGATACGGCCTCTCCTGGCAGGTCGTGCCGGCCGTACTGCCGCAGCTACTGATGGACAGCGACAAGGCGAAATCGGAGCGCGCCATGAGCGCGCTGATGCAGATGAAAAAGTTCGATATCGCCGCGCTGCAGCGCGCCCACGC
Organism: uncultured Alphaproteobacteria bacterium; assembly: GCA_963831135.1. Classification (GTDB taxonomy): domain Bacteria; phylum Pseudomonadota; class Alphaproteobacteria; order Rhizobiales; family Xanthobacteraceae; genus BOG-931. The sequence goes on from CAWHPH010000003.1 coordinate 27,268, forward strand.
CGGCGCGGAATAGCCTGTCATGCCCGGCCATAGCCGTCCGCAGGACGGCGTCGCGGAGCCTTGTCATCGGGCCGGCCACTTCGGGCCGGACCCGTTGGCTCGCTATGGGCCGGGCATCCGCGGCTTGAGAGCGAGACCGAAGACATAGATGGCCGGGACACGACCCGGCCAGGGCGCGCTTGACATGGGTGCGCTGGCGCTTTATTTAACACACTCGTTATTTAACTGGATCGTTAAATGAATCTCGACGCCACCTTCGCCGCCCTGGCCGATCCCACCCGCCGCGCCATCCTGGCGCGGCTCGCCCGCGGCGAAACGACGGTGCAGGACCTGGCGCAACCGTTCGCCATGAGCCTTCCCGCCATCTCCAGGCATCTGAAAGTGTTGGAGGGCGCCGGCCTGATCTCGCGCTCACGCGAAGCGCAGTGGCGGCCATGCCGCATCGAGCCGCGCGCCCTCAGGGATGTCGACGACTGGCTCGACCACTATCGCCGCTTCTATGACGAGAGTTTCGATCGGCTTGATAGCTATCTGAAGACGCTGCAGGCCAAAGACCTCACCAAGGGAACCAAGGGCAGGAAGAAGGAGAGTAGGCATGGCAAGGACAGACCTCGCCGCAAGCACTAGCCTCGACCTCGAGAGCGATCCGCGCTCGATCATCGGCGTGCGCGAATTCGATGCGCCGCGCGATCTGGTCTTTGCGGCGTGGACCGATCCCAAGCACCTGGCGCAATGGTGGGGACCGAACGGCTTCACCACCACGACCATGAGCTTCGATCTGCGGCCGGGCGGCGTCTGGCGTTTCGTCATGCACGGCCCGGACGGCCGCGATTATCAGAACCGGATCACGTTCGACGAGATCGTGCGGCCCGAACGCATTGTCTATCGCCACGGCGGCGGCGAGGATGTCGAGCCGGTGCAGTTCCGGCAGACCGTCATCTTCGAAGATCTCGGCGGCACAACGCGCATGACCTGGCGCGGCGATTTTCCGTCCGCGGCCGAACGCGATCGCGTCAACAGGGAATACGGCGCCGCTGCCGGCCTGATGCAGACGATGGAGCGGCTCGGCGCATACGTTTCGGCAAGCCTTGCATCGCGCGCCGTGCCGCGCGCCGCGACTGCGAAATGACGGGGAGTATTCACAGTGCTGGAAACCGAGGCCCAGGACTTCGTCATCATCCGCATGTTCGATGCGCCGCGCGAACTGGTTTGGAAATGCTTCACCGAGCCCGATCGCATGAAGGAGTGGTGGGGCCCCAAAGGCTCGATCATCGTGGCGTCCAACATGGACTTGCGCGTTGGCGGCACCTATCACGGCGCCATGCGCGATCCGGAGGGCCGCGTCATCTGGGCCAAATTCGTCTACCGCGAGATCGCGCCGCCCGAGCGCCTGGTCTGGGAGCACTCGTTTTCAGATGAAGCGGGCGGCCTCACGCGGCATCCCTTGAGCCTGACATGGCCGCTCAAGCTGCTGAGCAGAGTCACATTAGAGGAAGCGGCCGGCGGCAAGACCAAGCTCACGCTGCGCTGGGCGCCCCTCGATGCCAGCGCGGAGGAGCATAAGACCTTTGCCGCCGCCCACGACAGCATGCAGGGCGGCTGGACCGGCACGTTCGATCGGCTTGCGGCCTATCTCAGCCGCGCCGCGCCTCCGGGAGCAGGAAAACAAGCATGACGTCCGCCGTCCAAACAAAGTCCGCGTCCGCTGGACGCAGGATAACGATCGCTCGCGTCCTCGACGCGCCGCCTGCTGGTCTCAGCACACTGCAGGGGGTCGGTTATGAGCTTGGTACTCAAACCTCGGTCTCGCCTGGCGGCGTGAGGATGCGATCGAGATCGATCAACGCCATCAGGGCGGCCTCAACGGCCACCAGCCCGGATAGAAAATCGGCCCGCGCATCGTGCGACACCTGCGGGACCGGCTGGATCTGGGACGCATCCACCGCGATGATGTCGAGCACCCGGTCGGCAAGCAGCCCGACGGTCTTGCCGCCGACCTGGATCACGATGATGATGTGCATCGGGGTGGCGTCGGTGAGGCCGTGACCGAATCGGCATCGCAGGTCGATAATCGGAACGATGACGCCGCGCATATTGAGCACGCCGCGCATGTAATCGGGCTGATTTGGTAGTTGCGTGATGCTCGACCAGCCTTTGATCTCGCGTACCGCCATGATGTCGACGCCGTATTGCTCGTCGCCAACGGCGAAGCTGATAAATTCGGTGGCAAGCGTGGCGCGGCGAATGTCTGCGTTGCCCTGCACAGCAATGTTGTCGTGCGCCAATGATTCGTTGCTCGTCGCCGGAGCCGGCGACACGTCAGTCGTTCCCATCACCGCCGTACGCCCCCGCGCCGTAGTCGGCTGAACCGCGCAAACGGTAGGCCGCAGAAATTAATTTTATTAAAATGCGCCGGGGATCCGGTTCATCGAAACGCGCCAAAGATTGAAAGTTAAGTTGTTAAAGTACACGAAGGGTGCGGATGCTTTCGCGCGGCGACTATTTGATCCGGCGCAGTTCGCCGTCTTCGCCCGCGCAGCAAAACGATGGGAAAACAAAACGATGCAGAAAATGGTGCGATGCAAAAAACGGATGCAGAAGATGGAGCGATGCAGAAGATGGAGCGATGCAGAAAACGGAACGATGCAGAAAATGGAATGATGCAGAAGAGTGACGTTGCGCAACGGAACACGGCGCCGCTCGCACGAAGCTCCGCCGCCGGCGGCGGGGGACGGATCGAACGCCGCGGCGTCCAGACAGCGGCGAATCGAGCTCGCCGCGCGTGGTCGACACGCGCCATGCGCGTGACCATGCCCGTAAGCCGGCGATGTCATGCATGCAGCGATGCTGCGCCGGCGATGAGCGACTTCGCCTTGCGTCCGCCGCCATCTGCGGATCGGCGCGCGCGTCATGTTGAGGGCCAACACGGTACGTGGTAGAGAAAATTCCAGCGCAAGGCGTATAAATCAGGGCTTCGGGAGTGGATAAACTCAAGCACACCGTCCAGGAAATCGGTCAGAAAATTCGCGCCGCGCGTATCAGAGCTGATTTGCGACTGTCTGATTTGTCCAAACGAACAGGATTGGCGGAAAGCTCGCTGTCACGCATCGAGCGGGGGCACACGGCCGTTTCGGTGATGAATCTGGTCCAGATTTGCGAGGTCTTGTCGATCGGCCTCGAAGAGCTTTTGGACCCGAAGGCGACGCCGTCGAAGACGGCCATTGCGACCCACGGGCGGCAGACCGATGATTTCGAGGAGGTCGAGAGCACCGGCTATCTGTGGAAACACCTGGTCGGCGGCGCTCAGTTCGACGTCTTCAACGTGTTTCATCTGGTGTTTCCCCGAAACGAGACGATGAAGACCATGGTCTCCCACGCCGGGCAGGAATATTGCTACGTGCTCGAGGGAGAAGTTCTGTTCTATGTCGGCGATGAATGCCATCATCTCCGCGCCGGCAGCGGAATCTTGATCGATTCCGAACTTCCGCACCGGGCCGAACGGCTGGGCGATAAAGAAGCGCACATGCTGATGATCGTCACCCGGTCCGGCGCCGAACAAATGGTCCCCGAATGGTGGAATGTCTCGCGGCAAAAGACCGCAAAGGGCCCATCGCCGACGGTGCCGTCGCGCCCGGGCCGGCCCACGCCGGCATCCGACTCGGCGAAAACGCCCGCTATGGTCAGCGCCGGTAGTGCAGCGCGTAGGTCGGTACGTCGATCCCGGGCGTGAGGCGCGGGCAACTTCGTCCCGGCCCTGCGGTCAGGCGAAGCGGAATGACGCCGGCCCACAGATCGAGATCGTAATCCGCCTCGACGTCAAGATTGCCGACGTCGCGTATCTTGGCCGACACTTCAGTCAGCGGGAACCGCAGAAAGACGGTGGCGGCGATTTCCTCCGGTTTGGGGGCTCGTACCCTATGCCCGGGAATAATGTGCTGGACGAAGGCCTCGACCAGACGCTCCTTCTCGTCGGCATCCTCAACCTTCTGGCCGCGCGAGAAGATCACCACCGATCTGTAGTCCATGCTGCAACCGAAACCCGAGCGCCCGGCGACGATGGAATCGATCAGCGTCACCGTGATGCAGGCCGCTGCGCCCGCCGCCAGCGACGTCAGCATGTAATTGCCGGCGCTGCCGTGCACGTACACATCCTCGCCGATGCGCACGATGGCGGTGGGAAGAACGCGCGGCTCGCCGTCGACGACAAAGCCGATATGGGCAACGAGCGCCTCGTCGATGATGCGATGCACCGTCTCGCGGTCATAGGCGCCGCGGGCCGGTCTGCGGCGCACCTGTGTTTTCGGCGTCGGCGTGTACACGGCGTCCCTCGCTGTCGTTGCGGCGCGCGATGCGATCGCGCTCTATTGCCGGGCGTTCGCCATGAGCCGATCGCCCTCGTAATCCTCGACCCGCTTCACCGAACCGCCGGCGCGGAGGATCTGCAGGGTGTCGTAGAGAGATTTCGGCACGCTGACGCCGTCGATCGCCGTGCGCCGCCGCGCGTCGTAGCGGCGGTCGGACGGCAACCGCGTGCCGTCTTGCTCGAGAATCTTCGCAAACAGCTTCTCGGCATGCGCCAATTGCGCCGTGCTGTCGTTGCGTCCGACGCAGCGGGCCGGATCGATCGCCACGACGAGTTCGCCGCCACACGGCGCTCCGGTCATTGCCCGGTCGTCTTCGCCGGCCTCGAAGCTCAGCACGTCGCCCAACAGCGGCCCGGCGAGCAGCTCGACCATCAGCGCAATCGAGGAGCCCTTGACGCCGCCGAACGGCAGCTGCGCGCCGGCCAGCGCCCCTTTCGGGTCCGTCGTCGGCCGGCCGTCAGGGCCGATGGCCCATCCTTCCGGCAGCGACTTGCCGTCGCGCAGCCGGAGCTGAATTTCGCCGCGCGCGCTGGCGCTCGAGGCCTGATCGAACACCAGCGGCGGGCGGTTCAAGCGCGGCCAGGCGAACGCCATCGGATTGGTCCCGAACACCGGCTTGGTGCCGCCGGCGGGCGCCACATAGGGAATGGCCGACACGTAGGCGAACGCGACCAGTCCGCGCTCGGCAAGCCGCTCGACTTCCGGCCAGAGCGCCGCGACATTCAGCGCGTTGTTGACGACGAGCGCGGCGATGCCCTGCTGCTTGGCAAGTCTCGCCAGCGGTTCGTCGCCGCATTCCAGCGCCAAAGGCGAGAAGCCGCGATGCGCATCGACCCTGACGATTCCCGGCGCCAGGCTGCTGATCGTCGGCTCCGCGTCCGGCGACGCCTGACCGGCGCGCAGCGCGTTGATGTAAAAAGAAATGCGGAACAGGCCGTGATGACGGCACTCGTCTCGCTCGGCCGCGGTGACGGTTCGCGCGATCGCCTGCGCGTGCCTGTCATTGAAGCCCTGCGCCAGCAACAATTGCTCGGCGGTCGCCCGGACTTCGTCCAGGGTCATGACGACGGCATCGCGCATCAGCCCGCTCGTTTCGAGAAGCGATGGTTTTTCATGCGTTCCGTTTTCAGACGGCGCAATCATTTCTTGACCAAGGGACATTCGCTGTCGCTGAGCGGCTGGAACAGCTTGGCGGCGGGAATCGTCTCCAGCACGTTGTAATAGTCCCACGCGCCTTTCGACTCTTCCGGCTTCTTGACCTCGACCAGATACATGTCGTGCATCAGCTGGCCGTCTTCGCGCAGCGTGCCGTTGTGCGTGAACGGGTCGTTCACCGGCAGCTCGCGCATTTTCTCCATGACGGCGCCGGCTTCTTTGGTCTTTGCCGCTGCGACCGCCTGCAAATAATGAAGAACGGCGGAATAGACTCCCGCCTGCGTCATCGTCGGCATCGCTTTGCGGCGCTCGTAGAACCTTTTCGCCCAAGCGCGACTCTCGTCGTTTCGATCCCAGTAGAAGGCGGTGACGAATTGAAGCCCTTGCGCTGACTTCAATCCCATCGCGTGCACGTCGGTGATGAAGACGATCGGCGCCACCAGCGTTGACTGCTGCGCGATGCCGAACTCGCCGGCCTGTTTGATGGCGGTGGTCATGTCGCTGCCGGCGCTGGCAAAGGCCACCGCCTTGGCGTTCGATGCCTGCGCCTGAAGCAAAAAGGAGCTCATGTCCGCCGTGTTCAGCGGATGGCGCACCTCGCCCACGACTGTTCCGCCGGCGTCGGTCACCGCCTTCCTGATATCGGCGGCGAAGGCATGACCGAACGCGTAGTCGACCGTGAGCAGGAACCAGCTTTTCAAGCCTCTTTCGGTGAGCACGCGTGCGAGGCTGTAGCCATTGCTGTGGCTGTTATAGACCCACTGCGCCGAGTTCGGCGTGCAGGCTTTGCCGGTGATGGCCGACGAGGCCGCCGTAATCAGCGTGACCTTTTGCTTGTCCTTAGTGATGATCTGGACGGCGAGAGCCACCGACGAATTGGAGAAATCCACCGTCACATCGACGCCGTCCTGATCGTACCAGGTACGCGCTATGGCGGCGCCGACGTCGGCCTTGTTCTGATGATCCGCCGCGATCAATTCGATCGGCTTACCCAGCGCGCTGCCGCCGAAGTCTTCGATCGCCATGCGTGCCGCCTCGACCGATCCGGGCCCGGCAAGATCGGCATAAATGCCGGACTGATCGTTGAGCACGCCGATCTTGACCGCGCCGTCGGGCGCCGTCGGTCCGGCACCCATTGCGTGATTTGCAAAGCCAAGAAGGCCCGCTGCAGTCAGGACTGATACAAGTATTCCAAAATAACCGCGCGACACAAATACCTCCATATCCCCAAAAAACACTGGGAATATTAGATGCATCTACTTGCCGCCCGGACCGGCAAATCGGAACTAGACCGTAGCCCTGGAGAATAACCCGGTGTGAATTCAAGTCAAGAAAATATTGCTGATTGAGCAAAATGACTTGCTCTAAAGGCAAATTTCGCGCTGCGTAGACATCGCCATTTTCTGAGCAGATTGATTGGTTGGAAGGAGACGCAATTGCCTCGGTCGACGTCGCCATGACAGCAATCGCCTTCAGCCCGCCGCCGTTGCGGGCGCCGTTTGCGCCGCCCGACGAAGACTTGGCGGCCGGCTTTTTGGCCGACGCCGCGCGCGAGCCCGCCGCCGAACAGCGCATCGATGCACGGGCGCGGCGGCTGGTCGAAGCGATCCGCGCCAAAGCCGGCGGTCTCGGCGGGATCGAAGATTTTCTGCACGCCTATTCGCTTTCGACCAAAGAGGGCCTGGCGCTGATGGTGTTGGCCGAGGCGCTGCTGCGCGTACCCGATGCGGCGACCGCCGATCGCCTGATCGAAGACAAGCTCGCCGCCGGCCGCTGGCTCGACGGTGACATCAAATCCACGGCGCTGTTGGTTTCCGCTTCCGCCTGGACGCTCGGCGTCGCCGCGCGCATCATCCATCCGGGCGAAACGCCGGAGACGATCCTCGACACGATCGTCCGGCGGCTGGGGCTGCCGGCTTTGCGCACGGCCACACGCCAGGCCATGCGGCTGATCGGCTCGCATTTCGTGCTCGGCCAGACCATCGAGCAAGCGCTGGCGCGCGCCCGGCATCGCCCCGAAGTCCGCTACTCATTCGACATGCTGGGTGAAGGCGCGCGCACCGCCGACGACGCCGACAGCTATTTCGATGCTTACGCCAACGCCATCGCGGCCATCGGCGCGAGCGCCGGCAACGCGGTGTGGCCGGCGCGTCCGGGAATTTCAGTCAAGCTCACGGCTTTGCACCCGCGTTTCGAGGCGATCTCGCGCGAACGGGTTATGGCGGAAGTGCCGCCGCGCGTGATCGCGCTCGCACGCATGGCCAAGGCGCATGAGCTTTCCTTCACCATCGACGCCGAAGAAGCGGACCGGCTGGAATTGTCGCTCGACGTCATCGGCGCCGTGCTCGGCGAGCCGTCGCTGCGCGGCTTCGAGGGCTTCGGGCTTGCCGTGCAGGCTTATCAGAAGCGCGCCTTGGCGGTGGTCGGCTGGGTCGAAGAGGCGGCCGCCGCGTTCGGCAGCCGGCTGACCGTCCGGCTGGTCAAGGGCGCTTATTGGGACACCGAGATCAAACGCGCGCAGGAGCGCGGCCTGCCCGACTATCCGGTCTTTACGCGCAAGGCCATGACCGATCTTTGCTACATGGCCTGCGCGAAGAGGCTCATCGCCGCGCGCGAGCGCATCTTTCCGCAATTCGCCACCCACAACGCGCTGACGGTCGCCAGCATCATCGAGGATGCCGGCGGCGTCGAAGGCTACGAGTTTCAGCGTCTGCACGGCATGGGCGAGGCGCTTTATGAATCGCTGTTGACGGAACTGCCGGAAGCCGCGTGCCGTATCTATGCGCCGGTCGGCGGCCATCGCGATCTCCTCGCCTATCTGGTGCGGCGGCTGTTGGAAAACGGCGCCAATTCCTCGTTCGTCTCGGTCGCCGCCGATCCGAGCGTGCCGATCGAGGACATTCTGCGCCGGCCGCAAAGCGCGATCGCGAACGCGCGCGGCGCGCGCAACAAAAACATCCCGCTGCCGCGCGATCTCTACCGTCCCGAGCGGCAAAATTCCGCCGGCATCGAGTTCGGCGAGCGGTCGGGCCTCGAGGCTTTGCTTGCCGAGATCCGCGCCGGCGCGACGCAAGCGGCCGAAGCCGCGCCGCTGGTCGACGGAATTGCGCTTGCCGGCATCGAACGCGCGGTGACCTCGCCGATCGACGGCCGCACCGTCGGCGTGGTGCGCGAGGGCGACGAGGCGATCGTGCGCACGGCGATGGCGGCGGCGGAAGCGGGATTCCCGGGCTGGAGTGCAACGCCATGCGAAGAGCGCGCGCGTGCGCTCGAACGCGCCGCCGATCTGCTTGAAAACCACCGCCGTGAGCTGCTCGCACTTTTGCAGAACGAGGGCGGCAAGACGCTGGACGACGCCCTTTCCGAGCTGCGCGAGGCGGTCGATTATTGCCGCTATTACGCCGCGCAGGCGCGCACAAGCCTCGCCGCGCAGTCGCTCCCCGGCCCGACCGGCGAAAGCAACGTGCTCCGCTATCGCGGGCGCGGCGTGTTTGTTTGCATCAGCCCGTGGAATTTTCCGCTGGCGATCTTTCTCGGCCAGGTCGCCGCCGCGCTCGCGGCCGGCAATGCGGTCGTGGCGAAGCCCGCCGAGCAGACGCCGCTCGTGGCCGCGCGCGCCGTAAAGCTGCTGCATGAGGCCGGCGTGGCGCCGACCGCGCTGCATCTGGTGCCGGGCGACGGCGCGGTCGGCGCAAGGCTCGTCGCCGATGCGCGCACCGGCGGCGTATGTTTCACCGGCTCGACCGAGGTCGGGCGCGCGATCAATCAGGCGCTCGCCGCCAAGAAGGGACCGATCGTGCCGTTGATCGCCGAGACCGGCGGCGTCAATGCCATGATTGTCGATGCGACCGCTTTGCCCGAGCAAGTGATCGACGACGCGATCACGTCGGCTTTCCGTTCGGCCGGGCAGCGCTGCTCGGCATTGCGGCTGCTTTGCCTGCAAGACGACATTGCCGAGCCGATGCTGGAGATGCTCGTCGGCGCGATGCGTGAACTGAAAATCGGCGATCCGCGCGAGGCCTCGACCCATGTCGGGCCGGTGATCGAGGCCGAGGCCAAACAGAAACTCGAAGGCTGGATCGCCGAGATGGCAAGCGCCGGCCGGCTTCGCTTCCGCTGCGAACACCCGGCGGCGTTGCCGGCGGGCGGCATCTATGTCGTGCCGGCCCTGATCGAGCTCGACCGCGCCCGCGAGCTCAGGGAGGAAGTCTTCGGCCCCGTGCTCCACGTAACGCGCTGGGGCGCCGAAGAGCTCGACGCGCTGCTCGACGACATTGCGGCCAACGGCACCGCGCTGACGCTCGGTCTTCATTCCCGCATCGACCGCACCGTCGAGCGTGCCGCCGCCCGCCTCCCGCACGGCAACATTTACGTCAACCGCAGCATGATCGGCGCGGTGGTCGGCACCCAGCCCTTCGGCGGCACATTATTGTCTGGCACCGGGCCGAAGGCGGGCGGCCCGAACTACCTTCGCCGCTTTGCGACCGAGCAGACCGTGACCGTGAACACCGCGGCAGCGGGCGGCAATGCCGGGTTGCTGGCGCTGGACGATTAATCAAGCAAACAAATCAGACGAATAGGCCGCCCAAATAAACCAAAACGGTCAAATAAGGCAGGATTAACCCGCAAGATAACCAACTTTAACACAATTGCGACGTTATCGCGATATTACTCGTGCGGCCATGGCTGATTCGATCTCGCGGCTTTTCCAGGCGGCGCAGGCGTGCAGGAACGACGATCCGTCGACCTCGCGCACGGCGCGGCTTCTTCGCTCGGGCCGCAGCAAGATGGCGAAGAAGCTCGCCGAGGAAGCGGTCGAAGTGGTGATCGATGCCATGAACGGCGACCGCGACGCGGTCGTCAAGGAAAGCGCCGATCTGATCTACAACCTCGTGGTGCTCTGGGTCGCGTCCGGCATCCGTCCCGAGGATGTTTGGCGGGAGATGGATCGGCGCGAGCGGCTCCTGGGTATTGCCGAGAAGGTGCCGAAGAAAGTGCTCGACGATACGACGCGCCGTCAGATCATCGCGCTCGAAAGCCGCCGCCTGCGCAAACGCCGTTGAGCCGACGGCGGATGGACAAGCACTCTGCTCGCGGCTAGCAATCCAACCATGCTCCGCCGCCTTTATGATTGGTGCGTCGACGCCGCCGGCAAACCGCACGCGGCGTGGATCTTGGGCGCCGTGTCGTTTGCCGAAAGCTCGTTCTTTCCGGTGCCGCCCGACATCATGCTGATCCCGATGTCGCTGGCGCGCCCGGAGCGCGCATGGTTCTTCGCGGCCGTTTGCACGCTGACGTCGGTCGCCGGCGGCTTGCTGGGCTATTTCATCGGCGCCGTGCTCTACGACACCGCGGGCCAGTGGCTGATCAATTTTTACGGCCTCGGCGGGAAAGTCGAAACATTTCGCGCCGGCTACGCGCAATATGGCGCGCTCATCATTCTGCTCAAGGGATTGACGCCCATCCCTTACAAGCTCGTGACCATCACCTCGGGCTTTGCCGGCTTCAATCTGCCATTGTTCGTCATCCTCTCGCTGATCACGCGTGGCGCGCGCTTCTTTGTCGAGGCTTTTCTGCTCAACCGCTACGGCGCCAGCGCGCGCGTCATCATCGAGAAGCGATTGGGCCTCTGGACCGGGCTGGCGGCGATCGGCGTTGTGATTGGCTTTATCGTGGTCGTCCGGGTATTTTAGGGCATGTCCCGGAAAAAGCCCGCCCCGGACTTGATCGGGGTGGAAACCGGTTTTTCGAAAAGGACATGCGGCCAGACAAGAATTGAGAGCACATCTCGATTCAACCAAATCGGGATGTGCTCTAGGGCGACGATCGCTCCATTCCGCAAACGCACGAATGCGCGCTGACCATGACGAGGTTCGCGAAACAAAAGCACTTTTGCTGCACCGCCTTTGCGGCGCTCGTTGCTTTGTTGCTGGCGGCAGTCGTCGCCGGGTTCGCTTTCGCCCAGAGCAATAATCAGCTGGCCCAGAGCAACAACCCCGCGTCGGCGGCGCCCGCTCCAGCGCCGGCGGCGCCGTCACCGCCTGCCTCTGCAACCACCGTTTCGCCGCCGGCCGCGGGCACGCCGCCGCCCGTCTCGCCGCAGCCGGAACCCGCTTACCGGCCGGGCTTCCTGCATCAGCTGAAAACCTGGTGGGACGATTCGATCGCGTTGTTTGATCGAAAATCAAAAGATACGCGCGGCGCGGATGGCGATCCAAACAAAAAGCCGGAGGAGACCGGCAAGAGCGCTGCCGACGCTGCCAAAGACACGGCCTCGAGCGCCGTGAGCACCACCCAGGACGCCATGAAGAATGCCGTCGAGGCCACCAAGGGCGCCGCATCGACGGCGACGGATGCAATGAAAGGCGCTGTCGAGGCAACAAAGAACGCGGCGACCGCCATCGTGCGGCTGCCGAACACGCGCGTGATCGAGGTCCGCGAGGTCTGCGCGCGGGCGCCGAACGGCGGTTCCGATTGCGCGACGGCGGCGGCGAACGGGTGCCGCGCCAAAGGCTTTGCCGGCGGGTCGCCGCTCGACGTCCGCAGCGCGCAAAAATGCGATCCCAAGCCGTCGCAGGCCGGCCAGACGCCAAGCGTGCAATGCGCGCCGGAATCGGTCGTCACGCGCGCGGTCTGCCAGTAGTTATATTCAGCCAACAGCCAAAGGAGTGGTGCGCGGCCATGATGTCCGAAGCCGATCGTAACAAAGCCGCAGATATTCTCGTTGCGGCGGAAACAGCGCGCAAGCAGGTGGTGCAGCTCTCCAAGACCTGGCCCGATATCACCATGGAGGACGCCTACGCGATCTCGATCGAGGTCGCCAAACGCAGGATCGCCGCCGGCGCCAGGCTGATCGGCCACAAGGTCGGGCTCACCTCGAAGGCGATGCAGCGCTCATCGCAGATCGACGAGCCGGATTACGGCCACCTGCTCGACACCATGATGGTGCCGGACGGCGGCCGCGTGCCGCATGAGAATTACTGTCTGCCGCGCGTCGAGATCGAGCTCGCCTTCATTCTCGGCAAGCCGCTCAAGGGCCCGGGCGTGCAGCTGCACGACGTGCTGCGCGCCACCGACTATGTCGTACCGGCCATCGAGATCGTCGACGCCCGGCTGCAGGATCCGCGCAAGATTTTCGACACCGTGTCCGACAACGGCGCCGCCGCCGGCATCGTCATCGGCGGCCGGCCGGTCAGGCCGCTCGACATCGATCTGCGCTGGGTCGGCGGCATCATGTACCGCAACTCGGAGATCGAGGAGACCGGCGTCGCCGCCGGCGTGCTCGGCCATCCGGCGCTCGGCGTCGCCTGGCTTGCCAACAAGCTCGGCGCGCACGGCGTGACGCTCGAGCCCGGCCATCTCGTGCTCGCCGGCTCCTTCACGCGCGTGGTGCACGCCAAGAAGGGCGACACGCTGCACGCCGATTTCGGCGCGCTCGGCGGCATCGCCGTGCAGTTTGTTTGATCCGCCCACGCCCCCTCGTCATTCCGGAAGCCATCGATCTCGGGTGTTCCCGAGATCGACACCAAAGTCCAAGTCGGCGGCTGTCCGGAATCCATATTCGCTGACCTGTGGTTATGGATTCCGGGTTCGGCCCTCTCGGGCCGCCCCGGAATGACGAAATCTATTTGCCCCTATTGAATCCACGCCGACCTGGGTGAATGATCCGTCCGAGGGGCGGGCGCGTAGCAAGCTGCGGGTCGCGTGTGTTTCGGTCGGGCTTCAAGCGCTGGATCGTGTTCGCCGCGGCTTTGGTCGCGCCGGCGACGGTGCTGCATGCGGCTCGCCCGACCGCGCCGGATGTTGCGGGAGCCGCGTCGTTCGCCGGCCAGCTTCTGATCGCATCGCCCGATCTGCGCCAGCCCGAATTCGACCACACCGTCATTCTCTTGGTGCAGCATAGTCGCGAAGGTGCGCTCGGCATCGTCATCAACCGGCCGCGCAAGACCCTTCCCGTCGCCGATTTGCTCAAAGCCTTCGGCGACGATGCCGAGGGCGTGCACGGCGAGGTCATGGTTTTTCTCGGCGGCCCGGTCGACCCGGGCGTGGCCTTCGTGCTGCACAGCGCCGAATACCGCCGTCCCGACACGATCGCCATCGACGGCCGCGTGGCGCTGACCATCGGCCCGGACGTGCTGCACGATATCGGTCTCGGCAAGGGTCCGGACAAAAGTCTGGTGGCGTTCGGCTATGCCGGCTGGGCGCCGGCGCAGCTCGACACCGAGCTGGCGCACGGCGTGTGGATGACCATGCCGGAAGATCCCGCGCTCGTCTTCGACGCCAACCGCGCCAAGCTTTGGGACGACGCGCTCGCCCGGCAGAAGAGCGGACGGTGAACGTCTCGGGAACGCCCGTCCGCACCGAGCGCGTCATGCCCGGCCTTGGTGCCGGGCATCCATGACTTAAGCCGCGGAACGAACGAAGACGTGGATGGCCGGGTCAAGCCGGCCATGACGACGCCCGCATTTCGGGGCAGTTGGCTTTGCCCGCTCCCCGCGTTGACACGCTGCGCCATCGGCTTACATTAACGGTGTTCCGAGGGGAGCTCCGGGAGGAGCTGAGAGGCCGCGTCCGCGGAAACCCTTTGAACCTGATCCGGGTCATGCCGGCGAAGGGACAGGAATACCCTTACAGTGCCAGCACCTCCCGCGACAGCCTTGCCATGCGCGCAACACGAGAGCGCGCGAACGGGAGAAGATTTGCCATGCAGCCAGCCGTGTTTGTCGCCAGACTGATCGGCCCCGCTTTCGTTGCCATCGGGCTGGGCATCTTGCTCAACGGTCCATTCTATACCGCCCTGATCCTGGAAGCCGTGCACAGCCCGACGCTGATCTACTTTTCCGGACTCTATATCGCTCATTCCGGGGCTCGCCATCCTCAATGTGCACCGGACATGGACCGGCGGGTGGCCTGTCATCGTCACCATCATCGGCTGGCTGTTGGTGATCGGCGGCGTCATCCGCCTGATGCTGCCGGCCACCACGGCAACGCTCGCGACCGACATCTATTCCCACCCGATCGTGCTGCTCATCGTCACCATCGTCGTTCTCGTGGTCGGCGCGTTTCTCTGCTTCGAGGGTTACCGGGCAAGGAACAAATAACGGCCGACAAGAACAGACACATGATCCCGAAAAAGCATGCCCCGGACATGATCCGGGGTGGAAGCCGGTTTTCGGATCAGATCATGCCCAGACGAGGCATGATCCCGAAAAGTGGGAGCCGGTTTTCGGATCAGATCATGCCCAGACGAGGCATGATCCCGAAAAGTGGGAGCCGGTTTTCGGATCAGATCATGCCCAGACAAAAGGAATACCCCCAATGAACAAGCATCTCGCCGAATCCGATCTCGCCACGCCGAAGGTCACGACCGGCCCGATCACCGGCTCACGCAAGGTCTATGCGACGCCCGAGGCGGCGCCCGATCTGAAAGTGCCGCTGCGCGAGATTGCGCTTGATGTCTCGTCCGGCGAGCCGCCGGTTCCGGTCTACGATCCCTCCGGCCCCTACACCGACCCGGAGGCAAAGATCGACGTGGAAAAGGGCCTGCCGCGCGCCCGCGCCGCCTGGGTGCGCGAGCGCGGCGGCGTCGAGCAATACCAAGGCCGGCCGATCAAGCCGGTCGATAACGGCAACGTCAGCGGCAAGCATCTGGCGCGCAGCTTTCCGAATACGCCCAGGCCGCTCCGCGCCATTTCTCCCTCCCCCCAACCGGGTCGCGCGAATGCGCGCCCGGCTGCAAG
>CAWHPH010000004.1:0-274184 GCA_963831135.1 uncultured Alphaproteobacteria bacterium
CACCCCCGGTGATCGCGGCGCGCAAGGCGGGCAAGCAAACGGTGATATTCGGACGAGCCGATGCACACCCTTTTCGGCTTTGAGATATCCGTACGCATTATGCCCTTTAATGAGCAGCGTCACACTCTTAATGCCGGCCTCGTCGCCGGGTAGATAATCGATGGTTTCGACCTTGTAACCGCGGTCCTCGGCCCAGCGCGTATACATCCGGAGCAAGATAGATGCCCAGTCCTGGGACTCTGTGCCGCCAGCGCCGGGATGAAGTTCAAGGATGGCATTGCTCCGGTCGTACTCACCGGACAGCATCATCTGCAGCTCAAACGATTCAATGTCCTTCTCCTGTTTCGCTGCCAACGAATTCGCTTCGGCGAACATGTCGGTATCATCTTCTTCCGCCGCCAACTCCAATGTCACCTGCAAGTCGTCCTGTTGGCTCTCCAACTGGCGCATTTGATCGACAATTGCACGAAGCGCGTTGGCTTCATTGATTACTTTTTGTGCGCCGTTCTGGTCATCCCAAAAGGACGCCTCCGCCATTTTGGCTTCCAGGGTCTCGATTCGTTGTTGCTTCGCAGCAACGTCAGAAGAACCTGCCGATGTCCGCTAATCGTTTAGCCATAGTTTGTAATTCAGAGCGTAGTTCGCCGAATGTTTCGGCCATATGCTCACCTCATCGTTGTCATTTTTCGGTACAACTCAATTCGTTCCGCCTATTCCTTATTCATCGACGTCTCGAACAACGCCAACAAATACATCATCAACCGCCCTGAATCGGTGTGGAGTCATGAATGGGAATCGGCTCTGGCGCAGTGGATACACTGGCCTTAAACACGTACAGGATGACCTCTTTCCTCGATGCTGTGGATCATTGCCTCAAACATCTCGAAGCCTTCACGCTGGTAGATGACCAAGGGATCGGCCTGCCCGTATGAGCGAAGGTGTACGCCTTGCCGGAACTGGTCCATGGCGTCGATGTGATCCATCCACTTCGAATCAACGGTGCGCAGGAGCACGACACGTTCGAGATCGCGCAGGAAGTCGCCCAGGTCTTGTTCGCGTTCATCATAGTTCGCGATAAGCAGTTCATTCAGGCGATCACGAATTTCATCGCGGTCGAGTTTGCGCAGTTCTTCCTCGGTCATCTGTTCGGCACCCAGGAAGTGATGTTCGGCGTATGCCAACAGTCCGCTGATATCCCCAGTCTTCCGGAATTTGCTCGGCAGAACAGTAGACATCCAGCATGTTGTCGACCAGGTCTTTGCCCATGCCCTCGACAATTTCACGAAGATTCTCGCGCTCGAGAATTTCTCGACGTTGCCGGTAGATGACTTCGCGCTGCTTGTTCATCACATCGTCATACCGCAATACGTGCTTGCGAATGTCGTAGTTGTTCGCTTCGACTTTTTTTGCGCCCGTTCCATCGCGTTTGTCAACATCCGGTTTTCGATGGGCTGGTCTTCTTCAAGGCCCAAACGGTCCATCAGGCGTTTGATGTTGTCTGAACCGAACAGCCGCAACAGGTCATCCTCGAGGGATAAGAAGAACTGAGACGCACCGGGATCACCCTGGCGACCTGAACGACCACGCAACTGGTTGTCAATCCGACGGCTTTCGTGACGCTCTGTTCCGATGATATGCAAACCGCCGACGCCGGGTACGCCTTCTCCGAGGAGAATGTCTGTGCCTCGACCGGCCATGTTCGTCGCAATGGTCACCGTCTTCGTTTGGCCCGCCTGTGCCACGATTTCGGCCTCGCGTTCATGCTGCTTCGCATTCAACACCTGGTGCGGAATACCGCGCTTGTGTAGGAATCCGAAAGGTACTCGGATTTATCAATGGATGTGGTGCCAACCAGTACAGGTTGCCCCTTCTGATATGATTCCACAATTTCTCCTACGACAGCATTGAACTTGGCACGTTCCGTCTTGTAAATGACATCATGCACGTCGCTTCGGATCATCGGACGGTTGGTCGGAATGACGACGACATCCATGCCGTAGATTTCCTGAAACTCTTTTTCTTCCGTCTTCGCTGTACCGGTCATCCCGGACAGCTTGTCATACATGCGGAAGTAGTTCTGCAACGTGATGGTCGCCAGGGTCTTTGACTCGTTCTGGACGCGAACGCCTTCCTTTGCCTCGATGGCCTGGTGCAAGCCTTCGCTGTAGCGGCGACCCTGCATCAAACGACCGGTGAACTCATCGACGATCACAATCTCGTCGTTGGCGACGACATAGTCCTTGTCGCGTTTCATGAGGCCGTGGGCCTTCAACGCCTGGGTGATGTGGTGCATGAGCGTGACGTTGTCGGGATCGAACAGTTCGTCCACGCCGAAGAAGCGTTCCGCCTTTGTGGACGCGTGTCGGTCAGGTTCGCCGTGCGCATCTTCTCGTCGACCTGGTAGTCGTCTGTTTGGCAGCGACGGACGAACAGGTCGGCGCGGAAGTAGAGATCAGCCGACTTTTCCGCCGGCCCCGAGATGATGAGCGGTGTACGCGCTTCGTCGATCAGATGGAGTCCACTTCGTCGACGATGGCGAAGTTCAGTTGCGCTGCACCATGTCATTGAGGGTCATGACCATGTTGTCTCGCAGATAGTCGAAACCGAATTCATTGTTCGTTCCGTACGTGATGTCTGCGGCGTACGCTTCGCGCTTCGCATGCGGGATCCATCTCGTGATGTTGAGCCCAACGGTCAACCCGAGAAAACGGTGGAGCTGACCACGAATTCAGAGTCGCGACGCGCCAGATAGTCGTTGACGGTGACGACGTGTACGCCTTTTCCCGTCAATCCGTTCAGATAGGACGGCAGTGTTGCGACCAATGTCTTGCCTTCGCCGGTTTTCATCTCGGCGACACGGCCATGGTGCAATACGATGCCGCCCATCAACTGGACGTCAAAGTGCCGTTGACCGAGGACGCGCTTCGAGCCTTCGCGCACCACCGCATACGCCTCGACAGCAGGTTGTCCAACTTTTCTCCGTTACCAACCGTTCACGAAACTCTATCGTTTTACCGCGCAAATCGTCATCGGACAACTTCTCCAAATCTGGTTCCAACGCGTTAATGCGAGTGACCTTTCTGCGCAATCGGGCAATTTCACGTTCGTTCCCATCAATAATCTGCTTTACGATACCCACCGAAAGGTACGCCCCTTTCTGGAGCCTAAGCCAAAGCGACCCATTCTCCTAGTTATCGATTGTACAAAAGGGCTGGAAATATCACAACTCCATAGAGATCAAGGTATCCCATGAGGGTATGTTTTATATAAACACGCAGGCGCCTTGAGAGCGCCTGCGTGCACAACACCCGTTTGCAATTGAAGCGTAACATTTTATCCTAACGCGGCTCTATCAAGCCGTAGTTTTTCCTTCTTTCCGACGATAAATCACGTTGACCTCGTCTGTGATTGCGTTCATAAACATGAAGAAGTCGTGCCCAAGCAGGTCCATCTGCATGGCCGCCTCTTCAACGTCCATTGGCTTCATGGGGAATCGTTTGGTTCGAACAATTTGATAGTCGAGTTGATAATCGGGGTCACCAGACGCTGTAATCGGACGTGAAAAGGCTCCGTTCTCGGCCGACGCCTTAATGCGTGTTCTCAGGCCTTGATCACGGAACCTCTGATTGAGCTTTTGCTTATGGCGATTAATTTGTTGCTCCAGCTTATCTACAACGAGATCGACCGATGCGTACATATCCTCTGACTGTTCTTCTGCGCGGAATAAGACCCCATGCAATAACATGGTCACTTCAATTCTGTGCAGACCTCCGACAATCGACATCGTGACTGAAACTTCCTTTTGAGGTGGAGCGTCAAAGTACCGCTCCATACGACTTAGCTTCTTTCTAGCATAATCCTCGAGCGCAGGGGTTACGTCCATGTGGTTACCGCGAATTTGAATCTGCATAGACTTCACTCTCCTTCGTACCCTCATTATACGCCGGCGAGCAGTAGATTTCCTGTCGAAATTCAGAATTGTTTGTCGAATGTGAGGCCTGATTCTAGCCTCTGGAGAAGTAACCGGGGCCTTTATCCTGTTGCGCGATCCGCCGCTGTTTGATGTCATCGCGTGCGAAGCTGAATGCTCCACTCAATTCCTTTGTACAAGATGCACAGTAACGCCCCGTCTGAGTAGGTCCTCCGCACCGTTCACATTCATATGTGAAGTTTGGGTTGTCCCCCAAAAACAGACGACCTCATGCAACATGTCGATGATGAACTCCTCGTCGACACCCGTTTCATCAACGAGCTGTTGCATATTGGCTTCACGATGTTGCTTAAGGTAAGCGCGGACTATTTGAAACGCCTCATCCTCTTCTGCGACGCAGTCCGGACAAATCGCGCGATTGGTACGATGAAACATCTGTCCGCAGCGTTTGCAGTTTGCAACCGCCATTTGGGTCCCTCCTAAACGCACAAAACGATAGGTAAAACGATGACAGTTCGTGCTACTGCACGTGGGCAATCGCCAGTGCGTGAATCCTATTGGCTTTTGAATTCGCCAACAAGTTGGCACATGCCTGCATGGTTGCCCCAGTTGTCACCACATCATCGACTTAAGAGTACGTTTTTGTCGCACAAGTCGACGGCAGATTTCGTCAGCTGAAATTGTCCAAGCAAGGCACGAGAACGTTCCGCTCTGGATCGCGTTGTCTGTGATTGGGTCAAGCGTGTTTGTGCGTCGGGCACCGCGGATGGAGCGCGGGACAGGGCCCATAACTGGGGGATGTTCAAGTGGTGAGACAGTCGTTGCGAGAGGATTCCGACGTGATCGTACCCTCGCTTTTTCTTTCGGTCCCTCGCCGTAGGTACCGGAACAATGTAGTCCCATTGCAACAGGCCAATTTGGTTCACGGCATGAACCATCAGCGTGGAAAACCAGTCCGTCAATTGCAGCGAGCCGTCATACTTCCAGTGTCTGAGGGCATCGCGGAGCCAACCTTCATATGGGGCCGCACAGAGGATGGCAAGTTGGCCAGCTTGCAAGCTGACTCTGCCGACGATGGGACGCCGTGTGTCGCAGGGTTGCCCCGTCAAACAGAAGGCGCAGACTCCTGGGGGCTGCAGGGCCTCCAGACGTGATCATTGGCGTGCTCCCTCGGCAACATGGGGCGTTTGCAGACAATGCAAATCGCGCCGTCCTCAGGGTAGACCCAGTTCAGCAGTTGGTTGGCGGTACGCACGACGACAAACTTCGCCGTATGCGCACCCCGTACCAACATGACTTACTGCACATCCCGCAACACATTGGAATAGAAGACAAATGCCAGAACACCTGGCCCCGTATGGGCGCCAATCACTGGGCCCAATTCACTGACTTCCAGCTCGATGTTTGGAAACCGCACAGCCAGATCGTCACGCAGCGCTACCGCATCGGCCAATCGGTGAGAGTGAACGACGGCCAACTTCAGTGACACACCTGAGGATGCGATGGATTCCAACTGTGCGAACATGTGCTCCATAGCTCGGCGATGTGTCCGCACCTTTTCGAATAAGTCGATGCGACCATCCACCAAGGTTAAAATGGGCTTGATCTGCAAGAGTGCACCGAAAGCCGCCGCAGCGCCGCCAATCCGGCCACCTTTGTGCAGGTACTCCAGCGTGTCAAGGATAAAGTAAGCGTGTTGACCCGCGAGGACTCTTTCCCATAGTTCGAGGATCTGTTCGACAGTTGCACCATGCGAGGCGAGTTCCGCACCGTCCATCACGGGTCCTGCGATACCATAACTGGCGATGCGGGAGTCCACAACGTGGATGCGCTGCGCATTCACCATTTCTGCTGCCGAAACGGCGGTGCGATAGGTTCCACTCAACTTGTCGCTGAGCATGAGACAGAGGATATCGTCGTGGGTCTCCAGGAGACGCTCAAAGAGCGAAACAAACTCGCCAATCGGCGGCTGCGAAGTGGTCGGCAAGGCCTCACCCGCTTGAAGTCGTTGGTAGAACTCATCCGTGGATAAATCCACGCCCTCCTGATACACGTGATCGCCAAAAATGACGCCGAGTGGAACCACATGAATCTGGTACTTTTCGACCTGTTCCTGTGTCAAATACGCCGTGCTGTCGGTTACAAACGCAATCTTCCCCATAGTACCCCTCTTTTTAAGTCCTGGAATTCAATTCAATGGTTCATCAATAAATTTGAGTTCATTTAATCATATTTTAAGGCCCCGCGGGCAAATAACTTTATCCGTTGTGGTAATATCAGGTTAATGATTTGATAATACGCGATATGGATAGACAGGAAAGTGGTGACACGGTTGGCGACGGTAGGGGAAAAGATACGAGCTGCCAGGCAGTTGCGTGGCTTGACGCAGGCGGATTTCTCTGGCGATCTCGTTACTGCAAGCATGATTAGTCAAGTTGAAATGAACAAGACACGGCCCTCGATACCTCTACTTCA
This sequence comes from uncultured Alphaproteobacteria bacterium, assembly GCA_963831135.1. Taxonomy (GTDB): domain Bacteria; phylum Pseudomonadota; class Alphaproteobacteria; order Rhizobiales; family Xanthobacteraceae; genus BOG-931. The sequence continues at coordinate 6,407 of CAWHPH010000004.1, forward strand.
AGTCATTGCAAAACGCCTCGGCATGCCGGTTGAGCACTTTGTGGATGATGTGGATGAAGAGTTTACGCCCGATCTTCAGTTGACGAAGGCCAACTATCACTTACTCCTGAACGAAACACAACGGGCGAAATCTGCACTCTCCCCGGAAGTTACCGTCTTTGACGCACGATCACCAAGTACAAAGAGATGCTCGCACGGATGTTGTTGCAGGACAAGCAGTATGCAGCGTGTATCCGAATCCTAGAAGAGCTTCGTGAGTACGCACTGTTCAGCCAGGACCGGGATACCTTGTTGCTGGTCTATCATTTAACGGCATATGCGGAGTATGACACAAACAATTTGCGGGCGGCAATCGCGCGAATGGGAACGTGCGATAACGATTGGAGAACGGATACCCATCTACGTCGTCTCGTTCGAGATTACGCGTTGAAACCATCATGGCGGATGCCTCCTTTGCCATGTATCGTGCACATATACAACTCGGTGAGACGGAACGGGCTGCCAGCCATCTTCAGAAGGCTGCACAGTACAGTGAGGCCTGGTCGGACATCCGCTCACTGTCGGAGTCCTTGTATTCAGACGCCATGCAAAGCCTAGAACAGACTGAAAACAAAAAGCCACTCGACTTATTGGAAAAAGCCGTTTGGGCGCTCGAGATTGGCATCGGGATTACGGCAAGAAATCGAATTCAGGCTGAACTCAAAGCCCATAGCCATGCGGATCACGATGCTAACTACAACCCCTGGTTGCAATCCATGATTGCACTCTGCACTGCAGAACCAAAGGCTGCTTTCGAAACAGACATCTCATGGATTCGCAACCTCATTGAACACGCTGAGTACGAGACGGCCACGAACCGCATTCATGACGCCATGGCGTTGTTGGCACACTTTTCACTGACCGAAGTGGATGCCATTCAAATTCAATATCACTTGGAAGTTCTCCTAGCCCAATCAGAGTATGCACAGCATCAGTCGCGGCGAGCGATCCGCAAACTTCAGACTGCGATTAAACAAGCAGATGGTGTACTGCCTTTGGATGAGGTGTTGTTTGGCCAAAGTCTGTTATTACGATGGCTGAGGGAGGCGGGTGATTTAGAGGCGGGGCGGGAAGTAATGAAAGAGGTCATGCAGCGACTTCAGAGTGAGGACCGCATGAGCGCAAGCACCTATATGGAATAAACCGATAGACACATTTACGTGACCGGCCTACGCCAACTCTTGTTCTTCATCCTCCTCGATGAGGAGGCCGATTTCCTGAACGACTTCGATAAAGGGCTCAACCAGTACCGGATCGAATTGTCTGCCCGCACAGGTCCTGAGCTCTTGAAACGCTTCATCCATGGTCCGTTTCCGCTGATACGGGCGGCTGGTCGTCATGGCGTCAAAGCTGTCGACCACGGTCACAATACGGGCTAAATACGGTATTTCCTCGCCCGCAATACCATCCGGATACCCGCCGCCATCGAATCGTTCGTGGTGGTGGCGAATAATCGGTAAACAAGCCTCGAGACCCTTAACGGGCTGCGTGATCTCAACACCGAGTTCCACGTGGCTCTTCACAACGGTTCCCCATTCTTCCTGGGTCAAAAAGGAACGTTTCGTCAGAATCTCAACCGGGATTTGGACCTTCCCGATATCGTGGAGAAATGCAGCAAATCGCAGATAGCGCAGTTGCTCATCGCCCAAGCCCACTTTTTTCGCCAAAGCGGTTGAGTAACGGACGACGCGGTTCGGTGGTGCCGCTGTGTATAGCGATGCTGTGAATTTGAATCATCACGAACACGTTAATCGTCTTAACGATTCCTCGTCTTCCTCCGACGCTCCCATTTCTCCTGGAACTGGTCGGATAGAGGTGACATGGACACCTTATTCCTGCCGTCAAATTTGCCGCGATACAAGGCGTCATCCACCGTCATCAGCAGTTCTTTCTTATTGGTTGCCATCTTAGGATACAAGCGATGCCGATGCTGGCCGTCAAACGCTCCTCAGAGGCAAAATCCCGCTCCCGGAAAGACGGTCTCTTCAATGGCGGTTCGATAAGCCTCCGCGCGATGGGTGGCTTCGTCCTCATCAGCGGTGGGCAAAAGCACAGCAAACTCTTCACCGCTGTACCTTGCAACCTCCTCACCTTCGACTCGCACGGCTTCCAAAGCGTTGCCAATCAGATGCAACGCGTGATCGCCCTGCACATGGCCAAAGTGTTCGTTGTACCGCTTAAAGTGGTCAATGTCCAACATCAACAGCGCGAAAGGTGTTTCCTCTTCAATGAGCTTGTCCATGTGAGAATGAATATAGCGGTGATTATGAATACTCGTGACTTCGTCACGAATGGAGAGTTCACGGAAATGGTTCGCCATTTTGAAGTAGTCCCGGTAGAAGTGTGCGACGAGTATGATGAGTCCGGTGAACAGAATCGCGCCCGGAAGGCCTGCCTGGCGGATGATTAGGGATAACGACACACCGATTGCAATGTTGACAACGTAAGCGGTGACGGATTGCACGGTGATACCTCTTAGGGCTTGACTGAGCGTTGGCCCTCTCCTCCCCAGATTACCAAGCCTAATCCTGTCCCAATGACATTTATTGAAAAATACACAGTTGTGTACAACAGCAAAAAATAAATATTTATCAATTCCTGGGATGTGTGGGTACGATTCCTGTCGCGATAAGCTTTGAAACCACAGCACAAAATACGAACAACGTTGCGTTAAAAAATTGCAGATACCAATACTTGTTCCTAAACGCCGACAAGACTGCATAGGTAATGCCTGCCCAAATAACCACTTGCAATGGATATAATAAAGTAAAGGCGACGAGATAGACAGTCTCCAGATAAAGTACAATATCACCGCGAACTGAAACTTTAAAGTGCTCCACCAACACAAGTAAACCCAGCAGGGTGTAAAATACAACCCACTCGTCAATTGACATATGAACTGTCCAAGTATTTAGCATAGTTAGTAAAGCAGTCCACAAACATAAGGACAGCACCACAATACCAAGATTACGAAGTCTTTGCTTCAACACTTGACTGATTCACCTCCATTGAGGAGCGCATGGCATGCTGGAGGAACACAATGATCCCCAGTGAAAACAGCAGATCGCCAAAACTAACGAGATTTGGTGTCAGTACGGATACATTAAAAATGTCACCTAAAGGGTTCAGATGCGTATGCGAAGTCATAGCTACGCTTTTAAGGTAGTCGCCTTTCATTAACGCTGGGATCGTCTGCGGCGCCATCTTTCTCACAGCGGGGAGATAGGCGGGCATCCTCAGGCCATTTAAGGACATCACCAGGAAATTGGCTACTGTACCTGAAAGCGCCCATTTGATTCCGGCAATTTTATAGTTCAATGAACAGAACAATATCAGTCCAAGATAGGCGATCAAAATGCAAATTTCATAGATTTGACCTTGTAAGTGATGTATAGAAACATACTCGAGTATGTAAGCGCCGGGAAGTAACCAGATGAGGCGAAACTTGATGTTGGTAATTGACCACAGACTGCCTTTGCGGAACCACCCTATCAGCAATCCAGCCGCTATGACCAACACAGTAAACACAGGTGTTCCTCCTCATTCTGAACCAATGGGTGTACAAATGAGCCGGGAATACCCCCGGCCCAAGTGTATTAGAACAATAAACCTGATACGCCGTTTGGATTAATACCAAACCCAGCCTGAGCTGCGACGGTGAACATCGCAATCGCTCCAAGAAATAAAACGGTCTTTACTTTTTGTAGACATATCGGTGGCTCCTCCTTCAGATTGGGCACATGCTGTGCCTTCATCTGAAGTGCTAGTACGACGAGTGCGGCGTCTAAAGTTGCCCATCTTCGAAAATTTAGAGTAGATGGCAGCCGGTGCGATGTAGTTTGATGTAGGAGTTACACCCCGATGAATATATTATATAACGTTTACCAATTCGATTACTAGATTTACCCGACACTTTTCTATTGATTACTACCAAATTCGACAACGAGTCAATTGGCCGCGACGGAATAAGGTCGCGATCCAGCCTAATGGCCATTACAAGGCATTCGGGATTCAATATAAAGCCGCCATTCGGCTTATTCGGCCAAACTGAAGGTCTCGTCGATCGCTGGATCGCCCAATAGATCGATTTATGGCGCTAATCCGGAAGGTCAGTCTCCGAAAAAACGCCGATTAGTTGAAAACTGACGTTATCTGGGTACGACGGGGCTCGCGATCGCTTAAGGTAACCGCAGGCACCACTGCGACGCCGATCGCGATCACGATCCCTTCAAGTGACCGCACTCGCCACTGCCATCGCGCGGCGCCAGCCCCCTGGTCACCACAGCCGCCCGCGCCACTCCCCCGCTCACTCCGCGCCGACGTATACCGTTACGCGGTTGCGGCCGCTTTGCTTGGAGCCGATATACATTGCCCGGTCGGCGTGGCGGATGAGGGTGAGGGACGACTCCGCGTTGGTCGGATACGTGGCGACGCCGATGCTGACCGTCAGTTGAATCAAATGCCTGGCGATGCCGGCGGGGCCGTCTTCGTTTGGGGGACCATCGAGATCGGAGTGAATTTCGAAGACCATTTCCTCGACGCGATGGCGGATGCGCTCTGCAATCACTTCGGCGTTGTTTTGTCCCAGTCCGGGGAGTAGAATTGTAAACTCCTCGCCTCCATACCGGGCAATGATGTCGTCTTCACGTAACATGTCGCGGAACACGTCTGCCAATTGTTGAAGCACTTCGTTGCCGGCAAGGTGACCGTATGTATCGTTGATTTGCTTGAAATGATCGATGTCCAAAATCAGGAGCGAGACAGGCAACCCCACTTCGTCGCTCTGATGGACACATTCGTGCAGTGCCATGTCAAAGTAACGGTAATTGTTAAGACCCGTCAGTTCATCCGTCTCCGACTGCAGTTTGGTCACTTCGAGGCGGCGCAGGCTATGATACAGCTGGCTGAAGTGGGAGGCAAGTGTGTGTATCACTTCGCGATCGTGCTTGCGGTACGCCAACACTGACCTCCGGTGGTACATGACTAAAACCGCTTGCACCTCGTCATCGTCTAGAATTGGCACCGCCATTGCACTTGGGAACTGTGAACGGTCGATGTCCCAGGCGAACAGGAGGGGTTGACGGCTGGAGCCTACCCAAACAACATCACGTGAAGACGCACAAAAGCCAACCAGCCCTTCACCTGGCTGAACACTTGGGACGGAGTTGCTTAACTCATCCACCAACTCCAACTGACTCGCGGCTTGAAAGTCTCTGCGGTAGGAGAGGTTCAGCTGTGGACCGTTTTGCCTGTGCCACAACTCAAGGACATCCACTGACAGCAGTGCGGCCGTGGCCTCGAATAAGTGGTTCGCCAACGCAGGGGCGGCCGTGTCTTGGGTAAGACCTTCCAGTAAGGCAGGTATTTGAATGAGGCGGGCACGTTGCATGCATGCGTGGGCAGCGAAACCCGTTGCTAACACGACGGTCACAAGCTGTAGACCCATGATGACATCGACGAGAGCATGTCCAAACATTGACTCAGCAATGGCGGACACGGCCAAGAAGCCGTCCAGCCCCAATAACAACAAAGGCCAGCCCCTGACCGGTTGCCAAGGGTGTTTGGCGGATTGAACACCGGGCAGACTGTGCGCACTGAGCGCCAATATCCAAAACAAGAGGATGGTCGAAATTTGCAGCAACGTCCGGTGAAATCCAGTTGCAGACAGGTGTAGTTGCCACTCGTCATACCACACCATAGCAGCGAAGGGCACTGCAAATGATGATACGAAGCGCGACAGTGAGAATGTGAACGAACGGGTTAATGCATAGATGCCGACTTGTCGGATTGTCATCATCAGGAGTTGCATTACGAGTACGGGGAATAAGCCAAACAACATGGCAAACGGTAACTGAGCAGCCATTCGGAACCGGAAACGGGTGGTGCCCGTCTCGATTGGCGTATACTCGGCAACGGCAATCACAAGCAGCCCTGTCGCCAGAATGCTGATTGGCTCGTGGCGATTCCAGGGAAATTCCATGTATGCGAGAATGAGCGCGGCAATTGCCAGCAGAGCAGCAATTACCGCGATCCCGATTTTGCGCAGATGGTTCACACTGCGCATTTCGTCACCCGTCTCCCATTTGTCTCTACGTTCTCATCTATCTCTTTATGAGGTTGTCCGAAAAGGGTCATCTTACCTTGACCCTTTTCGGCCCCGCATTTTATCTACACATGGAAATCATATCGCGTGATATATCTCCTATCATATCGCACGTACGCAAGTCGTAGATGCATCCGATGGATGGCGCGTTCACACAGATTCGCCGCAGCCCCCGGTCGAGGTCGTCCTCCGACTGAATGTGCTCATAGCTTAAACAGGGATTGCGCAATGCGAGCCGCCGCACAATATGCTCCGTTTCCATGGATTCCGACAGGTCGAGGACGTAGATCGTATGTTGCCGCGCACCGTTCGCCATTTTGAACAAAAGGGAACGCAGAAGTCCTTCGATGTGTCGTTCCGCGTCTTGCACAATCAATACAAAAGCGACAGGATGCGAATGCCCATGCTGCTGCACATTTCTGATATGTGTGACACACTGCCGCACAATCACGCCAGCGCCATAAAGAGCCAGCATCCAAAACAAGAGCGCCGCGAGCATTCCCCTCACCCCCCTTTCCTGCACTATATGCAGGAAAGAGGACGATGCGCTATTGCGGCAACCAGCGCTTTCGCATGGCCAAAATGACGGCTTGTGTTCTATCTGAAACACTGAGTTTTGCCAGAATGCTGGACACGTGACTCTTTACGGTCTTTTCGGCTATCTCCAGTGTCAAAGAAATCTCCTCGTTCGATTTACCAAGCGCCAATTGTTCTAGTACATCCATCTCGCGTTTGGTTAAGACCTCTTTCCACGAGTCATTGAGACGCGTGTGATCGTGGAACTGAGCAATCACTGTATGCGTCACCTGCGGATGGACGATGGCGCGCCCTGCGGCTACTTCCCGAATCGCCCGAACCACTTCCGTTACCGATCCGTCCTTCACCAGGTATCCCGATGCCCCAGATTTCAGGGTTTCCAACACATAACCCTCGTCGTCGTGCATGCTCAAAATGATAATTTTCACCTTCGGAAACTGGGCCTGGAGCTGTTTGGTCGCCTCAACGCCATTTACAAATGGCATGTTGATGTCTAACAGCAGAATATCTGTTGCAATGGACTCTAATCCTGCCAGTACCTCTGCGCCGTCTTTCCACAGTGCAACCACCTGAAAGTCCTCTTCGTACTGCAGGACGTCTCGGAGAGTTTCGCGAAAATGGTCGTTATCATCCGCTATGGCGATCCGAATGATTTCCTGCGACATGATTTTGTTCACTCCTCGTTATCGGTAAGCCAATCGTCACTTTTGTTCCAGACGGTTCCGTTCGGGCGAGGTCCAGCGTGCCCTTCAACATACTCAGCCGTTGCCTGGACATGGTGAGCCCGAGTCGGCCCGTGTTGATCCACGTTAGCCAGTTCACTTCCTTAACGCCTTCACCATCATCCTGAATTTCCACAGTCAAACTGTCGACGCCGTATGTCAATTCGATATCGACCTGGGTGGCCTCTGCGTGTTGAGCGATGTTTTGCAAAACTTCCTGGGCAACGCGAAAGACCGTCATCTTTTCTGTGGGTCTCAGCATCACTTCAACTCCGACCAGCTGCGTTCGCACCGTCAGCTGGTTCCATTCAGACCACTGTTGCACGTATCGCTTGAGGGCCGGAATCAGACCGAGATCGTCCAGCAGAGGTGGGCGCAAGTCAAATACAATTTGACGAATATCGCCTATCACTGCGTTCAGTTGCTGCCGAACCTGTTCCTTAATGCCTGCATGTTCGGGAACCACTGGAACCAATTGCGCCTTCATCGCGGTGCCAGCCAGCGACTGCATGGGTCCGTCGTGCAACCTTTGTGCGAGCACCCTGCGTTCATCCTCTTGCATTTGCAAGACTTGCAGGGCAACTAGTGATTCCATCTGGGCACTCTGTAAAACATTTGTCAAATCGTGAAACTCATTCGATAGGTAGTCTGTGATATGAGTGAACTTCAATATGAGGGTTTCCGCTTCATGAGCCGTTGCACGCAGTGACTTCAAGCGGCGGGCCAAGTCATCGCGACGAAATCGCAGCTGTACCTCGCGTTCCTGCCATTGACCGACTGTGAAGCCGAGCGCTTTGTGGCTGACGGCGGCCTCGACCGGCCCCGAAGTGAAGAACAACCACCGATAATACGGAGCGCGCAGCCGGTCACCGGAGGGCGGTGCGAGCTTTGCCTTTGGAAAGGCGTCGGCAAGATAAGCGCAGATTGCCGCGCATTCGGTCACAACCGCATCGCCATGCGTAATCGCCGGCACTTTGCCCATAGGATTGAGCGCGAGATAAGCCGGTGCCTTCATCGTGGTGCCGTAGTCGAGCACCTCGGTCCGGTAGGGCCGTCCAACTTCTTCGAGCATCCAGCGCACGATGCGGCCGCGCGACCGCGGATTGGTATAGAAAACGAGCTCATCGGCCATGTGACGTTTCCCTTCCCGAGTGTATCTCCCAATTCCATATCGCCAAATGGGCCGCAGTATGGCCCAGGGAAACAACGACAGCGCAACCGATCAGTCGGCCATCAATGTGCGGTAGATTTCCGCTCCGTCGCGGGCCCGCCGTAGAGCCGTCATTGCGGCCGGGTCTCGCAGCTTGCGGGCGATACAGGCGAGCGCGCCGAGCCGCTCGCCTTCACTCGCGTCCGGCAAGAGCAAAAGTGCAATCGTATCGACCGGCTTGCCATCCACGGCATCGAATTCGATCGCCTTTTTAAGACGAACGAGCATTCCGAAAGGCTTTTGCACCTGGTGAAAGCGCGCGTGCGGTATCGCCACGCCACCGCCCATCCCGGTCGATCCGAGCTGCTCGCGCTTGCGCAATTCCGACAGGATCAGTGCCGGCTGCACGTCGACGATCGGCGCGGCCCGGCGCGCAAGGTCTTCCAGAAGCTTTTGCTTATCGGCAAACGCGGCATCGGCCATCACGTCCGCCGAAGACAGGAAATCCGAGACTTTCATGATTCAACAATATACAAAAGTCGTGAGGAAGTGGTGTAGCGGGTTCTCCGCCGGCTCAATCGGGAGCGCGCAGACGATAGCCGATGCCCGTCTCTGTGAGAATGTATTGCGGCCGCTCGGGGTCGGCCTCGATCTTTTGCCGAAGCTGGCGCACGTAGACCCGTAGATATTGTGCGTCCGTAAGATCGTCCCACAATTCGCCGAGCAGGAATTTGTGGGTCAGCACCTTGCCGGCGTGCTGGACCAGTACCCGCAACAGGTCATATTCCTTGGGCGAGAGCTTAACCTCGCGGTCGCCGACCTTGACGATGCGGCGAACGAGATCAACCGAGAGATTGCCAACCCGGAAAACCGGCCGCTCGCCGTGGGTCTGCAACTGATGGCGTAGCGCTGCGCGCAACCTGGCGAGCAGCTCGTCCATGCCGAAAGGCTTGGTGATGTAGTCATCGGCGCCGAGGTCGAGCGCCTGGACTTTGCCGGCTTCATCGCCGCGGCTCGATAAGACGACAATGGGGACACTTTCGTTGCGGGCGCGGATCGTCTGCAGCAGATCGAGGCCCTGGCTGTCAGGCAGGCCGAGATCGAGAATAATCAAATCAGGCGATTGGCTCAGCAGATCGAGCGCTGCCTTGCCATTCGGGGCCTCGAGCGTCTGGTAACCCTGCGCGGTCAGGCCCATGCGCAAGAGCTTGCGGATCGGCGGCTCGTCATCGACCACCAGCACGCGGACCGGGGCGGCGCTCATGCGGCGACATCCAGCTTCTGCCGTTCGCGTGGAATCGGCAGGCTGATCGTGAAAGCGGCGCCGCTGCGGTCGGTGCGGTTGGCGGCGGCAATGCTGCCATGCATGGCCTCGACAAAGCCGCGCGAAATGGCGAGCCCGAGGCCGGTGCCGGCCCGCACCTGGTCGGTTTTCTGCGCGCGGTAGAACTTGTCGAAGATGTGTTCCAGATCGGCCGGCGGAATGCCGCTGCCCTCGTCGAGCACACGCAAGCAAACGGATTCCATCGTACGCCAGCCCTGGATGCGGATTGTTGTCTCCGTCGGCGCGTATTTCGCCGCATTGTCGAGCAGATTGAACAATGCCTGCTCGAACAAAACGGCATCGACTTCCAGCATCGGCAAATCGGGAGCCAATTCAAGTTCGACATGATGGTGCGAGAGGATGCGGCTCGCGCGGCGTAGCGCGCTGCCGACGATTTCGCCGAGATCGTGCAGGGCGACGTTCGGCGTGACCGCGCCGGATTCGAGCTTGGTCATGTCGAGGAGATTGGCGATGAAGCGGTTAAGCCTTTCTGATTCGTCGATGATCGTCGCCAGGAGGTCGGCCTTTTCGGCATCGTTGAGCTTGCTGCCGATGTCGCGCAAGGCGCTGGCGGCGCCAAGCACGGCGGCGAGCGGCGTCTTGAGGTCATGGGAGATGGAGGTGAGCAGCGCCGAGCGCAGCCGTTCGGTCTCGGCGACGCGTTCGACGCGATCCATTTCCTCAACCAGCCGTACGCGCTCGATGGCGAGCGCGCCCTGGTCCAGCAGCGCGTCCAGAAGACGGCGCTGGTCGGGCGTCAGCATTGGGCCCGGCTTGTCGCTATCGATGCCCATGACCCCAACCGCCCCGCGCCCGGTATGCATCGGCAGGAACAAGCGTTTGGCGCCGGGCAGCGTGTCGGAGCCGCGGCCGGCCGCGCGGTCGTTGTCCCAGGCCCATTTCGCTGCCGCCAGATCGGCATCGTCGAGAATATCCTCCGGCGGATAGCCGGCTTTCACCGCGATCGACCCGCGCTCGGGCAAGAGCAGCATGACCCGCACTTTCAGCATCAGGGCGGTCTGGTAAGCCGTCGCCCAGAGGACGTCGTCGAGCGTTCCGGCGCCGGCAAGCTTGCGGCTGAATGAATAGAGGGATTCGGTGACGCGGGCGCGCTCCATTGCCGCAACCGCCTGGGTGCGCCCGCGCGCGGCGACGCTCGATACGATGATGGCGACCAGCGTAAAAAGACCGAACGCCACGACGTTGGCCGGATCCGTGATGGTTAACGTGTAGATCGGCGGCAGGAAGAAAAAGTTGTAGGCGATCGCGGACGCGACACTCGCCAAGAGCGACGGCAGCAAGCCAAGACGAACCGCAACCGCAACGATTGCGGTCAGGAAAACCAGATCGACATTGCCGACGCCGACCCAGGTTTCGATCAATTCACCGAAACCGAGGGCGAAAGCGACTGCTACCAGCGCCGCCACATAGGGCCGTGGATCGAAGGTGTCGTCGCGTTCGGCGGCACGCAGCGACTTTTTCGGAACAGGCTCGCCGGCAAGGGTGTCGCCGGCGATGACATGCACGCTGATGTTGCCGGAGCGGCGTACGAGATCGTGGACCACGGAGCCGTGAAGCATCTCAAACCAGCGCGTGCGCTCCGATTTGCCGATCACGATCTGCGTCACGTTGTTTGTTTGGGCGTACCGGATCACATCGTCTGCGATGCTCCGGTCGCCCGCCGGCAGTGTGACCGCTTCGCCGCCGAGCGCCTCCGCGAGCCGCAGCGTGTCGGCGGTGCGGTCACGTTCTTCCTCCGAGAGCTGCAGACTGCGCCGGCCCTCGACATAGAGCGCCGTCCATGGCCCGTGCAGACGGTCGGCGAGCCGCTTGGCGTAGCGAACGAGGCTGGCAGAGCGCGGGTCCTCGCTGATGCAGACGAGAATCCGCTCGCCCGCTGCCCACGGACCGGGGATGGCGTGCGCCTGCATCTCGCTGAGCAATTGCTCGTCCACTCGCTCGGCCGTTCGCCGCAGTGCAAGTTCGCGCAAAGCGGTCAGATTGGCCGGCGAGAAGAAATGCTCGAGCGCGCGCTCGGCCTGTTTGGGAACGTAGACTTTCCCTTCTTTCAACCGCTGAATCAGATCGTCGGGGGTGAGGTCGACCAGCTCGACGGCGTCGGCACGATCGAACACGGCATCCGGCACCGTTTCACGCACGCGCACGTGGGTGATCTGCGCCACGACGTCGTTGAGGCTTTCAATGTGTTGAATATTGACCGTGGTATAGACGTCGATGCCGCGGTCCATCAGCTCTTCGACGTCGAGGTAGCGTTTCGGGTGGCGGCTCCCCTCCACATTGGTATGGGCGAGCTCGTCCACCAGCACGATCTGCGGCCGCCGGGCGATAATGCCGTCGAGATCCATTTCCTCGAACGACTGGCCCTTGTAGTCGATGCGCCGGCGGGGAACGACCTCGAGCCCCGCCACCAATGCTTCAGTCTCGCGCCGGCCATGCGCCTCCACCGCGCCGATAACGACGTCGTAGCCGTCCTTTTTGCGCGCATGCGCTTGCTGAAGCATTTCGTAGGTCTTGCCGACGCCGGGGGCGGCGCCGACGAAGATGCGAAGCTTGCCGATGCGTCCTTCTTCGCGCCGCGCCGCTTCAAGCAGTGCTTCCGGCGAGGGCCGCTGTTCGGATGCGCGCCGTTGATCCGCCATCACCGATCAGATCTCTCGACGTCGAGTTATGCCGCGCTAGCCGGCCGACAGCCGGTCGAGCGCGAGATTGAGCAACAATACGTTGACGCGCGGCTCGCCCAAAAGACCGACGAATCGCTCCTCGATATGCTCGCTGACGAGCTGCCGTAGGCGATCTTCGGTCAAGTTGCGCGCCTTGGCAACACGCGGAACCTGAAAGTAGGCGGACTCGGGCGAGATATCGGGATCGAGACCGCTGGCGGAGGTCGTGACCAGATCGGCAGGAACGGGGGCCGAAGGGTTCTCCTTCTTGAGCCTGTCAAGATCGGCCTGGACGCGATCGATCAATGCTTTGTTGGAGGGGCCCAAATTCGAGCCGCCTGAATTCGCGGCGTTGTAGGGCGCCGGCACGGTCTTGGTCGGGTCGGCCGGGTCGGCGGCTGTGGTCGCCGACGGCCGGCCGTGGAAGTATTTGTCGCTGGTGAATTCCTGGCCGATGAGTGCTGAGCCGACGACTTTGCCGTCGCGCTCGATCAGGCTTCCTTCCGCCTGATGGGGCATGATCTTGGCGATGCCGGTCATCGCCAGCGGATAAATCAAACCGGTGATGAGCGTGAGCGCGAGCAGCACGACGATCGCCGGACGGATTTCGCGCAACATGTAAGTCTTCTCCTTTGAGCATGATCCGGAAAAGTGGAAGGCCGGTTTTCCGAAAAGATCATGCTCCACAAAAAATCAGGCGAGATGCAGGGCGGTTACGAGCAGGTCGATCGCCTTGATTCCGAAGAACGGAATGACGACGCCGCCGATGCCGTAGATCAAAAGATTGAGCCGCAGCAGCGCGGCCGCGCCGATCGGACGGTAGCGCACCCCCTTCAGCGACAGCGGAATGAGCACGACGATAATCAGCGCATTGAAGATGATGGCGGAAAGGATGGCGCTCTCCGGCGTCGCCAGAGCCATGATGTTGAGCGCCTGGAGCGGCCCGTGCGCCGCTCCAGCTGGCCGATAAAAGGTCGCGAACATTGCCGGGATGATGGCGAAATACTTGGCGACGTCATTGGCGATCGAGAACGTGGTCAGCGCGCCGCGGGTCATCAAAAGCTGCTTGCCGATTTCGACGATCTCAATGAGCTTGGTCGGATTGGAATCGAGGTCGACCATGTTGCCGGCTTCGCGAGCCGCTTGCGTGCCGGTATTCATGGCAACGCCGACGTCGGCTTGGGCCAGTGCGGGCGCGTCGTTGGTGCCGTCGCCGCACATGGCGACAAGCTTACCCTTGGCTTGCTCGTCGCGAATGAGCCGCAACTTGTCCTCGGGGGTGGCCTGCGCCAGGAAGTCGTCGACGCCGGCTTCGGCCGCGATCGCCGCGGCGGTCATCGGGTTGTCGCCGGTTATCATGATGGTTCGGATACCCATGCGGCGCAGTTCGGCAAATCGCTCGCGGATTCCGCCCTTGACGATGTCTTTGAGGTGAACGAGCCCGAGAAGGCGGCCGTCTTTGGCGACGGCGAGTGGCGTGCCGCCGGACTTGGCGATCGTGTCGGAGAGTGCACGCAGCTCGGTCACGGTCTCGGTGCTCAGACTCGGGCGCAGCACTTGGACTGCGCCGCCCGCGCCAACAGCGGCTGACGGCGTGTCCAGGTAATTCAGGATGGCATCGACCGCGCCCTTGCGCACCCAGGACGAGCCGACTTCGACCCCGCTCATGCGCGTCTGGGCGGTGAACGGAATGAAGGTTGCTTGCATCTCCGCGAGCTCGCGGCCGCGAATGCGGTATTTCTCCTTTGCCAGCACGACAATGGAGCGGCCCTCGGGCGTTTCGTCGGCGAGCGAAGCCAATTGCGCCGCGTCGGCGAGTTCCTGTTCGGTCACGCCGCGCACCGGTTTGAATTCCGTCGCTTGCCGGTTGCCGAGCGTGATGGTGCCGGTTTTGTCGAGCAAGAGCGTGTCGACATCGCCGGCGGCTTCGACGGCCCGGCCGGACGTTGCGAGTACATTAAAGCGCACCAGCCGGTCCATGCCGGCGATGCCGATGGCCGACAAAAGCGCCCCGATCGTGGTGGGGATCAGCGTCACGAACAGCGCCACCAGCACGACAACGGAGATGGAGTTGCCGGAATAGGCGACATAGCTCGGGATCGTCGCGGTCGCGAACACGAAGATGATGGTCAGGCCGACAAGAAGAATGTCGAGCGCGATCTCGTTCGGCGTTTTTTGCCGTTCGGCGCCTTCGACCAGCTTGATCATGCGGTCGAGAAAGGTCGAGCCGGGCGCAGCAGTGATGCGCACGCGGATCCAGTCGGAGAGCACCTGGGTGCCGCCGGTCACCGCCGAGCGATCGCCGCCCGACTCGCGGATCACCGGCGCCGATTCGCCGGTGATGGCGGCTTCGTTGACCGAAGCCATGCCTTCAATCACCTCGCCATCGGATGGGATCAAGTCCCCGGCTTCGACCAGCACGAGGTCGCCGACTTTGAGGTTGGTGCTCGGCACCAGCCGGTAGTCCCGTTGGCTGCCCTTACCGGTGAGGAGCTTGGCCTGTGTTTCAGTGCGCTGGCGCCGCAGCGTCTCCGCCTGCGCCTTGCCGCGGCCTTCCGCGACCGCCGTCGCAAAATTGGCGAACAGCACTGTGAACCACAGCCAGAGTATGATCTGAAACTCGAAGCCGATATTTTGGCCTCCGGTCACCAGATCGCGGATCAGGATCACCGTCGTCAGCAGGGTGACGACTTCCAGCACGAACATGACTGGATTCTTCATCAGCGTTCGCGGATTGAGCTTGACGAAGGCGGAGCCGATCGCGGGAACGACAATCTTTGGATCGAAGAGTGCCGAAACGGGCCTGCTGTGGCGAAGCGTCGACGATTCCATCGCGATGGTTTCCGAATTAGTTCGCTGAATAGAGGGTGCCGGCATTGATCGAAAGCTGTTCGACCAACGGCCCGAGCGCGAGCGCCGGAAAGAAAGTGAGGCCGCCGATGATGATGATCACGCCCACGACAAGGCCGACGAACAGTCCGCCGGTGGTCGGGAACGTGCCTGCTGACGCAGGGATCGACTTCTTGGCGGCGAGCGAGCTGGCGATGGCCATGGTCGGGATGATCATCCAGAACCGGCCGACAAACATCGCGACGGCGCCGGTGAGATTGTAGAACACGGTGTTGGCGCTCAGCCCGGCAAAGGCCGAGCCGTTGTTGCCGGTCTGCGACGTGTACGCATAGAGGACTTCGGTGAAACCGTGCGGTCCGGGATTGTTCATCGCCGACACCGCGGATGGCACCATCATGGCGACCGCGGTCCAGCCGAGAAACATCAGCGGCAGGATCAGAATGGCCAGCATCGCCATCTTGACTTCCTTCGCTTCGATCTTCTTGCCGACATATTCAGGGGTGCGGCCGACCATCAGCCCGGCGACGAAGATCGCCACGACGACGAACAGCAGCATGCCGTACATGCCCGAGCCGACACCGCCGACAATGATTTCGCCGAGCTCGATGTTGATGAGCGGGATCATGCCGCCGAGCGCGGTGAAGGAATCGTGCATGGCATTCACGGCGCCGCATGACGCGTCCGTCGTAATCACCGCGAACAGGGCCGACGCCGCAATGCCGAAACGGGTTTCTTTGCCCTCCATATTGCCGCCGGTAAGGCCCAGCGCATTGAGGGCGTCGTTGCCGTGCGCTTCGGCGGCATAGCAGGCGATGACGCCAGCGATGAATAGCACGCCCATCACGGCAAGAAGCGCCCAGCCCTGGCGCTGGTCGCCAACCATGCGGCCGAATACGTTGGTCAACGCCGCGCCGAGCACGAAAATAGAGATCATCTGCACGAAATTCGAGAAGGCGGTCGGATTCTCGAATGGGTGCGCGGCATTGGCGTTGAAGAATCCGCCGCCATTGGTGCCGAGCATTTTGATCGCGATCTGTGAAGCGACCGGGCCGACCGCGATGGTCTGTTTGGCGCCTTCGAGCGTCGTCACATCGATATAGGCGCCGAGCGTCTGCGGGATGCCTTGCCAGATCAGGAACAGCGCGTAAGGCACGCAAATCGGCAGCAGAACGTAGAGCGTGCAGCGCGTGATATCGACCCAGAAATTACCGACGGTGCGCACCGAGTGCCGTGCAAAGCCGCGGATCAGCGCCATGGCGAGCACGATGCCGGTCGCAGCTGACAGATAGTTCTGATGCGTCAGGCCGAGCATCTGCACGAGATAAGACATCGTGCTTTCGCCGCCGTAATTCTGCCAGTTGGTATTGGTGATGAAACTGACGGCCGTATTGAACGACAAATCCGGGGCGACGGCCGATTGACCGGCCGGGTTGAACGGCAAAGCACCTTGCGTGCGCATCAACACGTAGAGAATGAGCAGCCCACCGGCGTGAAACAACAGCATGCCGATCGTGTAGGTGACCGCATGCTGCTCGCTCCGCTCATTGACGCCGGCGATCTTGTAGATCGCGATTTCGACCGGCCGCAGTATTGGCGCCAGGAACGTGCGTTCGCCGCTGAACACGCGCGTCATATAAGCGCCGAGCACCGGCGTTATCGCAACGATAATCACGCAGTAGATCAGAATCTGGACCCAGCCGGTGACGGTCATGGCTGTCCTTCCTTCAGAACTGCTCGGGTTTGAGGAGCGCGTAGGTCAGATAAACAAGCAGCCCCAATGTCACGAGGCCGGCGAACGAATAGTCGAAAATCATGGCGGCTGCCTCAGAGTACATCGCAGGCGTAAACGTAAGCGATCGACAGCACGAAAAAGACCAGCCCGATCGCCAGCGCGACGACGTCCATCATCGGAATGCTCCCAAAGCTCGGCCCGTATATAAGTGTCAGCAGACGCGTTGTGCCCGCGTGCACTTTGACTTGCGTCAATTCTGAGGAGATTTCGGCACTTTCCACGCGATTAGTTGTCGTTTTCACATAGGAAATCGAGAGGAAGGGGAACGCGAACGTATAGGAATCTCATAAAGATCGCCTCCGTCGCCTGGTCACAAACATCACTATGCCGGCTTTATGACAGGCAGCTTGGCTTCATCTCGAATTCATACGCGCTCAAGCGCACATTCCGCAGTGGCGAAACGATTCATAGGAGGCGCCCATGAGCGTCTTCCCTGTCGACGAGCGATCCCGCACCGTTTTTGGCCCGCCAAAGCTGCAAGGCTCAAGGCTGCAAGGCTTCTGGCAAACATTGGCGCGATCGCTCGACGCCTATTTCGCGGGCCGTACGAGGCGGGCGGTGCCGGAGGTCACGCTGCGGCGCTCCAAACACGAAATCGCACGCTGCCGCCGGCTTGCTCATAGACGCGTGGCGGCGCCGCTCGAGGCCAAAGTGACCGGCGGCCGTCTCGCCCAACCGCGGTCCTGACCATGACCAGGCATACCGCACATTTCAACGCTGACGGCCCGCTTCTGCGCGGACTGTGTCTGGTCTTCGAAGGCCATCGACCGCACCACGATCAGCGTCAGCAACCTGTACCGGGCACAGTCGCAAAATTTCCCCGCCGGCCGGATGCCGGCGTGCTGAGCAAATCGATTCCGCTGTTTTTTATCGGCCGCAATAGGAACGGGCTCTGGATAGCGCGTGAGGCCGAGGGACGAACCGGTGGCGTCTTTTTGTTAAAGCGGTCGGCGCTTCGCTTTGCGCAAGAGAACAGCGCGCCCGTTGGATGCGCGACCATGTTTCTCGCCCACCCGATCGATCTCGATATCGAGGATCACGGCAACCCGTTGGTCAGCTGGATCGACGCGGCGCTCAGCTGGGTGAACCGGTTCATACCGGCCTATCCGCCGCCCATCCCGATCGGGCAGAAAAATCGAAAAACAGACTGGCAATGACGCAAGCAAAGGAAAGCGAACCGCTCTCTTGGTTGCGGCCGCCGCTGTTCATGGTTGGTCAGGACCGAAGAGGCAACCGCCTTTACGCCGAAGGGCGTCAGTCCATCTCGAATTCACATGCGGTGGCGGGCATATTGGTTTCTGAAGTTTGATATCCGGAGCGAGCAGCCATGACTGTTTTCGGCGCACATTTTTCGCTCGCGGCAACCGGCGATCGCCCGACGTTGCAGCCGGTTTTGAGATTTCCACTGGCGTTGTGGCGCGGCATTCGCGCTGCGGTTTCTGGTCGCTACCGGCCCGAGCGGCACTATATGCGCGGCCCCGGTCCCAAGTGGCGCGCAAAGCACGCAACGACGCCTTCGGCGCGAGCGCTTTAGCGCCATAGCTTACGGAGTACGCTGTCGAGAATTAGTCGGGCTGCGGCGGGAAGAATATCTCGAACAATCCCTCGTGGCGTTCGACAACGGGCTTGGCCTCACCGGTCCCGACATTGAGGGTCTTCTCCGGCAGCGGCGCGGTGCGATTCCACCAGCCGCCGCCGAGCGCCGCGTAGAGCGCGGCAGTGTCGGCGAGCCGTGCGGAGCGCGCCTGCACCACCTGGATGAGGGCCTGCAGATAGGTCGTCTGCGCCGTGAGCAGCAGCAGCACGTTCGCGTTGCCGGTCTGCATTTGCTGGCGGGCGAGATCGTAGCTGATCTTGGCGGCGCGCTCGAAATCGCGCGCTGCTTTGAGCGCATCGGCGTCGTTCTGCAGCGCACGCAGCGCATCGGCCACGTTCTGCACGGCACCGATGACTGTGCCGCGGTAGCTCCACGCCGCCGCGTTATAGGTGTCCTTGGCCTCCTGCATCTGGTGAAACAGCGACCCGCCATCGAGCAGAGTTTGCGTGGCGTTGCCGGCAAGCACATAGAACAAATTCTCCGGCAGCAGCAGGCCAGCTAGCGCCGAATTGATAAAGCCCGCATTGGCGCTGATCGTGAAAGCCGGAAGAAGGTTCGCGATGGAGACGCCGATCTCCGCGCTTGCGGCGTGCAATTGCTCCTCCGCGGCGCGGATGTCGGGCCGCTGCTCGATCAGCTGCGACGGGACGCTGACAGGCAGATCGAGCGGCAGATGTAAATCGGAAAGCCGGAACGATTGGCTCGGCCCGTCGCTCGGAAAGGTGCCCGCGAGCGCGGCCAAGAGATCGCGTTGCTGCGCCAATGCCTTGCGTAACGGCGGCAGCGTTGCGCGCGCTTGCGCCAGCGCAGCCTCTTGGGCCGCGACATCGCTCCGGTTCGCGTAGCCGGAGGCGAGCTGGCGGCGAAGGATGTCGAGCATTTTGGCGTTGGCCGCGATCAGCTCGTTGGTGGCCTCGATTTGCCCGCGCAGCGAGGCTTCGGTGATAGCGGCGACGACGACATTCGCGGTCAGCGTGAGATAGGCGGCCTCAACCTGGAAACGTTGGTTGTCGGCTTGCGCCTTAAGCGCTTCCACCGTGCGGCGGTTGAGGCCCCAAACATCAAATGTGTACGTCACGCCGACTTGCGCGGTGTACAGGCTGAACGGGTTCGCGGCCGTATTGAGTACCGGCGTGATCGGGCCAGCGGTCAGGTTTCGGGTTGGGTTGAAATTCGCGGTGATGAACGGGAAGAATTTCCCTTCCTGCGCGTACACGGCCTGCAACGCCGCGCGTAAGTTGGCCATCGCCGTCTGCAGCGACGGATTGTTGTTCAGTGACTGCTGGATAAGCGCGTTGAGTGCCGGCGAGTGGAACAGCGTCCACCATTCGGAAGGAAAGTCGCGGCCGATAGCGAAGTGCTGCGGCTGGCCGAGCGGCGTATCGGTAGACGACGTTCGCGGCGCCAACGGCTCCCTGGTGTAACCGGCGGTGTTGGGAGCGGCGGGCTGAAGAAAATCCGGTCCGACCGCGCAGCTTGCCAAAAGCAGCGCCGCCGCGAGGGCGCTAGCCCTCGCACTGACCTTCGTGACCGACCGACCCGACATGTTCAACTTAGAAGTATTGCCGCAGGAATCGACGGAGCCGCGGCATACACTTGATCCCCGCCATCTATTATTGACGACCCGATGCTGGTTGGCTGTGCCCACCCTGCCACAGTGTCGATGATTTAGCGCGGATTTGCACTGGTATCTTTCACAGTCAAATTCGAAGTGACCTGCAGTTCGCGACGGCAAACGGGCGAGCGCTACGTCATCGGCCGGAAATAGCGAAACAGTATCTCTGTGATAAACTTTGCTGAGTCGCGCGGCACCTGTGATTAATCCGAGCGCTAAAGCTGGTCATCGATTGAAGTTGTGTGATTAATGACAGTAGACGGCGAAGCGGCGTAGTGGGCATTTCGCCGTAATCCCGACGACTCCAGATGCGGTCCTATCCATGTTTCCCCGCATGACGATTGGCCGGGCGAGCGTTGCGATCGTTGCCCTCATAGCCATCGCGGTAGCCGCTTATGGCGCCTGGCGCTTGAGCCTGACTTCGAAGCCCGAATTGGGCGGGGTGGCGCATGCCGACACCGCCTCCAGAGAGCCGGCGAACACATCCGCCGCGGAAAAAGATAGCGTCGAACTCTCCGACCAGCAGCTCGCGTCCGTCAAGGTCGTGCCGCTTGAAGAGCGTGAGTTCCCGGTTGAGAAGGAGGCCATCGGCAGTATTGACTTCGACGAGGACGTGGCGGTGCAAGTATTTACGCCCTATCAGGGCCGCATCATCGCTCTCTTTGCCTCGCTCGGCGACAACGTGAAGAAGGGGCAGACCCTGTTCACCATCGATAGCCCCGACCTTTTGCAGGCGGAATCGACCTTGATCGCTGCGGCCGGCGTCTTGGAATTGACCACGCGCAATCTCGCGCGCCTCACCGAGCTGCATAAGACGCTCGCCGTGTCGCAGCGCGACCTCGATCAAGGGACATCCGATCAGCAAACGGCAGAAGGCAACCTTCGCGCGGGCCGCGACGCGGTGCGCATATTCGGCAAGACCGATGCCGACATTGACCGTATCATCGCCAATCGCGTGGCCGACCCGACGCTCGTCGTGCCGAGCCCGATCACCGGCCGGATCACGGCGCGCAATGCGGCGCCGGGGCTGTTCGTGCAGCCTGGCAATGCGCCGGCGCCGTTTACCGTCGCCGATACCGACATCATGTGGATGCTCGCACAGGTCCCCGAGGCGGATAGCCCGGCCTTTCGCGTCGGCCAGCCCCTGCAGGTAACGCTCAATGCGTTTCCGGCCCGGGTCTTCGACGGAAAGATCATCACGATCGGGCCGAGTGTTGACCCAAATACACGCCGCGTCTTCTTGCGCTCCGAGATCAAGGATCCGGAGCACGTCTTGCGTTCGGGCATGTTCGCGAACTTTATGATCCGCATCGGGCCGCCGGTTCGCTCGCCGGGTATTCCATCCGATGGCGTTGTGCGCGAAGGCGACGGCACCATGACCATCTGGGTCACCGCCGATCGGCGTCGGTTTACGCGCCGCGCGGTCAAGATCGGCGGGCTTTACGAGGGCTATCGTCAGATTCTCGAAGGCGCACATGCCGGCGAATTGGTCGCCACGGAAGGTGCGCTCTTCCTCAGCAATGCGCTCGCCACGGCGTCCGCGTCGGATTGAGAGATAGCCCGTGCTCAAAGGCGTGCTGCAGTTCGGACTCACTCGGCGTCCGATCATCCTGTTGTGCCTCCTCGTCTTCGTCGGCGGCGGATTAATCGCTTTCACCAAGCTCAATATCGAGGCCTATCCCAATCCGGCGCCGGTGATCCTGGAAATTACCGCTCAGGCCAACGGTCTGTCCGCCGAGGAGATGGAACGCTACTACACGATTCCGATGGAAGTCGGGCTCGCTACCACGCCCGGCATCGACATCATCCGCTCCACGTCGTTTTACGGCCTGTCGTTCGTGCGCGTAACCTTCAACTACGGCATCGATTATTATTTCGCGCTTACGCAGGCGGCAATCAGCCTGCAGCAAAACGTCAACCTGCCGGGTAGTGCGGTCCCGTCGATTCAGGGCTCCAGCCTCGTTGGCGAGATCTACCGCTATCAGGTGACCGGACCGCCGCATTTCGGCTTGACCAATCTGCGCACCATCGAGGACTGGATCGTCCAGCGCCGGCTGTTGACCGTTCCCGGCGTCGTTCAGGTCAATACCTGGGGCGGCACGACCAAGGAGTTCGAAGTCGAGGTCGATCTCCACAAGCTCGACGCCTACAACGTAACGCTGCCGCAGATCATCGCTGCCATCGGCAACGCCAACATCAATGTCGGCGGTCGCACCATCAGTTTCGGGCAGCAATCGGTGAATATCCGCGGCATTGGCCTCTTGAACAGCGGCGGCAACGAGGATCTGACGCAGGGCTATCACGTCGAGGACATTCAGAACATCGTATTGTCGCAGACCAACGGGGTGCCGGTAAAGATCAAGGACGTTGCCGATGTCCGCGTCGGCTATGTACCGCGGCTTGGCAAGGCCGGCCGCGACCGTGAAGACGACGTGGTCGCCGCGATCGTGGTGATGAACCGCACCTTGCACACAAACGACGTGGTGCCGCGCATCAAGCGTGAGGTCGAGAAAATCAATACCGACGGGACGCTGCCGCCCGGCGTGAAGCTTGTTCCATTTTACGATCGCACCATTCTCGTATCGGTCACCACCAAAACTGTTCTGCACAACCTCATCTTCGGCTGCATCCTGGTGTTCTTGATACAATGGATCTTTCTGGGAAACCTGCGCAGCGCCATCATCGTGGGCGTGAACATTCCGTTTGCGCTCTTCTTCAGCATCATTATTTTGGTGATGCGCGGCGAGGACGCCAACCTGTTGTCGGTGGGCGCGGTCGACTTCGGCATCATCGTCGATTTCGGCGGTCATTCTCGTTGAGAATATCTTTCGGAACTTTCAGAGCAGCCCCGCCGACCAGCAACGGATCGTGCACGACCTTGCCGAAGGACGTTACGGCGAAGATCCGACTCGCGCAGGGGCCGGTGGCCCGGTCTGGACCGACCGCTTGCGGATCATCTTTGCCAGCGTCTTGCAGGTGGACAAGGCGGTGTTCTTTTCTACCGCAGTCACGGTGGCGGCGTTCGTTCCTCTGTTCACCATGCAAGGCGTTGAAGGTCAGATTTTCAACCCGATGGCGCGGACCTATGGCTATGCGCTGTTCGGCGCGCTCTTGGCGACATTCACCGTCACGCCGGTGCTGGCGTCTATCCTGCTTCCCGAACATATCGCAGAGACCGAAACGATCGTCGTTCGAGCCTTGCGCGCAATCTATTCGCCGGTCCTGCGTTGGTCGCTGGCGCACCGGGTCACGATGGTGGTGGTTGCCGTCGGATTTCTGGCCCTATTTGGTTTCCTGCTGACGCGGCTGGGAACTGAATTCCTGCCGGCGCTGGAAGAGGGCAATTTGTGGATCAGGGCGACCATGCCGCCGACCATCTCCCTGGAGGCCGGCATGCCGATCGTCAACCGATTGCGGGAGATTCTTATCAGCCATCCCGAAGTCATCACCGTGGTGTCGCAGCACGGTCGGCCGGACAATGGCAGCGACGCTTCCGGATTCAACAACGCTGAGTTTTTTGTGCCGCTCAAGCCCTTCGATGAGTGGGCGCCAGGTATGACCAAAGAAAAGCTTATCAGTGACCTGCAGCGACAGTTCTCCAATGAGTTCAGCGGAATCGGTTTCAATTTCTCGCAGTACATCCAGGACAACGTCGAAGAGGGGCTTTCGGGGGTCAAGGGTGCCAACTCGGTGAAAATCATCGGGCGCGACTTGACCAAACTCGACCAGATTGCCGATCAGGTTATGAAGGAGATGGCGCGGGTCGAAGGTGTGACCGATCTGGGAGTCTTTCCCGTGCTGGGACAGCCCAATCTGAATGTGAATGTCAATCGCGAACGGGCGGCACGCTACGGACTGAATGCCGGCGACATTAATAACGTCGTGCAGGCGGCGCTCGGCGGTACTTCGGCTACCACGCTGCTCGAGGCGGATCGGCAATTCAGCGTAACCGTTCGGCTGGCGCCAGAATATCGCAATGCGATTGACAGCGTCCGCTCGATCAAGGTCGGCTATCAAACGCCGAGCGGCGCGAATGCTTATGTTCCGCTGAGCGAGCTTGCGGACATCTCGCTCGATACCGGAGCCTCCTATATTTATCACGAGCGCAATGAACGTTTCATGCCGATCAAATTCAGCGTTCGCGGACGCGATCTCGGGAGCACGGTCGCGGAGGCGCAGCAGCGAATTGCCCAGAATGTGAAGCTGCCGACCGGCTATCGCATTACCTGGGCTGGCGAATTCGAGGAACTGCAGCAGGCCAAAGCGCGTTTGGAAGTTATCGTGCCCATCAGCCTGTTGATGATTCTCGTGCTCCTCTATGGGTTGTTCAATTCTCTGCGTGACAGTCTGATGGCGCTGGCCGGCATCCCGTTCGCGGCGGGCGGCGGCATCATGGCGCTTTATTTTTCCGGCCTGGATTTCAGCATATCGGCGGCTGTCGGCTTCGTATCGTTGTTTGGCGTCTCGGTGATGAACGGCATCCTGATCATGACCTATTACAATGAGGTCAGAGCCTCGGGCATGGGTACCGTGGAAGCGATGTTCCACGCCGCCGAGCAACGGATGCGGCCGATGCTGATGACGGCGTTGTCCGCATGCATCGGCTTGTTGCCGGCCGCGGTATCGAGCGGCATTGGCAGTCAGGTGCAGCGGCCATTGGCGACGGTCGTCGTTGGCGGCATGCTGGTCGGCCCAATTATCATGCTTGTGGTAGTGCCCGCGGTCCAGACATTGTTCCTCGGTCGAGATCGCCCCGCGGCGGCGCCGCCGCCGGCGACGGCGAGCGCAGCGCAACCGAACGAGTAGTGTCATGCGCAAGCCAAGACGCGGTTTGAAGACCCGTCTTTATCTTCTGCCGCTCGTGCTGATCGGCACTTTGGCGGCACGAACGGTCTTTGCCGCAGAGGCGGCTTCCGGCGCACACGGCGACGGCAAGGCATCCGCGCCCTCGGGAGAGGTGAGCGGCGAGCGGTCACACTCCAAAGAGAATGCCGGGGAAGGCGCCGCCAAGGTCGAAGCGCGCCCTTCGCACGGCGACGACAACCAAGGCCACCAAAGCGTTCCGCCCGGTCACAGCGAAACGACCAAAGAGGTCGGCCCATCGGTTCCTACCGGAAATGATTCGCGCGGCGTCGATGCGAATATCGCGCCCTCGCGCCGTTTGGATAAAAAGACAAATAAAATCGGAGAGGGCAACTCCACGATTTAGTCGCAGGCTACGCGAAATCTCCCTCGGCGGATGTCGCCTCGGCCGCAAGCACCCACTCCTGTGCACAATGCAATCGGTGTCGCTATGCCGGCGCATGAAAATGTAGGGGGGCGCGACAGCGTGCATCCGTCGCTTGCTGCTCCCCACACTCTTCCTGCGGTTACGCCGGCTGTTCCGGGAAGCGCCGCCGGCCGACTGAGCAAGATCGAGGGGAGCAATCACCCCGTTCCAAATCCGATCATCACGTCGCCGGCGGTAAACCGCGGCGCGATCAACGGGACCGGCATCACGCGTCGCGGTCTGGGCCCGCCTCGGATCGGGGGGCCGGCAGCGTCCGTCGCGGGCATCAATGGAACGACCATCAGATCGAAGCGTTGATTCGACTTCTGATCTTCGTCTGTCCCCCGGACAATCGATGTTGCAGCGCGGAACCAGCCAGATCTTTGTGGATTTCGGCGCCGTCCAACGGTCACACTGCCGGCCAATGAGGCCCGCATATCCTTTGGGCAGGCCAGTGTGCAAATGCTTGGTTTGATAGCGCTTCCCGGCAAAAATTGGCTTTCATCGGACAGCGCGCGGCGCGGCATGTTATTTTTTATATACGGATAGTGCGCCGCATCTATATGCGCTCTATATTTTTAAGGGGGGAAGACCTATATTGCTAATATAAAGGCGTTCTGTTTCCGCCCAAAAAAATAAGAATTTGAGGAGAACCCGATGACCTCGATACCCGTCGAAGGGGCCTCGATCGCGCAACCGGATACATCGAGAAGTTCCCATCGTGTGCACTTCGCCGGCATGGTGCTGCGCGCCATCTTTCTCATTTGCATCATAGTGGTGACCGCGCGCGTGGCTTTGCCGCAAAGCGAATCGGTTTGGACGGTCTACGACACGCCCGGCGATGTTGTGCGGCTCGCTCTCGGCATAGGTGTTTGCGTCTGGATTGGTGTGCACTTGTTCAAGTTGCCCAAAGACACCCAAGCCCATCAAACTTGGCTCTATTTCGGGTTGGCGGGCGTACCGTTTGCGGCCATCTGCGCGGCCGCCGTTTGGTGGAATCATCTCCACACCTGGTGGAATTATCTGCACGCGTGAAGGGCGACGTTCTGCGCGAGCGGTTGATTGTTGCTCTTGCAAACCGGGACTGACGAGTGATTAAACTGCCTCCGTTTGAACGCGAGGCAAGTCGTGTATCGTTCAGTCGTCGTCTTGGTCGCCTTTTTGGTCGCCGGCTGCGCGACCCACTCGCCGGAAGCGGACGCGCAGGCTCAGGCCCAGGCCCAGGCGGAGGGAGCCTCCAAAGATGCCGCCAAATGCCAATCTTACGGCTTGCAGCCAGGAACGAAAGAATACGAGAAATGCCTCACGCAACTGGCCGATAAACGCGCGCAGGCGGAGGCAAACGATCGGGCAGCTCTCGGCAATCGCCTTCAAGGCCGCCCGCCGGGATGGGCGCAATGAATACCTAAATTTGCGTGCAACCTAAATTTGCGTGCAACCTAAATTTGCGTGCCCGTCGCCGACGGTGTCGGCGCGTCGCCGAACTCGCGGCGAACGCCGAGTGGCGGAAAGAGATAGAGATCCATCAGCCATGTGCGTCGCAGCTGCGGCAGGCCGCCGAGTATTTTCTCTGCCTCGCGTTTGGCGGCCGGAAAGCGCTTGCCCCAACCCGAGAAATCGCGCGCCAATACCTCCAGCGCCACGATCGAAGTCGCGATTTGCAGAAACGAATCGTTGGCCCGCTTGGCAGTGCGTGATTTCGAGGCCTTCTTGAAGATGCGGGTCAAATCGCGGTGGCACTCGACGATGTCGCGCGCATCCGAGAGCCACAGCATGTCTGGCAGGCCCACATAGCCATAGATGGCGTGGTAGCTCTCAATCAATTTCCGGCACTTGACGGCGAGTTCGCGCGGCACAAAGGCGAAAGCGGAACTGACGGCGGCTCCATTATCTCCGGCCGGCCGAATCGCGGCGGTTTCCGTTACGGCGGCTTCGATGCGGCTGTCGGCGACCGATGCCATGAGGTTCGCGTATTGCGGTAAGGGACAATTTCGATCGATCCAAATCTAGCTGCGGTCGCCATAAAGAAGCGAGGTTGGTTCTGGCGCGTGAAGGTATAAAAATAATATTCAGGCAGACGAGTATCGGTCGAGGCCAGGCAGGCTTAGCCGAAGCGGCCGGTCAGAGCGGGCTGACGGCTAATTCTGGCTGCTGTGATATCTGCTAATTCCGGCTACTGTGACCAAAGTGTAACATGTTACCCGTACTTCTCACACGGGTAGTCCATTTTTGCCATTGATCGCTTGTTGTTACGCCGGTTTGTGGATCTTTCGATGAGCGCATCGGCTATCGCCATCGCTCCGGTGAGATCGCTGCCGATTTGTGCTGCGTCAAATTCGATTGACCCAAAATAGTGCGATTGCTGCCCATCCCGCCGTTCCGGCTATTATTCGGCTACTAAAAACCGGCCGGGACAATATCGACTTCCTTCGGGCTCCATTGCGAAATGCGCGTGTGTGACTGGGGATTACGCGCTGGAATACCGCATGGCGTCACGCCCGTGGCGCTATGCTTCCGACCAGCGACAAGAAAATGGGGATGGGGTCATGAGACGATTGTTTCTGCTCGGCGTCATGTTGGTGGCGATTGCCGCCTCAGGCGGCCGCGCGATCGCGGCGGACGCATTCGGCGCCTGGACGAATGGATTGCCGACCGGCTGGGTCGAGGGCCCGACCTGCGATCCGTATGTCGACTTCAATTGCACGCCGAGCAAGGCGGTGATGGCGCTCAAGTCGGGCGTCAACGGACCTTGCGATCCGTATGTCAACTACAAGTGCCTCGATGACTATCTCGGCGAGAACGTCGTGGGGCGGTTTTTCCGCTACTACGAGCTCGAATGGGGCAAGGGCGTCGCGCCGTCCGATCCTTCGGCGCCGCCCGGGCGCCGCTCCGACGCTGCGTGGCCACCGACGCCGCAGTCGAGCCCGCCGATGCCGTTCACCGAATGGCCGTATGGCGGCACGCAAAATATCGGCGTGACCCGGCCGAATTCGGTCGATAGCCCGCTGATGGTGGCGATCGCCAATACCGGCGTGGGCAAGGCGATGAGCGACGCCCACATCCAGGTTTATGGCTGGGTCAGACGCGGCGGCAATATCAGCACCAACAATGTGAAACCGGCCGGCAACGCGCCGGCGGCGTACGATTATACGCCCAACACCATCCAGCTCGATCAGGCCGTGATCTATGTCGAGCGCCTGGCCGACACCGTGCAGATGGATCACGTCGACTGGGGCTTTCGCCTCTCCGCCCTGTATGGCGTCGACTATCGCTACACCACGGCTTACGGCCTGATTCAGCTATCAGCTGCTCAACCACAACTTCGTCAACGGTTACGACTTCCCGATGGTCTATACGGACATCTATGTCCCTGTGCTCCAGGGCATGGATATACGCGTCGGCCGCTTCATCTCGATTCCGGACATCGAGGCGCAGCTGGCGCCGAACAACTACACCTACGTGCACTCGATGACGTACTCGTTCGACAACTACACCAACACCGGCATCGAGGTGACCACGGCGCTGACCAAGAACTGGATTATTCAGACCGGCGTCAGCGTCGGCAGCGACACCATGCCGTGGAATGCGGGTGCGCACCATTACCAATCCGTACGTGACATCGGGAAGCAACGCCGCCGGATTTGGTCCCGGCGTCGATCCGCTTTTCCGGGTGCATCGATGCTCAAGGACCCCGGGGCGGTGCCGTCGGCCACTTTGGGTGTCCGCTGGACCAGCGATGACGGCAAAGACGACCTCAACCTGGTCGGTGATGCCCTCAACGGCGGACAATGGGGCTACAACAACCTGCAATGGATCGGCGGCACCTACTATCACAAGACTCAACGACTACTGGCACATTGCTTTCGAGTCCTGGAATATCCACGAGAACAATGTGCCGAACGCCAACAATCCGGCGGCGGCGGCCCTCGTCGCCAATGGCGGTACGCCGTTCAGCCCGCAGGTTATGCCGTTCAATTCGCCGAACACCGCGCTGTGTCCGAACGCTACGGTGCTGACCTGCACGACCGACACGCAAACGTTCCTGCTCTACGTCAACTATTCGCCGAACAAGTTGAACAATTTCTCGCATCCGCACCGAATGGTTCGACGACCATAACGGCCAGCGCACCGGCGTCGCGACCCGCTATGCGGACATCGCGGGGAGCTGGCAGCATTGGCTGTCGCCGCAGATCGAGATGCGTCCGGAAATCGCCTACTACCAGTCGCTCGACGCAGCCGGCGTTCAATGGTAACGCCACTGCCGGGATCGCGCCGAACCGGAATTACGCAATCATCGGCGCCGCCGACATGATCATCCACTTCTGAACAGAGTGGGGTGTCTCGGGGAGTTGCGACGCAAGCCACGTGCAAACGTGTGCTTGCGTCGCAAATCCGACTCCAAAGATCACCGCCTGAATATGCGCAAAAAATGCTCAGAGCCCAGGTCTGTGGGCGCAAAGGATAAGCAGAACCTCTGTGTTCGCCCTTAAGGGTATATGACTTTTATATTTTTTCGGGCTGAAAAGCGTCTCGACTTCCTACCTTCGTGTTGGGAAGGTTGACTGTGATAAATGCCAGCCGGGTGCGTCTAGCGGTCCAACCGAGCGCTTTCGGAAAGGCAAAACAGGTGTCAAGTCTTCTGGAACGACGTAGATTTCGCGAGCTGAACGGATCCGAGCCGAAAAGCAGTCATGCCGCGGAGGTCATCCGGCGCAGCCGACAATGGGCCAACGCGCTCGCCGGTCACGCCATGCCGCTCGGAGCGACCTTCGCGCTTGTGTGGCTGGCGACGGTCGGCCTTGTCGTCATCAACTATTTCGTCCCGCTCAATCTCGTTACCCTCGTCTACATGCTGCCCGTGGTCGTGGCGGCGACACAGTGGGGGCTCGGGCCCGGAATCGTCGCGGCCGTCGCCGGCGCGGCGGCCGCCGATTTTTTCTTCTATCCGCCCTTCTACACGTTTTGGATCCGCGATCCGCAGAACGTCGTCGATCTCATTCTGTTTCTCCTGATCGCTGTGGTTACCAGCAACCTTGCGGCGCGGCTGAAGAATGAGGCCGTAGCGCTCCGTCGCCGCGAAAAGGAGATCACCGATCTGCATGCGTTTTCACAAGGCCTCGCCACCTGTTTGACAAGCCACGACCTGATATTTGCGGTGCAGGATTACCTGTCCAATACACTGCGCTATCGGGCAGTTTTGATCGCAACCGAACAGGAAGCGCACGCCCACGCCGCCACGGTTCCGGATGAGATTCGCCAAGCAGCAAGCGAGCTTATTGCGAACAAAGCGCCCGCGGCAGCGACGGCGATTGACCCGCGTAACGGGCGAACTTGGCTCGTGCGAGTCATCACTCCCGAAATTCTCGGCTACGGCGCCATTGCCGTTGATCTCGGCGACGGTCGGGGTGAACACACGGAAACAACGGCGCGGCGGGTAGAAGCCTTGCTCGAGGAAGCAACGCTGACGCTAAAGCACCTGAAAACCAAGGAGGCTATCGAAGAGGCGACGCTCAACTATCAGGCCGAAATCCTGCGCGATGCACTCATCGGCGGCGTATCCCACGAGCTGCGCACGCCGCTTGCAACGATCCTCGGCAGTTGCAGCGTGCTCAAGCGGATGCCGGCAATCCGGAGCGATCACCAGTCGCGCGAATTGGTCGAGGCAATCAACGAGCAGGCGGGCCAGCTCGACAACGAAATCCGCAACTTGCTCGACGCCACGCGCATCAGCGCCAAAGGTGTTCGTCCGCAACTGATGTGGAGCGACCCGACTGACATCGTCAGTGCCGCGCTCAAACAAAAGGAGCGGAAGCTTGCCGCTCATCGCGTTGTCCTGGATATCGAGCGCGAGGTTCCGTTCGTCCACGTGGATACCGTCTTGGTCGAGCAAGCGCTCGGGCAGATTCTGGAAAATGCCGCGAAGTATTCTCCGGCCGGTAGCGAAATAAAGATCAGCAGCCGCTGCGAAGAAGGCTGCGTCACTTTGTCGGTGAAGGATCAAGGCAGCGGCCTGACGGCGGACGAGAAAGGCCAGGTGGGCAGGAAGCCATTCCGCGGCCACGGCCGTGGCATCGGCGCCGGCGGCTCGGGGCTCGGTCTGTGGATTGCCAGCACCTTCATCGCCGCCAACGGCGGCAGCCTGCATGCCGAAAGCCGGGGGCCGCATCTCGGCACCACGATGTCGGTGCGGTTGCCCACGGTGTCTGCGGAAGCGCCGGAGTTTGCGGACGCCCTCGATGACTAAGGTGCTGGTTATCGATGACGAGGCGCAGATCAGGCGTTTCTTGCGTGCCGGCTTTGAGCTTCACGGATTTAATGTGGTTGAGGCAGAAAGCGCCGCCGCGGGTCTTCGGGCCGCGACGATGGGCGCGGTCGATCTGATCATTCTCGACCTCAACTTGCCCGATCTGGAAGGCTCCGAGGTGCTCGAACGCCTGCGTTCCTGGTCCAACATTCCGGTGATCGTGCTGTCCATCCATTCCGACGAGCACGAGAAGGTCCGTTTGCTCCGGCTGGGGGCGGACGATTACGTGGTCAAG
Organism: uncultured Alphaproteobacteria bacterium; assembly: GCA_963831135.1. GTDB lineage: Bacteria > Pseudomonadota > Alphaproteobacteria > Rhizobiales > Xanthobacteraceae > BOG-931. Next base: position 38,625 of record CAWHPH010000004.1, read on the forward strand.
CCGTTCGGAATTGCGGAGCTGCTGGCGCGAAGCGACGCGGCTTTGCGCAGGCATTTGCGCAGCACCAACCGGGAGCCGGTGGTCCGGGCCGGGCCGCTGTCGATCGATCTGGTGTCGCGCATCGTTATGCTCAAGGGAAATCGCATCCAATTGACGCGCAAGGAATATGCTTTGCTGCATGGGCTGGCGACGCATATCGGGCTTGTGGTCACCCATCAGCAATTGATCCGCGACATTTGGGGCGCGCATGCCGGAAACATTCAGTATCTGCGCATCCTGGTGCGCAAGTTGCGGCAAAAAGTCGAAACCGATCCCACCCAGCCGCTGCTGATCGTGAGCGAATCCGGCGTCGGTTATCGGCTCGATCAAGGCCAGCCGGCAGCAACGGCCCGGCCCGGGGATATCTCGTCGGACACGTGTTGCGCCTAGCACTTCCGGTTCGAATAGCCTGCGGCGTCCGGGAATGGTCGATTTCGCACGGCTAGGGCTCGATCAAGCGTCCGGTAGTGGCTTTGATGACCGCCTCGGTGCGGGTGGCAGCGCCGAGCTTGGCGCGCGCATTGTCGATGTGAAAGTCGATGGTCCGCTTGGTCAATCCGACAATTTGCGCGATCTCGGCTGAGGTCTTGCCGCGCGCCACCCAGGTCAGCACTTCGACCTCCCGATCGTTCAGCTCGACGGTCTTCGGCCACAATCCGGTCCGCGCGACGCCCGCAAGCCGCGCCGCAATGATGGTTTGCAGCACGTCGAAATCGATCGGCTTGGTCACATAATCGTCGGCCCCCAATTGCCGCCCCTTGAGCTCATTGTCGCGGTCGCTCAGCGCCGTGAGAAAAATAAAGGGCATCTTGGCGAAGCGCGGCGCCAATTCGATCAGACGTTCGAGCAGCTCGAAGCCCGACATCAGCGGCATGCTGATGTCGGACAGCACCAGGTCGGGCATGGTCTTGAGAATAGCCGCCAGCCCTTCGCGGCCGTCATGGGCGACCGCAACGGCATAGCCCCGATCGACCAGCTCTTCGGCGATCAGCGCCGCGGTTTCGCGGTCGTCCTCGATGCAAAGGATCTTCCTCTGGATTTGCTGCATAGGTGAAGTCCAAAAGTGCCACTGTCGCTGCCACGATCGGCCGTGCCGGTCGCGCCATAGCCGTTCCCGGCCGGCCGTCTGCCGGACGCGGGTTTCCGGCGTGCCATCCTTCATATATAGATCATCGTGCAGATTGTGTTGCTGGATGGCCTTGCGGGGCGGGCGTTTTCCAGCGCAGAGGTGGTCAATCCCATGCGGCAGCCGCAGTCGATCCGGTTTCACCTCACCGCCGTATTCCTGCTGTTTTTTTTGCTGGTCGTCGTGCTCGGCTCGTTCAGCATCTGGCGCCTGAGTAACTTCAGCCGGCTGTCGGCGGACGTGGCCGAAGTTTGGCTGCCCAATACGCGCGCACTCGGTGACCTCAACAACTTCACCTCCGATTTCCGCGCCATTGAGGGCAGCAACCTGCTGTCGACGGATCCTTCCGAGCTCGCGGCAACGGAAAAACAGATGGCTGAACTCGACCGCTCCATCGCGGAAGCCGAGCGGAGCTTCGAGCGCATCCGGCGCGATACGGCCGAAAACGACTTATACGGGCTGTTCAAGGAACGCTGGAACGAGTACCGGACTTTGGTCAACCAGATCGTCGCGCTCTCGCGCGCGAGCCGCAAGACGGAGGCGCTTGCGATCTATGCGGGTGCGTCGCGCGCGGCTTATGACGCGGCGAGCGACACGCTCGGCCGGTTGACGGATCAGGCCGTTGCCAACGCGCAGGCGGCGAGCGGGCGGCTCGGCGTCGCCTATCGGCAGGCATTCTGGCTGATTGTTCTCGGCATCACTATCGCCGGCATCATGGTCGTGGCCGCGCTCGTCCATATCAGCCGCTCGATCTCCATGCCGCTTTTGCAGCTTGCCGACCGCATGCGGCGGCTCGCGGCCAACAACACCGACATCGATATTCCGGAGACCGCAAGACGCGACGAAATCGGCGAGATGGCCCAGGCCACCGTGGTCTTCCGCAACAACGCCATCGAACTGATGCGCAGCCAGCGTACGCTCGCCCGCCAGGCCGCTTTGCTCGAGGAGCAATTGGCACACGAGCAGCGACTGGCGCTCGCGCAGCGCAATTTCGTATCGATGGCGTCTCATGAATTCCGCACGCCCTTGACCATCATCGACGGACACGCGCGGCGCTTGGAAAAGATGCGCGATGGGGCGCCTGCGGCGGAGATCGGCGAACGCGCCGGAAAAATTCGCGCTGCGGTTCTGCGGCTGACGCACTTGATCGATAATTTGCTCAGTTCGGGTCGTTTGATCGACGGCGGTACCGAGCTTTATTTTGAACCCGCAGACATAGATTTGGCGGCTTTGCTGCGGGAGGTTTGCCAGCTGCACCGGGAAATGGTTCCCGCCGCCGAAATTGCCGAACGCTTCGGCGCGTCGCCGATGCCGATAGTTGGCGACACCAAGCTCCTGTTCCAGGTCTTCAGCAATCTTCTAGCTAACGCCGTCAAATACTCACCGAACGGCGGCACCATCCTGGTCGAGGCGGCAACGACCGCGAACGAGGCGATCGTGACCGTCGTCGATCGCGGCATTGGCATCCCTGCCGGCGATATCGGCCGGCTTTTCGAGCGCTATTACCGCGGCGGCAACGTTTCCGGAATCGTCGGGACCGGCGTTGGCCTCTATCTGGTCAAGACCGCCGTAGGCCTGCACAAAGGCCGGATCGAGGTCGAGAGCGAGGAAGGCAACGGCTCACGCTTTATCGTTCATTTGCCGCTCAGGCAACCGTTACGCGCGCAAGCGCGGTCGCAGACGAATTCTGAGCTGAGCACCGCCGTCGATGCGCCATCAATCGTGATTTCATCGGACAGCATGACATGAAAGCTCTTGCAATATCGCGCCGGCTTGTTTCTGTCCTCGCCTTTATCGCTGGTCTCGCCGCCACTTCGGCTGGTATGGCGGCGCCCGCGAGCGGCCCGCTGGCCGTCGCCACGCCGGTCATTCAGGCGGATTGGCAGGGCCCGCTGGCATTGCCGCCGCGGTTTCGCAATCATTGCGCCATCGATACGTTCAGCGGTCGGCCCTATTGTTCCGATCATTGCGGGTTCGAGTATCAATTCTACTACTGCTCGTACCAGTCCTTCGGGTGCTGCCGAATTGGATTCGGCTATTGCGACTGGCGGGGGCAGTTGCGCTGTCATCCGTGACGCGCGGCGCATTCTCCCTTAAGAAGTGGGCGCGCGATCCTTAAAATGCGAACGAATCTACTAAGCGCTCGCTGAGCATCAGTGACCAAAGCCTTGCGAGTCAGCGTTTCCATTAGGGGCCCATTCGCCACCGTCTGATGAGATGCGGGCGATGAGGTATCTCCTCGCATGCGTTCCATTATCGTCATCGCCGCCGTCGGGCTGATCGCGGGCTTCTTGGGCCCTCGATATCTTTCGCATATCGGCGACACTCCGGCGCCGACGGCGCTGGCGACCCGCCCGGCGGCGGCTCCCGCGGCGGGCACGCATTTGCGTTCCGTCGTTATTCCGCGCGACGGCCGCGGGAGCTTTGAAGTCGACGGGCGTGTCAATGGCCGCCGTATCGGCTTCATGGTCGATACCGGCGCGTCGGTTATCGCGCTTACCGCGCGCGACGCCGCGCGCCTTGGCATCCACCCGCCGCAGAATGCGTTTGTCGCCGAGGTCAGGACCGCAAATGGCACGGTGCGGGCCGCCCCCGCCCGCCTCGATGTAGTGGAAATCGGCGGCTTGGAAGTTCGCGACGTCGCCGCCCTGGTGCTGCCAGACCAGGCCTTGAGCGACAATCTGCTTGGGTTGTCTTTCCTGTCCCGCCTTCACCGCTTCGAATACAGCGATGGCAAGCTCGTGCTCGAGCAATAAGACCTTTTAGCGCGCCGGCAAGGCGCGTCATTCTTGCCGCCTCGTGAACTCACGTTAACGATCCGGAGGCCCGCGGCTCTACGTTCGGGGCAACGAAAAATCAATGGCTCTCGGTTATTGGAAGGAGAAGAGAAAAGCCGCGACTTGACCCATCGATGGAAGGCGAACCGGCGGCGAAGCAATAAAGTCGCAAAGGCCGCATCGGCCGGCGATGGGACACGCTGGTATGTCACAGAGGCTCGGAAGATATTTTCGGTATTGGACGCGAGCGATCCCTCGCTTGCGCGTTGCGCAGCAAGGCGCCACGGCGGTTGAATTTGCGCTGATCGCCCCTGCCTTTTTAGCGACACTGATCGCCGTGCTGCAGACGGCTGTTTTCCTGTTTGCTCAAGCGTATTTGCAAACCGCGGCAGTACAAGCCGGCCGCCTGTTCATGACCGGACAGGCGCAAAATTTATCACAAGCAGCGTTCAAAACCCAAATCTGCCAAAACTATCTCCCGGAGCTATTCAATTGCAGTTCGTTGGTCGTCGTCGCGCAGAGCTACTCGTCTTTCGCCAGCGCCAGCACGTCGGCGCCTTCGGTGTACAACGCGCAGGGGCAGCTCTCATCCGGGTCATACAGTCCAGGCGCCCCGGGCCAAGTCATGGTCGTGCAATTGGTCTATCCTTGGGCAGTGGTTGGCGGACCTTTGGGATTTGTGCTCTCGAATCTTCCAAACGGCACCGCCGAGATAATGGGGATCACCGCCTTTCGAGTGGAACCCTACGCATCATGACAAAACGACCGAGCATCTGCCGTCGCTTTATCGCATCGACGCGCGGCGTCGCCGCGATTGAATTTGCAATCATCCTGCCGGTCCTGCTGCTCATGTTGCTGGCGACATTCGACGCCGGCAGGGCGATTGCCATTTACATGAAGGTGCGATCGGCGGCTTACACGCTGGCGGCGATCACCAATCAATATTCGACGACGGCGCCAATCCAATCTACGGATATGCAGGCGATAACCGGAGCGACGTCCGCCGTGCTTGCCCCTTATCCGAGCGCGCAGGCAGTCGTTACGATTACGCAGATAAAGCAGACCAACGCCAGTCAGGCTACGGTGAGTTGGAGCTACTCGCTCAACGGCACAGCTTATGGGACGGGAGCCACGTGGTCACGGCTTCCTTCCGGTCTGACCACGAACAATGCGTGCACCGGGTATCCGTGTTATCTGATATTCGCCGAAGTCAGTTACCAATACACGCCGTCATTCGGGTACTTCATACTTGGGACGCTGACGTTTTCGGATAATCTTTATGCCACACCGCGAAGCAGCACTTGTATCCCCTATGTGCCGGTAACCGGCACCACGTGCTAGCGGCAGGCGCCACGTGGCGCGGACAAGCTTGCATCGGCCGACCAGGCGATGACTGCCGACAAGCCTAATTCCGAGATCGGCGGAAGCCCCTAATTTGAAACGTGGGCGGTGCTCACCGCCTGCTGGAACATCGCGATCAGCGCGTTCTGGATATCCGTCGGCGTGTTCGCGGTGTAGAAGAAATTCGTCGAAGCGCAGGTCTGCAGAGCCGGGGCAATGTTTGGAATATTATTGTTGGCATAGCCGTCTTCATTGCTGGCAAAGCTCGCGTTCGCGTTCTGGATGGTTTGATAGGGAATGTAGAGGATGGCGATCGTTATCCCGCGTTTTTTCATCGTCGTACAATAGTCGGTCGAAGTTACGGTGTTCGGAGGAACAACGGTCGCGGAATTTTGATAGGGAACGGCTGAAGTGGCGCTCCAGTTTTGTGACCCCCAGTTGCCGCCCGATTGGGTTTGGTAATCCTGAGAGCCGTCAGTCACAATGAACAAATAGGGCAAGGGACTGGCCGACGTTCCGGTCCCGGCAGGGTTGGAAATGACGTTCTTGTTCATGGTGTTCAAGGCGTTCTCGAAATGCGTGCCGCCGGATCCAAGGGTCGTGTTTTGGCCGGTATCCAGCAAACTGGCAAGCTGGGTGGCAAAGTTGTTGATCGTACTGCCGGTGAGGCTGGTGGTCAGACCGACGGAGCATGAATTGGAGCCATTCACACCGGAATAACAGAGGTTTTGGATAAAGGGATAAAGTCCGACGCGGAATTGATTTGTGATCCCGTCATTGCCCTCGGTGCTGTTCGCCGTCGTCAGCAAGGCATTCACGGCGTAACCGACGGCATCGAGCCGCAATTGAATGCAAGAGGTGGTTCCGGCGCTCGCGCAGGAGCTGACTTGCGGATTGGTCCAATTCACTTTGGAGCCATTGGTTGTATTTGTTGTATTGTTTGCGAATGATACGGGGCTCGTCCCCAGACGCGAAATGATAAATCCCTGGCAATACCCGCCCGGAGATGGGTTCGTAGGCTGACCGACGGCGGGGATTGGTCCTTGGCTGGATTGCCCGCAAGCTCCCTGTGCGGTGAAATGACAGGCGAACGTGCAGCCAGTAGGATATTGGCCGAAGTTATCCGGATTGACGGCCTGCAGTCTGGCTTGTTCTGCGGTCGTGGACGGCATGCCCATGGAGCCGGAAACGTCGAGCATCAGATAAAAATCAATGTAGTTCGGCAGCGTGTAACTCGATGTCGACTGCCCGGTCACCGAAACGTTGGGGTAGCCGATGATTCCCAGGAAGAATGTAGGCACCTGAGCGGAAAACGAGACGGTCGCTGTGATCGTCGAGCCGTTCTTGGAAACGCTGGCCGTTCGCGTGGGGCTCGTGTAGCCCGTGTTCGCCGGAGCGCTACTCAAGTTCGAATCGAAGAAGTTTTGCGTGTAGGTTTGACCGCCGGTAATGGTGCCGTTGCCGGTCATCGACTTGGCGGTTGCAACGATCGGGGAATTGGCGGAGACAGCTGCAAGCGTCGCCGCGTCGGCGGCAGCCTGCAGCTTGGTCTTGATCATAGTCGCCATCGAATAGTCGACGACGCAACCGATGGCGCTGATGATGGGGATAGCGGAGAGCGCAGTGATGACCGCGACATTTCCGCGAGGATTTGCCAGGAAACCGACGGTTAGCGCTTGTAGTCGCGTCAGGAGGATGGCTGACGTTTTCCAGATTGCCGTGAACATGGCGCACTCGCTCTAATGGTGCGCTTCTATGCTGAAATTGCTAGGAAATTGTTACTCCAATCGTCGAAGATCGGGCCGGGGACCGGCCGTTTCGCCGACGATAGCCGCCGATTCCGGCGATCCTAAATGTTGCGACACGGCCTCGCGGGGGGAGAGGTGCGAGTGGTTGCGCCCCTGCCGGCCTGAAACCCTCAAAGATAGCCGGTACTCATTTCCTCGGCGAATTGCGCCGGATCGCCGTGCCAGGTGATGCGGCCGTGGTCGAGCACATAGACTCGGTCCGAGTGTGGTAAGGCGAATGTCACATTCTGCTCGGCGAGAAGAAGCGTGAGCGAGCGCTCCTGCCGCAAGCGTTCGATCGCCTTGGAAAGCTGTCCGAGGATGACAGGTGCGAGCCCGAGCGTCGGCTCATCGAGAATGAGCAGCTTCGGCTGCATCATCAACGCGCGTCCGAGCGCCAGCATTTGCTGCTCGCCGCCGGAGAGCGTCCGCGCCGCCTGTGCTTGGCGTTGCTGAAGGATCGGAAACAGATCGAAAACCCAAGCGAGTTGCCGCTGCCGTTCGTCGTTGCTCAAGTGGCCGCCGCCGAGTTCGAGATTCTCACGAACGCTCATATGGCCGAACAACTCGCGGGTTTCCGGGCAATGCACGACGCCGGCGCGGGCGATTGCCGCCGCGGTGAGTTTCTTTAAATCCCGCTCGAAAAAGCGGATCGAGCCGCGATAAGGGACGAGCCCGGAAATCGCATTGAACAGCGTGGTCTTGCCCGCGCCGTTGAGCCCGACGATCGAAACAAACTCATCCTGTTGAACGCGCAAGGAGACGCGGTCGAGCGCATTGGCCTTGCCGTAGAACACTTCCACGGCGTCGATATCGAGCAGGGTGGCGGCGCGCTCCGCGCTCACTGACTTGCGTTCGACGTTCTCGATTTTGCCGCCGATATAGACCCGGCGCACGGTTTCGTTCTGCATCACCTCATCGGCGCTGCCTTCGGCGATCCGCTCGCCGAGATACATCGCTATGACGCGGTCGGCGAGCGCGGCGACGCTCTTGACGCTGTGGTCGACAAGCAGCACCGCGCGTCCCTCGTCGCGCAACGCGCGGATCAGATCGGAAAAGACCTTGATCTCCGCCGCGGTCAGGCCGGCGAACGGCTCGTCGATCAGCACCACTTTGGGATCGCGCGCCACCGCCTTTGCCAGTTCCATGCGGCGAAGATCGGCGAAGGGCAGCGTCCATGGATGCCGCTGCAACACGTCGCCCAGCCCGACGCGTTCGGCGATGGCGCGTGCGCGCTCGGCGGCCGAGGCTTCGGTCGCGAGCCGCAAAAGCGAGTCGGGCAAAAGCGCCAGCGTGACATTTTCCAGCACGGTCTGACGCTGCAAGGGCCGCGAATGCTGGAAGACGATGCTCACGCCGGCGCGCGCGATCCGGTGTGCCGGCCAGCCGGCGATGTCGACGCCGTCGAGCTTGATCGCGCCGGAATTGGCGCGCACGATGCCCATGATCAGCGACATCACGGTAGACTTGCCGGAGCCGTTCGGACCGATCAGCCCGACGATTTCGCCGGCGCGAAGGTCGAAACTCATATTCTTGACGGCGACCACGCCGCCGAAGCGCTTACCGAGGCCGCTGACCTGCAGGCGGACCGCGCCGGTCATTCGCGTTCGCCCCGGTGCAGTGCGTAACCGAGCAGCCCGTCGGGGAAGAACAGGATGACGGCGAGCGCGATCGCGGACACCACGAAGGTATTGAGCTGGCCGAGCGGCCGCAGAAATTCGTTGGCGACAATCAGGAACACCGCGCCCAATGCCGCTCCGAGAATAGTCCGGCGCCCGCCGAGAACCGCCGCGATGATGATCTGCACGGCGATCGCGACGTCGACCACCGTATCGACCGACGCGGTGCCCATGTAAAAGATCAACATCGCTCCGGCGGTGCCCGAGAACAGCGCGCTGACGCAGAATGCCGCGACCTTGTGCTTGGTGACATTGAAGCCGAGCGCCGAAGCGCCGACCGCATCCTGTCCGCTCGCCTGCAAGATCAGTCCGACCGCGGAGCGCGACAGGCCGAACAGGAGCACGGCGCAAAGGACCAGGAATGCCAGCGCGTACCAATAGTTCACACTCGCGTCGATCGAGAGCACGTCAGGAACGGTCATGCCGATTTCGCCGCCGGTGACGCTTGCAAAAATTACCACGAAATTCTGCAGCAGCAGCACGGCGACCAGCGTGACCAGGCCGAAATAGGGCCCGCGCAGCCGCAACGCCGGCACCGCCAGCAAGATCCCTCCGGCGACGGCGGCCAATGCCGCCGCGATGACGCAAACCGGGATCGGCAGACCGAACGTGCTGTTGAGTATGGCGGCCGTATAGGCGCCAAGGCCGATCAAGAATGTAGGGCCGAAATTGACCTCGCCGGCAAAGCCGAACAGCAAATCCCAAGCCATGGCGAAGACGCCGAAATAATACGCAGCGGTCAGAATGCCGAGCAGATAAGCGGACAGCCAGAACGGCAGCAGCGCGGCGATCAGAACGACGGCGGCGGCAATCCAGAGCAAGCGCGAGCGAAGGAAGGTCATTCGCCCTCCTACCGCCGGCCTAACAGGCCCTGCGGCCGCACATAGACGACCAGCACCAGAAGGATGAGCGAGGGTATCGGCCGCAGCGTCGGCGCGATCAGGTAGGCGGTCATCGTTTCCAGATAGCCGACGACATAAGCAGCGATCAGCGAGCCGGAGACGCTGCCGAGGCCGCCGAGGACGACAATCGAGAAGGCGCTGGCGGTGAGCTGGCCGGCATTGGTTGTGCTGATGCCGAGAAAGGAGGCGAGCAGCACGCCGGCGATGCCCGCGAGGATTCCATAAATGCTCCACGCCACGAAATAAAGCTGGGTGAGCTCGTAGCCGAGCAGCGTCACGCCACGCGGATTCATCGAAGCGCCGAGCAAAGCCTTACCGGTGCGCGTCCGGTTGACCAGAAGCCAGAGTAAACCGATGACCACCCACGCGAGCACGGCAATCAGGATTTCGTTGGTCGGGGTGCGGACGCCGAGAATGTTCACGACGCCTGCGATCAGGGGGCGCATGGTCACCGGATTGTCGCTGAACAAATAGGCCATGCCGCCCTGGATCATGATGCCCCAGAGCAGCGTGCCGGTGAGGACGAAAATCTCGGTCTCTTCCGGGCGTATGGCGCGCGAGCGTTGGATCGGCCGAACCACGATCAGATAGGTCGCATAGGCCGTAATCAGTCCGGCGACCACGCCGATTAGCGTACCCGCATAAGTGCCGAGTCCGAACTCGCCGGCGGCCGCCCATCCGACGATCGCGGCCACTACCATGATTCCGCCGTGGGCGAGATTGAGCACGCCGGAAACGCCGAAAATCAGGGTGAAGCCGACGGCCGCGAGGCCGTAGAGCGAGCTGATCGCAAATCCGTCAACGAGGATCTGGACTGCTCGCATTGGTGCCCAACCGCTCCGGCAACGCGTTGAATGATCGGAATACGCCCACGCTGCCGTCAACTGCTAAATCGGGCAGCCTGATCAGCCTGATGGTGATGGTGAACGCGCGGGAAGCTCAACTGGGTGTTTTGACGAATGGCGGGAAGATGATCTTGGCTTTGCATTTGTCGGTCGGCCAGACGCACACCTGCTTGCCGTTCTGCCATTGAATAGCGACGGTCGTGACCAGGCCGGGTCCGTATTTGATGGCGTGGGTGAATTGGTTGTCGCGGCCATAGAATTGTATGCGACCGACGGTTCCCACATGATCGGTCGCCTCGAGCGCGGTCACGAGCTTGTCGGGATCGGTGGAGCCGCCGGCACGCTCGATCGCTTCGGCAATGACGTGGACCATGTCGTAGGAGGTGTATCCGTCGTAGGCCGGCGTCGCACCGTACTTCTTTTCGTAAGCCTCGGCGAAAGGCATTGTGGAGGGCGTGAGCGCCACGCCAGGGGCGGCCGCGGTGTCGGTGACGACGCCTTCGGCGGCGCCATTGGTGTCCTTCCAGAACGTGCTGGTGGTGGCCTGCGAGCTTTGTCCGACCATCGCGATCGGGACTTGCTGGTCGTGCCATTGGACGGTCGGCTGCACGCCGACATGACTGATGCCGGTGATGATCACGTCCGGATGGACGTCCTCGATCTGATGAAAGATCGGCGTGAAATCGGCGGTGTCCGGATTGAAGCGGATGTGATCGAGCACCTTCAGGCCGGCTTTGGGCAGGCATTCGAGATAGCCGGCGTCCAACGGCGTGGTCCAGGCCGCGTCTTCGCTCATGACCACGGCGGTCTTCATATGGAAGGGACCGACCAGCATGTCCTTGGTATAGTCGCAGATCGCCTGCGCGATGAAGGCGGACGTCAGCCAGCCGTGGAAGGTGTATTTGTAGTGGTCGTAGTCGTCGTGAACGGCCTTGGAGATCAGATTGCTGGCGGCGCCGGGCGTGATGAAGGGCATATGCAGGCGCGCCGACCAGGGTTCGAGCGCCAACACCACCTCGCTGATATAGCTGCCGATGACTGCGACGACCTTGTCCTGGCTCACGGCGCGCTGGAAGGCCCGCACCGAGTTCGGCAGAGGAGGAATGGTTGTCGTAAGTGATGACCTCGATCTTGCGGCCATTGACGCCGCCATGGGCATTGATGTCGTCGGCGGCCATGGCCGCCGCCTTGGTCAGCGAAGCGCCTGCGACCGAGGATTCTTCTCCGATCACGCCGATCCTGATCGGATCAGTCGACTGCGCGGAAGCGGGCAGGGGGGAAAACGGTAAAAGCGCGATCGCCAGTCCGGCGCACCCGAACAGCCAGAATCGCGTTCTGCTTACGTTGCTCAGCATGGTCTCCCTCCCATTTTCTGCGGGAAACTCAAACGACCCTGTTTACAGGGTGCCTCCGCAGGTTGTCGCCAGGTTATAGGATCGGCTAACGGGTGACAAACGTGCTGTAACGATCTGTGTTCCGCGCGGGCGTTGATGAGGCTGACGGCTATTTTTGCCGGCGGCGCAAATGCTATATGAAGACGCGCAGAGTCTAGTGTCGCGATTGCGAAGTTCGCAAGACTTCAAAATCCATCGCACTAGGAGGGAAAATCCGGGATTTGAAGAAATCGAAACGGCGCTTCGGAGGTCTCGATATATACAATCCCATCGTCCATTTGGCCGGTGACACGCATCCTGAAAGTTTTGCTATCGCCGACGAACTGACTTGCAGAGCCATGGTCGGACGGCCCTTTCCATAGCCTCGAGAGTACCTGTACAGCCTCGGTCGCCTCGTCGGCGGCAGCAGATTGCACTCCAACGACCAATGTAAGAATGACCAAAAGCTTGTGCATCATGAGCGTTGTCTCTCAACGAGCCTCACTAGCTTGGTGAGCATAGAGGTCACTCGAAAAACTCCGAAAAAGACATGAACGATAGTGATGGACGACCGAAATCCGGTAATGCCAAAAAGCTTAGGGTTCGGACTCAATCAGCCTGCCAACGGACGGCCCGGTCAGTTCCCCTTCTCAGAGATTGGCGTGCCGAGCGTCATTTCGACGCTCGCGACCTGATCGAGGTTTGCGATCAGGCGCGTTAGCAGGGCAACAAGCAGCCCGGCCTCCTCGTCCGTGAAGTCGCGTAGTACCTCACGATTACCCCGGAGCAAGGCGGCAACCGCGTCCGGCAGGCGCGCTTTTGCGATCTCCGTTAGTGTGATGCGGCTGCTGCGCCCATCGGCCGGGTCAGGCGCGCGCTGGATCAGTCCGTCCCGCTCCATGCGGGCGAGCATCTGTGCCATCGGCGGCTGCTCGATCTTGGCGAAGCGGGCGAGATCACGTTGCGTGCTTGCCCGGCCGTCCTGAAGCGCGACCAGCACTGGCAGATGTCCAACGCCGAAGCCAAGCGGCCTGAGCCGCGCTTCGCTGAGGCGGGCGAACCCGCGCGCCGCGAGACTGATCAGGTGCCCAGGCGTCGAGAGCACATCGAGGTCCATCACACCTTACCCCCCTTGCACCGATCGTTACCCTGATGCATACGTGCATATGTAGGGGCAACGTAGGCTCTATGCCAAGGAGAGACACGATGGACGATGATGTCAAAGTCCTCGAACGCATCTACGCGCGCTTTAACGCGCGGGACATAGACGGCGTGCTGGCCGTGCTCGCCGATGATGTCGCTTGGGCAAACGGTATGGATGGTGGCCACGTTCATGGCCGCGAGGCCGTCCGCGAGTACTGGACACGGCAGTGGACCATGGTCAGTCCGTATGTAGAGCCTGTGGGCTTTAGCCAAACTACGGATGGCGCGATCATCGCAGAGGTCCGACAGTCCGTCCGCGATCTCGAAGGCAAACCGCTCCAGGGGCAAACGCACGGGCTGAAGGACAAGACGGTCGAACACGTCTTCCGTTTTCGAGACGGCAAGGTCGCTCGCTTCGACATCCAGGACGCTGCCTAGAAGCCAGACTTGTTCAGAGCCAGAACGTTATAGCGGTGGCTAGGGCGACGCCTGAGAGGAAGTTGGCGGCGAGTTTGTCGTAGCGGGTGTGAATGCGGCGGAAGTCCTTAAGGCGGCAGAAGGCGTTTTCGATGAGGTGGCGGGCCGCGGTAAGGTTCCTTATCGTAGCAGATGGCGCGCTTGCGGCTCTGGCGGAGGAGTTGGCGCTCCTCGCCGCTGCGCATAATATGTGTCCTCGGCAGATTTTAGCCGCGCGATTTGGTTCTGTGGTTAGCAGGTACTTCGCGGCTAAAAACGGCGGGAAATAATGGCTAAGTTATTGAAATCGCGGGTGTAGCTCAATGGTAGAGCAGAAGCCTTCCAAGCTTATGACGAGGGTTCGATTCCCTTCACCCGCTCCAACCTTCACCGGCCGTAAATCTTTCGCAGACTGTCCAGCTTACCATCACGCAGCCATGTGATGTCGGCAATCCGCCAGTCGTTCTTGACCTTGACGAGGTCGAGCCGGACCGTATTCGGCTTGTCGAGATTGGTGAACTTGACGGTAGCGGTGGCTTTGCCGGGCGCGGTGTCATCGAGCGCGATATCGAAATCGGAAATTTCCCAATCCTGAGCGTCGATGAAGGGATCGAAGTCGAGCAAACCGACTTCACCGCGCTTGGCGGCGATCTTCTGGTCTTTGACCATCAGCGCGGCAAGCGTCGGTTCGAAATAGCGGCGGATGGCGCGCTCATCGTCGAGCGGATGGCCTTTGGCATCCTTGCCTTTGTAGGCGCCGTAGATGTCGCTCACGAAAGCGAGCGCCGATGCGTCGCCCGCCCGAGCGTCGAGACTGACAGCCACCGGGGCGCAGGCGGCGCCAAGGATGAGTTTGCGTCGTGTGAGCATGAGTCGGTCATGGGATGGTCGGTCAGGGGATGGCGGCGGGGCTCTCATGATTGGCAACGCCCTCGAATTTCCACAAGATGCCAGCCTGCGCAGGGATCGGACTCCGGCAAGCTCTTGCTTTGCGAACCGTCCGGAGGCATGTGAACGGCGCGGCTTAGGAGTGTAGCTCAATGGCTAGAGCACCGGTCTCCAAAACCGGGGGTTGGGGGTTCGAGTCCCTCCACTCCTGCCAGCGAAATCAAGGACTTGGCGTTCGGGCTTAGTGAACGAAACACGGACATACCGGTCGGCTGGACCCAAGTTGGACCCAATTAGCTCCTGGGCCCGAGAACGCCTTGAGATAGCGCCCCAATCACCGCCGCAGCACTCGTATCCGCCTTCTTCGTGCGCTTTGCGTAGCTCCGCAGGAGCACTGCCGGGTCATGTCCACACCGCGCGGCCACGACATGCACTGGCACTCCGGCGTCGAGCAGCAGGGTCTCATGGGTGCCCCTAAGGTCGTGAAAGCGGAGCTTGGCAAATCCAAGCTTGCGGGCTCGGCGCACAAACCCCCTCGTGACCGCATGGGGATCACGCGGTCGGGTTAGGCTGGCCGGGGAGGGGAAGATCAATGCCCAGTCGGGGAGCTTTACCAACCCCAGATCAACAGTCGTGGGGCCGTCCGGTACCCCCGCCATTATCCGTAGGTGCCGCTCCCGCTCGGCCTTCAGCAACCCGACCAGATCGTCATCGATGGTAATGGTTCGGATGCCGCGTTTGGTCTTGGGGGCTTTGAACGTCAGGCCAGCCTTTGTCTCCTCAAGCGCCCTTTCGATGCGGAGGGTTTTTTCGGCCGGATCGAAATCGGCCCAGCGCAACGCCAGAATTTCATTCCTTCTCGCGCCCGTAAACGCGGCAACCGCGACTATCGCGTAGAGGGCCGACCCTCGAAATCCCTCAATGAGCTTTCGCAGTTCGTCTCCGTCGAGGGCCATCCCATGATCGCTCTCTCCAGGGGAGGGCACCTTCTCGACCCGAGCCATCGGGCTACCCCCCATAATTCCCTTCCGCTCTGCCGTCCCCAGGCAGGCGTTGAAGACCGTATGGACGTGGTGGGCGGTGCGTGGTTTCAGTTTCGTTGCGAGCCCGGCATATAAAGCGTCGATCTCAATCGCCTGAAGCTGCTGCAAGGATCGGCCGCCCAAAGTTGGCAGGACATGACAACGTAGCAGTTCGTCATAGCGCTCGACTGCGCGTCGGTCATCTGGTTTGAAGGTTCAGGCTGCGATTGCCTGCTGATGCAGGCGGCGTCTTTGTTCGATGGTCTTTCGTTTGATGGTTTCCCTCCGTTTGAGTATGGCCGGTCCTCTGCCGAAGTAGACGTCGGCCGGCGTCAGGTTGTCCAGGCTCTCGTGGTAGCGGCGGTTGTTGTAGTACTCGACGAACTCGCCGATGCTCTGTTCGAGCTGTCCCGGCAGATAGTAGTTTTCCAGCAGGATCCGATTTTTCATCGAGCGGTGATATCGCTCGATCTTGCCCTGTGTCATCGGGTGGTAAGCTCGGCCGCGGATGTGTTTGATGCCTTTGTTCTCGAGCCACTCACCAAGCTCGCTCGACAGGTAGGATGGACCGTTATCGCTCAATAGCCGCGGCCGATGCAGGACCTTGACCCGGTCCAGACCTGACGCCTGCAGCGCCGCCTGCAACGTATCCGATACATCGGTAGCCGCCATGGTCGTGCACAGCTTCCAGGCCAGGATGTAGCGCGAGAAGTCGTCGAGCACGGTGGACAGGTAGAACCAGCCCCAGCCGATGACCTTGAGGTAGGTGAAGTCGGTCTGCCAAAGCTGGTTGGGCGCGGTCGTCGGATTGGCGAAGCGATCGGCCGCCTTCATCAAGATGAAGGCCGGGCTCGTGATCAGACCATGGTCCTTCAAGAGCCGATAAACGCTGGCCTCGGACACAAAGCTGCCGTTCGTGTCCGTGAAGTTGACGGCGAGCTCACGCGGCGACAGGTCCGACTCCTCAAGGGCCAGATTGACGATCGCCGTCCGGATCTTGTCAGGGATCTTGTTCCAGATCCGCCGCGGTCTCGGCTTGCCATCCTCCAGAGCTTCGATCCCGCCCTCCTGGTAGCGGCTGTACCAGTCGTAGAACGTCGATCTCGGGATCCCGATCGGCGCCAGTGTCCGACGGATCGAGAGCGACGACTGTTCCACCAGTTCGATGATCTCGAACTTTTCGGATGCGGAATACCTCATGAAGCGTCCTCCCCATCCCCGAGAACGCTTTTTTTAAGCAGTCGGTTTTCGATCAGGACCTCGGCTAGCGTCTCCTTGAGCTGGCGGGCCTCAGCCTTGAGTTCCTTGACCTCGTCCGAGGTCGCCTCTCGCGCCGTGTCGCCAGCCAGCCGCTTCTTGCCGGCCTCCAGAAACTCCTTCGACCATCGGTAATAGAGGTTCTGGTTGATCCCTTCCTTGCGGCAAAGCTCAGCAATGCTGACCTCACCGCGAAGGCCCTCCAGCACAATGCGGATCTTCTCTTCCGCTGAATGATGCCGACGTGTGGCTCTGCGAATATCCCGGACCGTCTTCTCCGCGCTCTCCGGTATGCGCTTGCTCGCTTGTCTCATCGTTGCTCCTCGTCAGGGCTACGATGAGCCAGGATTCCTCTCTTACGCAATCAGGTCATTCTGTCCGACAAGCGCTGACAGATAGGATAAGCGAGGTACTTGACCGGCTCGAAGCGCAACAACAGAGGGATGATGGATCGGCGGAGCTGGTGCTTGCGCCGGATGAGACCTCGCTGGACTTCCTTCAGAAGATTTATCGCAGCTCGAAGCAGCCGCTCCCACTAGGATGCGAGCGGCAATGGTCGCGCTGCCTTTCGAGCATCCGAAGCTTACCGCTATCGCCACCACCAGCATGGACGGGAACGATTTCGCCACCATGCTTGAACGGGCGATTGCCCGGAGCCGCGAGCCGCAGCGGGTCATTGAGCATCGGCCCGACGAGCGGCCGGTCCTTGAACCGCGCCCGCGGGGCATTCATGGCAGATCAAGTGAGGGGCAGCGATGAGCAACAGCGAGGGCCTGACGATCTTAGGCCGCTGCGGTGGCCTGGAGCTGCGGCTGGTCTCTGACCGTGTCGCGAGCTGGGAATGGGAGAGCTATCCTCGAAGGGAGCCAAAGCCAGCGCGAGAGCGGTTGGGGCCACTCAAGTCACGCAAGCCTGTGGCCAAGTGCTAACTCAACGCCGGAGAATTGGAATTAGGCGAAGGAACGAATGAGCGCCCGTAGCGATTATCGCGCAGGACGGGACCCTCTCCCCCGAACTCCCGTCTAAGGCTCCGCGCGTATCTGCGGGGCCTTTTTCTTGCCGCGCGACGGAGCAGAAACAGATGGAGGGGCCGATCACTGAGGCGGCCTCTCGTTCACTCCAGTTTGCTTACGATCTTGTCGTAAGCTGCTTGCGCTTCATCAAAGTTCCTTTTGCAAATTTGTCGGAGCGGATGTTTCTTCGGGAATACCTTAGCTGCCTCGTAATACGCTTTCCTTGTCTGTAATTCAGTGTGTGCCCTTTCCCATGCCTTGTACTTCCGTTTGTCTTGAACAGCCACGGTTGCCTCCCGCTCGTGATGCATCCGGAACTTTAATTAGGACAGTCGAAAAATCAAATTAGGACATGCCGAAGCAAAAAGAAAAGTCCCGACGAGGTCGGGACTTCAAAGTTCTTCCGTCTCAAAGGAGAGTTTCCAACTGCGCCAGGATAGCGAAAGCAAACTTAAATACCAGGGTGCCGCGTTACCAGCGCGGAGTTTGTCCTGCCCTATTGCATAAAGGTCACACCCGCTAGCCTGCTAATCGTCATATGACTGACATTGTAGCTCCGGGCAATCGCCGTTAGCGTCTCGCCCTGCACGATCCGTTCCAAGGCTTCCGCCTGTTGATGCTTGGTCAGCTTGGGGCGGCGACCGAACTTCACTCCCCTTGCCTTGGCACGCTGGCGTCCCTCTTCGGTTCGGCTAAGGATCAAATGCCGTTCGAACTCGGCCAAACCGCCAAGCACCGTCAGCATCAACCGCCCATGCGGTGTCGTGGTGTCGGCCCACGGGTCACCCAGCGACTTGAAGCTCGCACCAACCTCGCCGATGGCCGCTAGCGTATTGAGCAAGTCCCTAGTGCTGCGCGCTAGCCGATCGAGCTTCGTCACTAGCAGCACGTCCCCTGCCTCCAGCCCGCGTAAGCAGCGCGCCAAGGCAGCGCGGTCTGTCTTGATGCCGGATTGTTTCTCGGCGAACACCCGCTCGGCTCCAGCTGCCGCTAAGGCCGCATGCTGTGCATCGAGCGATTGGCCATCTGTTGATACCCGTGCGTATCCCTTGATCATCGCGGAGCTCCATTCTGTGCATGAGTTTCGTTCAACAAAAGCCCTTGCGCCGCAGGCCTTCGCGAATTGCTCAGATGTTCTGAATTTCGTTCAGCGATTCGGGCTCGGGCCCGGGCGACCAGCCAAGGTCCGATCATGGCATCGGCCATCACCTTGAGCTGCGCAGAGGTGTAGAGCTGGACCCGGTCTCCTCTATGGCGGCTTTGGTCGCGGCTAGCGCCAGCCTGCGGATTTCGCAGGATAGCTCCAACCGTCGATGCCACTCAGCTTGCTGGGCCTTCTTCTCCGCCGATGCGGCGGCTCGTTGCGCTTTCATTCGCTCGCGATAGGATGGGGAAGCCATAACGATACTCCCTTCTGTCGTTGTGGTCAGAGCTGGCGTTGCGTTGCCCCGCTTCGTCAGCTCGCTTTATCTTATCACGACGCGACAACGCGACCAAACAAATAACGCCCAGCCGAGCTTGTTTGTTTTATCTTTGTTTGCTCTGGCGCGGCGGCATTTCTCAAGGAGGGTCGCATGAGGCACCCCCACCCCCAAAATCGCGCGCCCTCGATCGGGCCAGAGGTGCTTCGCAAATTATGTGGTAAATTTGATCGGTATGGATCCCTTCGCATACTCTGTGGAGATTTCTCGTAGCTTAGCGAGTGTCTAGAATTATTTTCAAATATCGTCAGGAACGATAAGCCCTATGTCCATCGCCCCGTTTAAGAACGACGTGGAATTGGTGAGTTTTGCGCGAAAATTCTTTGCCAACCGCATTGAAACGTTTCGCAAGGACATAGCGATTTGCTTGACGCCGAATGAGCGCGGACAGCATGCTTATTTTCCGGCACCGGGGGTGGGGGTTCGAAGTCCCTCCACTCCTGCCAACCATGCGATTAACCTTTTGATGCCAAGGGCTTCAGCGCGTGGTTCCGGGCTCGCCTCGTTGTGAGCTTGATAGGCTTGCGCGAAACCTTCGGTGCCGGGCCGCTCGCGAATTCTGATTTTACGGCCGTCTTTGCGCACATAGATGCCCACGTTTCCGCGGGCGTCACGATCCCGCACAAGATACGGTAGATCGATCCGCACCGGCCTCACGCCTTGATGTCCTCCCCATTTGGAAGGCTCGCTACCATCCGACGCTGGCACCAGCCTTGCAATGTCGGCTAACGGGTTTTCCCCGACCGGTATATTTGCGAAAACGATACTGCCATTGGGCCGCAGCACCGCTACCTTGCCTACCTTGTCGGCGGCTTTGATGGCGCGTTCTAGCCGCGCCCGGGTAGAAGGGTAACCGCGTGGTCACCAGCGCACCGCCCGCCGATCACGTCTTGATTAAGGGGCAAATGTGAAACGATGGTCGGAGGGTGATTTCGGGGTGCTCGAACATCTTGAGCCGTACGACGTTCTAATCGGTCGCGATATCCTCGCGCACTGCCGACTGTACATGGACCATGGAGCCGGCGTCTGGCGGCTATACTTTCCTGCCACACCACAGACATGGCCCCGGCCAGCAGTATTACGTCGGTCTCTCAACAAATTTTCCAGCGTGGCGGCGAGGGCGTGTGGTTGTGGTTGCGGTTGTTTCGTCGGCACGGCCGAGCAGCGGCGAATGTTGCTAAAAGGTCTCTATACGGAGAAATCCGCCGTTGTCCGCCGTGCGCCGTGGTGTTCTGTGGAAAACTACGTAAAATTAAAACCATTTCTCGGCGGTAGAAGGCCCAACATGGGGGGTACTATGAAGAGACTTGCTTTCGCTATCGGCGTGCTGGCGCTCGGCTTCACGGCCACCGCTCCGGCTCATGCTGACTACGCCATCGTAAAGTTCAGAACCGGATATTGCCGCATTTGGGATAACACCGTGGTGGCGCCTCCGGACGGAACGTTCGTCTGGTTTGTATGGGGCTACCATCGCTACTACCGCCTGCCGACCTTGCCGATCGCCCAGCACAAGCTCGGACTCGTCATCGCTCGGCACCTGTGCTGGCACTATTGATCACTTGGTCTGATCATCACTTGGTCTGATCATCACTTGGTCTGATCATCACTTGGTCTTGGTTGCTGATTGACTTTCGCTGAGCATTCCGCCTGAATAAATAACGTGAGGCGGCCAACCGGCTTACCTCATCGATAGCGAAAGACTTCGGCCCTAGTCAGGACTCAGCCTGGCTAGGGCTTTTCGCTTTGGCGGCCCATCTCGCAAATGCTGCACCTGTGCAGGATTTGAAGAAGGCCTGGGATCGGCCGTTAACCGGTGCCGACAGTGAACCGGTCTTTAGACCAGATGCGCAACACGCTTCGCATTTGCGCGTAGGCTCGCATCGTCCCTAAAAGTGGGACAATGACGAGGGACGGCACACGCAGTCCGCGGGTCCGAAAAGTGCCCTACTTTGCGCTAACCAGTTTTACGGCAATGGTTGCGAAAGTCCCTCCACTCCTGCCAGGCCAACAACTAAGCTTTTGATTTTGGCATCAGAACCCCTCGGGTGGACCGTCCGGCGGAACGATCCATGTTCGCGTTATGGTCGCCCTTGGCCAGCCGCGTAGGCTTAGGGTTCTCGCCGTTTCCGACCCCGCGCGCTCCGGCGGCTTTTTCGAGCGCCGAGGGTGAAGCGGAACCGGAGCCAAGCCGCCGATCCGCTTCGCGGGTGTAGCGGTCGGCTTCGCCGGCGGCGGGTCGTTACGTGCGAGAGGTGGCATATGAAATATTGGATCGACACCGAGTTCATCGAGCGGCCGTGCACCATCGATTTGATCAGTGTGGGACTGGTGGCTGAAGACGGCCGCGAATTCTATGCCGAGAGCAGCGAGGTTGACTGGACGAAAGCTGGCGTATGGACTCTTCGAACCGTCCGGCCGCAACTCAACGGTTCGGGAATGTCACGAGAAGAAATCGGCTACGCCGTTCGTCGGTTTGTCGATCAGGACGCGCACCCGATTTTCTGGGGTTATTTTCCCGCTTACGACTGGGTCGCGTTCTGCTGGCTGTTTGGCGACATGAACGAGCTGCCGTTTCGGTTCCCGCAACTCTGCCTCGACGTCAAACAGTGGGCCATCGAGTTAGGTGATCCCGAGTTGCCGCGGCAAGTCGGCGTGCGCCACCACGCTCTGGCCGACGCGCGGTGGACGAAGCAAGCATGGGCCTATCTCGCCACTCTCCATCCCGCCGGGGCTGAGCGCTGCTGCGTCGGCTCCAAATACCATGATCAGTTCGCTGCAAAATCGGCGTGAGGGGATTGGCTGCTGCCGCCAACTTGGGTCCGCGCCCTTTCCGGTTGCGTGCCGTTTCCGGTTGTCCGTGTGACGCCGCGGGAGCCAATCCGTTTCGTCGAAACGGTTGCGAAAGCTCCTCCACTCCTGCCAGCCGTTCCTCAAAAAGTTAGGTCCGAACTCGACGGGTACGAGCGAGCTGCGCGGCGCGCCCGATTACGTGCGTCTATTTCTGTGTAACGTATATTTCGAGGACGACCCACGCCGGGTAAACCTTCATTAACCAACGCAGCGCAGCCTCAAGCCGGGTGGTCACCAGATGGTGTGACCGCCCCCACGCCATTGGAGAAGCCGCGATGAGCGTTGAAAGCCTGACTTATGTTGATCTGGCCGACCGGCTGGGCACTACCCAGGAAGCCGCCCGGTCTCTCGTGCGCCGCTTAAGGCTGCCGAGGCGCACCGGCAACGACGGCAAGGTACGCATCAATATCGATCTCGCTGAAATCCAGTACAAGCCGCTGCCCGCCCGGTCACCGGGCGGTCACCGGGTGGACATCGATGCCTTGAACGCCCGAATCCAGGCGTTGCAGGCCGAGCTTGCCAGGCTCGAAGTGGAGAATAGCTGCATGTACGCCAGTGCGGCCAGTCACCGGGCGGATTTCGAGCGTGAGCGCGAGCGGTCCGATACCATCATGGCCGAGGCGCTACGATTGACGAAGGTCGCAATGTCGGCTCGCGAGACCGCGGCGCGATTGGAAGGTGAGCTTGCTGCTGCTGCACGGCAGTCTCGTCGGTGGTGGAAAAGACTTGCCGGTTAGCCGCCGACGTTCCCGCGTCGGGCCAGCGAAGGCCGCTTACCACGGGGGTTGACGTGAGCGTCGTTGCCTCGACAACGGATACCCATTCCGTAGCCCCAAGTTCGACCGTAAAGAGCCTAAAGCCGCCAACTGAGAAGCTCGGGCAGCTAAAGGCTACGAGCTGACAAGATCCCGAAAATTCATTGCCCGGTTTCGAACGTACACTCCGCGCCACCGCCGGCCTTCTTCATGATCTCATTCGGATCGATAGTGCACGCCACCTTCGAAATGCTTTCAATGATCGAGCCGGCGGCTCCTTCCGACGTAGCGCCCGCAGCCAGCGCAGTTGCACTAAATTCATTGGCCTCACGGCCCGTCAGAGTGCGCTTGCCGACATGAAAGGTTAGCTCGCAGCTGCGCTGGGTAATATCGACGTTGCTCGTTTTGCAAGTCGCTTTATCAGCCGTGACGGAAATCGTCCGGTTGGGCGTGAAGCCGAAGTTTGTCTGGCCGCCAAAAAGCCGGGCAATGACCCGCTTGTCGTAAGCACGCACCAGCGGAGAATGCAGCGTAACGACTGCCGCCAATGCCAAAGCGGTCGGCCCCGTTGCGGTGACCGGAGCGGCGAATGCAGCTTGTTGTGCGAATGTTACAGAAAGCGCGAGAACGATGAGCCTCGTCATTGTGGATCTCCACTGTGCGCGATTTCAGTCAGTTGCGTCCCACGCGCCGCCATTGCCAAGCGCGTATTCAAGTAATCGTCTGACCGCTTACAAGCCAGCACCCCATCGCGGGAAAAGTCTCCACCTGGGCGATTTGCGCCGCCGTTTGCGTTTTGATCCGCAGTCACGTACCGACGCCGGTTCTCGAACAGAGACGAGGGCGCCAACCGGGGGGGCGTGCAACGGCAAGCGCAGTTATCGGCGTAATCGCTCCGGCGGCTTGGCGATATTGGCGTCGCTGCGTCGCACCTTCGATTGCCAAAAATTAAGCCTCCGTCCACGTCGCGGCAATGCTGACGCCACATATCGGGGCGGCTTCTTTTCTGAGTGCTATTGGACATGTGTCATGTGGGACAAACGCGCTAACAAATCCGCAGCTAAGCCGCCGCGCTCGCCGCATTGCTTCGGCTGCGCTCGACCGATGCAACTCGTTCGAAGAACGCCACGATTTGGCGGACTACGCGATCTGTATACCTTCGAGTGCCGAGCGTGTGGCGTGTGGCACATCGAGGAAGGCGACGACGCAGTAGAGGACCGGCCGGCTGGTCTTGGAGCGGTCCTGGCAGCTTAGCCGGGTTGAGGCGAGTTCGGCATACTGGCCCTTGGTAGGGCAGTCTTCCGGCGTTCCCGTGCTATTGACGGGGCGCCATGCCGACGTTTAACCAACGTCCTTGGCCGCCACGAAATGACAGTCCCTCCGCTGGCACCCGGGCGCAAATGCTTGCGTGCTTGACGATTTGAGCATAGGGCAGTAAGGAAGCTTCCCATCGCCAGCGGCCCGGTGACGGACTTCCGCGGCGAACATTCCCCAAAAGGACGGCTATGTTGGTCTCCTCCTGATAGGCGGGCGGGGAATACTTATTTAGAAGAGCGATGGCTTTAGACGAGCGATGGCGAAGATCGATCCATTCAAGTTCCTGCAGGAAGTGCGGGCCGAAGGACAGAAGGTCACCTGGCCGACGCGCAAGGAGACGACCGTCACCACCATGATGGTGTTCGTGATGGTCTTCGTTGCCTCCATTTTCTTCCTGGTGGCGGATCAGATCATGCGGTTTGGCGTCAGCTTTCTGCTCGGCATCAACTCTTAGGCGGCTTAAGGCCACAGAACATGACGATCCGGATTTAGCCACATGACCAGCCGGTGGTACGCGGTCCACGCATATTCGAATTTCGAGAACAAGGTCGCGGAATCGATCCGCGAGCAGGCGAAGCAGCGCGGGCTCTCCAATCTGTTCGAGGAGATCCTGGTGCCGAAGGAAAAGGTCGTCGAAGTCCGGCGCGGCCGGAAGGTCGATGCCGAGCGCAAATTTTTCCCCGGCTACGTGCTGGTCAAGATGGAATTGACCGACGACGCCTACCACCTGATCAAGAACACCCCGAAGGTGACCGGCTTCCTTGGCTCCGACAACAAGCCGATGCCGCTTTCCGACGCCGAGGCCGAGCGCATCATCCACCAGGTGCAGGAGGGCATCGAGCGGCCCAAGCCCTCGGTGTCGTTTGAAGTGGGCGAGCAGGTGCGCGTGTCGGACGGGCCGTTCGCCTCGTTCAACGGCACCGTGGAGGAAGTGGACGAGGCGCGCTCGCGGGTCAAAGTGGCGGTGTCGATCTTCGGCCGCGCCACGCCGGTCGAACTCGAATTCGGACAGGTGGAGAAATTATAGGGTTACCTCTCCCCGCATGCGGGGCGAGATCGCCGTCCAAGCGCAAGCGAAGGATGGCGGGTGAGGGGCTTTTCCGCAAAGGAGGCTTCGTGGATAGGCCCCCTCATCCCGACCTTCTCCCCGTATACGCGGAGAAGGAGAAGAGTGTGAACCGCGTGGGAGGTGAGGCGGTCGCCAGCCGTCGAGATCCGCACCACTAACAGGAGTAGAGAATGGCGAAGAAAATCACCGGCTATATCAAATTGCAGGTGCCGGCCGGGGCGGCCAATCCGTCGCCGCCGATCGGTCCTGCGCTCGGCCAGCGCGGCCTCAACATCATGGAATTCTGCAAGGCGTTCAACGCGCAGACCCAGAAGCTTGAGAAGGGCACGCCGATCCCCGTCACCATTACGGTCTATGCCGACCGCTCGTTTTCCTTCGAGACGCGCACGCCGCCCATGTCGCACTTCCTCAAGAAGGCGGCGAACCTGCAAAGCGGATCGAAGGCGCCCGGCCGCGATGTGGCGGGCTCGGTCACCAAGGCGCAGGTGCGCGAGATCGCCGAGCAGAAGATGAAGGATTTGAACTGCGATACTATCGAGGCGGCCATGCGCATGGTCGAAGGCTCCGCCCGATCCATGGGGCTGGAGGTGAAGTCATGACTGCGCTCGGAAAACGCACGACGAAAATCCGCGAAGGCGTTGATCGCGAGAAGCTCTACCCGCTCGCCGAAGCGGTGAAGATGGTCAAGGAACGCGCCAAGGCGAAGTTCGACGAGACCATCGAAGTGGCGATGAACCTCGGCATCGATCCGCGCCACGCCGACCAGATGGTGCGCGGCGTCGTCAATCTGCCGAACGGCTCCGGCCGCTCGGTCCGGGTCGCGGTATTTGCGCGTGGGGTGAAGGCCGACGAGGCCAAGGCCGCGGGCGCCGACGTCGTCGGCGCCGAAGACCTGGTCGAGAAGGTGCAGGGCGGCGCCATCGATTTCGATCGCGTGGTCGCGACGCCGGACCTGATGCCGCTGGTCGGCCGTCTCGGTAAGGTTTTGGGCCCGCGTGGCCTGATGCCGAACCCGAAGGTCGGCACCGTAACCATGGATGTCGCCACCGCTGTGAAGGGCGCCAAGGGCGGTTCGGTCGAGTTCCGTGCCGAGAAGGCCGGCATCGTGCAGGCCGGCGTCGGCAAGGCCTCGTTCAGCGAGGAAAAGCTGATCGAGAATATCAAGGCCTTCGCCGACGCTGTGCAGAAGTCGCGGCCCGGCGGCGCCAAGGGTCACTTTATCAATCGCGTGGCGATTTCCTCGACCATGGGTCCGGGCGTGAAGGTCGAGCCGGGAAGCTTGTTCGCCGGGGCCGAACAGGCGCACTGACACGAGAGGCCTTCGCGCAAACAAGGCTTGGCAAGACTGCTAAAAGCCGCTAGATAAGGGTGAAGGGCGTGCCGGCCCAGTTTGTCGGCGCGCTCTTTTACGTTCCGCAAAAACCGATAATGCGAGACCGTTCTTAGCATTGATCCTGCATGGATTTTTCTAAGCAACGGATGAGTTTAGCGGGTTTTGTGAACGTATCCTGTCCGAGACTGCGGGCGCCGGCAACGGCTTAATCCTGGCCTCGAAAGAGGCTTAAGCCAGCATAGACGGGTGAAGGACAAGGGCCGGGCTCCCGAAGCCTGTTTGCCCTTCGGTTCTGATCTCGACGATCCGGTTTGCGCGCAAGCGCGGGCCGGGGGGCAGGGTGTTAAACGTCGTCCTGCCGTGGTCCGTCGATGAGCGTTCGTCGATGAATTGACGCGGGACGGCCGGCATCAACCCGGCGGCTTCCGCGAGACGGACCGCCAACCGGAGAGAGCTGGTGGAACGCGCGGCAAAAAGCGAGCTCGTGACGTCGCTTGGTGAGGTCTTCAAGGCCACCAAGGTCGTCGTCGTTGCTCATTATTCCGGCCTGACGGTCGCCCAGATGCAAACTCTGCGCCGGCAGATGAAGCAAGCTGGCGCGAGCGTGAAGGTCGCGAAAAACCGCCTCGCCAAAATCGCTCTTGAGGGCAGCGACGTCGCCTCGATCGGGCCTCTCTTGAAGGGGCCGACCCTGATCGCCTTTTCCGGCGATCCAATCGCGGCGCCGAAAGTCGCCGTCGATTTCGCCAAGACGCACGAGCAGTTCGTGATCCTTGGCGGGGCGATGGGCACGACCACGCTCGACCCGAACGGGGTCAAGGCGCTCGCCGCCTTGCCGTCGCTCGACGAGCTGCGGGCCAAGCTCGTTGGTCTGCTGGTGGCACCGGCAACCAAGATCGCGCAGGTGGTGAACGCCCCTGCCGCCAAGGTTGCCAGGGTCGTGCAGGCTTATGCCTCAAAGAGCGGAGAGGGCGCGGCTGCCTAAGGCTGCCTCAACTCAAAGATTAGAACCGAAGGACAAAAGTCATGGCTGATCTGCAGAAAATCGTGGACGACCTTTCCAGCCTCACGGTGCTGGAAGCGGCCGAGCTTGCCAAATTGCTCGAAGAGAAGTGGGGCGTTTCCGCCGCAGCCGCTGTGGCGGTTGCCGCAGGCCCTGCGGCTGGCGGAGCGGCTGCCGCCCCGGCCGAAGAGAAGACCGAGTTTACGGTCGTTCTTGCCGCGATCGGCGACAAGAAGATCGAGGTTATTAAGGAAGTGCGTGCGATCACCGGCCTCGGCCTCAAGGAGGCCAAGGACTTGGTCGAGGGCGCTCCCAAGCCGGTCAAGGAAGGGGTCAACAAGGATGACGCCGCCAAGATCAAGGCGACCCTCGAAAAGGTTGGCGCCAAGGTTGAGCTTAAGTAGGTAGTGCTTACTTAGATAGCATCCTTGGGCGCGAGCGGGAGCGAGAGACCCGGGGATCCCGAGAGTGTTAGGACGACGTGGATGGCCGGGCCAAGCCCGGTCATAGCGAGGTGGAAAGTGGGAATCCCCGGAGAAGCAAAGCCAATTTTGGGGATCTCGAAAGCCAGATATTCGCCGTAACGGTGGAAAGTGGTGATTTCGGCTTTATGTTGCCGGAATCATCGTGATCACAGCCGGGTAGCGAGCGTAAGGACTTGATTCGGCATTCTTGGTCGAATCGCGAAGATGAAGATTAAGGTGGTTTGACGCCTGTCCCGATGGTCGCGATGGATTGCGGCCTTCTGGAGAGTCGCCTTGATCGCCTGGGCACCTCGGACCCCCATGGGACTCCCCTATGGGCCGTGGTCGCGGCTCGAATCCGGTGGTTCGAGCCGGATGGATCGATTGAGCGAGAGGACATATGGCGCAGACGTTTATCGGTCGGAAGCGCGTTCGGAAGTTTTTCGGAAAAATCGAGGAAGTCGCGGAGATGCCGAACCTCATTGAGGTTCAGAAGGCGTCTTACGACCAATTCCTGCTGGTACTGGAGCCGCCCGGCGGCCGCCCCAACGAGGGGCTGCAGGCGGTCTTCAAATCGGTATTCCCGATTTCCGATTTCTCCAACACCTCGATGCTCGAATTCGTGAAGTACGAATTCGAGGGACCGAAATACGACGTGGACGAGTGCCGGCAGCGCGGCATGACCTATGCGGCGCCGCTGAAGGTCACACTGCGCCTGATCGTGTTCGATATCGACGAAGAAACCGGCGCCAAGTCGGTCAAGGACATCAAAGAGCAGGATGTCTACATGGGCGACATTCCGCTCATGACCAACAACGGCACCTTCATCGTCAATGGCACCGAGCGCGTCATCGTCTCACAGATGCATCGCTCGCCCGGCGTGTTCTTCGATCACGACAAGGGCAAGACCCATTCGTCGGGCAAGCTTTTGTTCGCCGCCCGCATCATTCCGTATCGCGGCTCGTGGCTCGACATCGAGTTCGACGCCAAGGACATCGTCTATGCGCGTATCGACCGCCGCCGCAAAATCCCGGTGACCTCGCTCCTCTATGCGCTTGGCATGAGCGGGGAGGAGATCCTCAACACCTTCTACAAGCAGGTGCTCTATAAGCGCGCCAAGGAAGGCTGGCGCGTGCCGTTCGATGCCAACCGGCTGCGCGGCTACAAGGCGATCAACGATCTGGTCGATGCCGACACGGGCAAGGTGGTGCTCGAGGCCGGCAAGAAGCTCACCGTGCGTCAGGCCCGGCAGCTTGCCGAAAAGGGCCTTAAAGCGCTGCGGCTGACCGACGAGGAACTGATCGGCCACTACATCGCCGAGGATCTGGTCAATCCCAAGACCGGCGAGATTTATGTCGAAGCCGGCGAGGAGATCACCGAGAAGACCCTCAAGACGCTGAACGATGCCGGCTACAAGGAGCTGCCGCTCCTCAACATCGATCACGTCAATGTCGGCGCCTACATCCGCAATACCTTGGTGATCGACAAGAACATGACGCGCGAGGACGCGCTGTTCGACATCTATCGTGTGATGCGCCCGGGCGAGCCGCCGACGCTCGACACCGCGCAGACCATGTTCAACTCGCTGTTCTTCGATTCCGAGCGCTACGACCTTTCCGCGGTCGGCCGCGTGAAGATGAATATGCGGCTGGATCTCACGGCCGAGGACACCATGCGCACGTTGCGCAAGGAGGACATCCTCGCGGTGATCCGCACGCTGGTCGACTTGCGCGACGGCAAGGGCGAGATCGACGACATCGACCATCTCGGCAATCGCCGGGTGCGCTCGGTCGGCGAGCTGATGGAAAATCAATATCGCATCGGCTTGCTGCGCATGGAGCGCGCGATCAAGGAGCGCATGTCGTCGGTCGATATCGACACGGTGATGCCGCAGGATCTGATCAACGCCAAGCCGGCGGCGGCCGCGGTGCGCGAGTTCTTCGGCTCTTCGCAGCTCTCGCAGTTCATGGATCAGACCAATCCGCTGTCGGAGATCACGCACAAGCGGCGTCTCTCCGCGCTCGGACCGGGCGGTCTGACCCGCGAAAGGGCGGGTTTCGAGGTGCGCGACGTGCACCCGACACATTACGGCCGCATCTGCCCGATTGAGACGCCGGAAGGTCCGAATATCGGCCTGATCAATTCGCTCGCGACCTATGCACGGGTGAACAAATACGGCTTCGTTGAAACGCCGTATCGCAAGGTGAAGGACGGCCGGGTCACGGAAGAAGTGCAATATCTTTCGGCCATGGAGGAGGGGCGTTATTCGGTCGCCCAAGCCAATGCGCCGATCGACGCCAAGGGCCGCTTCACCGAGGACCTGATCGTCTGCCGCGATGGCGGCAATCGCGACGTGGTGCTGCTGGCGCCGGACAAGGTCGATTACATGGACGTGTCGCCGAAGCAGCTTGTTTCGGTGGCCGCGGCGCTCATTCCGTTTCTCGAGAACGATGACGCCAACCGGGCGCTGATGGGCTCCAACATGCAGCGGCAAGCGGTGCCGCTCGTGCATGCCGAGGCGCCGTTCGTCGGCACCGGAATGGAGGGCGTCGTCGCGCGCGATTCCGGCGCGGCGATCGCCGCTCGCCGGACTGGCGTGGTCGATCAGGTCGACGCCACCCGTATCGTGATCCGGGCGACCGACGAGCCCGATCCGACCAAGCCGGGCGTCGACATCTACCGGCTGATGAAGTTCCAGCGCTCGAACCAGAACACCTGCATCAATCAGCGGCCGCTCGTGAAGGTCGGTGACCAGGTGAAGAAAGGCGACATCATCGCCGACGGTCCCTCGACCGAGCTCGGCGAGCTGGCGCTTGGCCGCAACGTCCTCGTCGCCTTCATGCCGTGGAACGGCTACAATTTCGAGGACTCGATCCTGCTGTCCGAACGCATCGTCAAAGACGACGTCTTCACCTCGATTCACATCGAAGAATTCGAGGTGATGGCGCGCGATACCAAGCTTGGGCCTGAGGAAATCACCCGCGACATTCCCAACGTCTCGGAAGAGACTCTGAAGAATCTCGATGAGGCCGGCATCGTCTATATCGGCGCCGAAGTGCGCGCCGGCGACATCCTGGTCGGCAAGATCACGCCGAAGGGCGAGAGCCCGATGACGCCGGAGGAGAAGCTTCTCCGCGCCATCTTCGGCGAGAAGGCCTCCGACGTGCGCGACACCTCCTTGCGGGTGCCGCCCGGCGTGCAGGGCACCGTCGTCGAAGTGCGGGTGTTCAACCGGCACGGCGTCGAGAAGGACGAGCGCGCGCTCGCGATCGAACGCGAGGAGATCGAGCGGCTCGCCAAGGACCGCGACGACGAGCAGGCGATCCTCGACCGCAACGTCTACGGCCGCTTGGCGGAGCTCCTGGAGGGCCGGCAAGGCATCGCCGGGCCGAAGGGCTTCAAAAAGGACACCAAGATCACGCGCGCGGTGCTCGACGAGTATCCGCGCTCGCAATGGTGGATGTTTGCTTCGCCCAACGACAAGATCATGGCGGAGATCGAGGCGATCCGGAAGCAGTACGACGAATCGAAGAAGCGGCTCGAGCAGCGCTTCCTCGATAAGGTCGAAAAGCTCCAGCGCGGCGACGAGTTGCCGCCCGGCGTGATGAAGATGGTCAAAGTCTTCGTCGCCGTGAAGCGCAAGATCCAGCCCGGCGACAAGATGGCCGGCCGTCACGGCAATAAGGGCGTGGTGTCGAAGATCGTGCCGCTCGAGGACATGCCGTTCCTCGCCGACGGCACGGCGGTCGATATCGTGCTCAATCCGCTCGGCGTGCCGAGCCGCATGAATGTCGGCCAGATCCTCGAGACCCATCTTGGCTGGGCCTGCGCCGGTCTTGGGCTCAAGATCGGCCACGCGGTCGATCTCTACAACGGCAAGAAGGACTCAAAGCCGCTCAAGGAGCTGCTGCGCAAGGTCTATGGCGACGAAGAAACCATCAAGTCGCTCGACGAGAAGGGCTTGATGGAGCTCGGGACCAACTTGCGCCACGGTGTGCCGATCGCGACCCCGGTATTCGACGGAGCGAAAGAAGCCGACATCGAGCACATGCTCGACCTCGCCGGCCTCGATCATTCCGGCCAGGTCACGCTCTATGACGGGCGCACCGGCGATACCTTCGACCGCAAGGTCACGGTCGGGCACATCTATATGCTCAAGCTCCATCACCTCGTGGACGACAAGATCCACGCCCGGTCGATCGGCCCCTACAGCCTCGTCACCCAGCAGCCGCTGGGCGGCAAGGCGCAGTTCGGCGGCCAGCGTTTCGGCGAAATGGAGGTGTGGGCGCTCGAAGCCTACGGCGCCGCCTACACGCTGCAGGAGATGCTGACGGTGAAGTCGGACGACGTCGCCGGCCGCACCAAGGTGTACGAGGCGATCGTTCGCGGCGACGACACGTTCGAGGCCGGTATTCCGGAATTGTTCAACGTGCTGGTCAAGGAGATGCGCTCGCTCGGCCTCAATGTCGACCTGCACAACTCCAAGCAACAGCGCGGCGCAGACGGTCTGCCCGAGGCGGCCGAGTAGCAGACGTCATGCGCGGGCATCGTGCGCGAAGCGCCGTCTTGGTGTCCGATGGCCCGCGCATCCCGATCCGAAGGCACGGCCTTCATGAGCGAGATGGGCGGGACAAGTCCGGCCATGACGGAAAAGAGATAACGACAGCGGCCGACACGGTCGGCAAGCGGAGAAGACGATGAACCAAGAGATTATGAATTTTTTCAGCCCGCAGGCGCCGGCTCAGGTCTTCGACCAGATTCGGATTTCGATCGCGAGCCCGGAGAAGATTCTGTCCTGGTCGTATGGCGAGATCAAAAAGCCGGAGACCATCAACTACCGCACCTTCAAGCCCGAGCGCGACGGGTTGTTCTGCGCGCGCATCTTCGGCCCGATCAAGGACTACGAGTGCTTGTGCGGCAAGTACAAGCGCATGAAATACAAGGGCATCATCTGCGAGAAGTGCTCGGTCGAGGTGACGCTGTCGCGCGTGCGCCGTGAGCGCATGGGTCATATCGAGCTGGCAGCGCCGGTGGCGCATATCTGGTTTCTGAAGTCGCTGCCGTCGCGCATCGGGCTTCTGCTCGACATGACGCTCAAGGACCTCGAACGCATCCTCTATTTCGAGTACTACGTCGTGCTCGAGCCGGGCCTCACCGCGCTCAAGGACCGCCAGCTGCTGAGCGAAGAGGAATACACCAAGGCGCAGGAAGAATTGGGTCCCGACAGCTTCACCGCCATGATTGGCGCGGAAGCGATCCGGGAGATGCTCAAGGCGCTCGATCTGGAGAAGATGGCCGCCGACCTCCGCCAGGAGATCGCGGAATCGACTTCCGATCTGAAGCCGAAGAAGCTCGCCAAGCGGCTCAAGCTGATCGAGGCCTTTATCCAGTCTGGCAACAAGCCGGAATGGATGATCCTGACGCATGTGCCGGTGATCCCGCCCGATCTGCGGCCGCTGGTGCCCCTCGATGGCGGCCGTTTCGCCACGTCCGACCTCAACGATCTTTATCGGCGCGTCATCAACCGCAACAACCGTTTGAAGCGGCTCATCGAGCTGCGCGCTCCCGACATCATCATCCGCAACGAAAAGCGGATGCTGCAGGAGGCGGTGGACGCGTTGTTCGATAACGGCCGCCGCGGCCGCGTCATCACCGGCGCCAACAAGCGGCCGCTGAAATCGCTCGCCGATATGCTCAAGGGCAAGCAGGGCCGCTTCCGGCAGAACCTGCTCGGCAAGCGCGTCGATTATTCCGGCCGTTCGGTGATCGTGGTCGGCCCGGAACTCAAGCTGCATCAATGCGGCCTGCCCAAGAAGATGGCGCTCGAATTGTTCAAGCCGTTCATCTACTCGCGGCTCGACGCCAAAGGCCTGTCGACCACGGTGAAGCAGGCGAAGAAGCTGGTCGAGAAGGAAAAGCCGGAGGTTTGGGACATCCTCGATGAGGTGATCCGCGAACATCCGGTGCTGCTGAACCGCGCGCCGACGCTCCATCGCCTCGGCATTCAGGCGTTCGAGCCGGTGCTGATCGAAGGCAAGGCGATCCAGCTGCATCCGCTGGTCTGCGCCGCCTTCAACGCCGACTTCGACGGCGACCAGATGGCGGTGCACGTTCCGCTGTCGCTCGAGGCGCAGTTGGAAGCGCGCGTGTTGATGATGTCGACCAACAACATCCTGCACCCCGCCAACGGCTCGCCGATCATCGTGCCGTCGCAGGACATCGTGCTCGGTCTCTATTACCTTTCGCTCATGACCGAAGGCGGCCCGGGGCATTGGAAGCTCTCGCTCTACCCGGAGAAAGAGATCGAGGCAGACCCCAAGAAGCAGAACGTCGTGCAAAGCTTCTATCGCAACCTGAGCGAAGTCGAGCACGCCTTGCACGAGAAAGCCGTCGCCCTTCACACCAAGATCAAATATCGCTGGGAAGGGGTCGGCGAGGACGGCAAGCCTTACCGCAAGTGGTACGAGACCACGCCCGGCCGCGCCATTCTCGGCGAAGTGCTGCCGAAGCAGCCGAAGATCTCGTTCGACCTCGTCAACAAGCTGATGACGAAGCGCGAGATCTCAAGCATGATCGATACCGTCTATCGCCATTGCGGACAGAAGGAGACCGTCATCTTCTGCGACCGCGTGATGGCGCTCGGCTTCCATCACGCGTTCAAGGCCGGCATCTCCTTCGGCAAGGACGATATGGTGGTGCCGCACTCCAAACGGGGGACCGTCGAGAAGACGCGCGAACTCGTCAAGGAGTTCGAGCAGCAATACAACGACGGCCTGATCACGCAGGGCGAGAAGTACAACAAGGTCGTCGATGCCTGGTCGAAGTGCACCGAGACCATCGCTGACGCGATGATGAAGGAGATCTCGACCTCCAGGCCGGCGGCCGATAAGGGTCAGGAAGCGCAGGTCAACTCGATCTACATGATGGCGCATTCTGGCGCCCGCGGTTCGCCGGCGCAGATGCGTCAGCTCGCCGGCATGCGCGGACTGATGGCTAAGCCCTCCGGTGAGATCATCGAGAGTCCGATCATTTCGAACTTCAAGGAAGGGCTCTCCGTGCTCGAGTACTTCAACTCGACGCACGGCGCGCGGAAGGGTCTTGCCGACACGGCCTTGAAGACGGCGAATTCGGGCTATCTGACCCGGCGTCTCGTCGACGTGGCGCAGGACTGCATCATCACCGAAGAGGATTGCGGGACCACCCGCGGCATCAAGGTGCGGGCGATCATCGACGCCGGCACGGTGGTGGCGTCGCTGGCGAGCCGCATCCTCGGCCGCACCACGGCCGAGGATGTGCGCGATCCGTCCAGCAACGAAATGCTGGTGGAGAACGGCACGCTGTTGGGCGAGCAGGACGTCGATAAGCTCGTCACTGCCGGCGTGCAGGAGGTTCGCATCCGCTCGGTGCTGACCTGCGACACCCAGCCGGGCGTTTGCGGCAAGTGCTACGGGCGCGATCTCGCTCGCGGCACGCCGGTCAATATGGGCGAGGCGGTGGGCGTCATCGCCGCGCAGTCGATCGGCGAGCCGGGGACGCAGCTCACCATGCGCACGTTCCACATCGGCGGCGCCGCGCAGATCTCCGAGCAATCGTTCGTCGAGTTCGAATTTCGAGGGCACGGTCAAGATCAAGAACCTGAACGTGGCGCGCAATTCGGACGGCGACTTGATCGCAATGAGCCGCAACCTCATCGTGGCCGTGCTTGATCCGGACGGCACCGAACGGGCCGTGCACCGCATCCAGTATGGCGCGCGGCTCAAGGTGAACGACGGCGAGCATATCAAGCGCGGCCAGCGCATTGCCGAGTGGGATCCCTACACCCGGCCGATCATGACCGAAGTGGAAGGCTCGGTCGGCTTCGAGGATCTCGTGGAAGGCCAGTCGATGACCGAGACGCTCGACGAGTCGACCGGCATCGCCAAGCGCGTGGTGATCGATTGGCGCTCGGGCTCCGCCCGCGGCCAGCAGGATCTGCGTCCGGCGCTCGTGATCAAGGGCAAGGACGGCAAGATCCTCAAGCTGAGCCGCGGCGGCGACGCGCGCTACATGCTGGCGGTCGACGCCATCATCTCGGTCGATCCGGGGGCGAAGATGAAGGCGGGCGACGTCATCGCGCGTATCCCGACCGAAAGCGCCAAGACGCGCGACATCACCGGCGGTCTGCCGCGTGTCGCCGAGTTGTTCGAGGCCCGGCGGCCGAAGGAATTGGCGGTCATCGCCGAGACTTCCGGAACGATCCGCTT
Source organism: uncultured Alphaproteobacteria bacterium (assembly GCA_963831135.1). GTDB lineage: Bacteria > Pseudomonadota > Alphaproteobacteria > Rhizobiales > Xanthobacteraceae > BOG-931. The sequence continues at coordinate 74,788 of CAWHPH010000004.1, forward strand.
CGGCCGCGACTACAAAAACAAGCGGCGCATCACCATCGAGCCGACCGACAAGAGCGAGGAGCCCAGGGAGTATCTGGTTCCCAAGGGCAAGCACATCCACTTGCAGGACGGCGACGTCATCGAGAAGGGCGACTTCATCGTCGAAGGCCACCCGGCGCCGCACGACATTCTGGCGATCAAAGGGGTCGAGGAGCTTGCCGGCTACCTCGTCAACGAGATCCAGGACGTCTATCGGCTGCAGGGTGTTGCCATCAACGACAAGCACATCGAGGTGATCGTCCGCCAGATGCTGCAGAAGGTCGAGATTGACGAATCCGGCGAGACCGACCTGATCCAGGGCGAACAGGTCGACAAGGTCGAAATGGACGAAGTCAATGCGCGGGCGGTGGCGGAAGGCAAGAAGCCGGCGGCCGGGCATCCCGTGCTGCTCGGCATCACCAAGGCTTCGCTGCAGACGCGTTCGTTCATCTCCGCGGCTTCGTTCCAGGAGACGACACGCGTGCTCACCGAAGCTGCGGTCAGCGGCAAGGCCGACACGCTCGACGGTCTCAAGGAGAACGTGATCGTTGGCCGCCTGATCCCTGCGGGCACCGGCGCGATGATGAACCGGCTGCGCGAAGTCGCTCTCAAGCGCGACCAGCTCATTCTCGCCGAGCGCGAGAAGGAGGCGGCGGCCAAGGCGGCCGCGGCCCCGACCGAGCCGGCGGCGCTGCCCGCCGCCGAGTAAGCCTCGGCTGCGATACGTTACGGGAAGGCCGCCTGCGGGCGGCCTTTTCGCTTTCGGCCGGCATTCACATTCGTTTTCGGGCGCCCATATGCCTGGAGCGCCGAACGCTGCGGATTGAATTGATCGGCGCTCTGACTTTTCGGTGCAGCATGATCGCTTCGGCAAACCGCTTGCCACTATTCCGGATCATGCTCCCCGTGGTCCAGCACCCAGCGGATCGGAGGCGGTGATGAGCGTCGTGCTGGTAACCGGCGGATCGGGCTTTGTCGGCAGCCACTGCATTGTGCAGCTTCTCGGTGCGGGCCATCAGGTGCGCACGACGGTGCGCAGCCTCAAGCGCGAGGGCGAGGTCCGCGCGTTGCTCAAGCAAGCCGGTGCCGAGCCCGGCGGCCGCTTGTCGTTCTACGCCGCCGATCTTGAGAACGACGCCGGCTGGCGCGAGGCCGTGGCCGGAAGTGACTATGTGCTGCATGTGGCCTCGCCGTTTCCGCAGAATGTTCCCAAGCACGAAGATGAATTGATCGTGCCGGCGCGCGAAGGCGCGCTCCGCGTGCTGCGCGCCGCACGCGATGCCCGCGTCAAACGCGTCGTGCTGACCTCTTCCTTTGCCGCGGTCGGCTACGGTCAACCGCAACAGGAGAAACCTTTCGACGAAACGAACTGGACCGACATCACCGGCTACGATGTGCATCCTTACGTGAAGTCGAAGACCCTGGCGGAGCGCGCCGCCTGGGATTTCATCGCGCGGGAAGGCGGCGGCCTGGAGCTTTCCGTGGTCAATCCGGTGGCCGTATTCGGCCCGGCGCTCGGGGCCGATTACTCGACCTCGATCCTGCTGGTGCAGCGGTTGATGGACGGCGCCGTGCCCGGCTGTCCGCGGCTTTATTTTGGCGTCGTCGATGTGCGCGACATCGCCGATTTGCATATCCGCGCCATGACCAACCCCGCCGCCAAAGGCGAACGCTTTATCGGCGTCGCCGGCGATTTCTTGTCGGTCCGTGAAATCGCCGAGGCGCTGAAGACGCGTCTGGGGGCGGCTGCGCGACGCGTGCCGACCCGGCAAGTGCCCAATTGGCTGGTGCGCATGTTTGCGCTGATCGATCCGGCGGCGCAACAAATCGTGCCGGAGCTTGGCAAGAGCAAGAATGGCAGCGGCGAAAAGGCGAGGCGTTTGCTGGGCTGGGCGCCGCGCTCGCGCGAAGATGCCATTGCCGCCACCGGCGAAAGCCTGGTGCGGCTCGGTTTGCTCAAGGACAGTGCCAAGAAGGCGGCCTGACGCTGGGTCCAATGTCCTGCTAAAGAAAGAGAATGCCGGACGCCGCCGAAATCAAGGTGATCAGCGGCGGCGCCATGCGCCGCTTCCTCACCGAAGCCGCGCCGCTCTTCGAGCAGGCGAGCGGTCATAAAGTCTCCATCCGGTTCGGCCTAACGCGCGAGATGAAGGCCGAGATCGAGGCGGGCGCCGTTTTCGACCTCGCTTTGCTGCCGCGCTCGGCCATCGATGAGCTTGTTCAAGGCGGCAAGATCGCGCCCGGCACCGTGACGGACGTCGTGCGCTCTCTGGTGGGCCTGATGGTGCGTACCGGCTCGGCCGAACCTTACATCGGGACTGTCGATGCGCTCAAATCGGTGCTGCGGCGGGCGCGGGCGATCTCCTACAGCAAGGGTCCGAGCGGCCTTTATGTGGCGGAGCTTTTGCAGCGGCTCGGGCTTGCCACCGAGATGAAAGACAAGACGGTGTTCGCCATCGGCCGGCCGGTCGGCGAGGTCATTGCCAGCGGCGAGGCCGAGATCGGTATGCAGCAGATCATCGAAAACCAGCCGGTCGAGGGCGCGCATCTTGGTCGGGCCATTGCCGAGCGAACTCGTCAACTATGTCATGTACTCGGCCGGTTTCGCTCCGGCGGCTGCCGTGGGGCCAGCACGCGCGCTTATTGAGTTTCTTGCTGGGCCGGAAGCCGTCCGCCTTATTCGGGAAAGGGGCATGGAGCCGGCCTGAGCGGAGCGGCGCCGCGAGCCGAGCCAAGAGTTCGAGAATTCGCAGCGCAAAGAGTTTGGCGCGATCAGCGAAACGCTTGCGGCATCGCCCTTTCATGCCCATATCGGCTTGACTTCGCACGGTATGGCCGATACATACCGCGCACTTTACGGCAGGCGGTGAGTTTCGCCAGTCGGAACGGCATGCCGGGTCCAGCCTAAGCTGTTGAAAGTTTTTACTTTCTGGCTCGTCGGATTCGGCGCGACGCCTCGACGAAGGAAGCTCAAACGCTGCCTCTGACGACGCAAAGTCAGACTGACTGAAGCGCACGACCGCGGGCGAAGGCTTTGCGGTCCTCTGCGAATTTTCAGCGCCCTTCCGCTTCAGGACAAGCGGATGGCGCGCTGTCGTTCGCGCGAATGCGTACGCGCGGCAAAAGGGGCGCGAGCCCCGTTGTTGAAATCTAAAGGGCGTCAAGCCCGAACGTGAGGGCGCAAGCCCAACAGAGAATTCCGGCCAAGGGTTCAGGCCAAAAAAGGGCGCAAGCCCCGTCTTGGAGCAAAGCGAAGAATGCCGACGGTCAATCAGCTCATTCGCAAGCCGCGGGTGACGCAGCACGCGAAGAAGAAAGTGCCGGCCCTCCAGCAGAGCCCGCAGAAGCGCGGCGTCTGCACCCGCGTCTATACGACGACGCCGAAGAAGCCGAACTCGGCGTTGCGCAAGGTCGCCAAGGTTCGCTTGACCAACGGCTTTGAAGTCATCGGCTACATCCCGGGCGAGGGCCATAACCTGCAGGAACATTCGGTGGTGATGATTCGCGGCGGCCGCGTGAAGGATCTGCCGGGCGTGCGCTATCACATCCTGCGCGGCGTGCTCGACACGCAGGGCGTGAAAAACCGCAAGCAGCGCCGTTCGAAATACGGCGCGAAACGTCCGAAGTAAGGAACAGAACGATGTCCCGCCGCCACAGCGCCGAAAAGCGTGAAATCCTGCCGGACCCGAAATTCGGGAACGTCGTGGTCACGAAATTCATGAACTCGGTGATGCACGCCGGCAAGAAGTCGGTCGCCGAGAGCATCGTCTATGGCGCGCTCGACATGATCGAGGGCAAGACGCGAGGCAATCCGATCGGCGTATTCGAGCAGGCGCTCGACAATGTCATGCCGTCGATCGAGGTGCGCTCCCGCCGCGTCGGCGGCGCCACCTACCAGGTGCCGGTCGAGGTGCGCTCCTCGCGGCGTCAGGCGCTCGGCATCCGCTGGATCATTTCGGCAGCGCGCGAGCGCAATGAAAAGACGATGACGGAGCGGCTCTCCGCGGAGCTGCTGGACGCATCGAACAATCGAGGGAACGCCGTCAAGAAGCGCGAGGACACACACCGGATGGCCGAGGCCAACCGCGCATTCTCGCACTATCGCTGGTAACGCCGGCGACAGCGAAGGATTTCCCCCATGCCCCGCATACATCTGATCGAGGACTATCGCAACTTCGGCATCATGGCGCACATCGACGCCGGCAAGACCACGACGACCGAGCGCGTCCTCTATTACACCGGCAAGAGCCACAAGATTGGTGAGGTGCACGAAGGCGCCGCCACCATGGACTGGATGGAGCAGGAGCAGGAGCGCGGCATCACCATCACGTCGGCCGCAACCACCGCGTTCTGGAACGGCAAGCGCCTGAACATCATCGACACGCCCGGCCACGTCGACTTCACCATCGAGGTGGAGCGTTCGCTGCGCGTACTCGACGGCGCCGTATGCGTGCTCGATTCCAACCAGGGCGTCGAGCCCCAGACTGAGACGGTATGGCGCCAGGGCGACCGCTACAAAGTCCCGCGCATCGTTTTCTGCAACAAGATGGACAAGATCGGCGCTGACTTCTTCCAGTGCCTGAAGGACATCGTCGATCGCCTCGGCGCCAAGCCGGTTGCGCTGCAGCTGCCGATCGGTGCCGAAAACCAGTTCAAGGGCATCATCGATCTCGTCCGCATGGTCGGTGTCGTGTGGGACGAAGAGACCCTCGGCGCGAAATATCATGACATCGAAATCCCGGCCGAACTCGTTGATCAGGCCAAGGAATACCGCGAGAAGCTCGTGGAAGCCGCGGTCGAGCTCGACGACGACGCGATGACCGCGTATCTCGAGGGCAAAGAGCCCGACGTCGCCACGCTCAAGCGGCTCGTTCGCAAGGCGACGATCTCCAGCGCCTTCTTCCCGGTATTCTGCGGCTCGGCCTTCAAGAACAAGGGCGTGCAGCCGCTGCTCGATGCCGTGGTCGATTATCTGCCGTCGCCACTCGACGTGCCGCCAATGAAGGGCGTCGATCTCAAAGGCAACGAAGTCGAGCGCAAGCCATCGGACGCCGAGCCGATGGCGCTTCTCGCGTTCAAGATCATGGACGACCCGTTCGTCGGCACCATCACTTTCTGCCGTATCTACTCGGGCAAGCTCGAGAGCGGCACCGGCGTGCTCAATTCGACTAAGGACCGCAAGGAGCGCGTCGGCCGCATGCTGCTCATGCATGCGAACAACCGCGAGGACATCAAGGAAGCTTATGCCGGCGACATCGTCGCGTTGGCTGGCCTGAAGGATGTCCGCACCGGCGACACTTTGTGCGATCCGCAGAAGCCCGTGATCCTGGAAAAGATGGAATTCCCCGATCCGGTCATCGAGATCGCGATCGAGCCGAAGTCGAAAGCCGATCAGGAAAAGCTCGGCGTCGCGCTCGCCAAGCTGGTGGCCGAGGATCCTTCCTTCCGCGTCCACACGGATCAGGAATCCGGCCAGACCATCATCAAGGGGATGGGCGAGCTTCATCTCGACATCAAGGTCGACATCCTCAAGCGCACCTATAAGGTCGACGCCAATATCGGCGCGCCGCAGGTCGCCTATCGCGAGAAGATTACGCGGCCGGCGACAAAGGACTACACGCATAAGAAACAAACTGGCGGCTCTGGCCAGTTCGCGCGTGTGAAGATCGTTGCCGAGCCGTTGCCTCCGGGCGGCGAGAACTTCGTCTTCGAGAACGAGATCGTCGGCGGCACGGTGCCGAAGGAATTCATCCCCGGCGTCGAAAAGGGTCTCGAATCAGTGCTCGGCTCCGGCGTGCTCGCCGGTTTCCCGATCGTCGATCTCAAGGTTACGCTGATCGACGGCGCCTATCACGACGTCGACTCGTCGGCACTGGCATTCGAGATTTGCGCGCGGGCTGCTTTGCGCGAAGCCTTGCAGATGGGCGGGCCGGTTCTGCTCGAGCCGGTGATGAAGGTCGAGGTGGTGACGCCGGAAGACTATACCGGCTCGGTCATCGGCGACCTCAATTCGCGGCGCGGCCAGATTCAAGGCCAGGACATGCGCGGCAACGCCAACGTCATCACCGCAATGGTGCCGCTCGCGAACATGTTCTCCTACGTCAACAATCTGCGCTCCATGAGCCAGGGGCGCGCCACATTCACGATGCAGTTCGACCACTACGCAGAAGTACCGAAAGCGATTGCTGAAGAGGTGCAGGCGAAGTTCGCCTGATCGCAGTCGCGAGAATTAGAGAGAGTCTGAACGGAGAGCCTCATGGCCAAAGAAAAATTCAACCGCACCAAGCCGCATTGCAATATCGGCACGATCGGGCACGTCGACCACGGCAAGACGTCGTTGACCGCGGCGATCACCAAGGTCTTGGCTGAAAAAGGCCAGGCCAAGTACACCGCCTATGATCAGATCGACAAGGCGCCGGAAGAGAAGGCGCGCGGCATCACCATCGCCACCGCGCACGTCGAGTATGAGACCGACAAGCGGCATTACGCGCATGTCGATTGCCCCGGGCATGCCGACTATGTGAAGAACATGATCACCGGCGCGGCGCAGATGGACGGCGCCATCCTGGTGGTGAGCGCGGCCGACGGTCCGATGCCGCAGACCCGCGAGCACATCCTGCTCGCCCGTCAGGTCGGCGTGCCGGCGCTGGTCGTGTTCCTCAACAAGGTCGACATGGTCGACGATCCGGAGCTGCTCGAGCTCGTCGAGCTCGAGGTCCGCGAGCTTCTGTCCAAGTATAATTTCCCCGGCGACAAGATCCCGATTGTCAAGGGCTCGGCGCTGATGGCGCTCGAGGACAAGGATCCGAAGCTTGGCAAAGAGGCCATCCTCGAGCTGATGAAGGCGGTCGACGAATATATCCCGCAGCCGGAGCGGCCGAAGGATCAGCCGTTTCTGATGCCGGTCGAAGACGTGTTCTCGATCTCCGGACGCGGCACGGTATGCACCGGCCGCATCGAGCGCGGCATCATCAAGGTCGGCGAGGAAGTCGAGATCGTCGGCATCAAGCCGACCACCAAGACCACCGTCACCGGGGTCGAGATGTTCCGCAAGCTGCTCGATCAGGGCGAGGCCGGCGACAACGTCGGTTGTCTGCTGCGCGGCACGAAGCGCGAAGAGGTGGAACGCGGGCAAGTCCTGTGCAAGCCGGGCTCGGTCAAGCCGCACACCAAGTTCAAGGCCGAGGCCTATATCCTCACCAAGGAAGAGGGCGGACGCCACACGCCGTTCTTCACCAATTACCGGCCGCAATTTTATTTCCGCACCACCGACGTGACCGGCGTGGTAACGCTGCCGGAAGGCACCGAGATGGTCATGCCGGGCGACAACATCGCCATGGAAGTGACGCTGATCGTGCCGATCGCCATGGAGGAAAAGCTCCGCTTCGCCATCCGCGAGGGCGGCCGCACCGTCGGTGCCGGCGTGGTGGCGAGCATCATCGAGTAGGGATCGTTCCGTCGTCATGCCCGGCCTCGTGCCGGGCATCCACGACTTAGGCGGACGGAAGACGTGGATGGCCGGGTCAAGCCCCGGCAATGACGGGTGAAAGAGACAAAAATGAACGGCCAGAACATACGCATCCGGCTCAAGGCGTTCGATCACCGCATCCTCGATGCGTCGACGCGCGAGATCGTCAATACGGCCAAGCGCACCGGCGCGCAGGTGCGGGGTCCGATCCCGCTGCCGACGCGGATCGAGAAATTCACGGTCAACCGCTCGCCGCACGTCGACAAGAAAAGCCGCGAACAATTCGAGATGCGCACGCACAAACGCCTGCTCGATATCGTCGATCCGACCCCGCAGACAGTGGACGCGCTGATGAAGCTCGACCTCGCTGCCGGCGTCGATGTCGAAATCAAGCTCTAAGGCGCGAAAGGGATTTGCAATGCGTTCCGGGGTGCTCGCACAGAAAGTCGGGATGACCCGCCTCTTTACCGAGGCCGGCGAGCATGTGCCGGTGACGGTGCTGCGGCTCGCCAATTGCCAGGTCGTCGCGCATCGCACCGAGGAGAAGAACGGCTATGTGGCGCTGCAACTCGGCGCCGGCGTGCGCAAGGTGCAGCGCACGACCAAGGCCGACCGCGGCAATTTCGCGGTCGCCAAGGTCGAGCCCAAGCGCAAGCTCGCCGAATTCCGCGTTGATGCCGACGCGGTTATTCCGGTCGGTGCAGAGATTACCGCCGATCACTTCATCGTCGGACAATATGTCGACGTGACCGGTACCTCGACCGGCAAGGGCTGGGCCGGGGGCATGAAGCGCTGGAATTTCGGCGGTCTGCGCGCCAGCCATGGCGTCTCCATCTCGCACCGCTCGATCGGTTCGACGGGCGGCCGGCAGGATCCCGGCAAGACCTTCAAGAACAAAAAAATGTCCGGGCATCTCGGCGTCGATCGCGTGACCACGCTCAATCTCAAGGTCGTGCAAACCGATGTCGAGCGCGGCCTCATCCTGGTCGAGGGTGCGGTGCCGGGCGTCAAGGGCGGCTGGATTACCGTGCGCGACGCGGTGAAGAAGAAGTTGCCGGATGCCGCGCCCAAGCCGGGCAAGTTCAAGCTCGCCGATACCGCTGGCGGCACGCCGGCGGCGAAGGAAGAGCCGGCAGCGTCCGCAGGCCAGGAGGGGGCGTGACATGGAACTGAAAGTCACTTCCCTCGACGGCAAGCAGTCCGGCTCGGTGACCGTGTCCGACGCCATTTTCGGACTCGAGCCGCGCACCGACATCATTCATCGCTGCGTCGTTTGGCAATTGGCCAAGCGGCAGGCCGGCACGCACGCGGTGAAAAACCGCGCCGATATTCATCGCACCGGCAAGAAGATGTACCGCCAGAAGGGCACTGGCTCCGCCCGTCACGGTTCGGCGCGCGTCAACCTGTTCCGCGGCGGCGGCCGTTCCTTTGGCCCACATCCGCGCAGCCACGAAATCGGCCTGCCGAAGAAGATGCGCGCTCTGGCGCTCAAGCATGCGCTGTCCGCCAAGGCGAAAGACGACGGCATCGTCGTTATTGAGGCGCTGGAACTGAAGGAAGCCAAGACCAAGGCGCTGCGCAATCACTTCGAGAAGCTCGGCCTCTCGAACGCGCTGATCATCGACGGCGCCGAAGTTGCCGCAAGCGTGCGCACCGCCGCCCGCAATATTCCGAATATCGACGTGCTGCCGATCGCCGGCATCAACGTCTATGACATCCTGCGGCGGCACAAGCTGGTTCTGACCCGCGCCGCGGTCGATGCCTTGGAGGCGCGATTCAAATGAGCACCAGCGATCCGCGCCACTACGACGTGATTCTGTCGCCGGTGATCACCGAGAAGGCGACGAATGCGTCCGAGCATAACAAGGTCATCTTCAAGGTCGCTCCGCACGCGACCAAGCCGCAGATCAAGGAAGCAGTGGAGAGGCTATTCGACGTCAAAGTCAAAAGCGTCAACACGCTGCATCGGCGCGGCAAGTGGAAGGCGTTTCGCGGCCGCTATGGCCTGCAGCCGCACACCAAGCGCGCCATCGTGACCCTCGAAGAGGGTCAAAAGATCGACGTAACGACGGGTCTGTAGGAGCGCGCGATGGCACTTAAGAGCTATAACCCCGTCACGCCCGGCCAGCGCCAGCTGGTGCTGGTCGATCGCTCCGGCCTGCATACCGGCGCGCCGGTGAAGGCGCTGACGGAGGGCAAGAGCTCGACTGGCGGCCGCAACAATTCCGGCTCGATCACCAGCCGCTATCGCGGCGGCGGCCACAAGAAGGCCTATCGCCAGATCGACTTCAAGCGCCGCAAGTTCGACGCGCCCGCCAAGGTCGAGCGGCTCGAATACGATCCGAACCGCACCGGCTTTATCGCTCTGATCAAATACGAAGACGGCGAGCTCGCTTACATCCTGGCGCCGCAGCGGCTTGCGGTCGGCGACACCGTCGTCTCCGGCGAGTATGTCGACGTCAAGCCGGGCAATGCGATGCCGCTTGCCAACATTCCGGTCGGCACCATCGTTCACAATATCGAGCTCAAGATCGGCAAGGGCGGGCAGATCGCGCGCTCGGCCGGCACTTATGCCCAGCTTGTCGGCCGCGATGGCGCCTATGTGATCTTGCGGCTCAATTCCGGCGAACAGCGGCTGGTTCATGGCCGCTGCCTGGCGACCGTCGGCGCGGTGTCGAACCCCGACAACATGAATGTCTCGATCGGCAAAGCCGGGCGCACGCGCTGGATGGGCTGGCGCGGTCACGTCCGCGGCGAGGTGATGAATCCAGTCGACCATCCCCTCGGCGGGCGCACGCGCGGCGGCCGCCATCCGGTGACGCCATGGGGCAAGCCGACCAAAGGCATGAAGACCCGCAAGAACAAGAGCACCGGCAAGTTTATCATGGTCAGCCGCCACGCGCGGAAGAAGAAGTAGGATCGATAAGGAACAATCATGACGCGTTCGGTCTGGAAGGGTCCGTTTGTCGACGGCTATCTGCTGAAAAAGGCGGACGCCGCGCGTTCGTCCGGACGCCACGAGATGATCCGCATCTGGTCGCGCCGCTCGACCATCCTGCCGCAATTCGTCGGGCTTACTTTCGGCGTCTATAACGGCCAAAAGCACGTTCCGGTGATCGTCACAGAGGAAATGGTGGGTCACAAGTTCGGCGAGTTCGCGCCGACCCGCTCATTCTATGGCCATTCTTCCGACCGCAAAGCCAAGCGGTCCGGCGGCGGGTCCGAGGGCGCCTCGGCGGGCGGCGGATCGTAAGGCGGGGAGGGCTTCGATGAGCAAGAAAAAGCGCGAGCGTACGCTCTCCGACAACGAGGCGAAGGCGATCAGCCGCAATTTGCGGGTCAGCCCGCAGAAGCTGAACCTTTTGGCGCAGCTCATTCGCGGCAAGAAGGTTGCGGCGGCGCTCGCCGATCTCGAATTCTCGCGCAAGCGCATCGCGCGCGACGTGCGCAAGTGCCTGGAATCGGCGATCGCCAATGCCGAGAACAATCACGATCTGGACGTGGATGATCTCGTCGTCGTGCAGGCGCATGTCGGCAAAGGGTTGGTCATGAAGCGGCACGCGCCGCGCGCGCGCGGCCGCGTCGGCAAAATTTTCAAGCCGTTCTCGCATCTCACCATCGTCGTGCGTGAGGTCGAGGCGCAACAGGCCTAGAGAGCGGCTTAGGAGAGCAAGATGGGTCAGAAGGTCAATCCAGTCGGGCTTCGGCTTGGCATCAATCGCACCTGGGATTCGCGCTGGTATGCCGGCAAGACGAGCTACGGCTCGCTCCTGCACGAGGACATGAAGATCCGCGAAGCCCTGATGAAGGAGCTCAAGCAGGCGGCGGTGTCGAAAATCGTGATCGAGCGCCCGCACAAGAAGTGCCGCGTCACCATTCATTCGGCCCGCCCGGGCGTGGTGATCGGCAAAAAGGGCGCCGACATCGAGAAGTTGCGCCGCAAGGTCGCCGCGCTCACCGACAGCGACGTCGTGATCAATATCGTGGAAATCCGCAAGCCCGAGCTTGATGCCCAGCTGGTCGCCGAATCGATCGCGCAGCAGCTCGAGCGCCGCGTCGCTTTCCGCCGCGCCATGAAGCGCGCGGTGCAGTCGGCCATGCGGCTCGGCGCCGGCGGCATCCGCATCAACTGCTCGGGTCGTCTCGGCGGCGCCGAGATCGCGCGCATGGAATGGTATCGCGAAGGCCGCGTGCCGTTGCACACCTTGCGCGCCGACGTCGATTACGGCGTCGCCACCGCCTTCACCACCTACGGCACCTGCGGCGTCAAGGTCTGGATCTTCAAGGGCGAGATCATGGAACACGACCCGATGGCGCAGGACAAACGCATGGCCGAAGGCGATGCCGGGCGGCCGCGCCGGGATGCGGCGTAAGGCAACACCAGAAGGTTTGAGAAAAGGCGTCCGCCATGCTGCAACCGATGCGAACCAAATTCCGGAAGGCGCATAAGGGCCGTATCCACGGCATCGCCACCAGTGCGGCCACTCTGGCATTCGGCCAGTTCGGGCTCAAGGCGCTGGAACCGGAGCGGATCACGGCGCGGCAGATCGAAGCCGCCCGCCGCGCGCTCACGCGCAACATGAAGCGGGCAGGCCGGGTCTGGATCCGGGTATTCCCGGATGTGCCGGTGTCGAAGAAGCCGCTCGAAGTGCGCATGGGCTCGGGCAAGGGGGCGCCGGAATTGTGGGTGGCGCGGGTCAAGCCGGGGCGGATCCTGTTCGAGATCGACGGCGTGCCGGTCGCGGTCGCCAAGGAATCGCTGGCGCTGGCCGCCGCCAAGCTGCCGATCAAGACGCGCTTCGTCGAGCGCATCAGCGAATAGGCGTTGTGATGAAAGCAACCGATATCAAAACGATGACCGTCGATCAGATCGACGACGAGGTGCTCAAGCTGAAGAAGGAGCAGTTCAACCTGCGCTTCCAGCGTGCCACCGGTCAGTTGGAGAATACGTCGCGGGTGCGCGAGGTGCGGCGCGACATCGCGCGGCTCAAGACCGTCGCGCGGCAGAAGCGTGCGCCCAAAGCGGCGTCAAAGAGTTAAGAGGTTTCAAGATGCCCAAGCGCAGCCTGCAAGGCGTCGTGGTGAGCGACAAACAGAGCAAGACGGTGGTGGTGCGCGTCGAGCGCCGCTTCACCCATCCGCTGTTCAAGAAGACCGTGCGCCGGTCGAAGAAATACTACGCTCACGACGAGAACAACGAGTTCAAGGTGGGCGATACTGTGTGGATCGAAGAGCACCGGCCGATCTCCAAGCTCAAACGCTGGGCGGTGGTGCGCGGTGAGAAAAAGAAAGCGTCGTAAGCGCGGCGCCGGACAAGGAAATAAGTGGGGTAGCCCATGATTCAGATGCAAACCAATCTCGACGTGGCGGATAATTCCGGCGCGCGCCGCGTCATGTGCATCAAGGTGCTGGGCGGCTCCAAGCGCAAATACGCCACCATCGGCGACGTCATCGTCGTTTCGGTCAAGGAGGCGATCCCGCGCGGCCGCGTGAAGAAGGGCGACGTGATGAAGGCGGTGATCGTGCGCGTCGCCAAGGACATCAAGCGCCCGGACGGCTCGATCATCCGGTTCGACCGCAACGCGGCGGTTCTGATCAATCCGCAGATGGAACCGGTCGGCACCCGCATCTTCGGACCGGTGCCGCGCGAATTGCGCGCGAAGAACCACATGAAAATCATCTCGCTCGCGCCAGAGGTGCTGTGATGGCGGCGAAAATCAAAAAGGGCGACACGGTGATCGTGATCGCCGGACGCGACAAGGGCCGCAGCGGTGAGGTGATCGAGGTCCGTCGCGACGACGGCCGCGCGCTCGTGCGCGGCATCAACGTGGTCAAGCGTCATCAGCGCCAGGATGCGACGCATGAGGGCGGCATCATTTCGAAAGAGGCGCCGATCCACTTGTCGAATATCGCGCTGGCCGATCCGAAGGATAAAAAGCCGACGCGCGTCGGCTTCAAGATTGTCGGCACGGGCGACGATCGCAAGAAGGTGCGTGTCGCCAAGCGTTCTGGAGCAGAGATCGATGGCTGATAAGGAAGAAAAGAAAGCCAAGAAGCCCGACCAGAAGCCGGATAAGCAGGCGCGTCCGGGCGGCGCGCAGCCGTCCGCGAAGGCCGCCAAGGCTGATAAGGGCGATAAGGCTGATAAGGGCGACAAGGCGCCGAAGGCGGCTCAGGCCGAGAAGGGCGATAAGGCCGCAAAGGCTCCAGGCGAAAAGGCGTCCGGAGAGAAGGTTGCGCGCGAGCCGGAGCAGCGCGTTCCAGCGCGGCTGAAAGTGCAGTTCGAGGAGACGATCCGCGCGCGGCTTGCCGAGCAGTTCGGCTACAAGAACCGCATGCAGATCCCGACGCTCGACAAAGTCGTGATCAATATGGGCATTGGCGAAGGCGTCGCCGACCGCAAGAAGGTCGACGCAGCCGCCGCCGATCTCGCGCTCATCTCCGGCCAGAAGGTGGTGATCACCAAGGCGCGCAAGTCGATCGCGACCTACAAGCTGCGCGACGGCCAGGCGATCGGCTGCAAGGTCACGCTGCGCAAGGCGCGGATGTACGAGTTTCTCGACCGGCTGATCAACATCGCGCTGCCGCGCGTGCGCGACTTCCGCGGGCTCAATCCGAAGAGCTTCGACGGACGCGGCAATTACTCGCTCGGGATCAGGGAGCACATCGTGTTCCCGGAGATCGATTACGACAAGACCTCCGAGGTCTGGGGCATGGACATCACCGTCTGCACGACCGCGCGCAATGACGACGAAGCGCGCGCCTTGTTGACGGCATTCAATTTTCCGTTCCGGCAGTGAGGCGGCAAGGGCCTCAGACGCGGAGCAGCGAGGAGAACTAGATGGCGAAGAAGAGTTCCATCGAGAAGAATAATCGGCGGCGCCGCATGGCGAAGAAATTCTCGGGCCGCCGGGCGCGGCTGAAAGCGATCGCGCAGGACAAGACCAAACCGGTCGAGGAACGCTTCGCGGCGACGCTTAAGCTCGCCGAATTGCCGCGCAATTCGTCTGCCACCCGCATCCGCAACCGCTGTGAAGTGACCGGGCGTCCGCGCGCTTTCTATCGCAAGCACAAGCTGTCGCGCATCGCGCTGCGGGAGCTCGGCTCGAAAGGGCTGATCCCGGGCCTTGTGAAGTCGAGCTGGTAAGGAGGATCGCGCCATGTCGATGAACGATCCGCTCGGCGATCTGCTGACCCGCATCCGCAATGCCCAGATGCGCAACAAGAGCAAGGTTTCGAGCCCGAGCTCGAAGCTGCGCGAAAGCGTGCTCGAGGTGCTCAAGAGCGAAGGCTATATCCGCGGCTATACCGTCACCGAGCGCGAAGGCCGTTCGGAGCTCGATATCGAGCTGAAATATTTCGAGGGTGAGCCGGTAATCCGCGAGATCGAGCGGATTTCCAAGCCCGGTCGCCGCGTCTATACCTCGGTCAGGAATCTGCCGCGCATCAACAACGGTCTCGGCGTTGCCATTGTCTCGACGCCGAAAGGTGTCATGGCGGATCATGCCGCGCGCGACGCCAATGTCGGCGGCGAAATCCTCTGCACGGTGTTCTAAGCGGATCCGCAACGAGGAAAAGAAGAGAAACGGAACAGAGTCATGTCCCGCATCGGCAAAAGACCAGTCGCGATCCCGGCAGGGATCACCGCCAACGTTGCTGGTCAGACGGTAAAGGTGAAGGGTCCGAAGGGCGCGCTCGAAGTCGTGTTGCATGACGACGTCGCGGTGAAGCTCGAGGATGGCCGCATCAAGATCGATCCGCGAACCGACACCAAGCGGGCGCGGGCGCAGTGGGGAACCTCGCGCACCCTGGTCGCCAACCTCATCGCCGGCGTCACCAAAGGCTTCGAGCAGCGGCTCGAGATTAACGGTGTCGGCTATCGCGCCGCAGTGCAGGGCAAGAATCTGCAGCTCGCGCTGGGCTATAGCCACGACGTCATCTATCCGATTCCGGAGGGCATCACGATTGCGACGCCGAAGCCGGTGGAGATCGTGATCAGCGGCATCGACCGGCACAAGGTCGGGCAGGTCGCCGCCGAGATCCGCGAGTTCCGCCCGCCGGAGCCCTACAAGGGCAAGGGCGTCAAATACGCAACCGAGCGCATCTTCCGCAAGGAAGGCAAGAAGAAGTAACGGAGCCGCCGATGACCAAGCTCAACGACAGGATCAAGCGGCGGAAGGGACGCGTGCGCGGCAACTTGCGGCTTGCCGCCGGCCTGCGCAAACGGCTTTCCGTATTCCGCTCGAGCAAGCACATTTACGCGCAGCTCATCGACGACGATCAGGGCGCCACGCTCGTTTCCGCTTCGTCGCTGGAAAAGGACGCGCTCCGCGACCTGAAGACCGGCGCCAGCGTCGCCGCGGCGAAAGCGGTGGGCAAGCTCATCGCCGAGCGCGCTCGGGAAAAGGGTATCAAGGACGTGATCTTCGACCGCGGCAGCTATCTCTATCACGGCCGGGTCAAGGCACTGGCCGACGCCGCGCGCGAGGCGGGACTGAACTTCTAAGGATGGATGATGAAGATGGTTGGCAGCAACTCGGCAGACAAGAATTCGGCGGATCAACATGGCACGTGAACCACGCGAGCGACGGCGAGACGAAGAGCGCGACAGCGAGTTCGTCGACAAGCTCGTCCACATCAACCGCGTTGCCAAGGTGGTGAAGGGCGGCCGGCGCTTCGGCTTCGCGGCGCTTGTCGTCGTCGGCGATCAGAAGGGCCGGGTCGGCTTCGGCCACGGCAAGGCGCGCGAGGTGCCGGAGGCGATCCGCAAGGCGACCGACGCCGCCAAGCGTGGGCTCACCCGCGTGCCGCTACGTGAAGGCCGCACGCTGCATCACGACGTGGCGGGGCGCCACGGCGCCGGCAAGGTGTTCCTGCGCGCCGCTCCGCCCGGCACTGGCATTATTGCCGGCGGTCCGATGCGGGCGGTGTTCGAGACGCTCGGCATGCAGGACGTCGTGGCCAAATCGCTCGGCACGTCCAATCCCTATAACGTGGTGCGGGCGACCTTCGATGCGCTCAAGCGCCAGGACTCGCCGCGCACGGTAGCTGCGCGCAGGAACGTCAAGGTGTCCGCGCTGCAGGCGCGCCGCCGCGATGTCGAAGCCGAACAGCCGGCCGATTGAGCTCACGGGAGCAGGCAATGAATAGCGGGACTGCGAACAAGCACGCTGGCAAGACCGTCAAGGTCAAACAGGTCGGCAGCCCGATGCGCCGGGATCACACCCAGCGTGAGACGCTGGTCGGCTTGAAGCTCAACAAGATCGGCCGCGTAGCTGAGCTCATCGACACGCCGGCGACGCGCGGCATGATTGCCAAGGTCGCGCATCTCGTGCGCGTGGTGGAGTAATATTGTAACCGTCATGCCCGGCCTTGTGCCGGGCATCCACGTCTTCCCGCCGAAGAAATAAGGCGTAGATAGTCGGACAAGCCCGGCCGTGACGAAGCGGAGAACGAGGACTAAACGATGAAGCTTCACGAACTCTCCAGCCGCGCCGGTTCGCGCAAGGTGCGAAAGCGCATCGGCCGCGGCATCGGCTCCGGCAAGGGCAAGACCGGCGGCCGCGGCGGCAAGGGCCAGACCGCGCGATCGGGCGTGCGCATCAAGGGCTTCGAAGGCGGCCAGATGCCGCTGCATCGCCGTCTGCCCAAGCGCGGCTTTCGCAACGTGAAGTTCGCGCTCAAGCTCAACGAGATCAATCTCGGCCGCCTGCAGCAGGCGATCGATGCCGGCCGCCTCGATGCGGCGGGCAAGATCGACGCCGAGGCCTTGATCAAAGCGGGAATTTTGCGCCGGGCTAAGGATGGCGTGCGGCTCCTTGGTGGCGGGGAATTGACGGCGAAAATCGCCGTGTCCGTTCACGGCGCGTCGAAGTCGGCGGTTGCCGCGGTGGAGAAGGCCGGCGGCACCGTGGAAATCCTCGCTCCCAAGCGGGAGGCGGACGAGCAGGCCGCCTGACCAGACGCCGCGCCGGTCTTGTGCCTGGCGTTCACGACTTCTACCTGTCAAACGAAGGCGTGGACGGCCGGGGAAGCACGGCCACGGTGCATAAGGAGGGGGCTCGGAGCACGATATGGTCTCTGCAGCGGAACAACTCGCGGCCAATCTCAATTTCGGGGCCTTAGCCAAGGCCGAGGAGCTCAAGAAGCGCATCTGGTTCACGCTGGGTGCGCTGCTCGTCTATCGGCTCGGCACCTACATTCCGCTGCCCGGCATCGATCCGAACGCCTGGAACCAGATCTTCAATTCCCAGGCCGGCGGTATTCTGGGGATGTTCAACATGTTCGCCGGCGGCGGCATTCACCGCATGGCGATCTTCGCGCTGAACATCATGCCCTACATCTCGGCCTCGATCATCATCCAGCTGATGACGACGGTGTCGCCGACGCTCGAAGCTCTCAAGAAGGAGGGCGAGTCCGGGCGCAAGACCATCAATCAATACACGCGCTACCTGACCGTCGTGCTGGCTGCGTTTCAGGCCTATGGCATTGCCGTTGGGCTGGAGGGTGCGAGCAACGTCGTCACCGACCCGGGCATATTCTTCCGGCTCTCCACCGTCATCACGCTCACCGGCGGCACCATGTTTCTGATGTGGCTCGGCGAGCAGATCACCCAGCGCGGCATCGGCAACGGCACGTCGCTGATCATCATGTCGGGCATCGTCGCGCAGCTTCCGTCCGCGATCGTCGGCACACTCGAGCTCGGCCGGCAAGGTGCACTGTCGACCGGCCTCATCCTTATCGTCCTGGTGATGGCGGTCGCGGTCATCACTTTCATCGTATTCATGGAACGCGCGCAGCGGCGCCTCCTGATCCAATATCCGAAGCGCCAGGTCGGCAACCGCATGTTCGAGGGGCAGTCCTCGCATCTGCCGCTGAAGCTCAACACGTCGGGTGTCATTCCGCCGATCTTTGCTTCTTCGCTGCTGCTATTGCCGACGACGGTCGCCAACTTTACGGCCGGGCAGGGACCGGAATGGCTCACCTTCATCACCACCCAGCTTTCGCATGGGCGGCCGCTCTTCCTCGCGCTGTACGTGGCGCTGATCGTGTTCTTTGCGTTTTTCTATACGGCCATCGTGTTCAATCCGACCGAGACGGCCGAAAATCTGAAAAAGCACGGCGGCTTTATTCCCGGCATCAGGCCAGGCGAACGCACAGCCGAATATATCGACTACGTGTTGTCGCGGATCACGGTGATCGGTGCGGCCTATCTTGCCGTGGTTTGCCTGTTCCCGGAAATGCTGATCTCCTACGCCGCCGTGCCGTTCTATTTCGGCGGCACATCGCTTCTGATCGTGGTCAGCGTGACCATGGATACGGTGGCGCAAGTGCAGGGCTACCTGCTGGCGCACCAGTATGAAGGCCTGATAAAAAGATCAAAACTGAGGGGACGCCGTAGATGAGATTAATCCTGCTGGGCCCGCCGGGGGCGGGCAAAGGGACTCAGGCCCAGCACCTCGTCGCCAAGTATGGAATAGTCCAACTCTCTACCGGAGACATGCTGCGGGCCGCAGTCAAAGCCGGTACGCCGCTCGGCCGCAAGGTCGAAGGCATCATGGCCAGCGGCGCGCTGTGCCCCGACGACGTGGTCGTCAGCATCGTCGAAGATCGGATCGCTCAGCCGGACGCGCGCAAGGGTTTCATCCTCGACGGCTTTCCGCGAACGGTGCCGCAAGCCGAGGCGCTCGACCGGATGCTCGCCAAGCACGGCATTACCCTCGATGGCGTGATCGAGCTGCGGGTCGATGAGCATGCTTTGCTCAAGCGGATCGAGAACCGCATCGCCGAGATGCAAAAACGGGGCGAGCCGCTGCGGCCCGACGATAATCCGGACGTGCTGCACCGAAGGCTCACGGCCTATCGCGAACAGACGGCGCCGCTGATCGCCTATTACCGCCGGCACGGTATGCTGCGCTCGATCGACGGCATGGCCCCCATCGCCGACGTGGCGGTCGCCATCGAGAATGCGCTGACCGGGGCTCCCGCGGAGCCCGAATCTGCTTCCAAACCGGCTTCCGACTCGGCTTCCAAGGTTGCACGCCGTTCCCCGGCCAAAATGGCGGTGCAGGCGCTCAAGTCGCGGATAGGAAAAAAATCCAAGGCGCATGCTGCCGCTGACCGCCGCAAACCCGCCGGGACGGCCGGCAAACGTGCCGCCGGCAAAGCGAAATCGAAGCCCAAGACCCAAGTCGGCGGTCAAAGCTAAGGCGACACGGCGGCGCCGCTAATCTAATTGTACACGAATTCGATAGCCGGGTTGACGAAAGCGCGAGGAGTCCATTAATACGTTTCCAATATCCGGTCGGAGATTGAGCAGCGATGCCAAGCCGCAGCGGCAGGCATGCGTTGGCTTTTTACGTTTGTGGCCTTCTCAGGTGACAATCGAATCGATCGATAACGGCCGTGCGGTGCGGGAAATCCCGCGCCGGTCTGCATAAAGGAGCGAACTGACGTGGCCCGTATCGCTGGCGTCAACATCCCGACCAACAAGCGCGTGCTGGTCGGGCTACAATATATCCACGGCATTGGCCCGGCCAAAGCCAAGGAAATCATGGAAAAAGTCTCGATACCCGAGGCGCGCCGGGTGTCGCAATTGACCGACCAGGAAGTTCTGCAGCTCCGTGAAGTGATCGACCGCGACTACCTCGTCGAGGGCGACCTGCGGCGCGAAGTCGCGATGAATATCAAGCGGCTGATGGATCTCGGCTGCTACCGAGGGTTGCGTCACCGGCGCGGCCTGCCGGTGCGCGGGCAGCGGACCCACACCAATGCACGCACCCGCAAGGGGCCGGCCAAGCCGATCGCCGGCAAGAAGAAATAACGCGTCAAATTGACAGAGTGTGACGGCAACCGGTGCGGCCGGTTCCGATCCGAAAGGGTTCAGAATGGGTAAGGAAGCCACGCGCGTCCGCCGTCGCGAACGCAAGAATATCGCCTCCGGCGTCGCGCATGTGAATGCATCGTTCAACAACACGATGATCACGATTACCGACGTCCAGGGCAATACCATTGCCTGGTCCTCCGCCGGCACGATGGGTTTTAAGGGCTCACGCAAGTCGACCCCCTATGCGGCCCAGGTGGCCGCCGAGGATGCCGCCAAGAAGGCCCAGGAGCATGGCATGCGGACCCTCGAGGTCGAGGTGGCGGGCCCGGGTTCGGGCCGGGAATCGGCCCTGCGTTCGCTGCAGGCGGCCGGTTTTACCATCACCTCGATCCGAGACGTCACGCCTATCCCGCACAACGGATGCCGGCCGCGCAAGCGGCGGCGTGTATAGGACGTTCAGCCGATGGAAATTGAGCAAATGCCGCCGCTCGAACATGGCACCGATTTTAGCCCCACGGAGCGGAGTGGGGCGCGCGACGCGTTCGCGCCGCGCAAGGCGATGGGTGATAACGTGACGATCCAAAAAAATTGGCAGGAACTGATCAGGCCCGGCAAGCTGCAGGTCAGCGCCGGCGCCGATCCGCGACGGGTGGCAACGGTGGTGGCCGAGCCGCTCGAGCGCGGCTTCGGCGTGACGCTGGGCAACGCGCTGCGGCGCATTCTGTTGTCTTCGCTGCAAGGCGCCGCCGTGCAGTCGGTCCATATCGATGGCGTGCTGCACGAATTCTCCTCGATCGCCGGCGTGCGCGAAGACGTGACCGATATGGTGCTCAACATCAAGGACATCGCCATCAAGATGCAGGGCGATGGGCCCAAGCGCATGGTGGTGAAGAAGCAGGGGCCCGGCGCGGTCACCGCCAACGACATTCAGACCGTCGGCGACATCATCGTGCTCAATCCGGATCTGGTGCTGTGCACGCTCGACGAGGGCGCCGAGATCCGTATGGAATTCACCGTCAATACCGGCAAAGGCTATGTGCCGGCCGAGCGCAATCGTCCGGAAGATGCGCCGATCGGCTTGATCCCGGTCGACAGTCTCTATTCGCCGGTACGCAAGGTCTCCTACAAGGTGGAGAATACCCGCGAAGGCCAGATCCTCGACTACGATAAGCTCACGCTGACGATCGAGACCAACGGCGCCGTGAGCCCCGAGGATTCGCTCGCCTATGCAGCGCGCATCCTGCAGGACCAGCTCAATGTGTTCGTGAATTTCGAGGAGCCCAAGCGCGAGGCCGCGCAGGAGGCCATCCCCGATCTCGCTTTCAATCCGGCTTTCCTCAAGAAGGTCGACGAGCTCGAACTGTCGGTGCGCTCCGCAAACTGCCTGAAGAACGACAACATCGTCTATATCGGCGATCTTGTGCAGAAGACCGAGGCCGAGATGCTGCGCACGCCGAATTTCGGCCGCAAGTCGCTCAACGAGATCAAGGAAGTGCTGGTGCAGATGGGTCTGCATCTGGGCATGGAAGTGCCCGGCTGGCCGCCCGAAAATATCGAAGAACTGGCCAAGCGCTTCGAGGATCATTACTGACACTGAGCGCTGTCACGGCCGGGCACTAGGCGCGACGAAGCGCCATCTTCGTGTGTGATGTCCCGGCCATCCACGTTTTCAGACGTGGTGGCAGCTGAAGACGTGGATGCCCGGCACGAGGCCGGGCAGGACGGAAGCAGGCAAGGAGACGACCGTGCGTCACGCCAAGACCCACCGCAAGTTCAACCGGCGATCGGATCATCGCCGTTCGATGCTGGCGAACCTTGCCGCCTCGCTGATCAAGCATGAGCAGATCACCACCACACTGCCGAAGGCGAAGGATTTGCGTCCGGTCGTCGAGAAGCTCGTCACCCTGGGCAAGCGCGGCGACCTGCATGCCCGCCGGCAGGCGATCGCGCAGATGCGCGATCTCGCCATGGTCAAGAAGCTCTTCGAGGTGATCGGCCCGCGCTACAAGGAGCGCAACGGCGGCTACACGCGGGTTATGAAGGCTGGCTTCCGTTACGGCGATTCGGCCCCGGTCGCGGTGATCGAGTTTGTCGATCGCGATATCGAGGCGAAAGGCAAGGATTCCGGGCCGGTGCAAGCGCGCGCCGAGGAAACCGCTCCCGCCGCAGCTTAGAGGTCAACTCCGCCCCGTCCCCACGCAGGCGGGGACCCCGGTCTTCCTTTGCGTGATGCTGGTTCCCGCCTTCGCGGGAATGGGCGGAGCAGAGCCGGCGCCGCCTTCTAAAGGCCGGCAAGCGCGCCTATATGTTGCGGCGTCGATTCGGGGTTTTTCTATGCCGCTTCCGCGTCTGCCTGCGATCGCCCTTGTCGCCGCCGTTTTCGCACTTGCCGTCTCGCCTGGAAGCGCCGGCGCGGAAGATCAGCGCCAAGATCAGCGCCAAGATCAGCGCCAGGTCCCGACTTCAACGGCACAGATTCAGCTGTCCTACGCGCCAGTGGTCAGGCGGGCGGCGCCGGCCGTGGTCAATGTCTATGCGGCGCGTGTGGTCGAGAACCGCAACCCCTTCATGAACGATCCGCTGTTTCGCCAGTTCTTCGGCGCGGTGCCACGCGAGCAGGTGCTGCGTTCGCTCGGCTCCGGCGTCATCATCGATTCGTCCGGGCTCGTGGTCACCAACTACCACGTGATCGAGGGCGCGAGCGAAGTGAAGGTCGCGCTCTCGGACAAGCGCGAGTTCGATGCCGAGATTGTGCTCAAGGATGAGCACAGCGACCTGACCGTGCTCCGCTTGAAGGGCGCGAACGAAAAATTCCCCGTGCTCGACTTTGCCAATTCCGACGACTTGCAGGTGGGCGATGTGGTGCTGGCGATCGGCGATCCGTTCGGCGTTGGCCAAACCGTGACGCACGGCATCGTGTCTGCGGTAGCGCGCACGCAGGTCGGCATCAGCGATTATCAGTTCTTCATCCAGACCGACGCCGCCATCAATCCGGGCAATTCCGGCGGCGCACTGGTCGACCTTAATGGCCGGCTGGTCGGCATCAATACCGCGATCTATTCGCGCTCGGGCGGGTCGCAGGGCATCGGGTTTGCCATCCCGGCGAACATGGTGCGTGTCGTGGTCGCCTCCGCCAAAGGCGGCAGCGCCGCGGTCAAACGGCCCTGGCTCGGCGCCAAGCTGCAGGAGGTGACGCCGGAGATCGCCGATAGTCTCGGCCTCAAGCGGCCGAGCGGCGCCTTGGTGGCGAATGTCGCCGCCGCTGGTCCGGCCGCGCATGCCGGGATTAAGACCGGCGACGTGATCGTCGGTATCGATGGCACCGTCGTCGACGATCCGAACTCTTTCGATTATCGCTTTGCCACCAAGCCGCTCGGCGGCAACGCCCAGGTCGCGCTGCTGCGTCAAGGCCGCGAAGTCGCCGTCACGATCGCCCTGCAGAGCGCGCCCGAAACGCCGCGCGAGGAAGTCGAGATCCGGACCCACTCGCCTTTCCTCGGCGCCAAGGTGGCCAACCTGTCGCCGGCGCTGGCCGACGAACTGCGCCTCGATACGCAGGCTCAGGGTGTCGTCATTGTCGGCATCGCCGACGGATCGATGGCGCAATCGATCGGCTTCCGCAAAGGCGACATCGTCGTTTCGGTCAACAATCAAAAGATTGAACGATCGACTGACCTCGATCGTGTTACCCGAGCCGGCGGCCGGCAATGGCGGGTCACCATCAATCGCGGCGGCCAGCAGATTTCGGTTATGTTCAGTGGATGAGCTTTTACCTCTCCCCGTGGTACGGGGAGAGGTCGCCGCGCTTTAGCGCGCGGCGGGTGAGGGGGCCTTTCCGCGATTCTGAGCGATGCGGATAGACCCCCTCACCCCAACCCTCTCCCCGCCTGGCGGGGAGAGGGAGCAGGAGAGCCAATGACCTCCCGGCCCAGATCCAAGACACCAAGCCTGTTCGCCGCCGCCGGGCTCGAACGCGGCGCACCGCGCCCGCTCGCCGACAAGCTACGCCCCGATAAGCTTGCCGATGTCGTCGGCCAGGATCATCTCCTCGGCCCGGACGGCATTCTCACCCGCATGCTGGAGACGCGCTCGCTCGGCTCGCTCATTTTCTGGGGACCGCCGGGCACCGGCAAGACCACGGTGGCGCGGCTTCTGGCGCAGGCGACCGATCTTCATTTCGAACAAATCTCGGCGATCTTTTCCGGCGTCGGCGATCTGAAAAAGGTGTTCGATGCGGCACGCGCGCGCCGCGAGACCGGGCAGGGGACGCTGCTTTTCGTCGATGAGATCCACCGCTTCAATCGCGCGCAGCAGGATTCGTTCCTGCCGGTTGTCGAGGACGGCACCATCGTCCTGGTCGGCGCGACCACCGAGAATCCATCCTTCGAGCTGATCGCACCGCTGCTGTCGCGCTCCCGCGTGCTCGTGTTCAAATCGCTTGACCCCGCCGCGATTGAAAAGCTGTTGCAGCGTGCGGAAGCGATCGAAGGCAAGCCGCTGCCACTCGACGATGAGGCGCGCGCTTCGCTGATCCGCATGGCCGACGGCGACGGCCGCGCGGCGCTGACGCTGACCGAAGAAGTCTGGCGCGCCGCCCGCGCCGGCGAGGTTTTCGACGTTGCCGCGTTGCAGGACGTGGTCCAGCGCCGCGCCCCGATCTACGACAAAAAGCAGGACGGCCATTACAACCTGATCAGCGCGCTGCATAAGTCCGTGCGTGGCTCGGATGCCGATGCCGCGCTCTACTACCTCGCCCGCATGCTCGACGCCGGCGAGGACCCGCTCTATCTCGCGCGCCGCATTGTGCGCATGGCGGTCGAGGATATCGGGCTTGCCGATCCGCAGGCGCTGATCGTCGCCAATGCGGCGAAAGAGGCTTACGATTTTCTCGGCTCGCCGGAAGGCGAATTGGCGCTGGCTGAAGCTGTGATCTATGTCGCCACCGCGCCCAAATCGAACGCGACCTACACCGCCTTCGGCGCCGCCAAGCGTATTGCCAAGGAAGCCGGCTCGCTGTTGCCGCCCAAGCACATCCTCAACGCGCCGACCATGCTGATGAAAACCGAAGGTTATGGCGCAGGCTACGAATACGACCACGACAGCGAAGAAGCATTCTCCGGGCAGGACTATTTCCCGGAAGCGCTCGGCCGGCAGCAATTCTACGATCCGCCCGAGCGCGGCTTTGAGCGGGAAATCAGGAAGCGGCTGGAATATTGGGCCAAGCTGCGCCGCGAGCGGAGCGGAAGTTGAGAGGCGCGCGCGGTCCTCGTCAGCCTGGCGGCGGCAAGCAATTGGCCGGGCCGCGGCATCATCGCGTTCACCGTCATCCTGAGGCGCGCGTCGAAGACGCGCCTCGAAGGATGCACGGCCCAGGCCGTCGCCCTTCGAGGGCCGCTTCGCGGCCACCTCAGGGTGACGGGGAACGAGAGAGGGCAGTTTCGCGCCCCGCCGTTGAGGCCATCCCGCCGCTTCGCTCCGCTGCGCGGGGGGAGGGAAGCGCGCCGACGAGCGTGCAAAATGTCGCGGTGACCGCCGACGAAGCCGGCATGCGGGTCGATCGCTTTCTTGAGGCGCGCTTTCCGAGCTTGAGCTTCTCGCACATTCAGCGCGTCATTCGTAAAGGCGAGGTGCGGGTCAACGGTAAGCGCACCCAGCCAAAGAACCGGCTGGAGGCGGAACAGACGGTGCGCATTCCGCCGCTCCGGCTCGATCAGCCGAAGCCGCGCGCCGCCGGAAGCGAGGCCGAGGAAAAGACCCGCGCGTTCCTCAAATCCGTCACGCTGCACGAAGACGCCGACGTGCTGGTGCTCAACAAGCCGATGGGTCTTGCCGTGCAGGGCGGCTCCGGCACCACGCGCCATATCGACGGCATGTTGGAGGTCTTGCGCGACGCCCACGGTCAGCGGCCGCGGCTGGTGCATCGGCTCGACAAGGATACCGCCGGCTGTCTGCTGGTCGCCAAGACGCGTTTCGCGGCGGCGGCTCTGGCCAAGACTTTCCGCTCGCGCTCGGCGCGGAAAATCTATTGGGCGCTGGTCGCCGGCGTCCCCAAGGTGCAACAGGGCCGTATTTCGACGTATCTCGTCAAGGAGGAACGCGAAGACGAGTCGCTCATGCGTATCGCGCGCCACGGCGAGAAGGGCGCCAGCCACGCCGTGACCTATTACGCGGTGGTGGAAACGTCCGGGCCGCTCCTGTCCTGGCTTTCGCTCAAGCCGGTCACCGGGCGCACGCATCAGCTGCGCGCCCACATGGCGCATATCAATCATCCGATCGTCGGCGATCCGAAATATTTTTCGCGCGAGAATTGGCAACTGCCCGGCGGCATGCAGAATAAATTGCATCTGCTTGCACGCCGGATCGTCGTGCCGCACCCGCGCGGCGGCGTGATCGATGCCACGGCGCCGTTGCCGCCGCATATGCAGCAATCCTGGAATCTCCTCGGCTTCGATGCCGCGCGCTACGACCCGATCGTCGAAGCGCCGGAGGAGTAACAGCTCTCGTCATTCCGGACTCGCCGCTTCGGCTGGTATGGCCGGACTTGATCCGGCCATCCACGTCTTTGCCGTGATGCTGCACTGAGACGTGGATGCCCGCGACGGGCGCGGGCATGACGATTCGATGCGTCTTGCCGCAATCTACCGCAGGCTGGCGTTGAACTTGTCGAGCGCCGCCGAGCCGGGGCACAACTCCTTCTCGCCGAGCGTGTTGAGCGGCGGGTCCACCGTGTTGAGATGGCCGTGCAGGTCTTCCGTCTCGGGAGCGACGTAAAGAAGTCCGGTGACGATCTGGCCCTTGGCAGCATGATGCTGCAGGAAGCTCATCGCAGCCAGCCGGTCATGGACGTCGTAATCGGCGTCGAGCTTGCGCAACGCGAGCGTCGAGCCGTCATGCTGCATGACGAGTTCCACGCTGCCCGGCTCGTAATCGACCTTGATCGGGGTCCGGCCGGTGATGAAATCGAGCCGGTTCACCGACTCGTTGTGCTCGCGCACATAGTCGAAGCTCTTGGTCGAGCCCGGGTGATTGTTGAACGCGACGCAGGGCGAAATGACGTCGATGAAGGCTGCGCCGCGATGTTCGATCGCGGATTTGATCAACGGCGTCAGCTGCTTCTTGTCGCCGGAAAAGGAGCGGGCGACGAAGGTCGCGCCGACTTGCAGCGCGATGCCGACGAGATCGATGGCGCTGTCGGTGTTGACCACGCCGCGTTTCGACTTTGAGCCGGCGTCGGCGGTGGCCGAGAACTGGCCTTTGGTCAGGCCGTACACGCCGTTGTTCTCCACGATATAGACCATGTCGACGGCGCGGCGGATGGCATGCGCAAATTGGCCGAAGCCGATCGAGGCCGAATCGCCGTCGCCAGAAACGCCGAGATAGATCAGGTCGCGGTTGGCGAGATTGGCGCCGGTGAGCACCGACGGCATGCGGCCGTGCACGGAATTGAAGCCGTGCGAATTGCCGAGGAAATAAGTCGGCGTCTTCGACGAGCAGCCGATGCCGGAAAGCTTGGCGACCCGGTGCGGAGCAATGGAGAGCTCGAAGCAGGCTTCGATGATCGACGCGGAAATCGAGTCGTGACCGCAGCCGGCGCAGAGCGTCGAGACGGCGCCCTCGTAATCGCGGTGGGTGAAGCCAAGCTCATTCTTCGGCAGCTCGGGGTGATGAAATTTCGGTTTGACGACATAGGTCATGAGCGAACTCTTTTACCCTCCCGCAGCGGCGTGACCTTAAGCGCGTCCAGATGCTCGCTGATGGCGCGCGCGATGAAGCGCGCGGTGATCGGCGTGCCGTCATAATGCAGGATCGGCACCAGGCGCACCGGGTCGATATTGCACTCGTTGACCACGAGCGAACGAAGCTGCGCATCGCGGTTCTGCTCCACCACGAACACAAAATCGTGCTCGCCGATGAAGCTCGTCACGCTGGAATGGAACGGGAAGGCGCGGACGCGCAGCCGGTCAAGCGCGTGGCCGTTGGCTTCCAAAAGCTCGATTGCCTCGTCCATCGCCGGCGCGGTCGAGCCGAAATAGATCACGCCGTATTTGGTCGGCTTGTCGGCATTGGCTTGCAGCGGCCGCGGTACAAGGTCTTTCGCGGTCTCGAACTTGCGCAACAGCCGCTGCATGTTGTCGGCATAAGCGGGGCCTTCCTCGGTATAGCGCGCGTAGCGGTCGCGCGAGGTACCACGAGTGAAGAACGAGCCCTTGGTCGGATGGGTGCCAGGATAGGTGCGGTAGGGAATGCCGTCGCTGTCGACGTCGAGATAGCGGCCGAACTCTTTGCCGGCTTCCAAAGCAGCGGCGGTCATCACCTTGCCGCGGTCGAATTTGCGGCTGTCGTCCCAGGTGAGCGGCCACGCCAGGCGATGGTTCATGCCGATATCGAGATCGAGCATGACGAAGACCGGCGTTTGCAGCCGGTCGGCAAGGTCGAAGGCGGCGGCGCCGAATTCGAACGCCTCGGCCGGGTCTTCGGGAAAGAGGAGCACGTGCTTGGTGTCGCCGTGCGAAGCGTAAGCGCAGGCGATGATATCGGTCTGCTGCGTGCGCGTGGGCATGCCGGTCGAGGGCCCGGCGCGCTGCACGTCGAAAATCACGGCCGGAATTTCGGCGAAATAAGCTAGCCCCAGAAACTCCTGCATCAGCGAGATGCCCGGCCCTGAAGTGGCGGTAAATGCCCGCGCGCCGTTCCAGGCGGCGCCGATGACGATGCCGATCGAGGCAAGCTCATCCTCCGCCTGCACGATGGCGAACTTGTTCTTCTTCGTTATCGGGTCGACGCGCATGCGCTGGCAATGGCGCGTGAAGGCCTCGGCAAGCGATGACGACGGTGTGATCGGATACCAGGCGCAGACCGTGGCGCCGCCATAGACCGCGCCCAAAGCCGCGGCCGAATTGCCCTCGATGAAGATGCGGTCGCCGACCTTGTCGGTGCGCGTCAACCGCAGCCCGATCGGGTGTTCGACGTTCATCATCACCCAGTCGCGGCCGAGATGCAGCGCATGTTTGTTGGCGTCGAACAGTTTTTCCTTGCCCTTGAATTGCTCGCCGATCAGATTCTCCATTGCGGCGACGTCCATGTCGAGCAACGCCGACAGCGCGCCCACATAGATGATGTTCTTGAACAGCTGGCGCTGGCGCGGGTCCTTGTATTCGCGATTGCAGATGGCGGTGAGCGGCACGCCGATGACGGTGATGTCGTCGCGGAATTTCGATTTCGGCATCGGCTTGGTGGAATCGTAGATGAGGTAGCCGCCGGGCTCGATGCCGGCGAGGTCCTTGTCCCAGGTCTGCGGGTTCATCGCGATCATCAAGTCGGTGCCGCCGCGCGCGCCGAAATGGCCGGCCTCCGAAATGCGCACCTCGTACCAGGTCGGCAGGCCCTGAATGTTGGAAGGGAAGATATTGCGCGGCGCGCATGGAATGCCCATCCGCAGCACCGAGCGGGCAAACAGCTCGTTGGCGCTGGCGGAACCCGAGCCGTTGACGTTGGCGAACCGGACGACGAAGTCGTTTACGCTCTGGAGTGGCATGCTTGTTCTGCGTGAGTCATATTGATCAGATATTTCTGCATGTCCCAGGCGCCAGTGGGACAGCGCTCTGCGCACAGACCGCAGTGCAGGCACACATCTTCGTCCTTGACCATGATGCGCCCGGTCTTGAGGCTGTTGCCGATATAGAGATCCTGCGTGAGATTATTCGCCGGCGCCTGCAGGCGCCTGCGCAGATCCGCTTCCTCGCCGCTCGCCGTGAAGGTGATGCAGTCCATCGGGCAGATATCGACGCACGCGTCGCATTCGATGCAGAGCTGGCCGGTGAAGACCGTCTGCACATCGCAATTGAGACAGCGCTCGGCTTCTTTTAACGCCAGATCGACGTCATAACCGAGTTCGACTTCCGACTTGATGTTGCGCAGCGCCACCACTTTCTCGCGGTGCGGTACCCGATAGCGCTTATCAAGCGTGATCTCGTTGTCGTAGCTCCATTCGTGGATGCCCATCTTCTGGCTGGTGATGGCCATCTCCGGCGCGGGCCGCACAGTCACGTCTTCACCGCGGCAGAACTTGTCGATCGAGATCGCGGCCTCGTGGCCGTGCGCGACCGCCCAGATAATGTTCTTCGGCCCGAAGGCGGCGTCGCCGCCGAAAAAGACCTTCGGATTGGTCGAAGCCATCGTGCTGGCATCGACCTTCGGCATGTTCCACTTGTCGAATTCGATTCCGCAATCCCGCTCGATCCAGGGAAACGCGTTCTCCTGCCCGACGGCGACGAGCACGTCGTCGCACGGGAAGTGCTGGTCCGGTTCGCCGGTCGGCACGAGCTCGCGGCGGCCTTTGGCGTCTCGCACCGCCTTGACCTTTTCGAACAGAACGCCGGTGAGCTTGCCGTTCTCGTGCGTGAATTCCTTCGGTACGAGATAGTTGAGGATGGGGATGTCCTCGTGCATGGCGTCCTCCTTCTCCCAGGGGGACGCTTTCATCTCGTCGAAGCCGGAACGCACGATGACCTTCACATCTTCGCCGCCGAGCCGGCGCGACGAGCGGCAGCAATCCATGGCGGTGTTGCCGCCGCCGAGCACGATGACACGTTTGCCGATGCTGCCGATATGGCCGAACGACACGCTGGAAAGCCAGTCGATGCCGATATGGATATTCTTCGCCGCTTCCTTGCGGCCGGGAATGTCGAGATCGCGGCCACGCGGCGCGCCGCAGCCGGCGAAGATCGCTTCAAACTCGTCGGCCAGCAGCGCTTTCATGCTGTCGATGCGCTTGCCGCCGATGAACGTGACGCCGAGATCGAGGATGTACCCGCACTCTTCGTCCAGCACATTTTCCGGCAGGCGGAATTTCGGAATTTGCGTGCGCATCATTCCGCCCGACAGCGGATCCTGATCGAAGACGACGCATTCATAGCCCATCGGGGCGAGATCGCGAGCGACCGTGAGCGAAGCGGGGCCGCCGCCAACGAGCGCAATCCGCTTGCCGTTTTTTTGCGCCGGCGGTTTGGGCAGCCGCCCGCGGATGTCCTCCTTGAAGTCGGCCGCAACGCGCTTGAGACGGCAGATGGCGACCGGCTCCTTCTCGACGCGCCCGCGGCGACATGCAGGCTCGCATGGCCGATCGCAGGTCCGGCCGAGCACGCCGGGAAACACATTCGATTCCCAATTGATCATATAGGCGTCGCCATAGCGGCCCGCCGCGATCAAGCGGATGTATTCGGGAACCAGCGTGTGCGCCGGACATGCCCACTGACAATCGACGACCTTGTGGAAGTAATCCGGAACCGAAATGTCGGTAGGTTTCATCTATTCCTCTTCCCCGCAGCGCTCCGCCATTTTCTACTCGGGCGGTATATCGAACTCCGCTGCGCGGATCGGCCTCCCCCACTTTCTGCTTCGCCGATGCCGGGCGCGGATACTAGTCCAGCGGGTCGCGGATTTCCACCGCTTGTGCTTGTTAAAATGAGCTTTTGTCGCCTTTCGGCTGCTCAATTTGCGCGTGCAGCCGCGTCGCAAACGCCGCGCTGCAGCGGGTGCTTCGCCCAGCGCCGTCGGGTCATGGTCTTGGGGAATTTAAATCCCTGAATATATTGATGATTGTATGGCCGTGCGTGGCTGCTGCAATGCGGCAGGAAGGTGTTTGCCCGCGCGGGACTCTCCCGATGAGCTTCATTCATATGCGCGAATTGTTCGAAAATCCCGCACAGGACAACCCAATGCAAGCTGCACGCCGCGCCGCGCGGCCGCTCCTGCGCAAGCGCTTCTATGAGCGGGCTGCGACGGCTCCGGAAGGCGGCAGCTACGCCGTCCGGCTCGACGACAAGCCGGTGCGCACGCCGGCGGGCCGTCTTTTAGCGGCGCCGACGCTCGCCTTGGCGGAAGCGATTGCTGCAGAATGGAACGAGCAGCGCGACGTGGTCGATCCGGCCAAGATGCCGCTGACGCGGCTGACCAATTCGATCATCGATGGCGTGAGCGAGGGTTCTGCTCCGGTCGTGGAGGAGGTGGCGAAATATCTCGCCTCCGATCTTGTCTGTTACCGCGTGGGGTCGCCACGCGGGCTTGTCGAGCGCCAGGCGCAACACTGGGATCCGATCGTTGCATGGGCCCGCGACGGGCTCGGCGCGCGCTTACTGCTCGCCGAAGGTGTCATGCACGTAGCGCAACCCGAAACCGCGCTGGCTGCAGCGGGCACCGCCGTCCCGAGCGATCCCTGGCGGCTCGGCGCTGTGCATTCAGTGACGACGCTGACCGGCTCGGCGCTGATTGCGCTGGCGCTGGCGCGCGGACGCCTTACGGCGGACGAAGCATGGGCCGCCGCGCATGTCGACGAGGATTGGAACATGGAGCAATGGGGCCGCGACGAGCTTGCGCTCGAGCGCCGCGCCTACCGTTTCGCCGAGCTGCAGGCGGCGGCGACGGTGTTGAGGTCTCTGACGGATTGAATACGCTGCGTCGTGCTCGGATTTGTGCGGGCATCCACGGAAGCTTTTCCGCAAAGGCCGCACGAGCATCGTCTCAAGTGCGGTTTTATTTTAGCTTCAATGCTTCCGGGCGACGGCTTCCAAATCGCCGGCGCGGCCATAGCGGTAAATGATCAGGGAAGCGATCCAGGCCAGGATAAACACGCCGATGATGGCGAAGCCGAGCCCGTTGAAATTGCCGTTGAGCGCGCCGATGCCATCCCAAAATTTGCCGTGCAGACCGAGTTGGTCACCGGCCAAGCCGAGCGCCTCGACGCCGCCGATGAGCACCGCCACGGCGACAGAAACGGCCGTAATCGCGAGATTGTAGTAGAGCTTCCGCAATGGCTTGATGAATGCCCAATTGTAGGCGCCGAGCATGAGTACGCCGTCGGTGGTGTCGATCAGCGCCATGCCTGCCGCGAACAGCGCCGGAAACACCATGATCAGCCACACCGGCATCCCTTCTCCAGCCTGGGTACCTGAAATGCCGAGTAGGCCGATCTCGGTCGCTGTGTCGAAGCCAAGCCCGAACAGGAGCCCGAGAGGCAGCATGTGCCAATCCTTTGTCACAAGCCGGAACAGTGGCTGGAAGAATTGCGCCAGCATTCCGCCCGTGTTGAGCAATGCGTCGGAGTCCTGATGAGCAAACTCTCCATACCGGCGCACCCGGCGGAAGGTTTTCCAGACGCCGGCGAGAATGACGAGGTTCATCGCGGCAACGACAAACAGGAACAGCGTCGAGACGGAGGTGCGAACGATCGCGCCGATATCGTTCCAGGGGGCAAACCATGACTCAAATCGCGAGGGCAACGCGTTCGTTGTCGCAGCAATTGCCAACGCTGCCAGAAACACGATGAGGGAGTGACCGGACGCGAACCAAAAACCGGCGCTGATCGGACGCTTGCCTTCCTGCATGAGCTTGCGGGTGACGTTGTCGATGGCGGCGATATGATCAGCATCGACGGCGTGGCGCATACCTAAACTGTAGGCGAGCAACGCCGTGCCGAGCATCACCGGGCGTTCGCGGAAGCTGCAGAACGCCCACGCCCAGGCGGCGAGATTCGCGGCGATGAGGAATGTGTAGAGTCCGGTGCGCCGGCCGCGCAAGTTGGCGCCGTGGCCGTCGAAGATTTGAATCAATAAATCGCACAAGGGGCGCCGCCGCGGCGGCGTAATTTCTTCTTGTCCGCTAGCAAGCGGGGAACGCACTGTTCATCCTCACCTGCAGCACGTGACAAATTGCAGCTGGGCCTCAACCCACCTGACTGGCGCTCTAAGCCGCTTCAAGCCGCGATCGAACGGTTCGCATGCGACTGGCGAGATCCCCCTCGGTTACGAGTCCGCGGCTGAGCATGGTATGGACGAGTGCGAGCAGCTCACTTTCCGGAGCAGAAACCTCGCCATAGACGGATTTTGCAAGCTCATCCTCAGCGCTGCGCCGCTCCAAGGCAGGAAGCGCACCGCTAACCGCGAGACAGTCGCACATTGCGACGAGACTCGTTCTCCACGGCGGGTCGGGGTTGGTGACGCCGTAGCGTGGCGCAATGACATCCCACTCTTTTCCTTCGCGCCGTATGGCCTCGAGCAATGCAATCCGGCCAAGGTCCACGTCACTCCTCACGCTCATTCGGCGGCCTTTCCATGCTCTGACGCACTATGGACGGGACGGCGCGCCTCGTGCACCGGGTGAACGTCTGCCGTTCTGCCAGGCCGCGGCAGGGCAACGCCAATCATACAGTCGCGCGTAACGATCGCGGCGAGTTGCTGCTCCGTCCATTTCTCGGTGCCTTGAGGCCGCACGGGAAGGACCATGAAGCGGCATTTCTGGTTGGAGTCCTCGATCCTGATTTCCACCTCGGGCGGGAGAATTAATCCGAACTCGGCGAGGACCTCGCGCGGCCAGCGGACCAACCTGCGCCGGTAGTTCGTTGAACGGTACCATTCCGGCGACATGCCGAGCAAAGGACGCGGATAGCACGAGCAGAGCGTGCAAACGATCACATGATGCAGCGTTGGCGTATCTTCGAGGATGCGAAAATTCGTATAGTCGCTGGGGGTGCCGACTCCGGTCGGTTCGGCCCAGTCGACGCCGACCTCTTTGCAGGCTTCGGTGCCGTCCTTCAGCAGGCGCGCCTTGAAAGCGGGGTCCGTCCATGCTTTGGCGACCAGGCGGGAGCCCGCAGCCGGTCCGATTGATTCGGCCCATTCGGTGAACTTGCGGTGGTCCTCGGCGGTAAAGAGGCCGTGCTCGATCGCAAGCTCCCGCACTGCAATCTCCAGCACCTCATAGTCAGTTATTTCTTCCACCATCGGCGCGGCTTTATGATCGTGGTCGTCGCCGGCGTGGCTGTGCTTGTCTGCCATGGGGGACGTCCTTTCTATTTCTTCCGGTTCTGGCCAGTCTCTAAGGGGTCGAGCCAGCGATCCGGGAATTCGGTCTGCAGCGTATCGTTGTCGAACGGGTACTCTTCCCAGAGATCCTTTTGCCGAAACCGGATGATGTAATATTGTTCGAGCCGTCCGTCGTAGTTGAACGCTTCATCTTCGGGAATGAGGTCTTTGTATGTGCAGGCGGCGATCGTCCCGGTGACACCGCGCACGTAGTTCTGAGTGCGCGTGTAGAACATGTTCGGCATGTCCCTTACTTGGACGCGGTCGCCCACTTTGAAACGGCTGGGGGTGCTTGGTGTTCTCAGAGTTTCATTTTTTTTCATGGCGAGACTTCACCTCCGCGATCTTGTCCAACAGCTCGGTTAGCGAAATGTGTTTTTTATCGACGAGCATCCGGGCCGCGGACCAAATCCAGCGTCCGTAATAGGGCATGCCGAGATAGAGCGTA
Organism: uncultured Alphaproteobacteria bacterium; assembly: GCA_963831135.1. Lineage (GTDB taxonomy): Bacteria > Pseudomonadota > Alphaproteobacteria > Rhizobiales > Xanthobacteraceae > BOG-931. Next base: position 110,406 of record CAWHPH010000004.1, read on the forward strand.
TAACCCAAGTCGTTATCGGCCCGGCGCCGTCTTTCCTCGGCACTCCATATGCCCTTCCAGCCGAGAACCTCGCACGTCACATACGTATTGAGCTCCCACTCTTCTTCTTCCTTCTCCTCGTAGTAGACGGGGACGTCGTGTTGGCCACCCACATCGTGGGGCGGGTGCATGAGGGCACGGAACAGAGGATCGGGATTCTCGTAGTTCCAATTTTGCGGCACATGAAGCGCAGGCTGGAGAGAGGCTATGATGTCGTATTGCTGATGAAGCTCAGGTCGCGATGTCATTGTCATACGCCTTCTTTTCTCGGTCATACGCCCTCTCTTCTCGGATCATTGCCAAACAGCCTGGAAGATCGCGGCGGTGCACCTTTAATCCCGAAGCAGGCAATATGGAATGATCGGGCGGCAGGCTTTCGGCCACTCGTAGGTACGAACCTGCACCTCGGTGGGATCTATTCCTCAGACCAACGGTAATCGGTCCGGGCAGAACCGGTTCGTCCAAGGCGCCGCCAATCGTTGCAGACAATTTGGTCATTGCTGCATGCCTGGTTCGATCCAGTCGATTCATGCTCGAACCTTGTCGCCGGTTCAATCATCACAGCAGCCTGCAAGATGGGGGAATGGAAATCTCGTAAAGAGATGAGGAATAGAAATCGTAAAGATTGGTCTCTTTGTTCATATCGGGCTAGCGCATGTCCCGGAAAAGCGGGAACCGGTTTTCCGATAAGGACATGCGCCAAATCAAAGAAACTAGAGCATTCCCTATTCGACCTAATTCGGGATGCGCTCTAACGAGCGGGTCGTGGGCACGCCCAACGGCTTCATGGCGGCAACTATTGGTCGCGGCGCCTAGGACAGGATCGGCTTCAGCTCTCTGCGCGGCGTAGCAAGAATCGGGCGCAATAATGTCGTGAGAAAGAGCGCAAGGCGTTGCGAGAAAGATTTCGCTTTGTCAGCGCCCTGCAGAGCAGCGGAAGCCGGGAGGAGGACCAAACGAAATGGGCCGGATAGAGCGGAAGCTTTCCGCGCATTTCCGCGTATCACGTTTGCGGAAAGTCCAGCCTCGGGTCCCCGCCGTAGTTCACCCCAGGCGAGATCCGGGGGCGGGGACGAGCGGAAATCAGCCGCCGGTCACGCTCATATGGCGCGCGAGTGCCGGCCGCTGATGGCGGCGGTCGATGATGAAGTCGTGGCCCTTGGGCTTGCGCGATATCGCCTCTTCGATGGCCGTATGCAGAAGGTCGTCGCCTTCAGAAGCGCGCAGCGGCTTGCGCAGATCGGCCGCATCTTCTTGCCCGAGGCACATGTAAAGCGTGCCCGTGCAGGTGACGCGCACGCGATTGCAGGACTCGCAGAAATTATGGGTAAGCGGCGTGATGAAGCCGAGCCGGCCGCCGGTCTCGGCGACGCGCACATAACGCGCCGGCCCGCCGGTGCGGTAGTCGAGCTCGTCGAGCGAGAAGCGTTCGCCAAGCCGCGCGCGCACCAGCGAGAGCGGCAAATATTGGTCAAGCCGGCCTTCGCCGATTTCACCGAGCGGCATCACCTCGATCAGCGTCAAATCCATGCCGCGGCCATGCGCCCATTCGATCAGGCTGGCGAGCTCGTCTTCGTTCACGCCTTTGAGCGCGACCGTGTTGATCTTGATCTTCAGGCCGGCGGCCTGGGCGGCGTCGATCCCGGCGAGCACGTTGTCGAGCGCGCCCCAGCGGGTGATGGTGCGGAATTTGTCGGGGTCGAGGGTGTCGAGCGAAACGTTGATGCGGCGTACGCCGTGGGCGGCAAGCTCGGCGGCATATTTGGCGAGCTGTGAGCCGTTGGTGGTGAGCGTCAGCTCGTCGAGCCGGCCGGCGGCGAGGTGCCGCGAAAGGGTGGCAAAAAGGGTCATGATGCCGCGGCGGACCAGCGGCTCGCCGCCGGTCAAGCGAAGCTTGCGCACGCCGCGCGCGATGAACGCCGAGCAGAGCCGGTCGAGTTCCTCGAGCGTCAGCAGGTCGGCTTTGGGGAGGAACGACATATGCTCCGCCATGCAATAGACACAGCGGAAATCGCAACGGTCGGTGACGGAGACGCGCAGGTAAGAGATGGTGCGACCAAAGGGGTCGACCAGGGCTGGGCGCGAGTCATCAATGCCGTTTATTTGCAGGCTGTTCGCTTGCAAGCTGTTTGCCTGCAGGCCGTTTGCTTGAGCGCGCTTCACGTCCACGCTGTCCATCGGCAGGCGTTTCCATGACGTTTCCGAGCAGTTCCGGTGGACCGGCAAACGCCCTGGAGCGAACTCCACGGCGCACGTTTCCGGATCATGCTCCGGCTCCATATGAGCCGACAGGGGTTTCATAAAAACCCATGTAATCGTTATTGTTGCCCGATAAAGGACTGATCGTCCATAACATTCTTCACAGGGCCGAGAGCAGCGATTGCCTCGGGCAGTTCCCTAAAGGAGCTGATGATCCGGTCCGGTCGAAGCGTCGCCACCGGCACATCGGTATAGCCAAAATCGACGGCCACCACCGGCACCTTTGCCGCGCGGGCGGTGCGGATATCGGTGATTGAATCGCCGACCATGATGGCGCGCTGGGGCTCGCCGCCGGCCTGCATGACGGTCGCGCGGAAGACCTGCGGATCGGGCTTTTGGATGCCGAAGGTATCCTGACCGCAAATCGCTGCGAAACGGTCGCTGAGCTGGAGGGCGTCCAGGAGGCGCCTGGAGAGCCATTCGAGCTTGTTGGTGCAGACAGCGAGCCGATGACCCGCTTGCCCGAGGCGGTCGAGCACCGGCTCGAGCTCGGGAAACGGGCGCGAGCGGTCGGCGATATGCTCGGCATAATGGGCCACAAACGGCGTGTAGAGGGCATCCACGTCGGCCGTCGCTGCATTGCGGCCTTCCAGGATCAACGCACGTTCGATCATGCCGCGGGCGCCGCCGCCGATCAGCGGCCGGGCATCGTTATACGGTACGGTAGGCAGCCCGTGCTGGGCGAGCGTAAAATTGAGCGTGTCGATCAGGTCGGGGGCCGTGTCGATCAGCGTACCGTCGAGGTCGAAAACAATCGTGAGCATGGCCTTTGCGTAGCGCCTGTTCCCGGTCCAGTCTATTCGCTTTCATGGCATTTTTGTCCTACACACACAGCCGCCATGGATGTTGATGGACAAATGGATGTTGAGGGACAAAAACGCGCCGCATCCGCCCGCGCGCTCGATTTCGTGCAGCCCGGCATGCGGCTCGGTCTTGGCACCGGCTCCACCGCCAAGCACTTTGTCGACTTGCTCGGCGAGCGCGTGGCCGCCGGCCTCGACATTATCGCGGTGCCCACCTCCGAAGCGACACGGGCGCAAGCGGAGCGGCTCGGCATAAAGCTCACCACCCTCGACCAGACGCCGGCTCTCGATCTGACCATAGACGGTGCCGACGAGGTCGGCCCGGACCTGACGCTCATCAAGGGTGGCGGCGGGGCCTTGCTGCGCGAGAAGATCGTCGCGACCGCTTCCGCGCGCATGATCGTGATCGCCGACGAGTCCAAATACGTTGCGGTGCTGGGCCGGTTTCCGCTGCCGATCGAAATCGCGCCGTTCGGCGCCACCGCCACCCATCGGGCCGTCGACGCCGCGGTCGCGGCGGCGGGCTGCGCCGGGCCGGCGACATTGCGTAAGGTAAAAGATAAGCAAGTGTTCGTGACCGACGGTGGACACTGGATTCTCGATGCCCACCTGCAACGTATTCCCGATCCGCGCGCGCTCGCCGCGCGGCTCTGCACGGTCCCCGGCGTCATGGAGCATGGCTTGTTCATCGGCAACGCTCAGATTGTTATTCTCGCCGGTCCGCGCGGGGTCCGCCTGATCGAGCGGCCCTGACCAGAAACTGAAAAGGAGTGCCTCGGCACATACCGGCCATGTCCGATTACGACGTCGATCTTTTTGTCATAGGCGGGGGGTCGGGCGGCGTGCGCGCCGCGCGCATTGCCGCGCAGCACGGCGCCAAGGTGATGCTGGCGGAGGAATATCGCGTCGGCGGGACCTGCGTCATCCGCGGCTGCGTGCCGAAGAAGCTCTTGGTCTATGCGTCGCGCTTCCGGGCTGAATTTGAGGATGCCGCCGGATACGGCTGGACCGTGCCGCAATGGTCGTTCGACTGGCCGACGCTGATAGCGAACAAAGACAAGGAAATCGCTCGCCTAGAGGCGGCCTACACGATGATGTTGGAAAAAGCCGGCGTCGCCATCGTCAAAAGCCGGGCCATGGTCGCCGATCCGCACACGGTGCAGCTTGCGGACGGCAAGCGCGTGCGTGCGGCCTATATTCTGATCGCGACGGGCGGAGCGCCGAGCTACGGCGATCCGATCCCCGGCATCGAACACGCAATTTCCTCCAACGAAGCATTCTATTTGCAGAAATTTCCCCAGCATGTGCTGATCCAGGGCGGCGGCTATATCGCATTGGAATTTGCCGGCATCTTTGCCGGTCTTGGCGCGCACGTGACCGTGATCTATCGCGGCGAGAACATCTTGCGCGGTTTCGACGACGAAGTCCGCGCGCATGTTCGCATGGATATGGAAAAGCGCGGCATCAAGGTGATCACCGGCTGCAAGGTGGCGGCGATCGAGCAACTGGACTCGCGGCTTTCGGTCCGCTTTTCCAACGGTTTTCAGCACACCGCCGATTACGTGATGTTCGCGACCGGTCGCGCCCCGAATATCGCCAAGCTCGGACTCGAAGAAGCCGGTGTTGCGATCGCCAAGAATGGCGGCATCGCGGTCGATGAATATTCGCGTACGCGCGTGCCGTCGATCTACGCCATCGGCGACGTGACCAATCGGATCGCTCTGACGCCGGTTGCGATTCGCGAAGGCGCCGCATTCTCCGAAACGGTCTTTGGCGGCAAGCCGACGGTGGTCGATCATGCCAATGTTCCGACCGCCGTATTCTCCGATCCCGAAGTCGGGGTGGTCGGGCTGACCGAGGCGGAGGCGCGCATGCGCTTCGCGCGCACGGATATTTATCGGGCCATGTTCAGGCCGTTGAAGGCGACCTTGTCGGGCCGCGACACGACTGTTTTGCTTAAGCTCGTGGTCGACGGGACGACCGACCGCGTTGCCGGCTGCCATATTGTCGGGGAGGGCGCCGCGGAAATGGTCCAGATGGCCGCCATCGCGGTGAAAATGGGCGCCACCAAAGCCGATTTCGATGCGACGATGGCGCTTCATCCGACGACGGCCGAGGAACTGGTAACCTTGCGGACAAAGAGCGCAAGCTATGTCCGCGAAGCCGCGGAATAGGCGGCCTTTTTTCGCCCTGTCGCGGGCGGGCGGGGTTGTGTATATATCACCCGTCATTCCGGGGCGCTGGCGGAAAGCCCGCGAGCCCGGAATCCATATTCACGACCGGTGGTTATGGATTTCGGCCCTCGCCGCCGCTGCGGCTCGGCCGGAATGACGATTGGAGATGCGCATGTCAAAGCTCGCAAATTCGCAGAAGTGGAGCCCCGATAAGTGGACTCCAGATTCTTGGCGCCACCAACCGATCGTGCAGGTGCCGGATTACCCCGACGCCAAGGCATTGGCCGAGGTCGAGGCGCTGCTTGCGAGCTTTCCGCCGCTCGTTTTTGCAGGTGAGGCACGCAACCTCAAACGCGCTTTGGCGCAGGTTGCCGCCGGCCAGGCATTCCTCCTCCAGGGTGGCGATTGCGCCGAGAGCTTCGCCGAGCACGGCGCCAACAATATCCGCGATTTTTTCCGCCTGTTCCTGCAGATGGCGGTGGTGCTGACCTATGCCGCGGCTTCGCCCGTGGTGAAGGTCGGCCGCATTGCCGGCCAGTTCGCCAAGCCGCGTTCTTCGCCAATGGAGAAACGCGGCGGCATGGAACTGCCGTCCTATCGGGGCGACATCATCAACGGCACCGACTTCACCCCGGAAGCGCGCGTCCCCGATCCGCGCCGGCAGCTCGAAGCCTATCGGCAATCGGCGGCGACGCTCAACCTTCTGCGCGCCTTCGCCACCGGCGGCTATGCGAACCTGTCGAACGCCCATCAGTGGATGCTGTCTTTCGTCAACGACAGCCCGCAATCGAAGCGCTACCAAGAGCTCGCCAATCATCTTACCGAAGCGCTCGACTTCATGCGCGCCTGCGGGATCGATCCGGAAGTTCATCCGGAGATGCGCACGACCGATTTCTTCACCAGCCACGAAGCGCTGCTCCTCGGCTACGAGCAGGCCTTCACGCGCGTCGATTCGACCACCGGCGACTGGTACTGTACCAGCGGCCATATGCTCTGGATCGGCGACCGCACCCGGCAGCCCGATCATGCGCATATCGAGTTCTGCCGCGGCGTCAAAAATCCGCTCGGCCTGAAAACCGGGCCCACGCAAAAACCCGACGAGCTTCTGAAACTCATCGATATTCTCGACCCGGACAACGAGCCCGGCCGTCTCACCTTGATTTGCCGGATGGGCGCGGAGAAGGTCGCCGAGCATCTGCCGCGGCTCCTTCGCGCAGTCAAACGCGAGGGCCGCAACGTGGTGTGGTCGTGCGACCCGATGCATGGCAACACCATCACCTCGGTCACCGGCTATAAGACCCGGCCGTTCGATCAGATCCTTAAAGAGGTGCGCACGTTCTTTCAGGTGCACGCGGCCGAAGGCACCCATGCCGGCGGTGTGCATCTGGAAATGACCGGTCAGAACGTCACCGAATGCACCGGCGGCGCGCGCGCCATCAGCGATGAGGATCTCAATGATCGCTATCACACCGTCTGCGATCCGCGGCTCAATGCCGAGCAATCGCTCGATCTGGCGTTTTTGCTCGCCGATCTCTTGAAATCGGAGCGCCAGGGCAAGACCAGGCCCGCTGCCGCCGTGGCCGCGCTGTAGCCCTTGGCTCTTCGCTCGTTCCCGCGCAAAGCGGGAATCCAGATGTACGTGACGGACGTAACAGGCATACTGGGTCCCCGCTTCCGCGGGGACCAGCGACACGTTAGATCATGACTATGAACACGCGTCCCGCCGATCGTCTGGCTATTGCCGTGGCGCAGCTCAATCCGATTGTCGGCGATGTCGCCGGCAATCTGGAGAAGGCGCGCAAAACGCGCGCGCGGGCGGCGCGCGATGGCGCCGATATCGTTGCATTTTCCGAGCTGTTCATCGCCGGCTATCCGCCGGAGGATTTGGTGCTCAAGCCCGCCTTCCAGGCGGCTTGTCGCGCCGCGGTCGAGACGCTCGCCCGCGAAACCGCCGCCGGCGGCCCGGCCGTTCTGATCGGCACGCCCTGGGTCGAGGAGGGAAGGCTCTACAATGCCTATGCGCTGCTCGCCGGCGGGGCGATCGAAGCAATCCGTTACAAGGTCAATCTGCCGAATTATGGCGTATTCGACGAGAAGCGCGTATTCGCCTCGGGGCCGGTTCCCGGGCCGGTGAGCTTCCGCAGCGTGCGGCTTGGGCTTCCGATCTGCGAGGACACCTGGACCGACTGGGGCGACTACGAGAACGTCGTCGAATGCCTGGCCGAGACCGGCGCCGAACTGATCATTGTACCGAACGGCTCGCCCTATTGGCGCGACAAGGCGGAGGTCCGGCTCAACGTGACCGTGGCGCGTGTCACCGAGGCGGGGCTGCCGCTTCTCTATATCAATCAGGTGGGCGGCCAGGACGAGCTCGTTTTCGACGGCGCCTCGTTCGCGCTCAACGCCGACCGCTCGATCGCGTTCCAGCTTCCGGCTTTCCAAGAAACGGTCTTGACGACGCACTGGTCGCGCACGCCTTCGGGCTGGCGCTGCGTGGACGGCGCTGTGGCGCGCGCCGAGGACCCGGATCAGGCCGATTACACCGCCTGCATGGTCGGCTTGCGCGACTATGTCGACAAGAACCGCTTTCGCGGCGTCGTGCTCGGTCTTTCCGGCGGCGTGGATTCCGCTTTGTGTGCGGCGCTCGCGGTCGATGCGATCGGCGTCGAGCGCGTCCGCTGCGTGATGCTGCCGTACCGGTATACGTCGCGGGAATCGCTCGATGATGCGCAGTCGATCGCGCGCGCGCTCGGCGTGCGCTGCGACATCGTGCCGATCGAAAGCGCCGTGCATGGGCTCGAGGCTGCGCTCAGCGGCATCTTCGCCGGCGCGCCGCGCGACGTCACCGAGGAGAATCTGCAGGCGCGCGCGCGCGGCACCATCCTGATGGCGATCTCCAACAAGTTCGGGCTGATGGTGGTCACGACCGGCAACAAATCGGAAATGTCGGTCGGCTACGCCACGCTGTATGGCGACATGAACGGCGGCTTCAATCCGATCAAGGATCTCTACAAGACCGAAGTGTATCGTCTGGCGCGGCTGCGTAATCGCTGGAAGCCGGACGGAGCGCTTGGTCCCAATGGGCGGGTGATCGTGGAAAACGTGATCACGCGGGCGCCGACCGCGGAGTTGCGCGAGAACCAGACCGATCAAGATACGCTGCCGCCTTACGACGTGCTCGATCAGATTCTCGAGCGGCTGGTGGAGCGCGAGGAGCCGCTCGCGACCATCATCGCCGCCGGCTTCGACCGTGAAACGGTGATGAAGGTCGAACGCATGCTCAACCTCGCCGAATACAAGCGCCGGCAGGCGGCGCCCGGCGTCAAAGTCACACTGAAGAATTTCGGACGCGACCGGCGCTATCCGATCACCTCCAGGTTCAGCGATCCCGGTACGGAACTCCCGGTGCCGGAGGAGGCGCCGAGCAAAAGCCCGGTCCGCGCCAAGGCCGGCGCCGCTGATTTTTGACCCGTCATTCCGGGTTCCTCGCTGGCGCTCGGCCCCGGAATGACGAGACAGCGCGCCGGTCCGTCTAATGCGCCGCCACGAAGGGCGGGCCGACGGTGCGCACGGCGCCTTTGGGCGTATCGGCGCTTGCATCGGCGGAAGCGGGTTGCCCGCCCGCAGCGGGTACGGCGGCGATTGCAGCCGTCGGCTTCGTGGGCTTTGCGCCTTTCGGCGCTGGCGGTTGAGACAGCGCTTTGGCATTCTGGTCGGTCACGACGATGTCGCCGCTTTCGAGCGTCGAGGCGTCGTCGGCGCCTTTGAGCGCATCGGCCCAGCTCTGGCCCGGCCGCCGGCACGAGCAGGCGGCGTTGAATTCCTTGCGATATTGAAACGCCGTCGGCAGCGCGGTGTAGGGCTGTCCGGACAGTGAGACGGCCTGACCGACATCCTCGCCCGGATTGCGATAGGTATAGAGCTGCGCATCGGTCGCCGGGCATTCGCGCTGGCACGTGCGCTGGTCGTCGGCAAACCGGCTTTGCACGGTGGAATAGGAAATCGGGAAATAATAGCCGTCGCAGGTGCGTACGCAGACCGTGCGGAACGTGCCCGATGGCGCGCCGTCGCCGCCCGGGTTGATGATATGGGCCGCACCGCCGAACAAGGCATCGAGGAAACCGCTTGGACCCGCGGCGGCCGCCGCTGCACGGTATTGCGGCCCGCAATTGTATTGCGCGAGCTCCCCGATCAGTTGGCGGCGTTGTCCCTCCTGATCGTAGTTGTTGCCGCTCTTGAGCCGCTCGAGCTCGCTCATCGTGCGATCGAGGTTGTCGCGCATCTGCTGAATTTGCGCGTTGAGCGGCTGGCATTCGGGCGACTGGCCGGTGAACAGCGAAAAGAATCCGCTCTCGCAGCCCCGCCGTTTGGCTTGCACCAAAGCGCGGTCGAGATCGGCTTGCTGCTTGCCGGCGGCATCTTCGTAGCGCTTGATCTGATCGGCGCGTGTCGGATCGCCGCCGCCGCGGTTGAGCACGGCAAGCTGGCCCTCAAGCCGCACACAGACCGGATTGGATTGCGGCTGCTCGGACGCCGAAGGCGGCGGAGCCGCGCCAGGCTGACCCGGAATCGATGCCGGCGGAACGGGCGGCGACTGGGCGGCTACGGAGGCCGAAACTAGACCGGCGGCAAGAAGGCCCAGGCCGAGACCGCGCAAGTGCTTGATCATTCGACAGTCCCGACCCTGTTCGGCTGGCGTGGTCGCGATGAAGCGATGGAATGGTGACCAAAGTGTGAATGAACGCCGCGGCTCGTCCGACCGAGCCCAATATTCACTCCGCGTCCGGCTGGTTTTCCGGACGGGCGCGATCGAAGGCCGGTAGCGCCAGGCAGGCGGCGTCAATGGCGACGATCTTGGTGAATTTCTCGAGCGGAACCTTGAGACGGCGGGCGTTGTAGACCTGCGGCACCAGGCAGAGATCGGCGATCGTCACCTCGCTGCCGCAACAATACGGCCCCGGGCGCGCCAAGGCCTCCAGGGCTTCGAATCCGGCGGTGACCCAATGATGATACCAGGCGTCGATGGCGCTCTGTTCCTGGTGCATCTCGTGCTTGAGGTAACGCAGCGGCCCGACATTGTTGAGCGGGTGGATGTCGCAAGCGATGATTTGGGCGAGCGCCCGCGCCCGCGCCCGCGCAATCGGGTCTTTCGGCAGCAGCGGCGGGTTGGGATGCGTCTCGTCGAGATATTCGATGATGGCCAGCGATTGGATCAACACCTCGCCGGTCGGCGCCACCAATGCCGGCACGCGCATCTGCGGGTTCACCGCGCGGAATTCCGGCCGCCTGTTGTGGCCGCCGTCTTTCACCAGGTGAACAGCGGCGGTCTCGTAGGCGATGCCCTTGAGATTGAGCGCAATACGCACGCGGTAAGCGGCCGACGAGCGATAATAGGAATAGAGTTTCATGCGGTCCAAACGCGATCTATTGCATTAAAGCGTGGTCTTTCAGAAACCGGCTTCCACTTTCGAATTCACATGTCGTCATCTTCGCGATCTTCGCGCCCGATTTCGGCGATGAGTTCCGCCGACCGTGCAGTCAATTGCTTCAGGGCGCGATCGAACGCTTCGCGGTCGCTCGGTGACAGGATGTCGGTCAAGCGGTGCGCGAATTCGAGCGCGTGCGGAGCAACCTCCTCATACATGGTTCGCCCGGCGGCGGTAAGCGACAGAAAAGCTTCGCGCATGTCCTGGCGATTGGCGCGCCGCGCGACCAGCCGGCGCTTCTCCAGAAGCGCCACCGCGCGCGACACCTTGGTCTTGTGCATATGAGTGTGGGCGCCGATCGCCTTTGCGGTCATGACGCCGTGCTGCCCGAGCGTGACCACCACCCGCCATTCCGGTACGCCGATGCCGTAACGGCGCGCATAGACCCGCGACAGTGCCTGCGAAACGAGGCTCGAGACCACATTGAGCTGGTAGGGCAGGAAGTGTTCGAGTTTCAGCGGCGCTTGATCGCCGAGCTTGGCCTCGTCCGCAGCCGTGTCGGCCTTGATCTCGCCTTCCGTGGCCCGCTGACCCGTCATCGCTTCAATCCGGGGCCTCGTGATTGTGCATGCCCGCCGCGCCGGCGCCCCTTTGCTTTGCCGCGCTGTGGAGCGAACATGGACGAAGTCAGAGAGCCGCGCAACGGCGCGCCGGGCTTGCTCCAATGCCGCCGGTTCTCTACGTGATGCAGGTGCTGGCCGCCAAGCCGACCGGGAGCAAATCACGATGAGCGCGGGTTTCGCCTCAACCGCCGATCTGGCCGAAAAGACCATTACCTTTGATGCGATCGGGCCCGATCTCTACGCCTTTACCGCCGAAGGCGATCCCAATTCCGGTGTCATCGTCGGCGACGATGCCGTGATGGTGGTCGACGCCCAGGCAACGCCGGTCATGGCGCGGCAAGTGATCAATCGGGTCAGGAAGGTCACCGACAAGCCGATCAAATACGTGTTGCTGACGCATTATCATGCCGTCCGCGTGCTCGGTGCGTCGGCCTATACCGGAGCGGCTATTCTGGCCTCGGCCGGGACGCGAAACCTGATCGTCGAGCGCGGCAAAGCCGACATGGATTCCGAGATCGGCCGTTTCCCGCGGCTGTTTCGCGCGGTCGAAAGCATTCCCGGGCTCACCTGGCCGTCGATCACGTTTCCCGACCAGATGTCGGTCTGGCTCGGCAAGCGCGAGGTGCGCATCATGCATATCGGGCGCGGGCATACGGCGGGCGATGTCGTCGCCTATGTGCCCGATGCCAACGTCGTGTTTTCCGGCGATCTCGTCGAGTATCACTCGGCCTGTTATTGCGGCGATGCCCATTTCACCGACTGGCCGGCGACGCTCGATCGCCTCGCCGAATTTTCCGCCGGCGCGCTGGTGCCCGGCCGCGGCGCCGCACTCAAAACCGCCAGCCAGGTCGCCGAAGGGATCGCGCTGACCGAGGACTTTCTCACCACGCTCTACGGCAGCGTCAGCGAGAGCGCCGGCAAAGGCCGCTCGCTCAAGGAGGCCTATGACGAGGCGCGCCGCGTCATGGATCCGAAATTTGCAGGCTTCGCCATCTACGAGCACTGCATGCCGTTCAATGTCTCGCGCGCCTATGACGAGGCGAAAGGCATCGAGCATCCGGTGATCTGGACGGCGGAGCGCGACCGCGCCATGTGGGCGGCGCTGCGCGGATGAAATTGGGATCGTCATTGCGAGCGAAGCGAGCCTCGCACTGACGACGCAACGTGAGACAACCAATGACCAATATCCGCAAATCGGTCTATCGCTACGATTATCGCCGCTCGGCGGATCAGGATTCGGCGGCGGTCGTGCGCCGGCCGGTCGTCGTTGTCGGCGCCGGCCCGGTCGGGCTTGCGGCTGCCATCGATCTCGCGCAACGCGACGTTGCGGTCGTGCTGATCGACGACGCCGATCGCATCGGCGAAGGCTCGCGCGGCATCTGCTGGTCGAAGCGCACGCTCGAAATCCTCGACCGGCTCGGCGTCGGCGAGCGGCTGGTGGGGCAGGGCGTGACCTGGAAGCTCGGCAAGGTCTTTTACGGCGACGAGCTTCTGTTCTCATTCGATCTTTTGCCGGAAGAGGGGCACAAGATGCCCGCCTTCATCAACCTGCAGCAATTCTATCTGGAAAAGGCGCTGGTCGATCGTGCGCTTGAGCTGAACAATCTCGATCTGCGCTGGAAGAATCGCCTCATCCGGCTCGATCGTCTCAATGACGGCGCGCGGCTGACCATCGATTCTCCGGACGGGCCGTACCGTCTCGATGCCGACTGGCTGATTGCCGCCGACGGCGCCCGCTCGACCGCGCGGAGCCTGCTCGGCCTCGACTTTGCCGGTGTGACCTTCGAGGACAAATTCCTCATCGCCGACGTGCACATGGCGGCCGATTTTCCGACCGAGCGCCGCTTCTGGTTCGCGCCGACCTTCCATTCAGGCCAGTCGGCCTTGATGCATCGCCAGCCCGACGATGTTTGGCGCATCGATCTCCAGCTCGGCCCGGATGCCGATCCAATCGCCGAGCAAGCGCCGGAACGCGTGCGCGCGCGGCTCGACAAGGTGCTCAAGCCGCACCCTTACGAACTGGAATGGGTTTCGGTCTACACCTTCAACTGCCGCCGGCTCGACCGCTTCGTCCATGGCCGCGTGATCTTCATCGGCGATGCCGCCCATCAGGTCTCGCCGTTCGGCGCACGCGGCGCCAATTCCGGCATCCAGGATGCGGAAAATCTCGCCTGGAAGCTTGCCGCCGTGCTCAACGGGGAGGGCGGCAGCGCGCTGATCGAAAGCTACGATCTCGAACGCATCCAGGCCGCCGACGAGAATATCGGCCATTCGACCCGCTCGACCGATTTCATGTCGCCGCATTCGAGCGCCGAGCGGCGGCTGCGCGATGCGGTGCTGGCGCTGGCGCCGAAAACCGAGTTTGCGCGCCGCATGATCAATTCCGGACGGCTGTCGGTGCCGGCGGTTTACGACACGCCGCTATCGACTCCCGACGCGGCGCCGTTCGCCGGCACCGCCAAGCTGGGTGCGCCATTGCCTGACGCGCCGCTTCGCCGTGGCGACGGATCGGCGACCCACCTCGTGGAAAATCTGCGCGGCGAATTCGAAATCATCTACGTGAAGAACGGCGGCGCGGTGAATGGCCAAACGCCGGACGCGGTCGATGGCATCGCGCTCACCGTCATCGGTGATGACCTGTTCGATGAAGAAGGCATGTTCAGGGAACGTTTCGACGCGACGCCGGGCGCGACGTATCTCGTGCGTCCCGACCAGCATTTGTGCGCGCGCTGGCGAAGCTTCGATGCCGATGCGATCGTGCGCGCGCACCGGCGCGCCTTGCAGAGGTGAGTCATCAGAGGTGAGTCATCAGAGGTTAGTCATGGCGAAACTTGTCACCGCCTCGCAATTTGGCGATCCCGATGCCGCCTATCGCGCGCTGGTCGAAGCGCGCCGGAGCCTGTCGGAAGCCGAGGCCGCCGAGCTCGACACCAAGCTCGTGCTCATCCTCGCCAATCATATCGGCGATCTCGATGTGTTGCGCGAAGCCATCGCGATGGCGAAGGGGAGCAAATAGCGCTTTTCCCGGACGCGGTGCAGCGCAGCATTAGCGCGTTCGCGCGCGTCCTCAAGGCGCTATGCGGGTGCACCGCAGATCCGGGATCGTTTCAAGCTCCGCGTCCGAGAAGGTCCCGGTTCAGCAGCGCATCATTTCATGCTGCGCTGCGCCCGGGACATGCGGCTGGAAAAAATTAGAGCGCCGGTTGGGCGCTCTAATTCACATCCCACATCGTCACGCCCGGCAACCGGTCGAGCATGACGAATTCGAAATCAGCGCGAGCACTCGATGGCGACGAAGTCGTCGCAATGGGCGCCGTGGCAGGCGCCGGGGCCGCTGGTCGGGATCGCGCCGGTGATGTCGTCGCGGTCGACCTTGCGATACGACAAAGCCTGTCCGTATTCGTGCGAGCGGCAGTAGGAATTCGCGGCGGCGGCGCCGCAGGCTGCGCCCGAGGCGAGGCAGCGATCGACGCCATAGCCGTCCCCGTTATTGGCGACGATGAAAACGCGTTTCTCGGCATGTGCGGCGCTGGCGCCGAACAGAACGGCGGCGCAGACGGCGGCCGCAATCATGGAACGCATCGATCCCCCACCCCGGCGCGAAGCCCCGGAAACTGCGTTTGCAATGAAGAAGGAGAATGTAACGGTCAAGTTAAGACTGCGTTAACTTCCGCAGACGGAGACAGCGATTGCACCGGCAGTGTGGTTGATTCGAGGCAGCACGGCAAAGATGGAGCCAGCCTGCGGGGCGGGCTCCTTTCGGCACCCAGATATTGCGGCCATAAAGGTTGAACGACGGCCGCCAAAGGCTTGACGCCATGGCTATCCTCGACCATTGTGCGCGCCATGAACGGCCCAAGTCTTATCTCAAGTCTTATCTGCGGCATCATTCGCCCGGAGATTATTCGCTAGCGGCAAACGCTGGCTGCGGCCGTCTTTCTCTCCCGTTCGAGATTTTGGACACGCCCGGCCAGCAGGCTGAGGGTGTGTAAACGCGCGACTATGACACGACCATGGAACTGAAGCTCTACGATACGCTTACGCGCGAGAAGCGGGTGTTTCGCCCGCTCGATCCGGCCAACGTGCGCATGTATGTGTGCGGGCCGACGGTCTACGACTTCGCCCATATCGGCAATGCGCGCCCGGTCATCGTTTTCGACGTGCTCTTCCGGCTGCTGCGCCATCTCGCGGAGCAAGGCGTTTGGGATGACGGCAAGGGCGAGACGAAAGTCACCTACGTCCGCAACATCACCGACGTTGACGACAAGATCAACGCGCGCGCGGCGGAGGAATATCCCGATCTGCCGCTCAACGAGGCGATCCGCAAGGTCACGGAGAAAACCGACAAGCAATTCCACGAGGACGTGGCCGCGCTCGGCTGCCTGCCGCCGACCGTCGAGCCGCGCGCCACCGAGCACATCGCCGAGATGCGCGAGATGATCGAGCGCCTGGTGAAATCCGGCAACGCCTATGTCGCGGACGACCACGTGCTGTTCAGCGTGCCGTCGATGCCCGATTATGGCCGGCTCTCGAAGCGGCCGCTGGACGAAATGATCGCCGGCGCGCGCGTCGAGGTCGCGCCCTACAAGAAAGACCCGCAGGACTTCGTATTGTGGAAGCCGTCAAAGCCCGGCGAGCCGGCGTGGCCGTCGCCGGCCGGCATCGAGACGCCCGGCCGTCCCGGCTGGCACATCGAATGCTCGGCGATGTCGTGGAGGTATCTTGGCGAAGTCTTCGACATCCATGGCGGCGGCATCGATCTCGTCTTCCCGCACCATGAAAATGAGATCGCGCAATCGCGCTGCGTCTTCCACACGCCGGTCATGGCGAATTTCTGGATGCACAACGGCTTCCTGCAGGTCGAAGGCGAGAAGATGTCGAAGTCGCTCGGCAACTTCGTCACCATTCGTGAGCTGCTGTACGAGTGGCCCGGTGAAGTTGTTCGGCTTGCGATGCTTTCATCGCACTATCGCCAGCCAATCAATTGGACGGAAAAGGGTTTAGTCGATGCGAGCGAAGAGCTTTTGCATTGGTCTACCGCGCTTTGGCAAGTATCCGAAGGCGCTCTGATTTTTTGGGCTCAGAAGGATGCCGCGTTGGTAGGTCCGTCGAACGACTTGGTTGAGGCATTGCTGGACGATCTGAATACACCTGCGGCGTTAGCGGTCTTGCGCAATCACTACGAAAAGGCGCGAAGTAGAGACGCCGCTGCCCTCGTGCGGTTTGCACAGGACGTGCGTTTTCTCGGATTGCTTCGGCTCGACAAACTGGGTGTTCACAATCCGTACGACGTTACGAGCGGCCCCGAAATGATTGCGATTCGCTTTAGGGATGAAAGCAAGCGTTTGAAGGCTGCATTCGCGAATGGCCTTACGCAATCTGTAAATGCGATCATTTCATCTATTAAAGAGCGCGGGGCTGATGTCAGAATCCAAGACAACGGTTCGTTGACGTTCAGTGCACTTTCAGCGGAGAGCCAGAACTTTGAGCACCAGGTAAAAGCTCGCATTCGAGAGCGCAACGCGGCTCGCACGCGAAAAGATTGGAAAGAGTCCGACCGCATCCGCGACGAGCTCGCCAAAATGGGCGTCGTGCTCAAGGACACCAAGGACGGCACCACCTGGGAGATCGCGCGATGAGAATGACGCGCACGCCAAATCCCTCTCCCCTTGCGGGAGAGGTCGGCGCGCGGACGCGAAGCGTTCGCTCGCCGGGTGAGGGCCTGGGCGGTGCGGTCGACTTCAGCGGCGTTGGCTCCCGCGGACCCTCACCCGGCCACTCGCTGGGCTCGCGGCCGTCCTCTCCCGCAAGGGGAGAGGGAAACGTCAGCGTCGCCGCTGCGATGCGTCAGCGGGCCCGTGCGTTGCGCGCCCGCATGACCGACGCCGAGCGCAAATTGTGGTTCGCCCTGCGTGATCGCAGACTCGCTGGCTTCAAGTTTCGTCGCCAGGTTCCAATCGATCGCTTCGTCGCTGATTTTGTTTGTTTCGAAGCACCTCTGGTCATCGAAGTGGACGGCGGCCAGCACGCCGGCTCGTTGCATGATCGGTGGCGAGATCGCTGGTTCGCGGCGAACGGATTTCGCGTGGTGCGGTTCTGGAACAACGAGGTGTTATCGAACCTCGAAGGGGTCCTGACCGTGCTTTCGGCCGAGTTGGAGCCGCGTCGATGATCGCCCGTCCGCAAACAACGCTCGCCATGCGGCCGATGCTGCCGACCGACGTGCCGCTGCTCGCCGAGATCTTCCGCGCCAGCATCGAAGAACTCGCCGGCGACGATTATAGCGAGGCGCAGCAGGAGGCGTGGGCTTCGGCTGCCGACGATGAGGAAGATTTCGGCGCGCGGCTCGCCCACGATCTCACGCTGGTCGCGACCCATGCCGGCGCGGCCATCGGCTTCGCCTCGCTTGCCGACAATACGCGCATCGACATGCTGTATGTCCATCCGGCCGCGGCCGGGCAGGGCGCCGCCGCCATGCTGTGCGATGCGCTGGAAAAGCTCGCGGCCGCCCGCGGCAGCAAGGAGCTTTCCGTCGATGCCAGCGACACGGCGCGCGGCTTCTTCGAGCGGCGCGGCTTCGTGCCGAAGACCCGCAACACCGTGGCGCTTGGCGGCGAATGGCTTGCTAACACCACGATGGTCAAGCCGCTCGCGGCCGCTGCGTCGGGGAGGCTGCAATGAAACGCGACGACCTGCCGTTCCAGCGCCACTGGCTCTATTACGTGGTGCTGAAATACGCGGTGATTGCGGCTGCGGTCGTGGTCGCCCTCTACACCGTCTATCGGCTCTATTCGGGTTGAGACAGGATTAAAAGCACATGGCGCGCGAAACATTCCTTGGCATGCGGACCCATCATATCGCGATTGCGCTCATCGCCATCCTGGTCGCGGTGGCGCTGGCAGCCAACTACTATCTCTGGTGAGTTTGATGTCCCGCGAGCGGCTTTATTTGTTCGACACCACGCTGCGCGACGGCGCGCAGACGAACGGCGTCGACTTCACGCTCGCCGACAAGGTCGCGATCGCGCGCATGCTCGACGAGCTTGGCGTCGATTATGTCGAAGCCGGCTATCCGGGCGCCAATCCGACCGATACGAATTTCTTTGCCGAAAAGCGCCCGATGCACGCTCGCCTGACCGCCTTCGGCATGACACGGCGGCCGGGCCGCTCGGCCTCGAACGATCCGGGGCTTGCCGCCGTGCTCGACGCGCAGGCCGACGCCATCTGCTTCGTCGCCAAATCCTGGGACTATCACGTGCGGGTGGCGCTCGAGACGACGGAAGAGGAGAACCTCGCCTCGATCCGCGACAGCGTGCGCGCCGCCAAGGCTAAGGGCCGTGAGGTGTTGCTCGATTGCGAGCATTTCTTCGACGGCTACAAGGCCAATCCCGCTTACGCGCTCGCCTGCGCCAAGACGGCTTATGAGGAGGGCGCGCGCTGGGTTGTGCTCTGCGACACCAATGGCGGCGCGCTGCCGCACGAAGTGGAAAAGATCGTCGGTGAGGTCTGCAAACACATTCCCGGCGACCATGTCGGCATCCACGCCCATAACGACACCGAGCAGGCGGTGGCGAACTCGTTTGCCGCCGTCCGCGCCGGCGCGCGGCAGATCCAGGGCACGCTCAATGGTCTCGGCGAGCGCTGCGGCAATGCCAACCTCATCTCCATCATCCCGACGCTCAAGCTGAAGCCGGAATACGCGCAAAAATTCGAGATCGGCGTGTCCGACGAGGCGCTCGGACATCTCGCCCGCGTCTCGCACGGGCTCGATGATCTTCTCAATCGCGCCGCCGACCGCCACGCGCCCTATGTCGGCGAAAGCGCGTTCGCCACCAAGGCCGGCATTCACGCTTCCGCCATCATCAAGGATCCGGCGACCTACGAGCATGTGGCGCCGGAGCGCGTCGGCAATAAGCGCAAACTGCTCGTGTCCGATCAGTCGGGCCGCTCGAATCTGCTCGCCGAACTCGATCGCATCGGCTTTGCGGTCGACAGGGACGATCCGCGGCTGTCGCGGCTCTTGGACGAAGTGAAAGAGCGCGAAGCGATCGGTTACGCGTACGAGACGGCGGATGCCTCGTTTGAGCTGCTCGCGCGGCGGTTGCTCGGCAAGGTGCCGCGCTATTTCGACGTGGAAAAATTCGATGTCACCGTCGAGCAGCGGATCAGCGCCAAGGGCGAGCGCGTCACCGTCAGCATGGCGGTGGTGAAGGTCAAAGTCGGCGACGACGTGCTGATTTCAGCCGCCGAGGGCAACGGCCCGGTGAACGCGCTTGACCTCGCGCTGCGCAAGGATCTCGGCAAGTACCAAAGCTACATCACCGGACTTGAATTGACCGACTATCGCGTGCGTATCCTCAACGCCGGCACGGAGGCGGTGACCCGGGTCTTGATCGAAAGCTCTGACGAGACCGGCGATCATTGGACGACGATCGGCGTCTCGTCCAACATCATCGACGCTTCCTTCCAGGCGCTGATGGATTCGATCGTCTACAAGCTCGTGAAGTCGGGCGCGCCGGCGTGATTGTCATTCCGGGGCGCGCCGAAGGCGTGAGCCCGGAATCCATATTCACTGCCGGAGAGGTCTTGTGCTGAGATTAAGCCGTTAGAGCATGATCCGGAAAAGTGGGAACCGGTTTTCCGGAAAGATCATGCTCAAACAAAATGCTAGAGCGGGATTACGATTCGAAGAAAAGTCATCCCGCGCTAGAGTCCACACTACCTAGTGCTGTGGTTATGGATTCCGGGCTCGGCCCTGCGGGCCGCCCCGGAATGACGATCAAGATGGCAGGTGGGGCATTTCATGATCGATCACATCTCCATTGCGGTGCGCGATCTTGTCAAAGGCGAGCACTTCTACACAGCGGCATTGGCGCCGCTCGGGCTGGCGAAGTTGCGCGAATGGCCGGATGCCGCCGTCGGCTTCGGCAAGAAATATCCCGAGTTCTGGATCAACAAGCGCGACGCGATGGATCGGGTCGCCGACGATAGCGGCGTGCATGTCTGCCTGCGCGCGCCCGACACGGCAGCGGTCGACGCTTTCCACGCCGCCGCGCTGAAGGCTGGCGGCGCGTCCGACGGCGAACCGGGACTGCGGCCGCATTATTATGCGGGATATTACGCGGCCTTCGTTCGCGATCCGGACGGCAACCGCATCGAGGCGGTGACGTTCTTGAGGGATCAGACGGAGTAGCCGTCATTCCAGGGCGCGGGCGCCCGTCATTCCGGGGCCGAGCGCAGCGAGGAGCCCGGAATCCATATTCACGGTCGGTGCGGATGAAACTCTGTGCCAAGCTCCGCGTGACCGGTGGCTATGGATTCCGGGCGCGCGCCTTTCGGCGCGCCCCGGAATGACAATCACATCCGCTCCGCCGGCACCGCCATTTTCTTTTGCGCTTCGCTCACCGCGCGCACGGCCTCGTGCAGCTTCGGCAGGATGTCGTCGACGCGGTCGACAACCAGCAAATCAACGCCGCGCGTCGCCGGTGGCACCAGCCCGAGTTCGCGCATGTGCGCAAGCAGCGCCATGAGCGGGTCCCAGAAGCCGTTGACGTTGGCGATCAGGATCGGCTTTTTGTGACGGCCAAGCTGCGCCCAGGTCATTTGCTCGACGAGCTCTTCGAGTGTTCCGATCCCGCCCGGCAGGGCGACGAACGCGTCGGCGCGATCGAACATCGTGCTTTTGCGCTCGTGCATGTCGCGGGTAATGATCTGCTCCTGCGCCAGCCGCCGCGGCCGCTCCTTGGCGGTCAGGAATTCGGGGATGATGCCGGTGGCGGCGCCGCCATGCTCGATGACGGAAGACGCGAGCGCGCCCATCAGCCCAATGGAACCGCCGCCATAAACCAGCCGGATCCCGCTATGGGCGAGGATTTTGCCGAAATGGCGGGCGGCCTCGACAAAAGCCGGATCAGTTCCGGGACTTGATCCGCAATACACGCAGATCGCATTGATTTTGCTCATAGATCCTTCTCTCAAAGGGCTACATGTGGCGGCGATTCGCCCCCGCCGCAAGCTATTTAAGCTTAGTAGAGCAAGCGCCGTGCCGATGCGCGAGGGGGGAAGAATCTCTATATGAGACAGCGCGGGCAGCGCGCTGGCGCCCGCCCTAGGCCGCTTTCAGTCCCTTATCATCACTACACCTGCAATGAGAGAATTTGCGACCGCCCCCATCCGCCAGGACCGCGATATGAAGGCCGAGGGCTGGTCGCTGTTCTCGACGCTGTTCAATCTGTGGCCCTATATCTGGCCGTCCGACCGCGCCGATTTGAAGGCGCGCGTCCTGTTCGCGGCGCTGCTCGTCTTTGCCGCCAAGCTCGCGACCATCGCGGTGCCGTTTACATTCAAATGGGCGACCGATGCGCTCGCCGGCCACGGCACCGCGCCGATCGGCCCCAACGATTGGCTCGCTTGGGCGGTGGCGACCCCGGTGATGATGACGCTCGCTTATGGCGGCATGCGCATCCTGATGGGCGTGCTCACCCAATGGCGCGACGGCATTTTCGCCAAGGTGGCGATGAATGCGGTGCGCCGGCTCGCCATACTGACCTTCGAGCACATGCATCTGCTCTCGCTGCGCTTTCACCTCGAGCGCAAAACCGGCGGCCTGACGCGGGTTTTGGAGCGCGGCCGCAACGGCATCGAGACCATCGTGCGCATGCTGCTGTTGCAGCTTCTGCCCACCATTGTCGAGGTGGTCTTGGTCGCCTGGGTGCTGCTGTTCCACTTCGATTGGCGCTATCTGGTCGTGATTTTACTGACCGTGGCGCTCTATGTCGGCTTCACCTTCTATGCCACCGAGTGGCGTATCGGTATCCGCCGCTCCATGAACGAGAGCGACACGGACGCCAACGCCAAGGCGATCAACTCGCTGCTCAATTACGAGACGGTCAAATACTTCTCCGCCGAAGAACGCGAGGCGAAGCGCTACGACCGCTCGATGGAGCGCTACGAGGTCGCCAGCGTCAAAGCCTATACCTCGCTCGCGGTGCTCAATGCCGGTCAGGCGATCGTGTTCACCATCGGGCTGTCGGCGGCGATGGTGTTGTGCGCCTACGGCATCCAGAACGGGACCAATACGGTCGGCGATTTTGTCATGATCAACGCCATGATGATTCAGCTTTATCAGCCGCTGAATTTCATGGGCTTGGTCTATCGCGAGATCAAACAGGCGGTGATCGACATCGAGTTCATGTTCTCGATCCTGACGCGCAAGCCGGAGATCGAAGACAGGCCGGGCGCGCCGGCGCTCAAGGTGAAAGCCGGCGTGATCCGCTTCGACAACGTCTCATTCGCCTATGAGCCGGCGCGGCCGATCCTCAAGGGCTTGAGCTTCGCGGTCGCCGCCGGCCGCACCGTCGCCATCGTCGGACCTTCCGGCGCCGGCAAATCGACGATCTCGCGGCTGTTGTTCCGTTTCTACGACGTCACCGGCGGGCGCGTCCTGATCGATGGCCAAGATATTCGTGACGTGTCGCAAACCTCGCTGCGCGCCGCCATCGGCATGGTTCCGCAAGACACCGTGCTGTTCAACGACACGATCCGCTACAATATCCGCTACGGCCGCTCGGACGCGACTGACGCGGACGTGGAGGAGGCGGCGCGGCTCGCCCAGATCGACGGCTTCATTCGTCTGGCTCCCAAAGGCTACGAGACCGAGGTCGGGGAGCGTGGCTTGAAGCTCTCCGGCGGCGAAAAGCAGCGTGTCGCCATCGCCCGCACCATCCTGAAAGGGCCGCCGATCTTGTTGCTCGACGAGGCGACCTCGGCGCTCGACAGCCACACCGAACGCGATATCCAGGACGCGCTTGACCGCGTGTCGAAGAACCGGACGACGCTGGTCATCGCCCACCGGCTCTCCACGATTGTCGGAGCGGACGAGATTTTGGTGCTCGACCAGGGCGTCATCGTCGAGCGCGGCACGCACAGCGCGTTGCTGGCGCATGGCGGCCTCTATGCCAGCATGTGGAACCGCCAGCGCGAGGCAGAGATGGCACGCGAGATTCTCGCCGTGGTGGAGGAGAAACCGGCCACGCCCAATCGCAATCCGCCCGCCGTGCCGCAAGCCGAAGAGCCCGAGCAAGAATTGGTTCCGGCCGCCGACCCCGCGGAGTGAGGCAACCCAGTTCGTTGCCAGGTTTCTGGATTGCTTGGTCGCTTTGCTCATTGCAACGACGCGAATGGTAGCTGTTGCGTCCGGCACTTGGTATGAGAGCCCATGTCCGTCATCAACTCGATCCGCTCGCAACTGTCGCCGATCCATCCGGAAGGCTATCCCTTCATCGGGGGCTTTGCGCTCATTGCCATCGTGCTGTTGTGGCTATGGCCGCCGCTCGGCTGGCTCGCGGTGGTTGCGACCCTCTGGTGCGCGTATTTCTTCCGCGATCCGCAGCGGGTGACGCCGGGGCGCGAGGGCATTCTGGTGGCGCCGGCCGACGGCCTGGTCAGCCGCGTGACCGAGGTGGTGCCGCCGAAGGAGCTTGCGCTCGGCGAGCGCCCGCTCACCCGCATTTCGATCTTCATGAGCGTGTTCAACTGCCATGTGAATCGCAGTCCGCTGGCCGGCCGCATCGAGCGCATCGTCTATCGCAAAGGCGCGTTCGTGAGCGCCGATCTCGACAAGGCGAGCGAGAGCAACGAACGCAACATGTTCGTCATCGCTGCCGCCGGTACGCGCATCGGCGTCATTCAGATCGCTGGACTGGTGGCGCGGCGCATCGTTCCATTCGTGCGCGAAGGCGAGACGGTCGCGGCCGGTCAGCGCATTGGCATGATTCGCTTCGGTTCCCGTGTCGACGTCTTTCTGCCCGCGGGCGTGCGGGCATTGGTCGGCGAAGGACAGACCGCGATTGCCGGCGAGACCGTGATTGCCGATTTGAAGGCGTCCGAGCCGGTCCGCGCCTTCAGCGCCGGTTAACGCCGTCATTCCGGGGCGCGGTTTTTGCCGCGTGCGTCAATAGCGCGCGCCACCCGGAAAGGTTATATTGCGCCCGAAGGTAATATTGCGCTCATGGCAATAGGTCAGTCTCCGTTTCGCAATCGGCCCCTGCCGCCGCGGCAGTTCCGCCGGATTCCAGTGCGCACGCTGGCGCCGAACCTGGTCACGCTGCTCGCGCTTTGCGCCGGGCTCACCGGCATCCGCATGGCGTTCGAGAACCGTTACGGGCTTGCGCTCGCCGCGATCGTTTTTGCCGCCGTTCTGGATGGCATCGACGGCCGCCTGGCGCGGTTGCTGAAGGGAACCTCGAAGTTCGGCGCGGAGCTCGACAGCTTGTCGGATTTCGTCAATTTCGGTGTGGCGCCGGCACTGATCCTTTATTTCTGGGGCCTGCATGACTTGAAGTCGGCTGGCTGGATCGCAGCCATGGCCTTTGCGATTTGCGCGGGGCTTCGGCTGGCACGCTTCAATGTGATGAGCGCGGACCCCGACCGACCAGCCTGGGCCGGCAATTTCTTTGTCGGCGTGCCGGCGCCCGCCGGCGCCATCATCGTGCTGCTGCCGATCTATGCCGCCTTCCTCGGCCTGCCGCGCTCGCAATTTCTCACCTGGCTGATGCTCGCTTATACGCTTGCCGTCGCCGCGCTCATGGTGTCGCGGCTGCCGGTTTTTTCCGGCAAGCGTTTCGGTACGCGCGTGCCGCCGGAAATGGTCGGTCCCGTCATCATCGTGCTGGTGTTGTTCGTTGCGCTGCTGATTGCCTATCCATGGATTATCCTCACGGCCTGCACGCTCGGTTATCTCATCAGTTTGCCGTTCGGCTGGGCGTCGTATCGTGGCTATGAGCAACGCGCGCGCGAGGGCAAAGCGGAAGCACTGGCTGCGCCCGCGCCTCCGCCGGCTTCCGCCGGGAGAATTCATCTGAGTGACGACGAGGAGCGTCCGTCGCGCCTCAATTGAGCCGCATCGCAGGGGCTTTTGAAGCTCCGATGCGATGGACCCGCCGCACGCTTGTCGCTTCGACGCTCGCGACGATGGCCGCTCCGGTCATTCTGCGCTTGGCGCGCGCCGATGCCCCGCAGGTGACGCTCAAGCTTCATCACTATTTCTCGGCCGTTTCGGCCGGGCATGAGAAATTCCTCGCGCCCTGGGCGCGCAAGGTGGAGGCGGACTCGGCGGGGCGGATCCGCATCGAGCTTTTTCCCTCCATGCAGCTCGGTGGTGCGCCGGCGCAACTTTTTGATCAGGCCCGCGACGGAATTGCCGATATCGTCTGGGCCGTGCCTGGCAGCATGCCGGGGCGCTTCCCCAAGAGCGAAGCCTTCGAGCTGCCCTTCGTGCTGTCGCATCGCGCGCTCGTCAATTCGAAGGCGATCGAGGATTACGCCGCCGCTCATTTGCAGGATGAATTCCGTGAGGTTCATCCGCTGTGCTTTTCCTGCCGTGACCATGGCGTCCTGCACACCGCCCGCGCGATCAAGTCGATCGGGGATCTCAAACGCTTGCGGCTGCATGTGCCGAACCGGCTCGCCGGCGAAGCCGTGAACGCGCTTGGCGCGCAGGGTGTGAGCGTGCCGACCCCGCAGGTGCCGATGGCGCTCGCCGCGCACGCGATCGACGGCTGTCTCGATCCATGGGACCTCGTTCCCGGGTTGCGGCTCAACGATGCGCTCAAGAACCACACCGATTTCGCCGAAACGGCGCTGAGCTCGGCGACCTTCGTGCTGGCGATGAATAGGCAGAGTTACGAGCGCTTGCCGCGCGACTTAAGGACGGTCATCGATAGCAATTCAGGTCAGGCGGCGGCGAGCATGGCCGGCGCCATGTGGGATTTGGATGCCAAAGCCGTGGCCGATGCCGCGCACGACCGCGGCGAGGCGATCACGGTGCTGACGGCGGAAGAGGTCGCGCCCTGGCGCACGGCGACCGAGCCGGTGATCGCCGCCTGGCAGAAGCAAATGAAAGGGAAGAAGCTTGACGCCGGCAAGCTGCTCGCCGCGGTCCGCTCGTTATTGGCGAAATATGCCGACGAGCCCGAGCCGCAGGCCCCACAAGCGCCGCAAGCCTCGCAGCCGGCCGAGCAGAAAATCGTCGCCGAGCCGCAACAGCCGCAGCCTTCGCAGCCGACGGCCGAGGGGTTCACGCGTCCGAAAGCGGACGCTCCCGCGGTCCAAGCCGCCGCGCCACCATCGCCGGCAGCGCCATCGCCCGCGGCATCTTCGGCGCCGTCGGCGCCCGCCGCGAAACCCGCGCCCACGCCGCCGCCGCCCCCAAGCCGAAAGAGTTGGACATTCCGCTCTGACGTCGCGTCATGGCCGGGCGTGTTCAGGCGTGTTCCGGCCATCCCGCTTACCGTTGCAATGTCGCGCCAGGATTACCGGGGATGCCCGCGACAAACGCGCATGACAGCGTAGCTCACGCGGGCAGCGGATAACCCGGCATCAGATCATAAGGATGCGCCCAGCGGGGCATGGCTTTGATGCGCTCGAGCCAGGCGCTGATGTTCTGATATTGCGCGGCAATGTCGAAGCCGAACTCCTCGGGCGGATAGTACAGGTAGCCGATCATGGAGATGTCGGCGATGGTCGGCTCCGCACCTAAAATATAAGGACCACGCGATAACCTTTCGTCGAGAATGGCCAATGCGCCATGCGCGCGATGTTTGAGGAATTCGAGCACGGCCGGGTTGCCGAGCGGCTTGGCGAAATTGCGCAGGAAGCGATAGGTCCCGAGACTGCCGCCGACTTTCTGATTGTCGAAGATGATCCAGCGCCAAGCTTCCAGCCGCTCGTCCTCGCCGCGCGGCAGGAATTTCCCAGAGCGTCCAGCGAGGTAAACGAGGATGACGCCGGATTGGCTGAGCTTCTTAGCGCCGTGAACGAGCACTGGCGCTTCGCCCATTTCGTTGATGGTCTCGCGAAACTCAGCCGTGCGCTGAACGCCGGCTTTGAAGACATCGACAAAGACCGGCTCCCAGTCAGCGCCGATGAAATTGAGCATCAGCGCCACGCGATAGGAATTGCCCGATTGGGCGAAGCAGTAAAGCTGATATTCGGCCATGAGATTTCCTCTTCACGCTTTTTCCGGACCGCGATCCAGCGAATCCGGTGCATCGGATCGTTGCTGACGCGGCAATCAGGTCCCCGGCGACAGGACATCACCATCGCGGGTGAAGACCCGCGTGAGCCCTTGGTCTGCCAGGCACTGCACTGCGGAAATCTAGAAGTTCACGACTTTCGTGTCCGGCGCTTTTGCCGCGGCGTGGAAATCGTTCATGCCGCCGAGCTTCACCCGGCGATCGAGCGTTGCGGCGGCCAATCCACGCACGTCGACGCAAGGCTTGCAGGCCCAGAGCGTGACCTGGGAATTGCCGGCAATTTCCTCGTAGCGGTTCGGCGGGCCGACCGGCACGAGCGTTTTGCCGACGCCCTCGACCGCCATCAGGACCGCATCGTGGAATAGCATCAGCGTGACAGTGTCGCCCGCCTGCACGGCGGAAGCGGCCAACAGGAAAGGCAGCATCGCCCGCGTCGGGTCGGTCGGCCCCCACGTGCCTGAAATCACCCAATTCATGGTCGTCTCCCTTTTTATCGTTTAGCCGAATATCAGCGTGAGAGCGAGATCGAGCCGCCGCCGGTTTGGTGGCCTTCGAAGTGGCCGCTGGCGAATGAGAGTTCTGCCAGCACCTCGCTTTTATGGTCGCGGATGATCAGCGCGCCGTGCTCGAAAGTCCACTTGCGGCTGGTGAAGAAGTTTCCGGGACAGCCGCCCTCCGGCGCGATCGTTCCTTGGGCGGCGCCGGGGGCCTGGGCGAAGTTCATGAGGCAGCCGCCGGCGCCCGCGGCGGCGAGCCGCCAGCGGCCGCTGAGTTCGATCGGCGGCGGTTGCGGCGGGGGTGGCGGAGGCGGTGGCGCTGCAGCTTCCGGCGGCGGTTCGGCCCGGTTGGAACTGGCGCATCCACCGAAGGCTGCGATGACGAAGAGGACCGCGGCGGCTTTCGCGATGCGGCCGGCCAATGCCGTTGGCTCCCTCAATCGCGACATGAGCGGCTCACGCAACCCGAACTGTTGACTGCAAAGAAAACGGTGAAAGCCACCGGTGGTATCCCGAACACCCCACGCAATGCCCCACTTGCGCCAATATTCCTAACCGAAATCAACCTTTACTCCGGTGTCGAGGGAGGCACGCCATGATGACGCGATTACAAACGATTGTTCAAGCTACCCGCGCTTGCGCTCTGGCCGTGGGGCTGTTCGCCGTTGCGCTTGCTGCTTTGGTGGGCGCGGCTCGGGCGGAGGATGCGACCACCGGCGCTGGTGGCGCCGCCTCGCCGGTCGAGGAATTCTCGCAGCAGCTCGAAGCTTTCCAAAAGAGCGTGCCGGATCTGAACAAGTCGATTCAGGACAGCGCCAGCGCCATCGACGGCGTGACCGACGTGGAGAAAGCGCGCACGGAAATCAACCACCTCAAGGACACCGTGTCCACGCTGCTCGGTGCGGTGTCGGACAACGGCCCGGTCTCGCAGCTCGGCGTCAGGGCGCTCGATCACATCCACACCAAGCTCAAAGCGCTCGCGCAGGACAACCGCTTCAAGCCGGAGGAACGGCAATTCCTGATCGACCAGTGGAAGAAGCTCGAGACGCAGACCGAAGGCGCGACCAAGGAGCTCGACGACGCCCGCGCGCAATTCGCCGGCCTTTTGCATACCTTGCAGGACAACGAGGACTTCATCGGCGAATTGCTTGAGATCAGGCAGGCGGAAAAGGCGCTGGAAGTCATCCGCCAATTGACCCACGACATCCGCGATGCCTCGGCTCAGCTCAACAAGCTGATCGGAGGCATCAAGCCGCCGGGAGCGTGATGTTCACGTTGACGAGGCAGCAGCTGCTCGGGCTTGCCGTGAGCGTGCTGATTGTGGGGGCGGCGATCAGCGCTTGGCGGCCGGCTGCCGATGTCGGTTACGTCGAGATCAAGACGGTGCCGGTTGCGCCGGTGACCCAGACCGCGCTCTATATCGATTCCGCGAAGCTCGCGCCGATCAAGAAGGGAACCGCCATCCTGCGGCAGCCGACCGGCACGCTCAAGCTTCAGGCCGACGGCGCCGCCGGCTCGTTGGCGCCGCTCTGCGATATCGTGGTGAAGCGAAACCGCATCACCACGGTAACGGTATCCGTTCTGGAACGTCCGCCGCGCTGCCAATGCCGCAACAGCGGCACCGACGCGGCGCATGCCTGCGTGAGTTGACGCTAAACGTCATTCCGGGGCGCCACCGAACTCGGGTGTTCCCGAGTTCGGCAGGTAAACATCCAAGTCGGCAACAGCCGACTTGGATGGCGGCGAGCCCGGAATCTATATTCGCTGACGGTGGTTGTGGATTCCGGGTTCCTCGCGGAGCCTGTCATCGGGCCGGCCACTTCGGGCCGGATCCTTTGGCTTGGCCCCGGAATGACCAGCAGATGCCGGTTTACTTCATCGTGGGAATAACGAACTCGGCGCCTTCCTTGACGCCCGAGGGCCAGCGCGCGGTCACCGTCTTGGTCTTGGTGTAGAAGCGCACCGCGTCTGGGCCGTGCTGATTGAGATCGCCGAAGCCTGAGCGCTTCCAGCCGCCGAAGGTGTAATAGGCAAGCGGCACCGGGATCGCGAAATTCACCCCAACCATGCCCACCTCGACGCGGTTGACGAAGTCGCGCGCGGCGTCGCCGTCGCGGGTGAAGATGGCGACGCCGTTGCCGTAGTCGTGCTCGGACGGCAGCCGCACCGCTTCCTCGTAGTCCTTGGCGCGCACCACCGACAAGACCGGGCCGAAAATCTCTTCCTTGTAGATGCGCATGTCGGGGGTGACGTGGTCGAACAGGCAACCACCCATGAAGTGGCCGCGCTCATAGCCCTGCAGCTTGAAGTCGCGGCCGTCGACCAGGAGCTTGGCGCCTTCCTTGATGCCGAGATCGACGTAGCCCCGCACTTTTTCCAGATGCGCACGCGTGATCATCGGCCCGTAATCGGCCTGGGTGTCGGTCGACAGCCCGATCTTCAAGCTTTCCACCCGCGGCACGAGCTTTTCCAGCAGGATGTCGGCGGTCTTTTGGCCGACCGGCACCGCGACCGAGATCGCCATGCAGCGTTCGCCGGCCGAGCCGTAACCGGCGCCGATCAAGGCATCGACGGCCTGATCCATATCGGCGTCCGGCATCACGATCATGTGGTTCTTGGCGCCGCCGAAACATTGCGCGCGCTTATTGTTGGCGCAGGCGGTCGCATAAACGTATTCGGCGATTGCGGAAGAGCCGACGAAGCCGACCGCTTTGATGCGCGGATCGGTAAGCAATGTGTCGACGGCTTCCTTGTCGCCGTTGACCACATTGAGCACGCCGGCGGGGAGCCCGGCCTCCATCAACAGCGCGGCAAGCCGCATCGGCACCGACGGGTCGCGCTCCGATGGCTTGAGGATGAACGCATTGCCGCAGGCGATCGCGGGCGCAAATTTCCACAGCGGAATCATCGCCGGGAAATTGAACGGGGTGATGCCGGCGACCACGCCGAGCGCCTGTCGCATGGAATAGAGATCGATGCCGGGCCCGGCGCCTTCGGTGTATTCGCCCTTGAGCAGATGCGGAATGCCGCAGGCGAACTCGACCACTTCGAGGCCGCGCTGGATATCGCCCTTGGCGTCAGGGAAGGTCTTGCCGTGCTCGGACGAGAGAAGTCGCGCCAGTTCGTCGAATTCTTTCTGCACCAGGTCGAGGAATTTCATCAGCACGCGCGCGCGCCGCTGCGGGTTGGTGGCGGCCCAGGCCGGCTGCGCCGCTTCGGCGACGGCGATGGCGTGCTCGACCTCCGCGTGTTTGGCCAACGCCACCTTGGCTTGCACCTCGCCGGTGTTGGGGTTGAAGATGTCGCCGAAGCGTCCCGATCCCCCCTTCACCTCTTTGCCGCCGACGAAGTGCCCGATCTCACGCATCTAGTTTCTCCTTGGACGTTGAGCGGCATTGCAGCCGCTTTGGTGGGCCTATTGTGCAGGTTTTTGCATGCCGGTCACGGGGGCGCTGTTTTTTAATCAGGGATCGCACCGCCTCGATCGGCATCGCCATGACGCCGGCCAAGCGGCGAATGCGCGAACCCAATGAACCATAGCAGCTCGTAGAAAGCCGCCGCCGCCGCGTTAATCGCGTGAGCGACGAGTACGCCAACCCCCCGGCGATCCGAAAGCAGGCGGGGGGCGGCGATTTGGGAAGCAGGCGGGCATAGGTAACCCTCCCTTAAGCGGCATGACGATACCGTGCGGAGCGGTCAGAATGAGCGCGCTCCGCACGGGCGGGAGTTAGTTATGGACATTTCAACGGGCCTCGGCCTTCTCGCTGGGGCGGTCGTCGTCGTGACCATGATTTTCATGGGCGGCGATCTGCGGATGTTTATCAGCGATCACGCGATGATCATTATTTTCGGCGGCTCGTTTGCCGCCACGCTGATCCGCTTTCCGTTGTCATCGATGTTCCACGGCCTGCCGCTGGGCGCCAAATTCGCCTTCACCATGAGGCGCATGACCCAGCGCGAGATGGTCGATGAGATCGCCGGCCTTGCCGAGATCGCGCGCAAGCAAGGTCCGATCGGCCTGGAAAAGGTCGAGGTCGAGGATCCGTTCCTCGCCAAGGGCATCCGCTTCGTCGCCGACGGCTATGATGCCGAGTTCATCCGCGACAATCTCGAACGCGACCGCGACAATTTTCTCACCCATCTCGACGAAGGCCAGAAAATCTATCGCGCGGTCGGCGATTGCGCGCCGGCTTTCGGCATGATCGGCACCTTGATCGGCATGGTGCAGATGTTCGCCAACATGACCGATCCCTCCAAGCTCGGTCCCTTCATGGCGACGGCTCTGTTGGCCACGCTCTACGGCGCCGTGCTGGCCAACATCATCTGTCTGCCCCTCGCCGATAAGCTGCACGGCAAGCTGGTCGACGAGGAGATCAACCGCACGCTGATCATCGACGGCGTTCTGATGATCCGGGAGTCGAAGAGCCCGACGCTGGTGCGCGAGATGCTGATCGCTTACCTGCCGGAAAAACACCGCTCGCAAGAGCCGGAGCCGGTGGCGGCCTGAGGCAATGCTGGAACCGAGCCGCGGCGTGACACATGGCGAAGCGTAGGCAGGCGCATGCCGGCGGCCACGGTTGGTTCGTCACCTTCGCCGACCTCATGGGTCTGTTGGTGAGTTTCTTCGTCATGCTGGTTGCGTTTTCCAACCAGGACCAGAAGAAGCTGCAGATCGTCGCCGGTTCGATGCGTGACGCCTTCGGCGTGCAAACCAACGTGCGCTATTCCGGGGTCATCGAGGTCGACGGCCTTCCCACCCGGCCGAAGCTCAAAAACGCGGCGCATATCGATCCCGAGGACGCCTCGGCGACGCCGACCTCCGACGAGCAGGACCACAAGCGCGAACACGGCTCGCATCTCAAGAACGACCAGGCCTTCGCGCTGGCCGCCGCCTCGCTCCGCCAGGCGCTGCAAGACATGCCCGAACTCGCTGAAGCGTCCAAGCACATCATGGTCGAGGAAACCAAGGAAGGGCTCAACATCGATCTCGTCGATCAGGAAGGCCGCTCGATGTTCCCGGAGGGCTCCAAGGAGCCCTACGAACGCACCCGGCACATCATCGAAAAGCTTGCGGGCCCGATCAAGGCGACGCCCTATCGTGTGTCGATCACCGGCCACACGTCGGCTTCGAAAGTGCCGTCCCGGGCGGACTATGGTCCGTGGAACCTGTCCGCAGACCGGGCCAATGCCGTCCGGCAAATCCTCGAGGAAGAGGGCCTTCCAGAGGCCAATATCTACGCCGTCGCTGGTAAAGCCGATACCGATCCGCTGTTTCCCGAGGACCCCTATATTGCGGCCAATCGCCGGGTGACCATCACGCTGATGCACGAGGCCCCGCCCGTTCCCCCCGGTCTGCGGCCTTAAAGCACACAGGGCTTGGAATCACCGGGGGTCCCGGCAAGCAGCAGCAACGCTTGCCGGGAGGGCACCTGCGCCTAACAACTTGCGGATGCAGGCAGCCGGCGTGCTCACGCTGGCGTTTTGGTTTATGGCGCTGACGCCACGTTACGGTTGTTGCGGGTCATGACTCAAAGGCTGCGAGGGTGTATAGCCGCGACCCTGCATCCCTCCTCGATGCAATATCAGGAGCAGGGCAAAGTCCTGTTTCATATTCCATGACAGAAAGCGCAAGCGCTCCGCTTGGGAGCGACCTGGCGGCCGGCGGCCACCACGACGCCGACGCTCGCTCCGGCCCTGGGCTGTGGGGGCTTGCGCTTGGCAGCATCGGCGTCGTCTATGGCGATATCGGCACCAGTCCGCTCTACGCCTTGCGCGAGGCGGTAGTCGCCGCATCGGGCCCTGAGCGCGGGGAGCTCACGCGCGTAACGGTGCTTGGCGTCGTGTCGCTGATCCTCTGGGCGCTGATTGTCGTCGTCACCCTCAAATACGTGCTCTTGCTGTTGCGCGCCGACAATAATGGCGAGGGCGGCACGCTGACGCTGATGGCGCTGGCGTCACGTGCGGTCGGCCGGATCGGCAAGGCTGCCACGATTGTCGCACTCCTTGGCATCATCAGCGCAGCGCTGTTCTACGGCGATGCCGTCATCACGCCGGCGCTATCGGTGCTTTCCGCGGTGGAAGGCATCGACGTCGCCACGCCCGCCTTCCACGACTTCGTCGTGCCTTTGACGGTCCTCATCCTGATGGTGCTGTTCGCGTTCCAATCGAACGGGACGGCGCGGGTTGCCGCGCTGTTCGGTCCGATCATGGCGATTTGGTTTGTCGCGATTGCCATTCCGGGCGTGATGCGCGTGGCGTCCGATCCCGGTGTGTTATGGGCGCTCAACCCGTTCCACGGCCTGGAATTTCTCAGGCATCACGGCATGATCGGGTTGTTTACGCTCGGCGGCGTGTTCCTTGCGGTCACCGGCGCGGAAGCGCTCTATGCGGATCTCGGTCATTTCGGCCGGCCGCCGATCCAGGTCGCCTGGTTCGGACTGGTTTTGCCCGCGCTTGCGATCAATTATCTGGGGCAGGGCGCGCTGGTCTACGCGCATCCGGAAGCGGTCGCCAATCCGTTCTTTTTGCTCTACCCCGACTGGGCGCGCATCCCGATGGTGGTGCTGGCCACGGTGGCCACCGTGATAGCGAGCCAGGCGGTGATCACCGGCGCCTATTCGCTGACCAGCCAGGCTATACAGCTTGGGCTTCTGCCGCGTTTCGAAATTCGCCACACCTCGGCGCAGCAGGCCGGCCAAATCTACATGCCGCGCGTCAATGGCTTGCTGCTGGTGGGCGTGCTGCTCCTGGTCGCCCTGTTCCGCTCGTCGAGCGCGCTCGCTTCGGCCTATGGCATCGCTGTTACCGGCACCATGGTGGTGACCGGCATGATGGCGTTCGTCGTCATTTGGCGGATCTGGCACTGGTCCGCCCTGGCGGCGGCCGCCTTGATTCTTCCGTTCCTGGTGATCGACCTGACGTTTCTCTCGGCCAACATGCTCAAGGTCATCGAAGGCGGCTGGGTGCCGTTGGCGCTCGGCGGCGTCATCATGCTGGTGATGTATACTTGGCGGCGCGGCTCGCGGCTTCTCTTCGAGAAAACCCGCCGGCTCGAGACGCCGCTCGACGATCTGGTGCGCATGCTGGAGCGCAAACCGCCGCAGCGCGTGCCGGGAACGGCGGTGTTTCTCACCAGCGATCCGAAAAGTGCGCCGACCGCGCTCCTGCACAGTCTCAAACACTATCGCGTGCTGCACGAGAAAAACATCATCTTGTCCGTGGAGACCACCCATACGCCGCGCGTCGAGCAGGCAAAACGTGTGCGCATCGAACCGGTCGGCTCGACCTTCATGCGCGTGCTGCTGCGCTTCGGCTATATGGAAACGCCGAACATTCCGAAGGCGCTCGGCGTCGCGCGCAAGCTGGGGCTGCAATTCGACATCATGTCCACGTCATTTTTCCTGTCGCGCCGGGCCTTGCGGCGGGCGCCACGGTCCGGCATGCCGCGCTGGCAGGACCGCCTGTTTATCAGCTTGGCGCGCTCCGCCAACGACGCCACTGATTACTTCCAGATACCGACCGACCGGGTGGTCGAGGTCGGTACGCAGGTCACCATTTAGAGGCGGTTTGGAAAACGATTGCCGGTTTTGGGTCATGCGCAAGGCTGGCAACGCAAAAGCCACTTGATTCCGTGCGCCACTGACGAAAACCTACGGCTGACGGCCGTTCACGAGGAGGAAAGGGAATGTCGGATCAACCGGGAGACGGGCACAAAGTGCGCGATCTGACGGTCGAGGAAGTTGCGCGCGGATTGAAAGAAGGCCTCGTGGTGTTGGTCGATGTCCGCGAGCCGAACGAGACCGCGGTGGAACGTTTCCCGGGCGCCGTGCTGGTGCCGCTGTCGGCATTCGATCCGGCCACGATCCCGGCGCCCCCGGGAGCCGAAGTAGTGTTTGCTTGCCGATCCGGCCGCCGCTCGGTGACCGCCTCGCTCGCGGCGCAGGAGCAGGGTTTCGACTATAATGCGCACCTCGCCGGCGGCATCCTGGCCTGGAAGGCGGCCGGTCAGCCGACGGAGGGATAGATTCGGTCCCTTGCGATGATCGCGAGGAATTCTCTGCTCATTCCCGCGAAAGCGACAATCGGGCGCTGGGTCCCCGCCTTCGCGGGGATGAGCGGCATCGGCATCGCGATTGCCGCCGCGCTGCTTGTGGGAGTGCCGCCCGCGCCGGCGGTGGAGCGCGTCGTCAACTTCTACAACTGGTCGGACTATATCGCGCCGACCGTGCTCGACGATTTCACCAAAGAGAGCGGCATCAAGGTCCGCTACGACACGTTCGATTCCAACGACACGCTGGAGGCAAAACTGTTCGCCGGCAAATCCGGTTACGATGTCGTGGTGCCGACCGGCTATTTCCTCGCGCGCCAGATCCAGGCCGGCATTTTCCTCAAGCTCGACAAGACGAAGCTGCCAAATCTGGTCAATGTCTGGCCGCAGATCGCGGATCGTCTGGCGCGCTACGATCCCGGCAATCAATACGCCGTCAATTATATGTGGGGTACGACCGGCATCGGCTACAACGTCAAAGCCGCGCGCCAAATCCTCGGCGCCGATATCCCCGCTGCTAACTTGCTCGATTCCTGGGACGACGTCTTCGATCCGGCCCGGATCGCGAAATTCAAGGATTGCGGCGTCCACTTGCTCGACTCTTCCGACGACATCATGCCGGCGGCATTGCACTATCTGCATCTCGATCCGAATTCGAGCGACCCGGCCGATCTGCAAAAGGCGGCCGATCTCTTGATCAAAATCAGCCCCTCTATCCGCAAATTTCATTCCTCCGAATATCTCAATGCGCTGGCGACCGGCGAAATCTGCCTCGTGGTTGGATTTTCCGGCGACATCAAGCAGGCGCAAAAGCGCGCCGCCGAGGCGAAGGGCGCCGTCGCTGTCGGTTACTCGATCCCGCAAGAGGGCGCGCAATTGTGGTTCGACAACTTTGCGATCCCGAAAGACGCACCCGACCCGGGCGAGGCGCATGCGCTGATCGATTATCTGCTCAAGCCGGAAGTGGCGGCGAAGAATACGAATTTCATTTCCTACGCCAACGGCAATCTGGCGAGTCAGAAATTCATCGACAGATCGATCCTCGACGACGGCACCATCTATCCCGACGCCGAAACGATGGCGAAGCTTTACACCATCACCGCGCACGATCAGAAAACCCAGCGCCTGATCAACCGGCTGTGGACACGGATCAAGACCGGCAGGTGAGGGCGGTCCGGTATCTTCTCAGCGGACCGGGCTGCTTCGCGCCGCGGCAATTGCGCGCCATACGGTTTCCGGCGTCAGCGGCATTTCGATCTCCGTCACGCCGAGGGGCGAAAGCGCGTCGAGCACCGCGCCGACGATCGCTGCAGGAGCCGCGATCGCGCCGGCTTCGCCGCAGCCCTTCACGCCTAACGGATTGTGGGTGCAGGGCTGGCTCTCATCGAGCTCGGATTCGATGATGGGAAGATCGCCGGCGCGCGGCAGCGCGTAATCCATGAACGAGCCGGACAGAAGCTGGCCGTCTTGGTCGTAGAGGCAATGCTCGCGCAGCGCCTGACCCAGGCCCTGCGCAATCCCGCCATGGATTTGACCGTCCACGATCATGTGATTGATGACGGTTCCTACGTCGTCGACGCCCCAATAACCGAGCAGGCTGGTCGCGCCGGTTTGCGGATCTATCTCGACCTCGCAGACATGGGCGCCGTTACTGAACGCGAAGGCCGGCGGATCGTAGACGGCGGTCTCCTGCAGGCCCGGCTCCAGCGTCTCCAGCGGAAAATTGTGCGGCACATTGGCAGCGAGCGCGACTTCCGCGAAGGTCACCTTGCGGTCGGTGCCGGCGACGGCAAAGACGCCGTCGGCGAAATCGATATCGCCGGCGGATGTCTCCAGCAGATGCGCGGCGATCAGCTTGCCCTTGGCGATGATTTTATTCGCTGCGCGATCGAGCGCCGAGCCGCCGACCGCGATCGAGCGCGAGCCGAACGTGCCGGTGCCATAGGGGACGAGATCGGTGTCGCCTTCCACGATTTCGATTTTGCCGAGCGGCACGCCAAGCCGCGTGCGGAGAATTTGCGCAAACGTGGTGGCGTGGCCCTGTCCGTGATTATGCGTGCCGAGAAGCGCCTGGATGCCGCCGTCCGGCTGCACGCGGATCGACGCGGCCTCGAAAAATCCGGTGCGCGCGCCGAGCATGCCGGCGAAGCGCGACGGCGCCACGCCAGACGATTCCACATAGCAGGCCATGCCGATGCCGCGCAGCCGGCCGGAGCGATCGCCAAGCGCGCGGCGTTTGGCGAAGCCCCGATAATCGGCAATTTCCAATGCGCGCGCAAAGACTTCGGGGAAAGTCGCCGCAATCATAGGTCGGCCCGATCGGCGTCTTGTAGGGCATGGCCGAGGAAGCAATGAGATTGCGCCTTCGGATTTCGGCGCGATCGATCGACAGCTCGGCGGCGGCGCGATCGGCCAGCCGTTCGAGCACGTAACAGGCCTCCGGCCGGCCGGCGCCGCGATAAGCGTCGGTCGGCAACGTGTTGGTGAACACGCCGGTCACCTGCGCGAAGATCGCGGGCGTTTGATAGACCCCGGCGAGCAGCGCGCTGTAGATCGCGCTCGGAATGGCGGCGCCGAAGGTCGAGACATAAGCGCCGAGATTGGCCAGCGTCTCGACGCGCAGCGCGCGGAAACGGCCGTCGCGATCGAGCGCCAGCTCGGCATGGGTGAGGTGATCGCGCCCCTGATTATCGGAGATAAAGCTTTCGCTCCGGGTCGCCACCCACTTGACCGGCCGACGCAATCGCCGCGCCGCCCACGCCACGATCGTCTCCTCTGGATAATGCTTGCCCTTGTAGCCGAAGCCGCCGCCGACATCGGGTGCGATCAGGCGAATGCTGCCTTCCGCCAATCCGAGCTGCTCGGCGACGTAGCGGCGGATGTGATGCGGGACCTGGGTCGCGCTATAGAGCGTCAGCTTTTCGCTCGCCGCATCCGCCACGGCCAGCACCGCGCGCGGCTCGATCGCGGCTCCGATCAGCCGGTTGTTGACGAGATCGATCCGCGTGACATGTGCGGCCGTCTGCATCGCTTGCTGCACGGCGGCCTCGTCGCCGCGCGCCCAGCGAAAGCACACATTGCCCGGCGCGGCGTCATGCAGTTGCGGCGCCTCCTGCGTCGTCGCAGCGCGCGCATCGATGACCGCGGCCAAAGGCGCGTAGTCGACGTGAAGGAGCTCGGCGGCGTCGAGCGCCTGTTCGCGCGTCTGCGCGATCGCAAGAGCGACAGGCTCACCGATATGCCGCACACGCTCGCGCGCCAGCGCGAAGCGCGGTGGCTCCGCCATCGGCTTGCCGTTGGCTCCGCGGATCGCCCAAAGCGCGCGCATTGGGCCGACGCGGTCCGCGGCCATGTCGGCGCCGGTTAAAACGGCGACAATGCCCGGCGCGGCCGCCGCCCGCGCAGCATCGACAGTGCGAATAATCGCATGCGCGTGCGGGGAGCGGACGATGGCGCAGGAGAG
Organism: uncultured Alphaproteobacteria bacterium; assembly: GCA_963831135.1. GTDB lineage: Bacteria > Pseudomonadota > Alphaproteobacteria > Rhizobiales > Xanthobacteraceae > BOG-931. Next base: position 149,770 of record CAWHPH010000004.1, read on the forward strand.
TTCACCGGGAATGACGATATCGGCGACGAAACGTCCGCCACCGCGCAGCAACCGCGCATCCTCGACGCGGCGGACCGACGCGCCGATCCCCTCCGTATCAGCCTTGACCGGGGCGTCTATTGCAATTCCTCGCGCAGCAGGCCGAGCCGCTCGTAGGCGGACTTGTCGGAAACGACGAAAAGATCCGCATCCCCGTCCAAGGCTTCGTGGCTCGCCCAGGTCCAATGCGGGATGCTGAATACGTCGTGCTGCGACCATTCGAAACTGTGATCGCCGATGTGCGAGCGGCCGGCGCCCGACGCCACCAGGCAGATCGCATTGGCGGTCGAGCGCCGCGGCCGTGTCGGTATCTTGCGTGCGAGGCGGACCGCGTAGCAATCGAGTGCGGGCATAACCGCGCCACCGGTAACGGGATTGGTGTAGCGGATCGTGCGCGCGCCGTCCGGTCCCGCGGGCAAGGCGGAGAGAAGCCGGCGCGTCGCCTCTCCGGAATAGCGGTATTTCGGCGAATGCGCGGCGTCGCGCGGGAGGTCGGCACCGGCAAGCCCGGGCTCCGCCCAGAGCCGCTCGTCGCCCTCATCGGCCTGCCAGAATGCGTTGTTGCCCGGATCACCGGGCTCGAAGAAATTGGCGTCGAGTGTGCGGATCAGCGGAATATTGGCCGCATCGAACCAGATGATGCGGTGATTGCTTTCGTTGATGTGGCCATGCCAGCACATCGGCGGGGTGAGAATGAGATCGCCCTCGCGCATCTCGCAGCGGCGGCCGTTGACGATGGTCGCTGCACCGTCGGCGCGCGTCGCAAAACGGATCGCCGCGAAGGTGTGGCGGTGCGGGCGCGCGCGGTCGCCGGGATCGAGCACGGTGAACGCTGCGATCAGGTTCGAGGTCGTCACCGTCTCGCCGGCGAAGGCCGGATTGACCAGAATGAGCGCGCGGCGTTCCACGTCGTCGATCGAAACTTCGCCCGCCGACCGCTCGGCGTATTGCTCGATGTCCTTCCAGCGCCAAATGAGCGGCGCGTCGCGCGCTTGCGGCCGGACCGGCGTAATTTTCTTGAAGCGGTCCCAGAGCGGATGCAGGTTCGCCGCTTCGAGCTGGGCGACAAACGAATTGTCGCCCGCACTGGGTGGCGCCTGCTTCGCCGTTTCAGCAGCTTTGGCCAAGGCCGGCCTCCGTCGAATTGCCGCGCAGCTTGCTCAGCTCTTCATCAACTCGACTTTTCATCAACTCTTCATCAGCTTTTGGGCGGCGCCATCTTCGCCAGCACCTCGTCGACATTGGAGCTGTCGATGATGACGTGCTTGATGAAAACGCGCGGCTCGACTTTCTCGCCCTTGAGATATGTCGCCAGCACGTCGACGCCGAGCCGCCCCCAGAGCACCGGATTGAGCTCGACGGTCATGGCGATGTTGCCGTCTTTCACCGCGCGCAAGGCCGGCGGCACGCCGTTCATGCCGGTGACGATGGTCTGCCCGTTGCGGTTTGCCGCCAGCACCGCCTGCATGGCGCCGAGCGCAAGATCGTCATTGGCCGCGTAGATCGCTTTCAGATCGGGATTGGCGACCAGCGCATCCTCGGTGTTCTTCAAGCCGCGCTCGCGCGTGAGCGGACCGTCGGTCTTGAACACGATCTGGATGTCCGGGTATTTCGCCATCACCTCGGTATAGCCTAAAGCGAGATTGCGGAAGGTCGGGGCGCCGCTCGGGCCGAGCAGCATCGCCACCTTGCCCTTGCCGCCGAGCTTCTTGGCGGTCCATTCGGCGATGTCGCGGCCGACTTGCACTTCATCCATCGCCACGTGAATGGTCTGGTTCGGCGAGGTCGAACCGCGCGCCAGCGAGACGATGGGGATTTTCGCCGCCGCCGCCGCGTCGTAGGCGGCGTTGACGCCGACCGCGTCGATCGGCGAGATCAGAATGCCCTTGACGCCTTTGGCGACAAGGTCTTGCACGCCGTTGATTTGTTTCAGCTTGTCTTCGTTGGAGGAAACCGTGGCGACATCCCAGCCAAGCTCGCCCGCGCGCGCGCGGATGCCCTTGAGCATGCCGATGTAAAACGGATTGTCGTCCTGCGGTAGCGATACGCCGATTGTGGTCTTATCCTCGGTGCGCGCCGGACCGGAGACCAGCAGCAGCGATGCCGGCAGCAACACGGCCGCAGCCAACGCCAATGTTCGGAATTTGGACATCGCAATCTCCTTGGCTGTCCGCCCGGTCAGCTGCGCGAGCGTAGCCGATCTGCAGCGGCGGCCGCAACAATGACCGCGCCGACCGCGACCCGCTGCCAATACGAATCCACGTTCAAGAGGTTAAGGCCGTTTCCCAGCACGATCATGATGAAAACACCGATGACGCTTTTGTAGAGCGTGCCTTCGCCGCCCTGCAGCGAGGCGCCGCCCAGCACCACGGCGGCGATGGCGGTTAATTCGTAGAATTCGCCCGCGGTCGGCTGGCCGGATTGCAGCCGGGCCGCAAGCATCACGCCGGCGACGCCGGCGAGCGCGCCGCACCAGATGTAGGTGGAGGCGATGATGCGCTCCACGGCAACGCCCGAGAGATAGGCCGCTTCTCTGTTGCCGCCGGTTGCATAGACGCGCCGGCCATAGGGCGTGAGATACAGAAGCGCCGACAGCGCGGCGAGCAGCAATGCCGGCACCCAGACCAGATAATGGATGCCGAACAGGCGGGCATTGCCGAAGGCGACGAAGGCGCCCGGCAGACCCTCTTCGCCGCTTACCGGCGCGCCTGCGGTAATGATGTAGACGACGCCGCGGACCAGCACCATGCTGCCCAGCGTGGCGATGAAGGGATTGACCCGCAGCATCGCCACCACGAGCCCGTTCGCTAGTCCCACAGCTGCACCGGCGGCGATGCCGGCGACGACGCCGGCAAGGATGCCGAATTTCAGCATCGCCATGCCGGCGATGCAGCCCGACAGCGCCACCGTCGAGCCGACGGAGAGATCAAAGCCGCCGCCGACAATGACGAATGTCATGCCCATGGCGATCACCGCCATGATCGACGATTGCACAAGGATATTCGTCAGATTGAGCGGGGAAAGGAAGCGACCGGTGAGCAACGCCGTTACGACGCACAGAACGACAAGCGTGATCAGCGGCGCCTGGCCGGCCCAGTTCAGCCGCTCGATCTTGCCCGCGCCAGCTTTCATGTGGCGATTGCCGCATGCACGCGCTCTTCATCGAGGCGGTCTGTGCGCTCGATGCGCGCAACGACGCTGCCGTGCCGGAGCGCCAGCACCGCATCGCACAGATTGGCCAGCTCCGAAAGATCGCTGGACGAGAGCAGCACGCCGCCGCCACGCGCGGCGAAGTCGCGAAGGAGCCGGTGGATCTGCGCCTTGGCGGCGATATCGATGCCTTGTGTCGGCTCATCAAGCAGCAGAACCTTGACGCGGCGCGCGAGCCATTTGGCGAGAATGACTTTTTGCTGATTGCCGCCGGACAGCGCGGAGACTTTCAGGTCCGGGCGGCGCGGGCGGATGTCGAGGAGCTCCATCAGTTCGGTAACCAGCCGGCGCCCGGCGCGCCGGCCGCCAAAGCCCTTGCCGTGCCGCCCGAGGCTTGGCAGCAGAATATTGTCCGCCACCGACTGGTTCATCACCAGCCCGAGCCGGCGCGAGGGCGGAACGAGACCGATCCCGGATTCGATGGCGGCAATCGGATTGTGCAGGCGCCGAGGCCGGTTGTTGACCCGCGCCGCGCTGACGGTGGGCGCCAGACCGAAGAAGCGCTGCAGCACCTGCGTGGTGCCGCTGCCGAGCAAGCCGGCGAGGCCGAGGACTTCGCCGGCGCGCAATGAGATCGCATCGGCGCGGCTTTCGGCATCTTCGAGCACCACGTCGCCGGGCCGCGCCGGCGCGATGCTCTGCTGCTCGGCGGCGCGGCCAGTCATGGCGGCCACGAGGTCGGCGGAATTGAAGGCGCCGCGCCGTACCAGCGCGGCGATCCGTCCGTCGCGCAGCACGGTGCAGCGGTCGGCGAGCGCGACAATCTCTTCCAGCCGGTGGGACACATAAACGATGCCGGTGCCTTGATCCCTCAAGCGGCGCAGCAGGATGAACAGCCGGGCGATCTCGCGATTTTCCAGCGCCGCGGTCGGCTCGTCGAGAATAAGCACCCGGCAGCGCCGGCGCAGCGCCTTGGCAATGGCGACGATCTGCTGCTCCGCGAAGCCGAGCTGCCGCACCGGCAGATCGGGATCGGGCGCGAAGTCGAAGGACGCAAGCTGCGCGCGCGCCTCTTCGCGCATGCGCGCGCGATCGATGATGGCCGGCAGGCCAAACAGCCGCCGCACCGGCGGATCGCCGAGCGCCAGATTCTCGGCGATCGACAGTGCCGGCACGAGGTGCAGCTCCTGCGGGATGGTAATGACGCCGTTGACGATCGCGTCGTGCGGGCTCGCCAGATGGCACGCGCGGCCGCCGATGGCCACTTGCCCTTCGTCGGGCCGAGCGACGCCGCCGAGAATGCGCACCAATGTCGATTTTCCGGCGCCGTTCTCGCCGACCAGCGCATGGATCTCGCCGGCCAGAACCTCGAAACTGACGCCGTCAAGCGCCGTGGTCGCCCCGAACCGCTTGCGAATGTTCTGCGCGGCGGCCGCTATGTCGTTCATGGGAAGCTGCTTTCGTTGCGGAAAGGTATTAGCAGCCGCAAAACCGGTCAACGTTCGGGATTGGCGGTCGTGCGGCGATCGACTCCGGGGCCTGGCGACAAACGTTATCTGCGCTATGATGGCCGATGCGCGGAGTAGCTCACCCGGAGTTGCCCTTTCGGGCTTCAACCCGGGGCGCTATTTGGGAGTTGCGCTCCGGGTGACCCAACGATCTGGTGGAATTGAAGCGGGTCACCGCGGCTATCGAGATTGACGTTGCCGGGAACCCTTGGCCTATTTGGCCGGTTTTCGTCGAACCGCACGCGCGGACGTTCGGGCCCCTAAAGTGGCGGAGGCCGACAATGGGGAGAAACACGCCGACCGGCGCACGGTTCGTCCCGCGCCGCTCAATGCTCAAAGCGGGCTTGGCATGGACCACCTGTGCCGTCGCTTCTCCGTTTCCGATCAGCGCCCGGGCTGAGACACCGGTGAAAGTGGGCATGGTCGAGCCGCTGACCGGGGCCTACGCGGCGCTCGCCGAAGCCGAAGTAACCGGTGCGCGGGTTGGCATCGAGGAGATCAATCGAGGCGGCGGCATTCTCGGCAGGCAGGTCGAGTTACGGGTCGCCGATTCTGCCAACGACATCACCGCCGGCGTACAGAAAACCTACGAGCTGATCGAGCACGATCGGGTCGATTTCATCACCGGCAATGTCAACTCGGCGGTCGCGCTGGCGATGACGAGAGTGACTGCAGAAAAGCGCAAGCTGCACATCGTGACCGGCGCGCACATCGACGAAGTCACCGGCAGCCTTTGCAGCTGGAATGTGTTTCGCCTCTGCAAGAGCATCACGATGGAGGTCAATGCCATCGCCGACACGCTGGTCGAGAAGTTCGGCAACAGGTGGTACTTTCTGACGCCCGACTATGTTTATGGCCGCTCGCTGCAAGCGGGGTTCGAGCGTAAGCTCTCTCAGCACGGCGGCACCTCGGCGGCCAGTGTGCTTCCGGTCGGCACGGTCGATTACTCCCGGGCTTTGACCAACGCCCGAGACTTCCGGCCGAAAGTCCTCATCGACCTCATGGGCGGTCAGGATCAAACCAACAGCCTGCGGCAGGTCGTGTCTTTCGGGCTGATGGAGGACATGGCGATCGGCGGCGCGCTCTTCGAACTCGAGAGCATCATGGCGGTCCCCGACGCGGCGCGGATCGGCTGGTGGACGATGGAATGGTGGTGGAACCAGCCGGAGGTGCCGCAGATCAAGGCCTTCGACGCGGCGATCCGCGGCCGCACCGGCAAAGCCCCGAGTGCACGCAACTGGTTCGGCTATGCCGCGGTCCGTACCCTGGCGCGCGTCGCCAATCAGGAAAAGTCGCTGGATTCCCTGGTGCTGGCGCGGGCGCTGCAGGGATACACATTGCCGCCCGATATCGCCCTCGAACCTAACAGCGTGTTCTTCAGCGAGCGCGACCACGAGCTCATGAGCACCATTCTTGTCGGCGAGGTGCATCCGCCGCGCGACGATCCGTTCGACGTCTTCACGGTGCGCGCAACCGTGAAAGGCGAGGACGCCGCGGGACCGGCCGCGGCGAGCGCGTGCCGGCTGGCGTTTCCAAGCTGATCTCCTAAGAGAGCTGCGCCGGCGGGGCGGGCCGGATCTGAACCTTGCGACCGTCGGTCAGGTCGACCGGCGGGTTGAGGATCACCTGATCGCCGTCTTTCACGCCCGCGTTCACCTCCACGGTGGTGCCGAAATCGCGCACCACGGTCACCTGTCGGATGTGCGCGACGCCATTCTCGACCACGACGACGTTGAGGCCGTTGCGGTTGAAGACGATCGCCTCCGATGGGACGATCAGCGACGGCGTTTTGCGCGGGATTTTCAGCTCGACGGTGCAGTAGACTCCCGGCTGCAGGGCATGGTCGGGATTGAGTACGTCGATCTCGGTCAAGAGGGTCCGCGTGCCCGGCTGCAGCGCATCGGCGATCCGCGTCACCTTTCCCGGAAAATCGCGGCCCGGTATTTCCGGCACCCGCACCACTGCGTCGACGCCGGGAGTGACGCCGAAGGCTTCGTCCTGTGGCACGTAGAGCTGAATGCGCAGCGTATCGCTGTGCATCAGCGTGAACAGGAACGTGCCGCTGGACGCATCGGCCTGCACCAGGGCGCCGATATCGACATTGCGCTGCGTGACGACGCCATCGAAGGGAGCGACCACGCTCTGGTAGGCCTTCTGCTGATTGAGCACGCGCAGTTGCGCTTTCTGCGCCACGATGTTTGCTTGCGCGACGTTAACCGCCGCATCTCTTGCCTGCAGGTTCAGGCGATCGGTATCGCCCTGTTGCGGGGTGACCCAGCCCTTTTGGACAAGCGGGCTGTCGCGGTCCCAGGTGACCTTGGCAAGATCGCGATTGGCCTTGGCCTGCTCCAGGGAGGCCTGCATCTGCGCCAGCGTTCCTTCCGCCTGCGCAATCTGATGATCGAGCTCGGGCGCGGTGATCTCGACCAGTAGATCTCCGGCTTTGACTCGGCTGCCGATGTCGACGTTGCGCTTGGAGATGTAGCCGCTGGCGCGGGCGTAGATATTGGCTTGCTCGAAGGCTTCCGTGGTGCCGGGCCAGCTGACCGACATGGTGCTGCCGCTGACCCGCACGGGCGCCGTCCGCACGCTCGGCACGAAGTCGCGGCGCGCCGCGGCCGTCGCCATGACTTGCGCGTGCAGCGAATAGTGCCGCCAAAAGCCGACTGCCAATGCCGCGCATAGCAGCAGCAATGCGCCGAATCCCAGAATGCGGCGTCCGGTCCGCGGCTTCGCTTGCGGCGCGGCCTTGCCCGGTTCGCGATCAGCCGGCAATTGCGGTTCTTCCGTGGGACTATCGGGCGTCGGGGGCCGCTCGATCTTGTTCATTCCAGCTCCTCTTCGAATACGCCGTGCGCCGGCTTGCCGTCGTTGCCCTTGCGCAGCAGCGCAAACAAATATGGTACCACAAGCAGCGTCGTCGGCGTAGCGAACAGAAGGCCGCCGATCACCGCCCGCGCCAGCGCCGCATTCTGCTCCTCGCCGGCGCCGCCGATCGCCATCGGGATCATGCCGACGATCATCGCTGCCGCGGTCATCAGCACCGGCCGGATGCGGGTGCGGCCGGCGGAGATCGCCGCATCGAATGCCCGCATGCCGGCAAGCTGCTGCTCGCGGGCGAAGGTCACGAGCAGGATCGAATTCGCCGACGCCACGCCAATGGCCATGATGGCCCCCATGAGCGAGGGGACGCTCAACGTGGTACCGGTAATATACAACATTGTGACAATACCGCAGAAGGTGGCCGGCAGCGCCAGGATGACCACGAACGGATCGCCCCAGTTCTGATAATTCACCACCATCAGCAGATAGACGAACACCGCGGCGAAGAGGATGCCGATGGCCAGGTCGCGAAATGCGGCGTTCATGCTGTCGATCTGGCCGATAATTTCGATGCGGTTGCCGGGCGACAATTGCTTCTGGTACTCGGCCACGATCTTGTTGATATCGCTTGAGATGCTGCCGAGATCGCGTCCATCGGCGTTGGCATAGATCTCGTAAACCGGCTGGATGTTCGCCTGGTTGGTGTTGGTCGGAATGGAATCGCGCGTGAGCGTGGCGACGTTGCTGAGCAATCCCGGCACGGTATTTCGGTTTGCCACCGTAAACTTGGTCACCGGCGTGTTCTTGAGCTCGTTCAGCGAGTCCACCCGGTATTCGGGCGTCTGCACCGCTATATAATATGGCGTGCCGTTGCTCGGATCGGTCCAAAAGTTCGGTGAGATCTGCTCGGAGGAACTCAGGCTGGTGTTGAGATTGAGCGCAATGTCGTTCACGGTGAGACCGAACTGCGTGGCGCGCGCCCGGTCGATCTGAGCGAAGAATTCCGGTGCGTTGACCTCCTGCTGCAGATGCGCGTCCGCCACCCCCGGGATGGCCGCAATACGCTGCTGCAGTTCCTTGGCGATGCGCAGATTCTTGGTCCGATCGTAGCCGACGGTGCGCACGTTGATTTGCGCGGAGATGCCGAAGTTGAGAATCTGCGTGACCATGTCGGCGGCCTGGAAATAGAACACGCATTCCGGGAAGCTCGCCGGCAGCGCCTCGCGCAGCTTGCGGATGTAGTTCAGCGTCGGAGCGTGGTCCTCTTTCAGAGAGACCAAAATCACGCCGTCGTTGAGGCCGGTCGCGGTGCCGTCGCCGAAGGCGTAATTATAGGAACGGGCCGGCAGGCCGATATTGTCGACGATCAGGTCGCGTTCGTCCTCGGGGATGACCTCGCGGATCTTGTCCTCCACCGCCTGGAAAATCTGCTCGGTCTTCTCGATGCGTGTGCCGGCCGGGGCGCGCACGTGGAGCTGAATCTGGCCGCCATCGATGATCGGAAAGAAGTCGCGGCCGACGAACATGAACATGGTGCCGCCGAGCGCGAGCACCGCGGCCGCCGCCACCGGCACGACGAACCGCCGCGTCAGCAACGTATGCAGTATTTCCGTGTAAGCGCCGCGCATGATTTCGAAGCCATGCTCGAACTTGGCGAACAGGCGCCCAAACCAGCCTTGCGACGCCTCCGGCCCGTGTCGTTCCCCCTTGAGCAGCAGGCCGATGGTGATGGGGGTCAGGGTTCGCGAAAAGCCGTAGGAGGCCAGCATGGCGAACACAACGGCTAGCCCAAGCGGGGTGAAAAGATATTTCGCCGGGCCGTGGAGAAAGACGACGGACACGAACACGCAGCTGATTGCCAGCGTCGAAACGAGCGTCGGGACCGCGATCTCGGCGGCGCCGTGCAGCGTTGCCCTCGGCAACGGCATGTGTTCTTCGGTCAAAAGGCGATGCGTGTTCTCGATGGTGACCGTCGAATCATCGACCAGGATGCCGATCGCCAGCGCCAGGCCGCCGAGCGTCATCGTGTTGATGGTGTCGCCGAGAAAATAGAGAACGATGAGCGAAGCGAGAATGGAGAGCGGGATCGAGACCATGACCACGAGCGTCGAGCGCCACGATCCGAGAAACAGCACGATCATCAGCGCGGTCAGGCCGGCGGCGATGGCGCCTTCACGCAACAGCCCCTGGATCGAGGCTTTGACGAATACCGATTGATCGAACAGCTCCTTGATCTGCATGCCCGGCGGAGCCGCCTTGCGCGAAATAGTGAGCGCCTGCTTGACCGCGTTGACGACGGCCAGCGTCGAGGCATTGCCGTTCTTGATGATGCTGAGCAGGACCGAGCGGCGGCCGTCGGTGCGTACGATATTCTGTTGCACGGCGTTGCCGTCGTGCACCTGCCCGACATCTTTCACGAACACCGTCTGCCCGTTGATATATTTCACCGGGATGTTGTTGAGGTCGGCGATCGTGGTCGGGACGGCGTTGGTGCGGACGGTGTACTGCGTATCACCGATCTTGGCTTGGCCTGACGGCAGTGTCAGGTTCTGGGCATTGACGGCATTGACCACGTCGAGGGGCGTCAATCCCTTGGCCTGCAGCTTGAGCGGATCGATATCGACCATGATCTGGCGGTACTTGCCGCCGGCCGGGGTGGGAAGCGTGACGCCGTGGATCGGCGCCAGCTGCTGGCGCAGGCGGTAGATGCCGTAGTCGTAGAGCTGCTGCTCGTTGAGCGTGTCGGAGGAGAGACCGATCTGCAGGACGGGAACGCTCGAGGCGTTGTACTGGACCACGACCGGCGCCTGGATCCCCGGCGGCAGCAAAATGCGGATAAAATTGGTCGCCGACACGATCTGCGCGATCGCGAGATCGAGATTGACGTCCGGCTGGAAGAAGATTTTCTGAACCGAGATGCCGTTGAGGGTCTGCGCCTCGATATCCTGAATGCCGTTCACGCTCGACGACAGCGCATATTGGCCGTAGGTCGTGACCCGTTGCTCCATCTCCGTGGTGCTCAGCCCGGTATATTGCCAGACGATGGTGACGACCGGGATGTTGATCTCGGGAAAGATGTCCGTCGGCATCGACACGACAGCGGTCGTGCCCAGGAATACGACGAGGACGGCCAACACGTAGAAGGTATGTGGCAGTCTCAAAGCAAAACGGACGATGCCCATGATCTAGCGACCTGCAAACGCGAATCCGCTTCGTTACGTGTTCCTCGCGGAGTTCCTCCCAAGCAGCGGGGCGACCAACCGACACGACGTCAACGTCCGACGTGCCCGACTAGCGCCACAAGTGCCGGATCGTTTGAGACTTATTCTTGCGCAAACCTTGCTGCGAGAAGCCTTGTGCCGGGTCTGCGAGAAGGCCCGGGTTGGCCCGTTCGTACCGTTTACTCACTACGGGAAAGCGGGAGAGCGGGAAAGCGGTAGAGCGTTCGGGCCATGGCTATGCATATAGGGCGCCGAGGCCTGAGCGCAGCGTTTCCGGTGCATAACACTTAAGTGATCGCGGTAGAGGTCGCGCACGCGCTGGCACGGCGCATGCAGGGGCCGACAAGGTTGGCGCAAATTTAGGCAAAAGCCGCCGAAATGCCGGAAGCGCATCCGGCCATTCGATCTCTGCCGCGGCCGTTGCTTGGCTCAATCCACTCGCTTTCCCGGCGGCGGCGACCAAAGGCCGTAGAGCACCGCCGGATTGGGCCAACAAAGCCGCATGTTCATGGTGAGAGGGCCGCTCGCCGGCGTCGGCAGCCAGTTCGATTCCTTCTCCTGTCCAGGCGGCTGGCGCTGAGCGCAGAGATCGAGCGAGCCGTCGGGATTGAAGGCAAGCTTATCCCGATCGCCGATGGAGTAGCGGTCGATCGGCTTGGCGGCGAAAAGCTGGCGCTGGTCGAAGAATAGGGTCGTCAATTGGCGCGCCACGCCGGCCGAACGTCCCGACGTGACCGTGAAAGGCCCCGGGCCGGCCTTGAACGCCCTAGTTGCTCGGCGGCAATCCCGGCGCGGTGCTGCGAGCCGGCGTTGTGAAGGCGGACGGCCGGGCGGAGGCGCTTGGCGAATTGCTCGGCATGATGACAAAATTCCATTATTGGTTCCCCATTGTCACGCGGCCGCCAATGAGCTGACAGCGGCGTCATTTGCGGACTTGCGCTTAGAGGGCGATCATGACGGGGCGTTTTCGCGTCGTAGCGGCGGCCGTTCTTGCCGGCGGATGGTTCAGCACGGCGGCGCCGGCGCAGACACTGCTCACCGAAAGCCCCATCACGCCCGGCTTTTGGTCGCTCGCCCGCAAGCCTGTCGCACCATCCGACATCGTCGCGCTTTGCCGCGCGCATTTCGAGATCCGGTTTGCCGACGGCCATTTTATTGGGCTGCGGACGCAAAAGCGTGAGATGGGCCTCATTCAGCGCGAGGTCGAAACAATCGGCCGCTGCACGTTCGATCGGGAGAAGCAGACCGACACGTGCGAGACAAAAAACATCCACACCGACGGATCGATATTGGCCGGGACGACCACGATCAAATACACGCTCGACCCGAAGGGCGATTCCAAGGCGGGTCCCAAGGGCGACGCCACAGTCGATCCCAAAGGCGACGCCAAGGCCAATTCCAAGAAAATCGCGAAAATGGTGGTGACGCCGAAAATGATCACCGATTCTCCGGTCGATAACGCGCCTTATGAGGCGTTCCCGGTACGATGCCCCGATGACACGGTGTGGGCGATTTTGAACGAAACCGTTCCGCCCAGATAGGACCGAGCCTCAGGCAACGGGCGTAACCCTCCGATAATCAATTCCTGCCAACGTGCCATCGCGTAATCCGCGTAGAGCCGGGAAGCCTCTGGGCTGCCGGCGCGTCGAGTGGCGTGATGAAAATCCTTCTGAGTGCAGGCCTGGCGTTGGCTGCTTTGGGTGCCGCGACGTTGGCGGATGTGAGCGCGGCGCAGGCCCAATGCGCCCGGAACTGCCGGCATGCCTATCCGTTGCTGCGCAATCAGTTTGGCTATGGCGGCTTGGTCCAGACCTGGGGTCTCGGCGGGGTTGCGAATGCTCCCTGGACCGGCGGCTCCATCACTGGCGTCATGCCCTACGCGCCTTATCCTTACGACCATATCAAATCCAACGGACTGTGACGGGTTCGGCGCGGCAACTAACAGCATCAGATTCTCTAAACAGGGCGCTGGATCTGTGGCGTCAGCACCGCCAACGGCGACGCAGCGCCATCGTCCGCGATGCACGTCAAAACTTGACGTTAAGTCGCGTGACTGTCTTGAAATCGTAGACCGGATAGTCCTTGATCATCGGAACGCCGATCTCCAGCGACAGCGCAACGCTCTTGGTCACAGCGCGGCCGACCAGAAAATCCATCGGCAAGAACAGTCGGCCGGTCTGTCCGGTAATCGGATCGCCGAAATTGTAGCGTATGTCCGGTTCTGGATATAACGTGACAAACCAGCGATCGGGCAGGACGACTTTCAATGTCGGCGCGATTTGCAGGTTGCTGATGTTCCTCGACGATGGATCGCCCGCGAAGCTGACATCGTAGCGCAGCAGAGCGGTGAAGAAGCTGCCTTCGCTCAGTTCGGGCAACATGACCCGCGCGCCGACGATGGGAAGCGCCTTCCATTTGCCGCTTGTCAGGTCCTCGGCTCCGGTCGGTGCGATAATGCGCAGGCCGGCGCCGGCCGCCCAGCGTGCGTCCAATTGCTTGATAAGCGCCGCTTGGACGTCAGCATCGCGAAGGCCGTAAACGTAGCCGCCGGCGGGATTGTCGGGCTTGATGGGATCTCTTGCGGCGAACGGCAGATCGCCGCGCAACGCCAGAATCCATTGCGGCGCGAGATTGATCTTCACGTCCGAGCGCAGCACCACGGTGTCGGTGGTGACGGTACGGATCGTGCCTGGCAGGCTGCCGCCTCCCGGTGCGGTCAGATAGATGTAGCGTAGCTGGAGGAGAGTCTCCGGCCGGGTGAAGTCCTGGCCGTTGTTTTCGCTGACCGTGCCGGTGCCGCTACTTTGCTGGGGACCTGCGGGCGCCTGCTGGCCATTGGCTTGCTGTAGCGTAACAATGCCGAGCATCGCCGTGCCAGTGCCGCCAGCGGCGGCCAGAAGCAAAAACTCCCGGGCGCCCACGCTTCAGTTGTTCATTTTTCAGTTGTTCATTTTTCGCGCGTCCCTCGCCATTTCGAGACAGGTGGTGAGGTCGGTGTAGCTCGCGTAGCCGCCTTTCTCCGAGCCAATGCAATGGGCCTTGTCCGCCGGCGCAAATGTCGACCATTCTTTGCTCAGCTTCTGCCGCATCGCCTGCTCGCTGTTGACGCATTGACTGAAGGCCAAATCCGGTCCGCCTTTTTCGCCCGGATCCTTTGCCTGCTGGGCAATGCCGCGGCACACCGGATCGACGTTGAGTTCGGGGACATCGTCCGACCGCGCCGGCCAACTCGCAATCAGTAGAACAACGGCGGCAGAAATAGATCTCATCAGCACGACACGCATGGGTTCAACTCCCTATGGGCACTGGCCATCGTCTTCGTTTCATGCCCGCGCAGCTTGAGTGACGACACGCCAGTTCGAGCGATTGCGGATTTTCGGCGGGCACGCTTGTTGGTGCGCCCGCCGGGTTGTTGTTGGCTATTGCCCCTCGTGCGACTTGATCACCTCTTCAACTTGCCTTTTGATGGCGTCGAGATTGAACGAGGCAGGCGCCTGCATGGGGGGGAACTCGATAGCCGTCCGCGCCAATGCCGCAACCTGCTGCTGGACGAGGACAAAGCGCCAGAATTCGCGGGCATAAAAGTCGTTCAGATACCCGCCGCCCATGTTGTTGGCCGTCTCGCCGCGGGTCGACGGCGTTCGCTCGAAGGGATCCTGGCGGATGTTGATGATCGTCGGCATGTCGGTCGTCACCTTCTCTCCAGGCCAGCCGTAGGGTTGCTGGTAGAACTGGAACTTGAAATCGTCGATGCGGATGGCGCCGAGATGCGGCCCGCCGAAATAAAACAATTCGTGGCGCGCCGATGGCCCCTTGCCGGTCAGGAGATCGAGCTGGTTGTACCCGTCCAGATGATTCTTGTAGGTCCGGTCGCCGAGCTGCACGCCCTGCAGTAGCTGTTGGGTAATGTTCGGATTGCCCGCCGCGGCCGCCAGCGTCGGCAGCCAGTCGAGGCCGGAGAAAATACCGTTCTCCACACTGCCGGGTTTGATCTTTCCCGGCCAGCGGATCATGCACGGCACGCGGAAGCCGCCCTCGAACACGGTGCCTTTTGTGGCGCGGAACGGCGTCATGCCGCCGTCAGGCCAGGTGAAGACCTCCGCGCCGTTGTCGGTCGTGAAGATGACGATGGTGTTGTCGGCCTCGCCGATGTCCTGCAAATGCTTCAGCAGGTCGCCGATATTGTTGTCCATCTGCGCCATGCCGGCCTCTTCCAGGCCGTAATTGCTTTCGTAGTTCATCATCTGCTGATACTTGGGCGAGAGATAAGTGAAGACGTGCATGCGCGTGGTGTTGTGCCAGATGAAGAACGGTTTGCCGTCGTTCTTGGCCTTGTCCATGAAACCCTTGCTGTGCTCGACCAGCACCTCGTCGAAGGTCTCCATGTCGTACTTGGCGCTGCGGCCCTTTTGCCAGCTCTGGTGATCGGCGGCCATGTTCGGGAACGGTGCCAGCGGTCCTTCGTCGACGATCCGCTGCTTGCCGACCTTGCCCCAGCGCGGCATGACCGTGGGGTCGTCCGTGTCGGTGGCAAAGCAATGCACCAGATCGCGCGGACCATACTTGTCGATCCAATCCTGCGGGTAGTCGAACCAGTACGGATCGGACATCGCATCGAGGTGGTAGAGGTAGCCGAAGAACTCATCGAAGCCGTGAACGGTCGGCAGGTACTTGTTCAAGTCGCCAAGATGGTTCTTGCCGAATTGCCCGGTCGCGTAGCCGAGCGATTTCAGCACGGTGGCGAGCGTGACTGCCTGGTCCGGCAGACCGACGTCGGCGCCGGCTTGGCCGACCGTCGTCAATCCGGTGCGCAGCGGGATTTGTCCGGTGATGAAATTCGCCCGCCCGGCGGTGCAGCTTGCCTCGGCGTAATAGTCGGTGAACCGCATGCCTTCGGCTGCGAGCTTGTCGAGATTGGGCGTCTTCCCGGACATGATGCCCTGGTGATAGGCGCCGATGTTGAACCAGCCGACATCGTCACCCATGACGACGAGAATGTTTGGCGGCCGGCCGGACGCCGCCGGCTGTTGCGCTTGCGCCAGTTTCACCGGCGCGGCCGCGCCGAGTGCCGAAGCAGCCGCGAGCGTCGTTCCGCCGAGCAATATGTTGCGGCGATTGACGGCGCGGTCTCTTAAATCTGAGCCGCCTCCCTTGGCGTCATTGGACATGAGTTGCTCCCGGTTCTGATGAGACAGCGAAATCCGATGTGGCTCGTCGAGGTATCGACAGGCTGTGCGTGACGCGCAGCCGGCCGGTAACGGCGGCAATAGTTAGGGGCGCACAGGTGCGAGCCGCCTTTGAGCACCTTGCGTGGAATTTTGATCTCGGGCTGACGCGGGTCGTAGCTCGCGCTTTCGGGCCCGCCCCGCGGATTTTCCGGGCTGCAGCAAGGGTGCGCTGCGGGGCGTTCGTGCTTTGGCGAATACCAATCGCTCGTCCATTCCCAGACGTTACCGATCATGTCGTGAAGGCCATGGCCGTTCGGCGGAAAGGCGGTGACCGGCGATGTGCGCTCGTAGCCGTCGATCGCAATATTTTGACGGGGAAAATCGCCCTGCCAGGTATTGGCCAGGTGCTTGCCGCCGGGCGTGAGCTCGTCGCCCCACGCGAATTCTGCGCCGTCGAGTCCGCCGCGGGCCGCGAACTCCCATTCGGCTTCGGTGGGAAGGTCTTTGCCGGCCCATTTGGCGTAGGCTTCCGCGTCGCTGTAGGCGATATGGACGACGGGATGATCGTCGAGGCCGCTGATCGAGCTGCGCGGGCCATAGGGCCGGCGCCAGTTGGCGCCGAATTTGAAAGTCCACCACTGCGACCAGTCCTGCAGATCGACCGGGTGCCTCGGCTGCGTGAAGATCAAAGAGCCGGCCTTGAGCATATGCGGCAGCGCGCCGGGATAATCTTTCGGATCCGGCGGCCGCTCGGCGAAAGTGACGTGGCCGGTTTCGTTGACGAACTTGCGGAATTGTCTGTTGGTGACCGGCGTCCGGTCGATCCAGAAATCGCCGACCGTAACCTGATGGGCCGGAGCTTCCTCCGGATAATGCTTGTCCGAGCCCATGCGGAACGAGCCGCCGGGAATGAAAATAATCTCTGTTGTGCTTTCGCGAACCAAGGCAAGGCATCTCGCGCTGAGGGGCAGCCTAAAGCGCTCCCGCAACATCATCATCATATCGTGTGATGAATAATATGACGCGTGCGGTCACGAGCGCGAGACCAGCCTGGGCAATGTGTCAGTAATGCTGACAGGTTTCCGAAGGAAACGATCGTGTTATCCGAAAATGAAGATCGATTTCGCGTTGCCGACGGAACCGTCACCGCCAGCGGCGATGCAGCCAGAGCCATTGCTCGGGATATTCGCGCACCCAGCCTTCGACCACGGACGTGATAGCCTGCATGGTGCCGGCAAGATCGATCTCGCCCTCGGCGTCGCGCGCCGGCACGACCGCTTCGGTGATCTCGGCCACAAAGCTGTTGCCGTCGGGATTGCGAATGACCCGCAGGCCGTGGATCGGACATCCGGTCTGCCGTGCCAGCTGCGCGATCAGCGGATTGGCCATGCAGCGCCGGCCGAAGAAGATCACTTCCACGCCTTTGGTATAATGCTGGTCGACCAGCATGCCGACATGGGCGCCGGAGCGCGCGAGCCGCGCCATCTGCAGCGGCGCGGCAAGCCCGTTCGGAATGAGCTCGCCCATCAGCGGCTCGCGCATTTTGATGATGATGTCGCTGACGGCTGCAATATTCGGCCGGCGATAGAGAATGGCGGCGTTGGTGCCGAGCGTCTTGGCGACGACCGCGGGAAGTTCCCAATTCGCAAGATGCGCAGCGAAACCGAGGATCGCGTGGCCGCTTGCCGCCATACTGTCGTAGCGTTCTTTGGTCTCCAGCGAGTAGGTGATGACGTCCGGCGTTTGCCGGCCGAAATCGGCGATGCAGAATTCGTCGAGATGGGCGAACTCGACCGCGATGCGGCCGAGATTGTCCCAAACCGCGCCAAGGATCCGCTCGATCTCGGCCTCGGACTTTTGCGGAAAAGCCGTGCGCAGATTCTCGCGCCCGACGCGGTGCTCCGGCAAGAGCGGCCCGATACGGCGCATCAACGCGCCGATGAAATTCGCCGTGCGTCTGCGGTCCAGGCGCTTGATCGCGCTTAACAGCCCGGCGACGAGCGCGCCGATGATCGAATCCAGAAAAAGCTGAACGCGGCTCCGCTCGGCCATCAGAACAAAACGATGATCTTGCCGAAGACCTGCCGGCTTTCGAGACGCGCGAGGCCGCGTTCAAAATCGGCGAGCGGGACTTCAGTGTCGATCACCGGCAAAAGACCCGCCGCCATCTTGTCGAGGCTCTCGCGGATATTGCGGATCGAAGCACCGAATGATCCGAAGATGCGATATTGCTGCAGATAGAGCTGAAACAGATTGATCGTGGTCGATTGGCCGGACGTCGAGCCGCAGGTGACCAGCCGGCCGCCGCGCTTGAGGCAGAGAAGCGAGCCGTTGAAGGTATCCGGTCCGACATGCTCGAAGACGACATCGACACCCTTTTTGCCGGTGAGCTTGCGCACGACGCCTTCGAAGCGGTCGGTGCGATAATTGATGACGTGATCGGCGCCGAGCGCCTTGGCTTTCGCTGCTTTCTCGTCATCGCCGACGGTGGCGATGACGGTGGTGCCGATCGCCTTCGCCATCTTGATCGCGGCGGTGCCGATGCCGGAACCGCCGGCCTGGACCAGAATGGTCTCACCCGGCTCGAGCTTGGCGTTGTCGAACAACATGTGTTGCACGGTCGAGAAAGCAACCGGCGCGCAGGCGGCATCGCGGAAGCTGATGCCGGCCGGTACCGGAATGACGAGCCGCGCCGGCATGTTGAGAAGATCGCGCGCGAAGCCGTCGACATGAAAGCCCATGATGCCGGCGACGTTCTCGCAGAGATTATCGCGGCCCTCGCGGCAGGCCTTGCAGGTCCCGCAGGTCAGCCCGCCATAGGCGACGACCGGATCGCCGACGCGAAATCCGCTGACGCCCGGGCCAATCGCGCGTATTTCGCCGGCGGCCTCCGCGCCCACAATCAGCGGCAGCTTGCGCTTGGCGAAGGCCATGCCGCGCCAGCCCCAGACATCGATGTGGTTGAGCCCGATGGCCTTGATGCCGATCTGCACTTCGCCGGCAGCGGGGGGAGGGGGCGCCGGTACGTCGAGCAACTCGATCTTGCGGTCGGCGACAAGCGTGAGCGCGCGCATCGTGTGGACAGGCGCTGCTGTTTGCTGATCGACCAAACTCACGCCGGCTCCAGCGCCATGACGAGGCATACATTCTGGCCGCCGAAGCCGAACGAGTTGGAGATGGCGCGGCGCACTTTTGCATCGCGCGCCACGTTGGGCACGACATCGAGCTGGATCGTCGGATCGGGAATGGCGTGATTGATGGTCGGCGGCAGGCGCTGGTTCTGCAGCGTCAACAGCGTGAACACCGTCTCGACCGCACCGGCTGCCGTCAAGGTATGGCCGATCATCGATTTGTTCGACGAGATCGGAATACCGTGGATGCGATCGCCGAACACGGCGGAGACGCCGAGATGCTCCATCTTGTCGTTCTCCGGCGTCGAGGTGCCGTGGGCGTTGATATAGTCGATGTCTTCCGGGCCGACGCCGGCATCGGCCAGCGCCTTTTGCATGGTGGCGATGATCGGCTTGCCATCCGGGCTCGATCGCGTGCGATGGAACGAGTCGGATTTTTCGCCGTAGCCTTCGATGATGCCGAGCACCCGCGCGCCGCGCGCGCGGGCGTGGTCGAGGCTTTCGAGCACCAGAGCCGCGGCGCCTTCCGCCAGCACGAAGCCGTCGCGGTTTTTGGAGAACGGCTTTGAAGCGCGCTCGGGCGGGTCGTTTTGCGTCGACAGCGCGGAAAGGAGCGAGAAGCGCACCAGCGATTCCGGCGTGAGCGACGCGTCGGCCCCGATCGCCAGCGCCGCTTCGCATTCGCCGCGGCGGATCGCTTCCATGCCGAGCTGAATGGCGCTGGCGCCGGACGCGCAGGCGGTGTTGAGCGAAACCGGCGAGCCTTCGGTGCCGAAATGCTCGGCCAGGTCCTCGCCGATGATGGCGAACTTGAAGGGCTCCTTGGCCGCACCGTATTCGCGGGCGACCCGCAAAAGGTCAGGATAGCCTGTATCGGCATTGGCCGCCGCCATCTCCGCCATGCGGATGCGATCGGCCCACTCTATTTCGAGCGGCGGCGGCGCGAGGAATAGCGGCCCGGGGAAATGGCCCTTCGAGCCGATGCCGGACTGGGCGACCGCCTCTTCGCCGGCGAGCAGCGCGATGCGTTCGGAGAGTTCAGCCGGCGACATGGACTCCCGGTACACCGCGTCGACGGTGCCGGCGATGGTGGTGCGCAGCCCCTCGGTTGGAAAGCGCGAGATGCGCCGGATGCCGGAGACGCCGCCCGTGAGCTTCGCCCAATTGTCGGATTTGCCGACGCCGAGCGAAGTAACAACACCGACGCCGGTCACCGCGACGATCGGCCGGCCTTTTTTATCGCGTGTTGCGGCTGTCATACCGCTCTCCTTCAAATCGCCCGTTTAATTTGCCTCGGGCCGCTCGATCAGCGCCAGGCCTTCGCCGCGCCAATTGCCGACGCCGGTGACGACCACCTGCGACAGACCGGGCGGGCTCGATCCTAAATCTGCAGTGCCGGTTGGCGCAAACAGCTTGCCGTGCTCGATCGCCGCGCAGGCAATCCCGATATTGGCCACGAATTGAGCCTCCACACCATGCCCGATATACGTTCCGGTATTGCGGACGGGAAGGCCAATCTCCTTAAGTACGGATTGCTCGGCCGAGGTCGCGGGCTGCAGGCCGGCGGCGCCGGAAATCACGGCCGCATGCGCGCGGTCGATCTGCGGCGTGATCGCCGACCATTCTTTGCGGAGCGTGGCTTCGATCGCCCCTGGCTCGCGCCGATTGCGGTCGGCGAGGACCGCCGAGATCCGTGCGTGCGGTCGTGCGCCGCGCGCCTCGGCATGCTCCCGGCTTTCCAGCACCAGGAAGGCGCCCATATTGCCGAGCGCAATGCCGCCCTGCGGGCCGCGGTCCCAGACCGGCGCGAAGCGGTCCTTCAGCGCGCTGCCCGATTGCTCGAAGATGAGCAGAACATCCCAGCGGGTGGCGTTGTAGGCGCCGCCCACCAGCGTCAATTCGCTTTGTCCGGCGGCGATGCGCGCTTGCGCGATGCGCACGGCATCGACGCCGGCGGATTCCTCGCCCAAGAATGTGCGCGAGGAGCCGACCACGCCGTGGACGATCGAGATATTGCCAGCGAGAAGATTGGGAAGCTGCGCCAGAAAGAGGGTAGGGCGCAAATCGCTCATCAGCCGTTCGTTGAGGAAGGGCGCGCGCTCGGCCACTTTGCGCATGCCGGTGAGGATCGCGCTGTCGGCCGGAATATCGCGCTCGCCGCCGGCGGCGGCGACGATCATGTCGGTGTTGTCGAGGATCTCCGGCTTGCCGGCAATGCCCGCATCGGCGAGCGCGAGACCGGCCGTATAGACGCCGATCCGTTGCCACAGCTCCATCTGGCGCTGATCGCTCTTTTTCGGAATCTGCTTGTCGAAATTCAGCGGACAGAGCGGATGCACGATATAAGGCGCGAAGCTCTTGTCGTCGTAGGGCGGCGCGTCGCCGCGCTCGAGATGACTCCAGGCCGCCTCGAGCCCCTCGCCAAGGCACGTGATAAGGCCGACGCCGGTGATCCACACCTCGCGGCCTTTGCTCACTTGGGGAGCTCCTCGGTGAGCTCTTTCACCGGCAGATTGATGCGCTCCGCCCATTCCAGCATGGCTTGACGGAATTCGGAATTGGCGAACGGCATGACGCGATAAGTGATCTGCGCTTCACACACCGACCGTCCCTGCCGGCGTCCTTTGCATTCGCCGACGCAAAAGCCTGAGCCCTCGTGGACTATCTTGCCATCGAATTCGAGCTCTTCGCCGGGAAGTACGGGGCTGCGGAATTTGGCTTCCTTGACGCCGATCAGGAACGGCATGGACGCAAACCGGTTCATCGCCGTCACCAGCCAACCGCAGGTCTGCGCCATGCACTCGATTTGCAGCACGCCTGGCATCAGCGGATAGCCCGGAAAGTGCCCTTCAAAAATCGTGCTCTCTTTCGGCACGACACAGATGGATCGGACCGTGCGCTCGCCGACATCGAGCGCGACGATGCGGTCGATCATCTGGAAATATTCGAAACGCATGGATCGGCGCCCTTTAGAGCATGATCCCGGAAAGTGGAGACCGGTTCTCGGAAAAGATCATGCTCCAGTGTAATATCTAGACCATGATCCGATTCAACCTGATCGGGTCATGGTCTAGGCGCCCTTCGCCGCGATCAGCTTGTCGATCTGCTCACTCAGATTCTTCAGCACGAAGTATTGGTCCGTCGTGGCCTTGCCGTCGTTGACCTCCTGGGTCCATTGTTCGAGCGGCAGTTTGATCCCGAAAGTCTTGTCGATCGCAAAAGCGATATCCAGGAAGTCGAGACTGTCGATCTCGAGATCGTTGATGGCGTGGCTTTCCGGCTTGATGTTATCGCGCGGAATGTCGCAGGTTTCGGCAATGATATCAGCGACTTTATCGAACGTGGCAGACATCGGGCGTGCTCATTCCCTTGCAGCATGAATGGCGCCGCCGACCCGGGCAGCGCCGTACAAGCCCGATCGCTGCGGGCCCCTACCGGTCGAGAAGCCCGTATAGCGAAGGATGCCGGTAAGTTCAACGCTCGCTTGCCCGAGGGCCTTTTCGGCTGATCCTGGCGGTTGCGCAGCCCGGCCATGTTCCCATGGAACACTGTTGATCATACATGTGCGCTAAAGATACGCATGTGCGCTGAGGATACATTCGCGCTAGAGGCTTTGTCGGTAAATCCCAGGAGACATCCATGATTGAACGCATACACGCATACGCCCGAGGCGGTTTGGTCGGCACGATGACCTTGGCCGTGCTGCAGCTTGCGACCGTAGGGGCCCAAGCCGCCGACTACGATGTCGGGTCTATTCACATCGCCCAGCCGTGGGCGCGCGCGACGCCGAAAGGCGCAAGCGCCGGCGCCGCCTACCTGACGGTGACCAACAACGGCACCGCGCCCGATCGTCTGAGCTGTGCCGGAACCGACGCTGCCGCGCAATGCCAGATCCATACCATGAGCATGGACAACGGCGTGATGAAAATGCGCCCGGTCGAGGGTGGCCTTGAGATCAAGCCGGGCGAGACGGTTACGCTCAAGCCCGGAAGCGATCACGTGATGCTGATGAATCTCAAGCATCCGCTCGAAGCGGGCAACGCGGTTGAAGCGACGCTGCAATTCGAGAAGGCCGGCACCGTCAAAGTCGCCTTCCCGATCGCCGCCATCGGGGCGGCCGCGCCCGGCGCTCCGGCCGGCGGCGGCAGCATGATGATGGAAGGCCACGGCGGCGGCGGCAACATGATGCAATCGCCCAAGCACTGACGGCGATCGCAGAAGAGCGTCCCCGCGGGTCATCCCGTTGAATTGAGTTCAGCCAGCGGGGTCGGCCCGACGTGGCCGGCTCACTGAACAGGCTCCGCGAAACCTATCACCGTGGAATCATTTGGTCTTGCGTTGCCCGGCCCATTCTACGATTTGCCCGGCTCTTTGAAGGGCAGGGCCGCGCCTTCCGGCAACGGCATGCGGAAGACATCGAGCGTCATCGAGATCAGTACGTAATAGCCGAGGATGCCGACCAGCTCGACCATGCCGGCATCGCCGAGGAATTTGTGCACGCGCGCGTAGGTCGCGTTGCTCACGCGCCGCGCCGCGTAAAGTTCCTTGACGAAGGCGTAGATCGCCATCTCGTCGCGCGGTGCCGATTTGGGCGCGCGGCCCGCTTTCAGATCGCGGATGGTCGCTTCTTTGACGCCCTGCTTGGCGGCGATTGCCGCATGCGCATACCATTCATATTGCGCCTTCCAGAACTGCCCGGTGCAGAGGATGGCGAATTCCGAAAGCCGCGGCGGCACGCAGGTATTGAAACGCAAATGCCCACCAAGCTTCTGCGCCAGCACTCCGTAGGCGGGCGCATGCAGAAACGCCGCGAAGGGTCCCTCGTTGTTGAACTGCCCGCGCGGACCGGATTTGATCGCATCGACCAATGATTGTTGCTCCGGCGCGAGGCTGTCGAGCGAGAGCGCCGGCAGGCGCGCCGGCGGCTGCTTGCCCGACGCTTTCGATCGTGTGCGCGGCGTTGTTTTTTTTTGCTTTTTCGGCATGTTGGTCCTTCTCACGGCTGACTTCATTTCTTTCCCACCAGATCGATGAGTGCGGACATGCCGACATGGGCGCTGCCCTCGTTGAGCACGCTGTTGTGCTCGCGGATGTCGAGCTCCAAAAGATCGCCGAAAGCCGCCTGCAGGATCTCGCGTGTGCACATAAGCGCCGCGTCTGGTGGTCCGCCGGTTTTGTAATTGATCTGTTCCGGACGATAGCTCTGCATCAACAGGAGCCCGCCCGGCTTGAGCGCCGCTTTGAGATTGGCGAAGAAAGTCGGCCGGTCGGCAACGGCGACGGCGATGAAGATCGCCGCGATGACGTCGAATGCCGACTTGGGCCACGCCCATTTGGTCACATCGGCAACCTCGGTGCGCAGTGACACGCCGCGCTCTGCGGCGAGCGCCCGCGCCTTGGCCAGCGCAGTCGGCGAATAATCGATCGCAAGTACGTCGAGCCCTTGTTGGGCGAGCCAGACACCGTTGCGGCCTTCGCCGTCGGCGACCGCAAGCGTCGTCTGGCCGGCGCGCAAGCGATGTACCTGCGCCTTGAGAAACGCGCTTGGCTCTTTACCGAAGAGATAGCCCGGAGAGCTGAACCGGGTCTCCCAGCGTTCCTGGTCCGACATGTGGGTATCGTCTCCCGCGCCGCTTTTGGCATTCCGCCCGGAATTACGCTAGTGCGTGAGCCATTGGGGGCGGGGACGTGCGCGCCACCAGGTTCAATCGCATGGAGCTAGCGCCATGTCGCTTCCGATAAAAGCCCTGTTCTTCGATGTCTTCGGCACGCTCGTCGATTGGCGCACGTCCATCGCGCGCGAGGCGAAAGCGTTGCTCGAACCGCGCGGCCATGCGCTCGACTGGTTCGCTTTCGCCGACGCCTGGCGCGGCGAATATCAGGGGGCGATGGAGGAGGTGCGCGCCGGCCGCATTCCGTTTTGCAAGCTCGATGTGCTGCACCGGCGCAATCTCGATCTCATCCTGCCGCGCTTTGGTCTCGTCGCTCTCGCCGAGCACGACCGCCGTGCGCTGAACTTTGCGTGGCACCGGCTCGACGCCTGGCCCGATGTGGCGGACGGCCTTCGCCGTCTCAAAAGCCGTTATTGGCTCGCGCCTGTCTCAAACGGCAACATTTCGCTGATGGTCGATCTGGCGCGCCGCAACGATTTTCCCTGGGACGCGATTCTGGGCGCCGAGATCGCCGGCGACTATAAGCCGAAGCCGCGCGTCTATCTCGCCGCCGCGGAGGCGTTCGATCTTGAGCCCGGCGAATGCATGATGGTCGCCGCGCATTCCAGCGATTTGGCCGCTGCCGCTGCGGCCGGCCTGCGCACGGCGCACGTCGCGCGGCCCGACGAAAAAGGAAAGGGCCGCGGAGAACAAGCGCCCAACATGGGCGTCGACATCGCGGCCAAGGATCTTGGGGACTTGTCTTGGGAACTAACGAGGGGGTAAGACGCGTAAAGACTTACTGATGGGTGAACGCCTGCGAACGGGCTCTGATCCGGACGGCGGCGCGATTCATCTGCGCCTCGAAAACCCTGTCGGCGATCTGGCCGAGATATTCGATAGCGGCGAGGGCGGCGATCATTGCAGTGCTCCCGGTTCCGATTCGATCTCCAATCGTTGAATTAACCCTAACGGCGGGATTGCCGCTTCGAAGTGACTGGCGTCACTAAAAGTTATTATCGGCGTAAGCGATTGAAACGCCACCGAGAAGCCAGGGTTCCATGTCCGCGATGTGCGCGGCCGAAGCGCGGCGCCGGTCGCGGTTGTCCGTGCTGCGAATTCCGGCTCGGCCTTACGGCCGGCCCCGAGCGTGCGGCTATCCCCGCAGTGCCGGATAGTCCGTGTAGCCCTTTTCGCCACCGGCATAGAACGTGGCGCGGTCCGGCGGATTGAGCGGGGCGCCGCGGCGGAAGCGCTCCGGCAGGTCGGGATTGGCCAAGAACAGCGCGGCAAAGGAAACCACGTCGACAACGCCCTCGCGCAGCGCGGCATTGGCGCGCGCCAGATCGTAGCCTTTGTTGCCCATCAGCGTCCCCGGCCATATCCGGCGGAAGAATTTGATGTCCGGCCGCTCGCCGGCGGCCACCGGATCGCTCGCCAGCGGCTCGACGATATGCAGGTAAGCGAGGCCGAAGCGCTTGAGCTCGTCGATTGCAACGCCGAATGTCGCGGCCGGATTGCTGTCGGCGATGTCGTTGAACGGATTGGTTGGCGCAAGCCGCACGCCGACGCGATCGCCGCCCCATTCGCCGACCAAAGCTTCCGTCACCTCGATCAGAAAGCGTGCGCGGTTGATGGCGCCGCCGCCATAACGATCGGTGCGCTGGTTGGTCTTGTCGCGCAGAAATTGGTCGATCAAATAGCCGTTGGCGCCGTGCAGTTCGACGCCGTCGAAGCCGGCGCGTTTGGCGTTGGCGGCGGCACGGCGATAATCGTCCACGACGCCGGCGATCTCGTGCGTTTCCAGTGCCCGCGGCATGACGAAAGGCTGCATGCCTTGCGCGGTCATGGTCTGGCCCGGCGGTTGCAATGCCGAGGGCGCGACCGGCGCGGCGCCGCCGGGCTGCAGCGAAGGATGCGAGATCCGCCCCACATGCCAGAGCTGCGCAAAGATACGTCCGCCGGCGGCATGAACGCCTTCGGTCACGCGCCGCCAGCCGGCGATCTGCTCGGGAGTGAAAATGCCGGGCGTGCCCGGATAGCCTTGGCCTTGCTGAGAAATCTGCGTGCCCTCGGTAATGATCAGGCCGGCACCCGCGCGCTGCACGTAATAGGTGACGGCGAGCGATCCAGGCACTTCGCCCGGTCCGGCGCGATTGCGCGTCATCGGCGCCATCACCGCGCGATTGGGCAATTGCAGCGGGCCGAGCTTGTAGGGCGAAAAGACGTCGATGGCTTGGTCGGTGGCTTGGGTGTTCTGGGTCATGGCGCGTCAGAGATAGTTCACGCCAGTGTTTTTGGCGAGGCCCTCGTCGCTGCGGCGGCCTCCCGTCTGCGGCGTCGAAGATCGTCGCCGGGATCGTCTTTGGCATTCAAGCCCTGACGGCCACCGTGCTGCTTTAGCCTTTCGGCGGCTCGACGCTAAAGCCGTCGCCGGCATCGAGCGTAAAGCGGCCGTCGGCGACAGCGCGGGCGAGTATGTCCAGGTAGCGGCTGAGCGGCTGAGCGTCATTTGCGCGCGGCTTAAGGTACGGCCGACCCCTTACAAGCCGTCTGGCGCATACTTATTGTGTTAACTGGCAATTTAGCCGGGAGATGAGTCATGTTCCGCCCCCGCTGGCTAATCGCGTTTATTGCGATCGCGGCTGTCTTTGTGTTGGTTTCCGCTGATGCGCATGCACGAGTCGGTGGCGGCTTCTCAGCCGGTAGCCGAGGTATGCGCACATTCTCGGCTCCGCCCAGCACGGCTACTGCGCCTAGCGCTGCGCCGATCCAGAATTCGATGACGCAACCGGGCGGCGCCGCGCCCTTCGGCCAGACTGCAGCCCGTCCTGGCTTGTTTGGCGGCCGCGGATTGTTGGGCGGGATTGCTGCCGGCTTCCTCGGTGCGGGTCTGTTTGGCCTGCTGTTCGGGCAAGGATTTTTCGGCGGCATGGCGGGCTTCGCCTCGATCATCGGTCTGCTATTACAAGTCGTTCTGGTCGTGATCGTCGCCCGGCTCATCTTCGCCTGGTGGCAACGGCGCAATATGTCAGCGCCCGCCTATGCAGCGGCGCGGCCTGCGACGGGACATAGTTTTGGCGGTCTCGGTGGAATGTTGAGCGGCACCGCTGCTGCACAACCGGCCGGCGAACCTCTTACCATCGCCAAGTCGGACTATGACGCGTTCGAGCGATCGCTCGGCAACATCCAGACTGCCTATTCAACGGAAGACCTTCCGACCCTGCGCGCGCAGGCCACGCCCGAGATGCTGTCGTATTTCTCCGAGCAGTTGGCGGGCAACGCGAGTCGCGGTCTCGTCAATCGCGTCACGGATGTGAAGCTGCTGCAGGGCGATCTAGCGGAAGCTTGGTGCGAAGGCGGCACCGACTATGCCACCGTGGCCATGAAATTCGCGCTCAAGGACAGTATGGTTGAGCGCGCGAGCGGACGCACCGTCGAAGGCGGTGAGCGGAGCGAGGTCACCGAATT
The DNA here is from genome assembly GCA_963831135.1 of uncultured Alphaproteobacteria bacterium. Classification (GTDB taxonomy): domain Bacteria; phylum Pseudomonadota; class Alphaproteobacteria; order Rhizobiales; family Xanthobacteraceae; genus BOG-931. Next base: position 177,932 of record CAWHPH010000004.1, read on the forward strand.
GTGGACCTTCATGCGCGCCCGCGGTGGCAATTGGCTGCTCTCAGCCATCCAGCAGACTTGATGCTCGACACAAATCATCGGTAACAGCGACAACGCTGGTCTGTGGCGCTGACTCTGTTGCGGTGGGCAGGACTAAAAATCGAAATTTGTGTCAGGTAGGCCGGCCGATCCGGCCTCTGGCATTCAGTTATTTCGATTTCCGCTATGCGCCTGCTTAGTAATACTGCCTGTGTTGCCGAGGATTCATCATGGCGCTGACCAAAAACAGCATTTGCGACTTCGGCTGGAAGGCGCCTGACTTTGCGCTCAAGGGCGTTGACGGAAAAACCTACACGCTTGCCGATGTGCGCGGGCCGAAGGGCACGCTCATTGCCTTCATCTGCAATCACTGTCCATATGTGAAAGCGAGCATCGGCCGCATCGTGGCGGAGGCCGAGGCGCTCCGCGAAATTGGTATCGGTACGATCACCATAATGCCGAATGATACCGAGACCTATCCCGAGGACTCCTTCGACAACATGAAAGAATTCGTGGCGAAGCATGGTTTCACCGTTCCCTACGTTATCGACGAGACGCAGGAGGTGGCGAGAGCTTATAACGCTCAATGCACGCCCGACTTCTTCGGCTTCAACGCGCAAGATGAACTGCAATATCGTGGGCGGCTCGACGCCTCGCGCATACAGCCAGCGGCAAATGTTCGCCGCGACCTGTTCGAAGCAATGAAGCAGGTAGCCGAAACCGCTCACGGCCCGGTGGAGCAAATACCCTCGATGGGTTGTTCAATCAAATGGAAGGAGGATTAGAAACGAGCCGGGATGAGACACGTGCGCTTGGCCCGAGATTTATGATTGCGCCTTAGCTTGAGCGGTCAGCCTTTCGGCGGCTCGACGCGAAAGCCGTCGCCGGCATCGATCCTAAAGCGGCCGTCGGCGACGGCGCTCGCCCAGCGGGCGGTCGCCGGAATGCCGCCGAAGGAAAAGAAATGCGGGACGATTCCGGCCGGTGCGGCGTCCGCGAGCGTGCGGATGAGATCGTCCGGAGTGGTCAGCGCAAACATTTGGCGCATCAGGCCGGAACGGCGCGCCAGTCCCTGCGCGGACGCGCGTACGCCGCAGCGGCTCGCGTAGCGCATCAGCGATGTGAGGCTCGTCGGGCCGGCAAGCCCGATGCGCAGACGGTGGTCGAAACCGAAGGCCCGAACCCGCGCAATGAATGCGAGGATCGCGCCGGCATCGAAGCAGAACTGGGTGACGATTTCGACCGCAAGCCCAATCGCCTCCGCAGCGGCGATTTTGTCGGCCAGCGCGCGGTCGAGCTGATCGTCGCCGATGCGCGGATGACCTTGCGGGTAGCCGGCGATGCCGATGCTGCGGATGCCGCGCCGGCGCAACACGCCGTTGTCGATGATGTCAAGCGCGCGCCGGAGCGGCCCGCATTCGGTACGGTCGCCGGCGATGACGAGAGCCGTGTCCACGCCGGCCTCGCCGTTGAGCCGCGCCAGGAATTCGTCGAGCGCTTCGGCGGTAGCGAAGTTGCGCGCCGCCACATGCGGGACCGGTTCGAGTCCGGCCGCGCGTATTTGGATGGCGGCAGCGATCGACTCGTCGGCGGGCCGGTTCGGCACCGCGCTGAGATAGACGCTCGTGCCGCGCCTGAGCACGCCGAGCGCGGCGACGTCGGCCGCCGACGGCCGTGTCGCCTCGATCGAGAATCCGGACATCAGCGCGCAGATGCGGGCGATGGGCTCGGGCGGTGCCCGATCGGAAATGGGCAGGGCGGTCATCTTATCCGCCCCCGCGGGGCGTAGTGCAGCAGGGCGAAGGGGACCACGCCGGCGAGTTCGGCCCGAAGCGGCCGGCCGGTTGACGGGGTCCGCCTGCTGATCGGGGCCGGCAGCTTTACGGGTTGCGCAAGCATGCTTGCCCCTTCTGGCGAGCTTCGCTCGCCGCCTCCCCATAAGCGGGGAAGAGAAAACACGCGGGCGTCACGCGCGCCGGCGCGAGATCACGTAGGACTCGTCGAAGAACCACAATCCGCCGCGCTCGCGCAGCACGTCGCGCGTTGCGTCGATGTAGCGGCCGTCGGCCACCGCGTTGCCGAGCCGGTCGTCCTCGACCTGCGCCACATAGATCGCCGCGTTCCACGCCGCGAACAATGTCGAGGTGCCGATCGATTCGGAGATTTCCGACGGCAGCGTGTGCATCACATAGCGGAACAGCGAGCGGTTATCGGCATAGGCGTTGAAGTTGAGATCGCGGCCGGCCGGTCCGAGCTCCTGCTTAACGGCTTTGAGAATCTGATGGCGGTCGTGAACGAATGGATGGTCGCCCGGCCACACTTTCTGGATGATTTCCATGCCCGGGTCGTGGCCGTGTGACTGAATGCCGATAAGCCGGCCGCCGGGGCCGAGCGCTCGCGCCAGCGGTGCGATCACGCGCTGGGCCTTGAACTCCAGCGAAGCGCGCGCGCGATAGGGCTGCGAGGCGATGACCAGATCGTAATTCGCCAGCGTGCCGCCGGGCCTGGGAATGATCGGATCGAGCAAGAAGCGGTGATCTTCGCGATAGACGATGAGCACTACCGGACGCTCATAGACCGGATTGCCGGTGCGCTGGCTCACGCCCGCCTTCCAATTCTGCGCCAGGAACGGCTCGAGATCCATGATCTGCTGCTCGAAGCGATGCGCCGAATTGCCGGCGAGCGGCAGCTCGTGCCAGACCATGCTGGAAGCGGCGTTGAGCGATTTCACCGCCAGCCAGGGCGCATCCGCGTAGGCGAGGTTGGTCAGCACCAGCACCGTCGACGGATGCTCGAAGAAGCGGTCCGACATTTTCTGCAGCGTCAGCCGCACGTCCTCGAGACTGATTTCCTTGCCGACCACGTAGAACGGCATATGGGTGAAGCGGTCGTGCATCGCGCGCATCACGCGGGTGAGCACCGAGCCATCGCCGACACCGGCGTCGAAGACGCGGACGGCCGGCGGACGCGGGTGAAGATGGGCAAGCTCTTCGGAGACGCGGTGCGCCACTTCCCACTTCTCGCTGCAGGTATTGACGAACAGCAGATATTTCTGCCGGTTGTCGAAGAAGCGGAAGTTGCGCTGCGGGTCGGGCTCGCTGACACCATGCGCTGGCGGGGCCGCCGGCGGTTGCATGCCGACAGGCTGAAACTGCGGGATGGATGTCGGTCGCGTTTCGCGGGATCGTTCAATCACGATTGGACGGGGCCCCTGTGGCGGATGGGCAGCCATGAATCCATGGATGCGGTCGAGCGTGTCGGTGGTGATGCGGCCGCCGTTGCGCAACCGCGCAGTGAGCTTGCCGTCATTGACGGCCCGGCGGCCGAACGTGGATTCGGCAAGGCCGGTGGAGCGGCAATAGTCCGATATTTCCTGGAGCAATTGCTGGGCGTTCATGGCACGCCGCTTCCTAAGGTTTCCTCGACCCGTGCGGGTTTGTTCCGTGTCTGTTGCGCACGGTTTCCGATGGTTAACCAACCAAGCAGGACGCTAAGGGTCAACCACAAAATGGCCCACTCTGGTAGTGGGCAATATAGTGGGTAGTTTCCCGCCGTAGGAGGGAACGCCGGAGTGGTGCCAGTCGCCCATTTGCTGCGCATTGACCGCGGGGCATGCCAAGCCGAAGACAAATCGCATGCCGCGCTTTGCCGCCAATCTTGGTTATCTGTTCGTCGAGCGCCCGCTGATCGAGCGCTTCGGCGCCGCCGCCGCCGCGGGTTTTCGCGCCGTGGAGCTATTGTATCCCTATGAGCTTTTAGCCGCGGCGGTGAAGGCGGAACTGACGCGCCACGGCTTGATGCAACTCGGCATCAATACGCCGGTCGGACGCCCGGGCGAATCCGGGCTTGCCGCGATCCCCGGCCGCGCCCGCGAATGGGAGGATGCATTCAAGCGCGCGCTCGACTACGCGGTCACAATCGGCGCCCGTTCCGTACATTGCTTGGCTGGCTGTGTGCCGCCGGAAGGGCGGCCGGCGGCGGAAAACGTGTTCATCGCAAATCTCGCGCGCGCCGCCGACGATGCCGCGGACGCCGGGATCATGCTGTTGATCGAGCCGCTCAATCCGCGCGATCGGCCGGACTATTTCCTCACCCGCATCGAGCACGCCGCCGACATCATCGGCAAGGTCGGCGCGCCGAACCTTCGCATCCAGTTCGATTTTTATCACGTGCAGATCGTCTCCGGCGACCTCATCCGCCGCTTCGAGGCGCATCTGCCGCTGATCGGACATGCGCAGATCGCCTCGGTGCCGGAACGCCGCGAGCCCGACGAGGGCGAAGTCAATTATCCGGAAATCTTCGCGGCGCTCGATCGGCTTGGCTATGCCGGTTTCATCGGCTGCGAATACCGCCCGCGCGCACGCACCGAGGACGGCCTTGCCTGGGCGCGCCCTTATGGTGTTGTGCCGGAAGGCTGAAGGCAGACGAGCGCAAGAAGCCAAAGTGCTGTTGCAAGCCTACGCGTTGATGTATCTTGTGTTTTCGGGACGTACGGCCTTCTGGGGACGTCAAGGCCATGTGGGGACGAAAAGGCAGATCCGCCGCCACGGCGGGCCAAAGCGAACGGCCGTCGCCGCTGAAAGCGGCGATGCATGCGGCGCGCATCGAGGCCGCTGAGCGAACCAGCGTTGTCGTCGACTTGCGCGACGCGGAAGTGGCTCGTCTTGAACTCCTCAATGAGGCGCTCGATCCTTTGTTCGCCGAAATCCCGCCCGAGGTCGACCTGTTCGATCGCGGGGTGAGCCGGGGCGATACGCCGCGGCTCTGGATCGATGCGGTCGCGCATGTCGCCATGGGGCGCGACAAGCGCATGTATCGCTTTCTGCACGACACCCGCGTCGGCCGCCGAGTCATGGCGGAGTCGCACGAGATTGCCGACATTGTGAAAGCAGTGACGGACTACGTGGCGCGCCGCCTGATCGAGCGCGAGCGAGCGCTGGACGAAGATCCCGACTTCATTACGCGCATCGCCCGGCCCGAGGCCGTACGCACGTTGCGCCGCCGCCGCCGGCGTGGATGGGGCACTCTTGCGCTCGGCTTTGTGCTTGGGGTGATCGCGCTGCTGCTCGCCGCCTTGCTTTCGGCCGGCCACATGTAATCGCATCACCGTTCGTGCCCGCGCCGGCGTGCGGTTCACGAGAGTGTTTGCCGCTCGACCTCGCGGACGCTGCCGTCGGCGCCGCGCTCGCGTGCAATCATCTCGCAGCGCCAGCTATTGGCGTCCGCGGCGATGTGAAAGAGGTGATAGCCGGCGGCATTCTCGTGGCGATGCGCGACGCGGGCCGATGCGGACGGTACGCCGACAGCCGGTATCTTTTTGTCGGGACCTTCGAGCCAGACGATCGCGCGGCAATGATCGTGGCCGTGCAGAACGAGATCGGCCCCCTGCGCGGCGAGCACTTGGCGAAATTCCGCGCCGTCGATCAACCGCCGCAGATAGCGGTTGGGCGGGCTCTCCGGCGGGTGATGGATGAGCACGACACGGAACAGCCCGCTTGTTTGCTCGAGCGCCTCCGCCAGCCGGGAAAGCTGTTGCTCGCCGAGTTGCCCCGTCGCCATGAACGGCCCGGTCGGCAGCGCCGAAGACAGCGCGATCAGCGCGATGCGACCGCGCCGCCGCACGAACGGAAATGTGCCGCTCGGCGCGCCGTCGTCGCCGCGCATATAGTCGCCCCAATATTTTTCCGGGCCGCCCAAAGCCTGCGGCACATAAGCGTCGTGGTTACCCGGGATCACCGTGACATCGTGCGGCGGCCCAAGCGTGTCGAGCCAGGCGCGTGCGGCGGCATATTCGATCGGCAAAGAGAGATTGACGAGATCGCCGGTCACGGCGATGTGGTCTGTGGCAACCGTCTTCAGATCGCGCGTGATCGCGTCGAGCGTTTCGCGGCGATGAAGGTATTTGCGCCCGCGCTGCCAATTGATGAAGCCGAGCCCGCGTTTGCCGGCAAGCTCAAGAAGCCGCGGCGGCAGCGCCATGTGCAGATCGGACAGATGCGCAAGAACGAACATCGAGCATGATCCGGAAAAGTGGCTACCGGTTTTCCGAACAGATCATGCTCCACCTATAGCCTATGGAGCGCAATTAATTCACCCCAGATGAGTTGCGCTCCGGCATGATGCTCCGCGAATTGTCGCGGTCACAACGATTTTCGCGGGTCTGATCGCAGGCCCGCACCTTCGCCTTAGGAGCTGCCGATCAGAATGCCGGCCACGAACACAAGCACGCCGCCCACGACCACTTGGAAGGCGGCTTGCAAGAACGGCGTGTCCATATATCGCGTGCGGATCCACGAGATGGCGGCAAGCTCGATCGCGACGACGACGAAGGCCAGCGCGGTCGCGGCATAGAAATGCGGAATGAGATAGGGCAGCGCATGGCCGAGCCCGCCGATCGTCGTCATGACGCCGCAGACGGCGCCGCGCACCACCGGGGCCCCGCGTCCGGTGAGCGAGCCGTCATCCGACAGCGCTTCGGCAAAGCCCATTGAGATGCCGGCGCCGATCGAGGCCGCAAGCCCGACCAGAAACGTAGCCCAGGTATTGTGCGTGGCGAAGGCTGCCGCGAACAGCGGCGCAAGCGTGGAGACCGATCCGTCCATCAACCCGGCGAGCCCGGGCTGCACGTATTGCAGGACGAACATGCGGCGTGCCGTCTCGTCCTCGGCGGCCCGCGCGCTCGGTTCGATCTTCTCGCCAAGCTCCTGCGCGAGCTTCTCGTGCTTGTCTTCGGCCGCCGCCAGACGCGTGAGCAGGTCACGCACGGCGTCATCGTGCGCTGCCTCCGCGGCCCGCCGGTAGAAGCGCGCGGTCTCGAATTCCATCACCTCGGCGAATTTGCGCACCGCTTCGATTCCAAGCGGCCGGTTGAGCCAGATCGGCCGCCGCGTGATGAAGCCCTTCACGTCCTGCCGACGGATGAGCGGCAGGAATTCGCCAAATTTTTTGCGATGCAGATCGAGCAGCATGTCGCGATGACCGATCTCCTCTTCGGCCATCTTGTCGTACATCGCAGCCGTGTCCGGATAGGACCCGCGCAATCCGTCGGCGAAGGATCGATAAATACGGTTGTCCTCGTCCTCGTTGGAAATGGCGAGGGCCAGAACTTCCTGTTCGTTCAAATCGGCAAAGCGTTTCGGGGGCATCGTCTCACACTGCAGCGCATGGAAATACGATATTAGAATTCTTCTAAAGAATGATGACGGGGCGGGCAATCAAATCATTGCGGTTTGAAGGCCATCCGAAACGATCAAGCGCCTCCTGTGCGGTCATGTCCCGCATTGACGAGGCCAAAGGTTTCCAATCAAGGCAATGCTATAGGGGCAAACCTCGCAGCAACGGCGGAATCCTCATGCATTTCGAATCGCTCCGCCGATCGTTCGAGCCGGCCATTCGGCGGCTCCTGCATTTCTACTGGCGATTTGCGCGCGGACTGACGCTCGGCGTGCGCGCCGTGGTGATCGACGGCGCCGGGCGCGTGTTCCTGGTCAAGCACAGCTACGTTGCCGGCTGGCATTTGCCGGGCGGCGGCGTCGAAGCGGGCGAAACGCTGATGACCGCGCTGACGCGCGAATTGCGCGAGGAGGGCAACATCGAACTAAGCGAGCCGCCGGCCTTCGTCGCCATCTATTTCAACCGGCGCGCTTCGCAGCGCGATCATGTCGCGCTCTATGTCGTGCGCTCGTTTCACCAGAGCGCGCCGCCGCAGCCGAACAGTGAAATCATCGCGCATGGCTTCTTTCCGCTCGACGCACTGCCCGAGGATACGACGCGCGCAACGCGCGCGCGCATCGCCGAGGTCGTGCAGGGCAGAGCGATTGCCGAACTCTGGTAGCGGCTCTTCGTCGGCGCACTGACCTTACCGGCATGTAACGTGCGCCGCGTCACATGGTCATGGTGCCGCGACCCGCGAGCAATCCAACGTATCGTGTGAGCGTTGCCGCTCCGGGCGGGTCGCAAGGAAGAAGGAGAGTACAAGAGATTCTTGCGCTCGCCACGGCTGTCGCAATTGGCAGCGCAGCGACCGATATTCCTCAAAATCGCTGCGCCGTTCGCTCCGATCGGCGCAGCGAACGGCGCGCAACACACAGCTTGCTCATCGCGGCGGGATTGCGAACGCGCTCGCGGTCGTTACCGACAAGCAGGCGTTACAGAAATGTAACCTGTCCGCGTCATTTGGTCATATCAGCAAACAACGACGCCGTAGGCACGTTGGCGTGGCCGGTTCGGCGGCGAGAGCATGATCCGGGAAAAGCCTGCACCGGACTTGATCCGGGGTGGAAACCGGTTTTCCGAAAAGATCATGCTCCACCAAAAAATTGGAGCACCATCGATTCAATCTGAAGCGACGGCACTCTGTTGATTTTGACGCTATAGGGAGAATTCGATGCGAAACAAAATCTTCGCTGTTGCCGTTGCCGTGATGCTTGGCGTGGCGACCATGACGACCGGCGCCGCGGCGCTCGATCAGGGCGGCGTCGCGAAGCGCGGTAGCCATTGGACCCGCGCGGCGTGGCGCGCCGACCGGTATGGCTGGCGTGTGAACGGCCACGTTTTGCCTTTTGGCCCGCCCTTGGGCGCGCTCTATTCCTACGGTTCCGGTCGCGCCTGCAATCCGTATGATCCGTTCACCGATCTCTATGGTTATTGCGGCGGTCCCTACCATTACGGCTGGTGACAGCTCGCAGCACGGTGACACTGCGGCGTTTTCGCGGCCCGGCGAGTTATCTCTCTCTTGCTCAGCCGAAGCGGCCGCGATCGTGCGGCAGCGTGAAGTCGAGCAGCGGCCCGATCGGAACGATGCCGGTCGGATTGACGTTGCGATGGCTGCCGTAATAGTGCCGCTTGATGTGATCGAGGCTCACGGTCTCGGCGACGCCCGGCACCTGATAAAGCTCGCGCAGATAATTCCACAGATTGGGATAGTCGATGATCCGCCGCAGATTGCATTTGAAGTGGCTGTAATAGACCGCGTCGAAGCGAATGAGCGTGGTGAACAACCGCCAATCCGCCTCGGTGATCTGCCGCCCGGCCAGATAGCGCTGCCGCGACAGGCGCTCTTCGAGCTGATCGAGCGTCGCGAACAGCGCCCGCGCGGCTTCTTCGTAGGCCGCCTGGGTGGTGGCGAAGCCCGCGCGGTAGACGCCGTTGTTCACGGTTGAATAGATGAGATCGTTGATCCGATCGATCTCCGGGCGCAGGGCGGGCGGATAATAATCCGTATGCACGTCGGTGAACGCATCGAATGCGGAATTGAGCATCCGAATGATTTCGGATGATTCGTTGTTGACGATGGTGCGCTGCTTCTTGTCCCACAAAACCGGCACGCTGGCGCGGCCGTTGTAATGCGCATCGGCAAGCACATAGATGTCGGCAAGCGTCGATTTGCCATTGACGGTGTCGAGGGTGGCGCCGGGCTCGGCGCCGAATTCCCAACCCTCTTTTCCCAGGTGCGCGACGGTGACCGAAACCGAAATTACGTCCTCGAGCTTCTTGAGCTTGCGAAAAATGAGCGTGCGGTGGGCCCAGGGGCAGGCGAGCGAGACGTAGAGATGATAGCGGTCGCGCTCGGCGGCAAAGCCGCCGACGCCGGTCGGCCCGGGACTGCCGTCGGCGGTGACGTAATTGTGGAACACCGTAGGCCTGCGAATGAAATGGCCGCCTTCGGTGCGCGCACCAAACTCTCTGCCGGCATTGTCCGCCCGCCAGACGCCGTCGACCAGCAATCCCATTGTCATCTCCGTTGATCGCGCACCATTCCGCCAGCCTTCTATGTAGTCACCGCCGCCGGCCGCGGCAGCCCCCGCGTGGCGCGGTGTTCGCGCGCGTTCGGCTGGACCCGAACCGATGCAGATGCTACGCGGCGCGTCTATGGCCGATGTTCCCTTGACCATCTTGCCCGAGGCGGAAGGCGACGCGGCTGCGATCGAGCGGCTGCACGAACGCACATTCGGCCCCGGCCGTTATGCCAAGACCGCCTATCGGTTGCGCGAGCAGGTGGTGCACAGCCTTGGTCTGTCGTTTACCGCGCGGGTCGGCACGCTGTTGGTGGGATCGGTGCGGCTTTCGCCGGTTCGCATCGGAGACGCGAAAGCGCTGCTGCTTGGACCGCTGACGGTCGAGCCGCCGTTTCGCGATCGCGGCGTCGGTCAGGCCTTGATCGCGCAAGCGCTCGAGGAGGCGCGCGCCAAGGGTCATCGGCTGGTGATCCTGGTCGGCGACGAGCCTTACTACGAGAAATGCGGCTTCAAACGGATTCCGCCCGGCCGCATCGTCATGCCAGGTCCTGTTGATCCGGACAGGCTTCTCGTCGCCGAACTGGCCGAGGGCGCGTTTGAGGGAATATCCGGAACGGTCCGTGCGGAGTGGGAGTCATAACCAAACCCTCTCTGAAAAGGGGAGGGATGAATCGTCACTTTCCCTCGCGCGCCCAGGTGGCCGCCAGGCTGCCGACTAGCAGCAAAAGCCCGAGAAATCCGGCGAAGACCGGCAGCACGCCGATGCCGCGCACCACGCTGGCGTCGCGCATTTTCAGGCCGATCCAATCGTCGCCCTTGTAGGTATCGCCGGAGCGCACCGCGAGAATGCGTGGCACATCGAGGCCGCCGCCTTCATCGAGACGCCGCGAATCGCCGCCCGTGGCATTTGCGACCGGCGCGACGACTTCGGTGGTCGACGTCACCTCGGTGAATTCGCGCGGATTGACCGGACCAATATTGACCAGCGCGTTGAGCTTGCCGTCGGTGGCGCGCCACAGCCCGAGCTCGTTCGCCGTCACGCTCGCTTGCCAGGCGCCGGGCTCGGTCGCCGTCAGCTTGAGCGTGCGGGTGGCGCCGGAGGGCGAGGTCAATGTCACGTCGGCGACGGTCTCCGCCATGGTCTGCCGCCGGACCAGCAATTGGTGGCCACTGACCGTCAGCCGCAGGGCTTCCTCTTCGAGCTCCGGTTCTTTCATCAGCCAGTGCGAAAGCCGCCGCAGCAGGTCGAGATGCGGGCCGCCGCCCTGGAAGCCGCGCGCCCATAACCAAAGCTGGTCGGACAAGAGGAGGGCGACGCGGCCTTCGCCTTCGCGCGACAGCACGAGAAGCGGCTTGTTGTCCGGCCCCTGCATCACCGCGGTGCCGCTTGCACTCGCGGTATCGACCAGGCGGAACCATTGGCTCCAATGCGGCGGATCGCTGGCCGAGCCGTCCAAATCGCGTGTCACCGGGTGGCGCTTGCCGAGCTCGGTCAGGCGCGCATGGAAGCTGCGCTCGGTGACGTTGCCGCTCGGCTCCGCCGGCAAGATGGCGTTGAGCGGCGTGCGCCAGATGCTGGTCTGGCTCGCATAGTCGGGACCCGCGGCCACCAGCACCGCGCCGCCGTCACGCACATAGCGGGTGATGTTGTCGAAATAGATCATCGGCAATACGCCCTGCCGGGCGTAGCGATCGAAGATGATCAGCTGAAACTCGCCGATCTTCTGCTGGAACAGTTCGCGCGTCGGGAAAGCGATCAGCGACAACTCGTTGATCGGTGTGCCGTCCTGCTTTTCCGGCGGGCGCAAAATAGTGAAGTGCACAAGATCGACGGAAGCGTCGGACTTGAGCAGGTTGCGCCACGTCCGCTCGCCGGCATTCGGCTCGCCGGAAACGAGCAGCACGCGCAGCTTGTCGCGCACGCCGTCGATGTTAACCACGGCGCGGTTGTTCACGAGCGTAAGCTCGCCGGCGAGCGGCGAAGCCTCGATCTCGACGATATTCGCGCCGCCATGCGGGATCGGGATATCAACGCGTTGCTGCGTGCCGACCGGCACGGTGCGCGTTTCGACCACATCGCCGTCGCGACGAACGGTGACCGCGGCGCTGCGCTCGCGGGCACCTTGATCCTCCACTTGGTAGGTGATGGTTTGCGTTTGCCCGACGATGCCGAAACGCGGTGCTGCGATCAATGCCACGCGGCGGTCGCGCTCGTTCTTGTTGCCGGTAATCAGCGCATGAACCGGCGCGGCGAAGCCGAGCGCGCCGGCTTCTGCCGGTACGTCGTGCACGCGCCCGTCGGTGATCATGATGGCGCCGGCGACGCGGTCGGCGGGAACGTCGGACAGTGTCGAGCCAAGCGCGGTGAAGAGCCGCGTGCCGTCGGTTTCGCCGTCCGACTGGCCGGCCTCCACCACCCGCACGTCGAGGCCGGCGATATGGCTCAGGCGTCCGACGATGGCGGCGCGGGCTTCTTCGGTCTGCCGGGCGCGGTCGCCGAAAGTCTGGCTCGGGCTCTTGTCAACGACGACGACCGCAACCGAGCTGAGCGGATCGCGGTCTTCGCGCGTGAACGAGGGATTGGCGAGCGCCAAGACGATGAGCGCAAGCCCGAGCGCGCGAATAGTCGCGCCGCGGCTGCGCGAGACGAAGAGCAGCAGCGCGAGGACTGCGGCGGCAGCGATAGCGGCCCAAAGAACCTGGGTGCTGACAAGCGGGGCGAACGCGATACCGAAATTCACGTTGCCTCCTATTGACCGAGCCGCTCGAGCAGCGCCGGCACGTGCACCTGGTCCGCCTTGTAGTTTCCGGTCAGGGTGTACATGACGATGTTGACACCGGCGCGGAAGGCAAGCTCACGCTGGCGCGGCTCGCCTTCGACCATCGGCAGCATCGGCTGGCCGTCGGGCTGCAGCGCCCAGGCGCCGGCGAAATCGTTGGAGGAGATGATGATCGACGACACGCCGTCGCCGCCGCGCGCCGGCCGGCGCGAAGCATCGTCGTCATCGCTCGCAGCCGGCAGCGCCTCCACCCAGAGCTGGCCGGAATTGAAGCGGCCGGGGAAGTCGCGCAACAGATAAAACGTCTTCGTCAAGACGTGATCGCGCGGCACCGGTTCGAGTTCCGGGATATCGAGCGAGGAAAGGATTTTCCGCAATTCGAGCATGCCTGGGCCACGCGTGTCGCCGCCCGAGCCGGGCGGCGCCATCACCGCATCGCGGGTATCGAACAGCACCGTGCCGCCTTGCTTCATATAGGCGTCGACGCGCTTGAGCGTCTCCTCGGAGGGCCGCGCCGCACCCGGCACGATCGGCCAGTAGATCAGCGGATAAAACGCCAATTCATCGCGGGTGATATCGAGCCCGATCGGCTCACCCGCCTCCAGCGCGGTGCGCTGGGCAAGGAAAAGCGTCAAGCCCCCAAGTCCGGACTTGCTGATCGAATCCACATCGCGGTCGCCGGTCACGACGTATGCAAGCTTGGTTTCCAGCGCCGAGCGCGGCACGTCTTTATTTTGCGCGTCAGCGGCGCTGCCATGCAGCAGCGTTAGTCCGAGTGCGGCGACAAGGATCACCGCCGCGGTGCCGGCGCGCGCCAAGCGCGGCCGCAGCCTCGCAAGCCCGCCGCCGAGCCAGAGGACGATTACCGTATCCAGCAGAAACAATCCAAAGGCCGCGAGCAGGATCGGACCGCGCAAATCTTGCGGCTCGGTCTTGCGGTAGATGTCATGGGTTGCGTGCACAAGCGCTGAAAAATCGAGTGGCGCCAGCCGGTCGCTGGCGGACAACGTGTTCACGGCGAGCAGGTTTTCCGGCGGACCGTAAAAACCGGGCGGATGCTCGGATGTCGCGCTCGCCGCATAGTCGGTCGGCACCGGCCGCGCCGTCGCGGGCGGCGACGTGAAATTTCCGAAGCCGTCGAGCACGCGGCTCGGCGCTACCGCCTCATGCGTGGTCTTGGTCTTCTGATCGGCCGCAGGCTCGGCGACGGCCGTCGTGCCCGCCAGCCCGACGATCCGCTTGAGCATGTCCACGAACGCGCCGGACAGCGGCAAATCCGACCAGCGCGTGTCGCCCGTGACGTGGAAGAGCACGATCAAACCTTTGCCGCGCTTGGCGGCGGTAACCAGCGGCGTGCCGTCGGCGAGCGTGGCCCAGGTGTTTTCCGAGAGCGCAGCGTCCGGCTCGGCCAGCACCTGACGGCTCACGGTCACGTCGTTGGGCACGCTCATGCCGTTGAACGGGCTTTCGCGCGAAAACGCCGCCAGCGGCTGCGGCTTGTCCCAGCTCAAGCTGCCGCCGAGGATACGGCCGCCGCGGCGCAGCCGCACCGGCACGAGATCGTCGTCGGAGGCGGCGAGCCGCGGGCCGGCAAAACGCACCAAGACGCCGCCGTCTTCGATCCAGCGCGTCAGCCGATCATGTGCTTCGCCGGCGACATTGCCGACATCGGCGAGGATCAGCATCGGCAGATGCTGGTCGAGGAAATGAGTGACCGCTTCGGCCGGTGACTCGCCCTGCGCCAGACGCACATCGGCGAACGGGCCGAGCGCCCGGCCGATATAATAACTCGACGACAGGAGCGGCTGCGAGGTGTCGGCGGTGGCGCCGGATACCACCCCGACCGTGCGGCGGCGCCAGCGTTTGTCGAGCAGCTGCACGGCGCCGGCGGAGCGCTCGCCGGCGATTTCGATGCGGGCGATATCGTTGCGGATCTCGACCGGAAGGTCGAATTGCGTTTCGGCTTCGCGATCGGCCGCTTTGAAAGCGAATGGCGCTTCGCCAAGCGGCAGGCCTTTGAGATCGAGCGCGCGCAGCGTCCCGGTCTCGGCGCTGGCGGAGTTTGTGCGCAGCACCTTCACGCCGAGCGCGCCGGCGGCGTTGTCGGCGGCCGCGAGCGCGCGCGCGCCGTCGATACCGCCGGCGATGATGGTCATCGGCCGCGTGTCAACGAGCGGCGCAAGGCTCGCGGCGAAATCGCTGCCGCGGCCGAGATCAACACCATCGGAGAGCCACACCAGTTCGACATCGCGGGTCGCGGTCAGGAAGCGCGAGATGGCCGGCAACGCTTCGGTGCGGTCGACGGTATGCGGCTTCGGCTTGATCAGTTGCAGGCGCACGCGCGCCGAGGCGGCAGGCGCAAACGAAATATCGCGTGTGCCCTCGGACAGCGGAATGAGCGCCACGGCGCGGCGGTCAGTTTCGGCGCGAGCGATGATGTCTTCGGCGGTGCGCAGCCGCGCGTCCCAGGTGGCGGCCGCCGTCCAGCCGTCGTCGATGAGGATCGCGATCGGTGCGCGTGCGGTCATGGTGGTCAGCGGCGGATTCCACAATGGCCCTGCGGCGGCGATGATGACGAGGCCCGCGAGCACAAGCCGCAGGAGCGTGAGCCACCACGGCGTTCGCGCCGGCGTCTCTTCCCGCGGCGCGATTTCAAGCAAAAGCCGCGTCGGCGGAAAATCGATGCGGCGCGGGCGCGGCGGGACGAGCCGCAACAGCCACCAGAGAGCGGGCAGCGTCAGGAGCCCGATCAGGACCAGCGGTTCGGCGAAGCCGAGCGGTAATCCGCCGATCATGCCGGTATCCTCGCCTCGGCGCCGCCCGGCAGGCGCGGTCCATTGTCGCTGAGGCCGCTGCCGATGCGCGCATGCAAAGCGAGCAGAAGCTCGCTCGCCGGGCGGTCGGTGCGGTGGATGGTGAAGCTCCAGGACAGCCGGTCGGTCTCGGCGCGGATTTCCGCCCGATGGCGCCGTACGCGCGCCTCATAATCGGTGCGCCAGGTCTGCGCCCGGCCGGCGGTGATGCGGCCGCCGCCTTCCGGCTCGACGAATTCGATGCGGCCGGAATAGGGAAACGTCTCCTCGGCCGGATCGACGATCTGCACGACATGGCCGTGCGCGCCGCCGCCGGCGAGTTGCGCGACGGTACGCCGTATCTCGGCGATGTCGCTCCACAGGTCGGACAGCAGCACGATCTCGGCGAGCGGGGAGGGCGCAAAATTCGGCGGCAGGCTCGTTGGTTCGGCGCGATCGTGGACGATTGCTTGTGCCATCCGCTCGATCACGTTGCGGCTGCCGCTCGGGCGCATAAGGCCGGGAATTCCGACGCGCTCGCCGCCTTCGACCAGAATCTCCGCAAGTGCCAGCGCAACCACCAGCCCGCGATGAAGCTTGCTGTCGCGCACCAGCGCCGAGGCAAACACCATGGAGGGCGAACGGTCGGGCCAGATCCAGACCGTGTGTGCAGCCTCCCATTCCAGCTCGCGCACATAGAGATGGTCGTCGCGCGCCGAGCGGCGCCAATCGACGCGGGATGCCGGTTCGCCAGAAATGAAACGGCGATACTGCCAGAAATTCTCGCCGGGACCGGCGCGGCGGCGGCCGTGCATGCCATGAATGATGGTTGCGGCGACGCGGCGCGCTTCCAGAATCAAGCGCGGCATGGCGGCCGCAAGCGTGCGGCCTTCGCCGACCGCACGCTGCACCGCCGGGCCATCGTGATCGGATGTGCGCCTTGTTTCGGCCGCCATCGCTATCCGATCCGCGCCTTCAGGCGGCCGATCACCGCTTCGATCGTTTCGCCCTCGGCGCGCGCCGAGAAAGTGAGCGCCATACGGTGCTTGAGTACCGGCTCAGCCAAACCGAGCACGTCGTCGATCGACGGCGCGAGCCGCCGATCGAGCAGCGCCCGCGCGCGTACCGCAAGCATGAGTGCTTGGCTGGCGCGCGGCGATGGTCCCCAGGCAATGAGCTTGGCAGTGTCGCCGCCTTCGGGCCCGGGCCGCGCCGAGCGCACCAGCGCAAGAATGGCCTCGACCACCGATTCGCCGACCGGCAAGCGCCGTACCAGGCGCTGCGCCGCCATCAGATCGTCGGCGCTCATCGCGGCCTTTGCGCGCGTCTCCTCGGCGCCGGTGGTCTCGAACAGGATTTTCCGTTCGGCCTCGCGATCCGGATAATCCACGTCGATTTCCATCAGGAAGCGGTCGAGTTGCGCTTCCGGCAACGGATAGGTGCCTTCCTGCTCGAGCGGATTCTGCGTCGCCAGCACATGGAAGGGACGCGGCAGATCGTGGCGCGTTCCGGCGACGGTAACATGCTGCTCCTGCATTGCTTGCAGCAGCGCCGATTGCGTGCGCGGGCTTGCGCGGTTGATCTCGTCGGCCATCAAGAGCTGCGCGAAAACCGGGCCGGAGAGAAAACGGAAGCTTCGCTTGCCAGCTTGGCTTTCCTCCAGCACTTCGGTGCCGAGAATATCGGAGGGCATCAGGTCGGGCGTGAACTGGATGCGGCGCGCATCGAGCCCGAGCACCGTGCCCATCGTCTCGACCAGCTTGGTCTTGGCAAGGCCGGGCACGCCGAGCAGCAGCGCGTGTCCACCGGACAGGATGGTGACAAGCGCCTGTTCGATGACCTTGTCCTGGCCGAAGATCACCGTTCCGATCGCGGCCTTGGCCGCCCGCACATGATCGGCGCTGGATTCGGCCGCGCGCACGATCATGTCTTCGAGCTTTTCAAGCCCATCTCCGCTGACAGCGGGCATGGTTCGACTCCTTGTCTAAGGCCTCATTCGCGAGCGAATCAGATTCGGCGCACAGGCACGAACGAAAGCAGCCAGCTTTGCACCGTTATTTGGCAATGCAATATGCACGCCACTAGAACCATACATTCGCTAGTGCCCCTTTGCTTCCGAAGTGCGTGTCTGAGGGTGCCGCCACGTGCCACGAACTTCGGAAGAGAGCACCAGAAACAGCCGGATTTTGGGACGATTCTTTCATTCGTCGGGAACACAACTTAAATCTGATGCGGCGCAATCGCTGCCAAGCGATCACGATCCCGCGAGCGGTGTTGCCCCCGGACTTAATGTCCGAGGGCATAGGTTCAAGGCAAACCATGGCGAAGGCAGGGCAATTGGGTCTGGAGGCGATCACGGATGCGCTAGGCAAGGCGGAGACCGAAGGCAAAGGTCCGCCGCCGGTCGAGCGCTGGAACCCGCCGTTTTGCGGCGATCTCGACATGCGGATCGCCGCCGACGGCACCTGGTTTTACTTGAAAACGCCGATCGGCCGGCCGGCTTTGGTGAAACTCTTCTCCTCCATCCTCAAGCGCGAGGGCGACAAATACTTCCTCGTCACGCCGGTGGAGAAGTGCGGCATTCAAGTCGACGATGCGCCATTCCTGGCGGTGGAATTGAATGTCGAACAAACCACATCGGGCCGCCTGCTCAAGTTCCGCACCAATGTCGATGACTGGGTGCCATGCGGACCCTCGCACGCGCTGCGCTTCGAGCCCGAAGCCGGCACCGGCGGGCTCAAGCCCTATCTGCATGTCCGCCGCGGCTTGTGGGCGAAGGTGACGCGCGCGCTGTTCTTCGACCTTGTCGAGCTCGGCGAGGAGCGCGAGGTTGCCGGTCGGGCCATGTTCGGCGTGACCTCGATGGGCGAATTCTTTCCCATGGCGCCGGCCGAACAGGTGAGGGAGTTCGCGTGACCAAGCAAGGCGCAGAGCTGAAGCAAACGGCGGCCGAGGATTTTTTTGATCGCGCCCATGCACGGCTGACATTGGAGGTGCCGCCGGCGCTCACCGATCCGATGGCCAAGGGCGCGCGCGGCGATCTCGATCTCAATCCGTCGATGTGGGAGCGCGCTGGCGTCGCTGCGACCAAGCCGGCGGCGGTGTTGATTCCGGTGATTGATCGTGCCCAGCCGACAGTGCTGTTTACGATCCGCACGCAACAGCTTGCCAGCCATGCCGGGCAGGTGGCCTTCCCCGGCGGCAAGATCGATCCCGAGGACGAGAGCCCGGTGGCCGCGGCCTTGCGCGAGGCGAACGAGGAGGTCGGGCTTGCGCCGGCGCTGATCGAGCCGCTCGGCTATCTCGACCTTTATCTGACCTTTTCAGGCTTTCGCATCCTGCCGACGGTCGCGCGCGTGCGGCCGGATTTTTCGCTTACGCTCAATCCGCGCGAAGTCACCGAAACATTCGAAGTGCCGCTCGCGTTTCTGATGACGACGAAGAACCACCAGCGGCGGAGCCGCGAATGGAAAGGCATCGAGCGGGAATATTACGCGATGCCGTTTGAGGATCGCTACATTTGGGGCATCACCGCGGGTATTGTGAGGAACCTCTACGACCGGGTTTACGGATGATTCGGCCAATCGCCACGGAGATCGGGCTCTTTCTGACTCCGTTTGTGGTCTATGCGGCGTTTCTGCTGGCGACGCGCGCCGGCATCTTGCATCCGAACGCCTGGACGCTTCCCCGCCTCGCCGGTCTCGTCATTGTGTCACTGATATTGATGGTTGGGAGCTTTGTCGCGCTGGCGCAATTCGGGCGGGCGCCGCCCGGCTCGACCTACGTGCCGGCGCACATCGAGGACGGCAAGTTCGTGCCGCAAACGTACCGGTGACGGGCGTGCCGCATCTGCGCGATGCCGCTTGGCTCCGGGATGGCGAAGTCGCGCGTCTGCTCGCTCTTCTCGACCGCGACGGCGAGGAAGCGCGCGTCGTCGGCGGCGCGGTGCGCAATACCTTGTTGCGGCTTCCGGTCGCCGAGATCGACGTCGCGACCACGGCGCTGCCGCAGGAGGTGATGCGCCGCGTCCGAGCGGCCGGCGGCAAGGCGGTACCGACCGGCATCGAGCACGGCACCATCACCGCCATCATCAATCATCACCCCGTCGAGGTCACGACGCTGCGGGAAGATGTTGAAACCTTCGGGCGCAAGGCGCGCGTGGTGTTCGGGCGCGATTGGAAGGCCGACGCGGAGCGGCGCGATTTTACCATCAACGCGCTGTCGGTTACCGCCGACGGCATTGTGCACGATTATGTCGGTGGCCTCGACGACATTGCGGCACAGCGCGTGCGCTTCATCGGCGAGCCGCAGCGGCGGATCGAGGAAGACTATCTGCGCATCCTGCGGTTCTTCCGCTTTCACGCCCATTTTGGCGCCGGCGCGCCCGATCCGGCCGGCGTGCACGCCTGCATCCGCGGTCGCGCCGGCTTCGAGACGCTGTCGCGCGAACGCGTGCGCATGGAGATGTTGAAGCTCCTGCTTGCCGCGCGCGCGACGCCGACGCTCGCCGTCATGGCGGAGACCGGGCTCCTCGGCATGGTGCTGGGCGGCGTCGCTTATCTTGCGAGCTTCGAGAATATGATCAAGCTTGAAGCAACGCTGGGCCTGAAGGCCGATGCCGTCCGGCGGCTCGGCGCGCTCGGCGTTTGGGTCGAAGAGGATGCCGAGCGGCTGACGGAGCGGCTGCGCCTGTCCAACGCCGAGTCCGAACGGCTCATGGCGCTCGAAGGCTGGCGGCCGATTGCACCGCAGCCGGATGCCAAAACGGCGCGGGCGCTTCTTTATCGGCTCGGCCAGGAATCTTTCACCGATCGGGTTCTCGTCGCCTGGGCGCGTTCGGATGCGGGCGCGGCTGACGGCGCCTGGTACGCGATGGCAAGCCTGCCGCAACGCTGGCCGGCGCCGGTCTTTCCGCTCAAGGCGGCGGATTTCATGGATCTCGGGATCGCGGCGGGACCGCCGCTCGGCGCCGCGATGCGCGCCGCCGAAGCAGCCTGGATCGCCGCCGATTTCCCGGCCGATCGCGCGGCGATCGAGACAATCGCGAAACAGGCCGCGCAGCACGTTCGCTCGCACTAAGAACGCCAAGGAAGCAAACGGCGCGCCCATCATCACCGAGTGAGGACCGGCCGGCGGCGTTTGTCAGGACATCCGCTCGCGCAATGAACGAAGGCGCCGCCGGGCGCGCGGCGCCACTTCCGCAAGCCGCGGCCGCATCCGCGCCATCATGCCGCGCGGACGCAGGCGCTCGACCTGCATTTCGTTGCCGCGCCAGACGAAGTCGTCGCCCTGCAAGGCTGCGACGAAGAGCACGGGCAGCAGAGCATCGCGCGCGAGACAGATGAGCGGATAGCGGGTGGAAACGTGCCAGCCGGCGATCACAGCCAAGAGCGTCTCGCTGGCGTACCAAATGATCGCGAAGGCGGCCACGCTGGGCGCCAATGGCAGCCCGACCGCAGGCGCAACGACGGCGAGTGCGATCATCGGCAGCACGCCGCCGGACAGCGCTTCGGGGAGGAAATACGCAAAGAAGCTCGCCCGGCGCAGCCGCGCCCAGCGCACCTGCCGGTGCCACACCTCGGCGGCGGTGCGATCGCCGAGCGGCTGCGGAAACGGCCGGTCGACCAGTTGCACCTTGCGTCCGGCGCCGCGCACGACTTTGGTGGCGGCGGCGTCCTCGGCGACTTCTCTGGCAAGGGCCTCAATGCCGCCGGCGCGCTCCAAATCCGCGCGACGCCACAACATGGTTTTGCCCTGCGCGAAGCCGAAGCCAAAGGCATCGGCAATATATTGCCAGCGCGCTTGATAGGTGTTGAGGAACGCGCATTCGAGCTCGGCCCAGACGCCGCGCGGCTGCGAGCCGATCGGCGGTGAGGCGACGAGGCCGGTATCGTCCCGCCAGCTGGCAAACAGGCGCTCGACATAGTCGGGTGGCATCAGCACATTCGAATCGGCCAGCACGATCCAGTCGTGGCGCGCCGCGCGCCAGCCCTTGAGCACATTATTCAACTTCGGATTGTTGCTCACTCTCTCGTCGCCGACGAGCAGCCTCGCGTCGGCTCCCGGTTGCTCCGCCATCAGGGCTTCGACCAGCGGAATGACGGGATCCTTTGCGGTAGCGACGCAAAACAGGATTTCGCAACGCGGACAGTTGAGCTCGAACGTCGAACGGAGCGTATCGCTGGCAAAATTGTCTATTCCGCATAGCGGGCGCACCAGGCTGACGGGAGGGTGATTCTGAAAGCCCCGCGAGTCGCCGGGCGCACGGCGTAAGAGCCGCAGCGCCGCGATGGCGATGCTCGCGATGTGGACACCGGTCGTGGCAACGAGGAAAAAAGCGGCGGTGAGAATCGGCGCTGTCATCGCCGAATCGTCTAACGCCGCGGCGTGACAGCGCTGTGAAAAGCCGGTCTTTGCTTCGTCATGGCGCCGCTTTGCCTGCCGACGTCTCGGCAGCATCGTTTTTAGGTCGGCGCGTCCTTAAAAGTTAACATTTGTTGTCATCTTGCTGCCATGCGACGCACATATACGCCTGACCAGATTGGAAGCATGTCGGGTCCAGCGAGAGATCAAACATCGTGGCGATCGAGCACGGCGCGCGTCTGTTCCGTACTCTCTTTATTTCTGATGTTCATCTCGGCGCGCGCGGCTGCCAGGCCGACCGTCTTCTGGATTTCCTGCGCTACCATGATGCCGAGACGATCTACCTGGTCGGCGATATCGTCGATGGCTGGCAATTGCGCTCGGGCTGGTATTGGCCGCAGCCGCATAACGACGTCGTGCAAAAGCTCCTGCGCAAGGCCCGCAAGGGCGCCCGCCTGATCTACCTGCCGGGCAATCACGACGAGTTCCTGCGCGATTACTACGGCACCCATTTCGGCGGCATCGAGGTGGTGGAGAACGCCATCCACGAAGCCGCCGACGGCCGCCGCTATCTGGTCGTGCACGGCGACGTGTTCGATATGGTGGTCAAGCACGCGCGTTGGCTGGCGTTGCTCGGCGACACCGCCTACGACCTCGCCATCCTCATCAATCGCTATTTCAACGCCATTCGCCGCAAGCTCGGCTTTTCCTATTGGTCGCTCTCGCAATGGGCGAAGCACAAGGTCAAGAACGCGGTGAATTATATCGGCGCCTTCGAGCAGACGCTGGCCGAGGAGGCGCAGCGCCGCCAGGTCGACGGCGTAATCTGCGGCCACATCCATCACGCGGTGATTCACGACAATTTTGGCATCCGCTACATGAATTGCGGTGACTGGGTGGAAAGCTGCTCGGCGCTGGTGGAGCATTCCGACGGCCGATTCGAGATTATCACCTGGTTCGAGACTGGCGTTGAAGAGCCGCACTCCGGCCCGCGCCTGGTCGAGCAGGACGAAGAAACCGAAATCGCGGCGTAAGGAGCGTTTCCCGGACGCAGTGCAACACGAAGCGGTGCACTGCTGATCCGGGATCGCACCAACTCAGCGCTCAAAACGATCCCGGGTCTGCCGCGCATCATTATGCTGCGCTCCGTGTTGCGCAACGCCGGGACGCCTGTTTAATGCCCGAAAATGAGCTGCGAGGGGTGATCGTTGATGCTCTTGATCACCTTGTGCAGTTCCGCGAGCGTGCGGCGGCCGTCGACCGCGAAGGCTTCGTATTCCTTCAGACCCGAATTGGAGAAACGAACGAGCCCGGTCGAAATCTCATCGGTCCGTTTGTCGAGATTGTCGGCAAGCTTGCGGATGGCCACCGCCGCTTCGGCGATTTCGCCGCGATTTTCGCCGTTTCCGGTGAGGTTTTCCAGGCCGGTCATGACGGCATCGAGACGCTGCGAGTTCTTCGCAAGCGTCGCCGTCACTGATTCGACATTGCGCATCGAGGCGCGCATCGCCTCCTCGTTTTCGGCGACCATGCTGTCGATACGGCCGAGCATTGCGCGCGCCGCCTGGGTCAGGTCGGCGCCGGCATTGGCGTCCGCATAGATGGTCGGCGGTTCGCCGGCCGTGGCGACGACCGGGCTCGCGTCCGGCGCGCCGCCGGCGAGGGAGACATCGGCTAAACCGGTCAGCCCCTGAAAGGCGAGCGTCACTTTGGTATCGGTCCGCACCGGCACCGCGCGACCGAGCGCGATCAGCGCGTCGACTTTGCGCGGATCGCGCGGATCGAGTGAAAGCCTGGTCACCTCGCCGACTCGCATGCCGTCGAACAGCACGGCGGCGCCGGGGCGAAGCCCGGAGACCGTACCGGCAAACACGACGCGATAGACCGAGCGCTCGCCGCTGCCGGTGCCGTTCTGAACCCAGTAGAGGAAGCCGAACACGCCGGCGATAACGGCGAGCGTGAAGGCGCCGGTGACGATGTAGCTGGCCTTGGTTTCCATGATCGATCTCGCGCTCAGTGTTGGGTTGGCCTTGCATCACGCCGCTGAACTTGCCGCCCGCGTTTGCCGCCGAAATAAGAGCGAAGCCACGGATGCTCGGAGGCGAGCATCGCCTCGATCGGGCCTGAGGCGATCACCTGGCCTGCGGACAGCACGGCGATGCGGTCGCAGACCGCGTGCAGGCTGTCGAGGTCATGGGTGACCATGAACACGCTCAAGCCGAGCGTGCGCTGGAGCGTGCGGATCAGTTCGTCGAATTCGGCGGCGCCGATCGGGTCGAGGCCGGACGTCGGTTCGTCGAGAAAGACAATGTCGGGATCGAGCGCGAGCGCGCGCGCCAGCGCCACGCGCTTGATCATGCCGCCGGAAAGCTCGGCGGGATATTTTCCCCGCACGTCTGCGCTCAAGCCCACCATTTCGAGCTTGGCGAGCGCGATCTCGTCCATCAGCCGCGGCGACAGGCGCAGATATTCCCGCATCGGGAACTGAACGTTTTGCAAGGCGGTGAGCGAGGAGAACAGCGCGCCCTGCTGGAACAGCACGCCCCAGCGCTGCTCGATCGCGCGCCGCTCGCGCGCGTTGAGCGCGGCGAGGTCGTTGCCGAAGACTTCCACTGTCCCGTGTCGCTTCGGCAATAGTCCGATGATGGCGCGCATCAGCACCGATTTGCCGGCGCCGGAGCCGCCGACAAAGCCGAGGATCTCGCCTTCGAATACATCGATGCTGGCGTGATTGAGCACCGTCGCCTCGCCGAAACCGACGACGAGATCGCGTACGCTGATCACCGGCGGATTGTTGTTCATGCCTCACATCCCGATGCCGGCAAAAAACATCGTGAACAGGCCGTCGAGCGCGATCACGAGGAAGATCGATTTGACGACGGAGGCGGTGGTCTTCAGTCCGAGCGAAGCGGCGCTGCCGTCGACTTCGAAACCTTCGGTGCAGGCGACGAGCCCGATGGTCAGCGCCATGAACGGCGCCTTGATCATGCCGACCTCGAAGCTCGGCAGCCAGATCGCCTCGCGCAGCCGTTCGAGAAAGATCTGCGGCGCCATGCCGCCGTACAGCCAGCACACCAGGCCCGCGCCGTAGAGCGCGGCCATCGAGCCGAGAAAGGTCAGCATCGGTACCGCCAGCACCAGCGCGATGACGCGCGGCAGCACCAGCACCTCGACCGGATCGAGGCCCATGGTGCGCAAGGCGTCGATTTCCTCGCGCATTTTCATCGAGCCGATTTCGGCGGTGTAGGCGCTGCCGGAGCGCCCGGCCACCATCACGCAAACGATCAGTACGCCGACCTCGCGCAAGACCAGCGCGGCGACCATGTCAACGACATACATGTCGGCGCCGAAGGTGCGGAACCGGACGATGCCTTGCTGCGCCAGGATGGCGCCGATCATGAAGGTCGAGAGCACGATGATCGGCACTGCGCGCCAGCCCACACGCTCGAGATGATGTACGATCGACGTCAATCGCAGCCGCGTCGGGTGTGCGATCGTGCCGAGCGCCGCCAGCATCAGCGCGCCGAAGAGCTGCACGACGAGGACGAATGAACCCCCGATGTCGGCGACGCCGCGGCCGACCGAATCGAGCGCGCGCAAAATGGAGTTCGGCGCCGCGCGCCTTGGTGGCTGGACCTGGTTGGCCAGCCGCAGCTCCTCCATGAGGGCGCGGTCGTTGTCCGAAAGGCCGGTGATGCGGGCAGCCGAGCCGCGCGTCGCGAAGGTCCGCTGCAGCCGCTCGATCAGCCAGGCGCCGAAAGTGTCGAGCCGCTCGATCCGCGCGAGGTTGATGTCGACGCGGCGGGCGCCGGCGTGGCGCCGGCTGGCTTCCTCGATGACCCGCTCCAGCTCGGCGGCGCGCTCCGCGGTCCAGGAGCCGGACGCGGCGAGCGCAACATGATCGCCCTTGGCGGTGGCGGTGAGCGAAACGGCGCTCATCGTCTGCCGCCTGACGAAGGCGGCAAGGCTCTGTGCAAGCCTTGAGCCGGCCGAAAAAGCACGGTCATACTGCTCCTTGCATGGAGCTCTCCGTACAGATCGAGCGCTGGCCGATAGCCGGCGCATTCGCGATCAGCCGCGGCCGTAAGACCGAAGCTGTCGTGGTGGTGGCCGAACTCAGCGATGGGACTCACCGCGGCCGCGGCGAGGCCGTCCCTTACGCACGCTACGGCGAAACTCCGGACGGCATTATGGCCAAAATCGAAGCCTTACGTCCGGCGCTACGGCAGGGCCTCGACCGCGATAAGCTTCAGCGGGTGCTCGGCCCTGGTGCTGCCCGTAATGCACTCGATTGTGCTTACTGGGACGTTAACGCCCGGCAGGCAGGGCGCCGCGCCTACGAATTGGCAGGGCTTTCCGTCCCCGCGCCGCAGACCACCGCCTATACGATCTCGCTTAGCTCCCCGGCGGAAATGGCCGCGGCGGCCGAACGGGCCGCGTGGCGGCCTTTGCTCAAGGTCAAGCTCGGCGGCGACGATGACCGCGAGCGGATTGCGGCCGTGCGCCGGGCGGCGCCGCGCGCCGAGCTCATTGTGGACGCCAATGAGGGCTGGAATGCCGACAATGTCGACGAGAACCTGGCCGCTTGCGCCGACGCCGGCGTCACGCTGATCGAACAGCCGCTGCCGGAAGGCCGCGACCAGGCGCTGGCGCGCGGCAAACGCCCGATCCCGGTCTGCGCGGACGAGAGCGTTCACGACCGCGCGTCGCTTGCGGGATTGGCCGGCAAATACGACGCCGTGAATATCAAGCTCGATAAGGCCGGCGGTTTGACGGAGGCGCTGGCGCTCGCTGCCGAAGCCCGGCAAAGAGGCTTTGCCATCATGGTTGGCTGCATGGTCGCGACTTCGCTTGCGATGGCGCCCGCCATGCTGGTGGCGCAGCAGGCGGATTTTGTGGATCTCGACGGCCCGCTCCTCTTGGCCAAAGACCGCGCCGATGGTTTGCGCTATGAGGGCAGTCTCGTTTACCCGTCTGAGTCGGCTTTGTGGGGGTAAGGGCAGGGCAGGCGGCGCTCCCTGCCATGAATCCACGCCAAGGCCGCCGGACGTTGCCCCATTGCCGCCGGTATGCTGTTTGAATTGCGTTCTTCGAGTGAATTTGTGGCGGTTCAACCGAGCCGGTGAATTCATGTCCAACGACCCTTTGCCGTTGCCGGAAATTTGGCTCGATCCGCCGAATGAGGACGAACGCCGGCACGGGCCCAGCGAATTCTTTGCCAACGCGCACAGCGGTCTTGTCCTCGTAGAATATGCAAGCGGCTATCCTCAACTGGATGCCCGGCCGGTCCTGCGCCCGATCGATCGTGTCGAAGTGGCGGTCACTGAGCGGTCGCCAAGCTCTCCGCCCGCCGCCATGGCCAAGGCGCTGGCCGACATTGCACCTATCGTCGCGCAGGCCGAGACGCTTCTGCGGGCGCACGGGACATTGGCGAGCGATGTTCATTTCGCCGTCGAGCGCATTCACGATGTCGCAATGGCGTTGCGCATGCGCGAGGTGGACACGGCGCTCTGCGATACGCTTGATGCGTCCGTCCGCGAAGTCGGCGATGCGATCGTGCGAAACGAAGCGGCGGCCGCCGGCGCGCTGAGTGCGGCCGCGCTGCTATTCGATGTGAGGCGGCGGCTCGACGAACTGATGGCGCTTGCTTCCCGCGATGCGGTCTCAGAGCCGGAACCGATTGTTCGGCCGTTCGGCATGGAAGTGGAAACGGAAAGGAAGCGGAAGCGCGAACGAAAGCGAAGATAGAAGCAGTCGTTCAAGCGGAAACTGAAGCTCGGAGCAAGGTCGAGGACGCGCCAGCGGATGATTTTTCAACTGGGCCGGAAGCCGAGATCGCGGATATGCCGGTGGCTGACACGGCCGCCGACATACTTGTCGCGGACGACGATCAGGCGCGCTCGCTGCATCCGTCATTGAGCGATGAAACTCTGCCCGAAACGCAGGCACAGGCCGCAGCAAAAGATCAAGCGCCAGAGCCGGCCGAACCGATCGCGCCGGCAGTTCCACGCGCAGAGCAAGAGAGCGACGTCGCCAGGCCGGCCAATGACCAAGAAGCCCGCTCGGCGAGCACGGCTCATACCATTGAAGCAGCAGTTCCCGTCGCAGCGGCGGCTTACTCCGACCCGGAGCCGCCGCCTGCGGCAGCGCCGTCGCTCTCGATCGGCGAAACTCAGATGGCCGTTGCAGCAAAGTCCCGCGCGCCGTCCAACGACCCGCTCGCCGCTCTCTATGGGCTGAGCGAGGAAGAACTGATCGCGCTGTTCAGCTAGCATTCCGGCGCGATGGGCCGGCAAAGTTCCCGCGCGCGACCTCACGGCACGATCAGGTGTCGCGCAATCCGTCATATTTTGTTAATCACGGACGTTCTGCCGCGCGTGTGATTCGGCAAACGGCACAGAAGTTGCTTTCCATAAGACGGTGCGGAACAACAACAAGGCGCAGGCAAAAGCTTTCTCTCCAGGTCTGCCGGACCCTTTGTTGCTGGTCCGCGTAAACACGATCATCTGGAGGCCACGATGCACAAACTCACCGGTCCTCTGTTGGCGGGCGTAGCGTTGTGCATGAGTGCTTTGCTTTCGAACGATGTCGCTGCGCGTGATGACGGCCGCTACGCCAATGAACCACTTCATGCATGGTTCGATCAGCTGGCGAGCGGAAAGGGCTTGTGCTGTTCCTTCGCTGACGGATTCAGCATTCAAGATGTCGACTGGGACACCCAGGAAGGGCGTTATCGCGTGCGGCTGCATGGCGAATGGCTACTGGTACCGGAAAACGCGGTGGTGACCGAGCCCAACAAATTCGGTCCTGCGGTTGTCTGGCCCTACATGGACGTGAACGGGGCGACGCAGATCCGCTGTTTCTTGCCCGGTGCGGGCGCCTAGAGCCGGATGGTTTGAGATCGGACCGATAGCTCGTCATGGCCGGACCAGTTCCGGCCATCCACGTCTTGTCTCCACCCGGATGCAAGAAGCGGATGTCCGCGATACGCAAGCCAACGGGACCGGCCCGAAGTGGCCGGCCCGATTTTACAAAACTCCGCAACGCCGTTCTTCGAACGGCGGTGCGCGGGCATGACAATTCAATCAAATCTCATCTCGCTCTCTGGAGCTCGGCGTCGTCCTGCGCGTCCGCGGAAGTTTCAGAAGGCGTTGCGTGCTGGAACTGAACTTGCTCTTTCCGCGGCGACAATCCGATTGTTTGTCCGCGCACCGAAGCATGACCGCCTCAGATTGCGATGATCGCCGCTCTGATTTTAGGGTAGGGCTGCGCTAAGCCACCAGCCGGGAAAACAGTTCGGGATCGACATTGCCGCCCGAGAGGACGGCGACGGCGGTCTTGCCGGTAACATCGACCTTGCCGGTCATCAGCGCGGCGAGCGCCACGGCGCCGCCCGGTTCGACCACGAGCTTTAATTCGGAGAAGGCGAAAGCGACGGCGGCCGCGACCTCCTCGTCGCTCGCGACGACGCCAGCGCCGACCAGCGATTGATTGATCGCGAAGGTGAGCCGGCCCGGCGTGCGCGCCATCAGCGCGTCGCAGATGGTGCCGCTTACGGCGGCATTTTGCTCGCGCCGGCCGCTGCGAAAAGAGCGCGCGTGGTCGTCGAAGCCTTGCGGCTCGGCGGTAAAGAGCGCGGCTTGCGGGGCGTGCGCTCGCACCGCAAGCGCAATGCCGGCGGTAAGCCCGCCGCCGGAAGCGGTGACCACGACGACGTCGGGCACAAGCCCGCGCGCCGCCAGGTCTTCGACGATCTCCAGCCCGGCGGTGCCCTGGCCGGCGATGATCAGCGCATCGTCATAGGGTGGAACCAGGACGGCGCCGCGCCGCGCCGCGATCTCGCCCGCGATCGCCTCGCGGTCGTCCCGCGCGCGGTCGTAGAGCACGATTTCGGCGCCGAGCGCGGCGGTGCGCTCGCGTTTGGCGCGCGGTGCGTCATGCGGCATCACGATCACGCAGGGCATGCCGAGGAGCCGCGCCGCGGCGGCGACGCCTTGCGCATGATTGCCGGAAGAAAAGGCCACTACGCCCCCGGCGCGCTGCTCCGGCGGGATCGACGCGAGCTTGTTATAGGCGCCGCGGAACTTGAACGAGCCGGTGCGCTGCAGCGTTTCGGCCTTGAGAAAAACCCGGCCGCCGGTCATAGCGTCGAGCGCGGCCGAAGTCAGAAGGGGGGTGCGAAGCGCGACACCGGCCAGCCGGCGCGCAGCCGCCTCGACATCGGCAGCAGTGGGTAAGGAAACCGGAGCTTCCATGCGGCGAACGGTAACGCCGCTCGCACTCGGCAAGCAAGCGGGTCGTTAGCGCATGATCCGGAAAAGTGGAAACCGGTTTTCCGAAAAGATCTGCTCCGCCAAAAACTTAGAGCGACAATCAATTAATCGGAAACGATTGCGGTCCAGCCGCATTCGGAAGGTTGCGCGCGACCGCGCGGCAGTCCTGGCGCCGGTGGCCGCCGCGAGGAGGGCGCTTTTACTGGTCGAACCGCCCGGCCGCGTGCGCCAGCATGGTATAGACCTTGCCGGTGTCCGAGGTCAGATAGTTCCGCACCACTGTCGCGCCGCGATCGCCGCGCGCCACGTCGTCGAGTAGCCGCTCGAACTCGTGGATATATTGCTCGACGGTCTGCCGGAATTCGGGATCGGCGCGATACTTGCGGCGAATTTCATCGAACGCCTTCTGCCCCTGGGCGGTGTAGAGGCGTCGGGTGAACAGGCCGCGCTCGCCGCGCTTGTAGCGTTCCCACAAGTCGGCGGCTGCCTCATGATCGATCATGCGGGCGACGTCGACCGCGAGCGACTCGAGCGAGTCGGTATTCTCGCGCGGCGTGCGCTCGTCGCCGCGGCCGGCAGGCGGCGCGATCGGCGGGCTGTCCTCACGCGAGGCGCGCGTCAAAAGATCGCTGAGCCAACCGCCGTTGCGGCCGTTGCCGCCGCCATTCGGGCCTTGGGGCAGCTGTTCTGGCCGGCGCGGCGCACCGGTGATGTCGCTGCGTGTCGGCGGCTGCGGCATTCCCGCCGGCCGCGCCGGCGCGCGCCCGCCGCCGGTATAAGCCGGCTCGGCTTCACGCCGCGCCGGTTCCGGCCGCAGCGGCTCGACGGTGTCGAGCGAGCGTCCATGCCGCGCGACGATGCGATTGAGCTCGGCCAACGCCTCGATCTGATCGACGATGACGCGCCGCATCTGCGCGGCGCTTTCCGCCGTCTCCTGCGGCAATTCGAAAATGCCGCGGCGCAGTTCGGCGCGCGTCGTTTCCAGCTCCTGCTGCATCTCCACCGCCATCTGCCTCATGCCCTGCATAATCTCGGCGAAACGCTCGGCGGATTGATTGAACAGCGTATGCGCCTGGCTGGTGGCTTCCTCATAGACGGTGTTCAGCGTTTCGCTGGTGCGCCGGCGCTCCTCCTCGGAAGTCGCGCGCACGAGCTCGTATTGCTGCTCGATCGTTTGCACACTTGAGTTGCTCGTTTCGGCAATGACGCTCGCGATCTCGCGGGCGCGCACCGTCGCCGCGTCCAGCAATTCGTCGAGCAGGCCGGAGAAGCGCTGCAGCCGCTGCGCGAAATCGTCGGTCCGCGTCTCGAGCGTCGAGACCAGCGCTTCGATGGTCTGCCGCTTGGTGGTGACCAATTCTTCCGTGCGGCGATTGCTCTTTTCCAGAAGCTCCACCGCTTCCGCAAGCGAACGGCCATGCACGCTGAACTGCGAGGCAAGCTCGCCCAGCTCCTGCAGGGCTTTCGCGGTTATGGCGTTGAACGAGCCGACATGCTGTTGCACCACGTTGGCGCTGGTGTCGCTCTTGAGCGTGAGATCGTTCATCGCGGTGACGAATTCGGACACGCGGGTGACCATCGTGCGCTCGAGCGAGCTCATATTCTCGTGCGCGCCGCTCAGCACCTCTTGCAGCAAGATGTTGGCCTCGCGCAGGCGCTCGAACAGAGCGGTGGTGTCGGAGCGCAGCATGCCGTGGGTTTCCAGCATGTCGGCGATCGTCGCCGTTGCCGTGTGCTTCAACTCCTCGATGGCGGAGCGGTGCGCGGCCTGCACGTCTTCGAGCGTCCGGGTGATCGTCGTCCTGGCGGCGTCGCTGACGCCCTGAGCGCCTTCCTGCAGCTGGCCGAGCGACCGCGTCATGGCGGCCGTGGCGGACAAGCTCGCGTCGTTGATCAGCCGCGCGATCTCTTCGCTGTTCTCCATCATCGTCTGGGTGAAGACGAAGCTCTTGGCCTCGATCGCCTTCACCGCCTGGTCGGTGATGCGGCCCATCTCGCCGGCGAGCTCCTGGCCTTTGCCGGAAATCGCCGTGAGCAGGCCGTTCGATTTGTCGTCGAGAAGCTGCGTCATCTCGCCGACGCGCTGGCCGACCGCGGTGCTGATCTCGTCGGCCCGGCCGGAGATATTGCGGACGACCTCCGCGCTCATGCCCGTCAAGGTCTGCTCGGCTTCGCTGGCGCTGCGGGCGATGGCTTCGCTCACCGCGGCGGCGCTCTTCGTAAGCTGGTCGGCGGCGGATGCGGAGGTCTTGCCGATGACTTCGCCCGCAAGGCCTGCGCTGTTGCCGATCGTTGCGCTCAGCGCGTTGGCGCTGCGAGTCAATGTCGCCGTCGCTTCCGCGGCGCTGCGCGACATGAGATCGCCGACATTCTGGGTAGTCTTGCCGATCGCTTCGTTGGCGGTAGCGGCGCTGGTGGCGATCGTGCTGCTCAGCGCGTTGGCGCTGCGGCTCAAGGCGGCTGTCGCCTCGGCGGCGCCGCGCGTGAGCACGTCGGCGGCGATCTGACTGGTCTTGCCGACCGTTTCGTTGGCGATGGCCGCGCTGCGCGTCATCAGCGCGGCGGCGCCTTCGCCGGTCTTGCCGATCGTTTCGTTGGCGGCGGCTGCATTGCGTGCGATGGTGGCGGCGGCATTGTCGCCCGTCTTGCCGATCGCTTCGTGGGCGGCCGCCGCATTGCGCGCGATGATGGCGGCGGCATTGTCGCCCGTCTTGCCGACGGCATCGTTGGCAATGGCGGCGCTGCGCGCGATGACGGTGGCGGCATTCTCGCTCGTCTTGCCGATGGCATCGTTGGCGACGGCGGCACTCTTTGTCACCAGATCGGCGGCGCCCTGCGTCGCCTTGCCGAGCAATTCGCTGGCGGTGGCGGCGCTGCTGGCGATGGTATTGGTGAGCGCGCCGGCGCTGCGATTGAGCGAAACGGTCGTCTCGGCGGCGCTGCGGTTGAGCGCATCGGTCGCGGCGGTGGCGCTGCGGTTGAGCGCTTCGCTGGCGGCGCTGCTGGCGGCCGCGCTCTTGCCGAGCGCTTCCACAGTCCGGGTGGCGAGTTGGCCGAGCGACTGTTCGGCATTGCCGGCGTTGGTTGTAATGGCTTCCGAAAGCTCCTCGAGCCGGGCGTTCAAGAGATCCGCGGCGGCGCGGCTGCGGGCCTCGATCTGCTGGCTGACCGCTTCGGCGCGGCCGACCAAAAGATGCTCGAGATGGCCGATCCGGCTGTCGAGCGTATTGGCGACCCGCAGCGCCTGCGCGCCGAGCACCTTGTCGATTTCGGCGCCGCGCTGCCCGATCGAACTCGGTGAGTTTGGCAGCGCGCGCATCGATCACGGAGGTCACGTCGGCTATGCGCTTGTCGACGGCGCCGACCACCTCACGACCGCCTTCGCTCAGGGTCTTCGCAATATCCATCACCCGAGCGGACAAGGCTTCGGTGATGGTCGCGGTGCGGCTGTCGAGCGTTTGTTCGAAGCTGGTGAGCCGCTGGTCTAATCCGGTGGCGATTTCGGTCGCTTTGGCGGTCACGCGGGTGTCGAAAGTGTCCACATAGCTGCGCATGGACTCCGACACGTCCTGCGTGCGCGCGCCCAGCCGTTCGACGAGTTCGGAGCCGTAGGTCTTCACCGTGCGGTCGAATTCGGCGAGATGGCGGGTGATCAGCGTGCCGAGCGTGGAGGTTTCGCGTGAAATCTTCTCGCCGAGCTCGGCGCCGGATTGGCCGAACATTTGCTCGAAGGCGGCAAGCCGCGTCGCCAGAAGCTGCTGGACCTCATCGCCATGCGTGGAAACGACGCCGGCGACCCGGTCGGCGCTGGCGCGCAGCGTATCGGTCACCTCACCGGTGCGGGCGGCCAGGGTCTCGGCGACCTGTTCGGCGGTCTCCCGCACCGTGTCCGTCATCTTGGCGGTGCGCGCGATAAGGTTCTCGGCCACGCGGGCGCCGGCCGCTTCGAGCTTCTTGGCCACGTCGCCGCCGCGCAAATTGAGGTCGAGGACGATCGATTCTCCGGAAGCCTTCAGCGTCGAGTTCACTTCCTCGGCGCGTGATGCGATCGTTTCAGCAAGTTGGCTCGAGGTATTGACGATCGCCTCGGTGAGTTCCTCCGAACGGCCGACCATCATGTCGACCACAGCCAGCGACTTTTCCGAGAAGTTCTCAGTGACGCTGTCGAGCCGTGCGCTCATCATGTCTTCGAGGCCGCGGGCGATCTCGGAGAATTCCTCGCTGATATGGTCGGTCTTGAAATTCAGGCTGGTGGTGAGTTGCTCGCTCGCAGTCGCCAGCGCGCGCGCGGTCTCTTCGCTGGCGTTTTCGAGGCGAACGATCAGATCTTCGCCACGCCCGCTCAATTGCTGGATCATATTGTCGCCGATCTGCCCGAGCGCCACCGTGATGTGCTCGCCCTTCTCGGCAAGCGAATGGGTGATGCGTTCGGCAGCCTCGTTGACCTGCTGGCCGACGAGATCGCTGATGGTCGACAGGTCCTGCGTCAGATCGATATGCACATTGTTGATGGCCGAACGCACCTGTTCGGCTTGCCCCACCAGCGTGTCGCGCTGGTTCGCCAGATCCTGCAGCAATCCGCGGATCCGGACCTCGTTGTCGCTGTAGGTGCGCTCGAGCGCGGCCACCTCGTTGCGCACCATCGCTTCGAGTTCGCTCGCCCGCGCCAGCGCCCGCTCGACGCCGTCGCCCATGGCCGCGACTTCACGCCGGATCGCCTGTCCGACGGTGACGATCGACTCGCGTGCAACACCCTCTGGTTCGGCAAGCCGCATGGCGACTTGCGCCATCGACTGCGCGATCAGCCGCAGCTCCTGGGAGCGCCAGGCCATGTGCGCCACACCGAAGAAGAAAATAATCGGCAGCAATGCTGCCGTGCCGAGCCCGATCAGGATCGCCAGCGGCGAGTGATTGGAGCCGAGCGCGGCGCTGACGTCGCCCAGATAGGCCCAGGAAAGCGCGAGACAGCCGACGATCCAGGCGCCGGAGAATATCGCGGCGACGAAATAGGAGGTGCGGGCAGGGCGGTTCTGCAGCGCGCGCAGAATCTGGCCGATCGACTGTTGATCGTCGTTGGCGGCGGCATAAGCGCGCTGGTTGCTTGTCGGCGCACCAATCTCCTCGGGTTCGAAAAAATTTGGAGCGGCAACCGCCGGACTGTCGTTCCAGTCCTCGTGCGCGGCGGCGTGTTCGGAAATGCTTTCCGTGCGGTGATCCGGCAGATCGTCGTCGTCGCGGACTTTGAGCGCTTCCTGGATCGCCGACAGCGCCGCCTCGGTCGGATCCACGATCTTTTTCGGATTGTTGGCCATATCGGTCGTCGCCTCGCGAATTACGCCGGACTAGGGCGGCCCGAGCGAACCCGGCCGCACCCACGAGCGCGTGATCGTTCAGTTACCCATCCGCATGAGGGCTCCCCCGCCCTCATGTCATACTGCCAAGCCCCATCCTATTCGTCTGGCGGATCGAAGGAAACCGAACTGTTAACCTCCTTTTAATCATCGTTAACGGATTAACGATTTGCTTACCATGATCCAAGTTTTCCGGCTGTTCTGACAGGTTGCGCCATTCTGTGGCCAACAATGCGGCCGGTCTGGGGCCGGCTGGGGGTAATTTGGAATAAGTGTCGGAATCGGCGGCCGCTCTTGTGGGGGCGGTGGAAAAGTCGGCATTGCGCGATTTCGGGTAACCCCTCGCTTACCCCGCAGGCCGAAAGTGTCGACCGAATTCTCTCAATGGCGGCTCTATTTACCCCTTTTTCGCGGCTATCCCGGCATGGTCGCCGCCGCGGCCGGGGAAGAATGTCGGGGAGGACAGCCGTGACCCAATCAAGCGTAGCGGACATATCCGCGCATGAGCAGACGTCGATGACCATCGACCACGTTCATCTTGAGCGCATGACGCTCGGCGATCGCAGTCTCGAACGGGAAGTCTT
Organism: uncultured Alphaproteobacteria bacterium; assembly: GCA_963831135.1. Classification (GTDB taxonomy): domain Bacteria; phylum Pseudomonadota; class Alphaproteobacteria; order Rhizobiales; family Xanthobacteraceae; genus BOG-931. Next base: position 213,830 of record CAWHPH010000004.1, read on the forward strand.
GGAGATTTTCGCGCGGCAGACGGCGATGACGCTGGAGCGGATCGTCGGTGCGGGTCCGGCGCGTGCTGCCGCCGCCGCCCACACCCTGAAAGGCTCCGCGCGCGGGATCGGCGCCTGGCGCGTCGCGCAAGCGGCCGAACGGTTGGAACAAGCGGCCGCAGGCGAGGGCGACGAAGCGGCGATGATGGCGGCAATCGCAGACCTTGAGGCGGCAAGCTTCGAAGCGCGGGTGGCGATCGGGCTGCATTTGGGCGGACAAGAGGAAGGGCCTGCTCCGGTTGTGAGTGGCGGCCGTTCGCGCGACCACTAAGCGCCTCTTTCATTTTCGCACATTGACGGACGGAGGGCCCGCTTCCGAAATTCGTGATACATGGCGGCTCCCTCTCCCACGAATTTCTGAAGCAAAGGGGCACTGGCGCCGCGCGGCGTGAGCCGATAGAAGACGAGCCGCCGGCCGGCTTCCGTCGTCGCCATTCTTCGCCGGCCGACAGGGTCCAACGCTTCCCGCGGTTGCCTTCCAACAATGGTCAAAATCACTTTTATCGACGTCGAGGGCACCACTCGCACGGTCGAAGGCGAGATCGGCTCGACCGTCATGGAGACGGCGATCAAGCACGCTGTGCCTGGGATCGAGGCCGAATGCGGCGGTGCTTGCGCCTGCTCGACCTGCCACGTCTATATCGAAGAGGCCTGGCGCGAGAAGGTTGGCGAGCCTTCGCCCATGGAAGAGGACATGCTCGACTTTGCCTATGGCGTGCAGCCGAACTCCCGGCTGTCGTGCCAGATCAAAGTCTCAGAAGCGCTCGACGGCCTGGTCGTGCGCACGCCCGAGCGGCAGGCATAAAGCGCCGCTTCATGCCTTTGCGCGTTGAGGACGGCGCTCCCCCCTTAACGCAAGCCTGTGCGAAAGCCGGTTACGACCTCAAAGCCTCCTTCGAGGTGGTTTTTTCCCAAATGCAGCTGGGGCTGGCACAAATCCATTGCCGCTGGAACAAATCGGCGCGGGTTGCGCGCCGTGAAGCGGCACCTCTTCCCCTGCCGCGGCGATAAGGCTAGACACTCGCGACCCCATCACCGCATCAGACACAATCCTCAAGAGACGAGTACGGATACGTTATGGTCGAACCTATCAAAACGGATGTTGTCATCATCGGCGCCGGCCCGATCGGCCTGTTTGCCGTGTTCGAGCTCGGCCTGCTCGATATGAAGACGCATCTCATCGACATTCTCGACAAGATCGGCGGACAATGCGCCGAGCTTTATCCGGAAAAGCCGATTTACGATATTCCGGGCATTCCCATGACCAGCGCCCAAGGTCTGGTTCATGCGCTGATGGAGCAGATCAAGCCGTTCAATCCGCAATTCCACCTCAGCGAGATGGTCGAGAAGGTCGAGAAGGTCGGCGATCCGCTGTTTCGCGTCACCACCGATCAGGGCAAGGTCTTTGAAAGCAAGGTCGTGGTCATTGCCGCCGGCGGCGGTTCGTTCCAGCCCAAGCGGCCCCCCATTCCCGGCGTCGAGCCGTATGAAGGCAAGTCGCTGTTCTATGCCGTGCGCAAGATGGAAGCGTTCCGCGGCAAGCGCGTTCTGATCGTCGGCGGCGGCGACAGCGCGCTCGACTGGACGCTCAATCTTGCGCCGCTCGCCAGCCATTTGACTCTGGTGCATCGGCGAAGCGAATTCCGCGCCGCCCCCGACAGCGTCAACAAGATGCTGGCGCTGGTGGGCGAGGGCAAGATCGATTTCCTGCTCGGTCAGGTGACCTCGCTGCATGGCGCGGACGGCCAGCTCAGCAAAGCGCTCGTCAAGGGCAATGATGGTTCGATCCACGAAATCCCTTGCGACGCATTGCTGCCGTTCTTCGGGCTCACCATGAAACTTGGACCGGTCGCCAATTGGGGCTTCGAGCTCAAGAACAACGAATTGATCCCGGTGGAAACCTCCGCCTTTGAAACGAGCGTGCCGGGAATTTTCGCGATCGGCGACATAAATTGGTATCCCGGCAAGCTTAAGCTGATCCTGTCCGGCTTCCATGAAGGCGCGCTGATGGCGCAGAGGGCGCACCACTACGTCTATCCGGAAAAGCGATTGGTCTTCCAATACACCACGTCGTCGACGAGCCTGCAGAAGAAGCTTGGTGTGACGCCGCAAACGCCGCAGCCGGCCTGACAAAAGCCGGCATTCGCCGGCCCCGACTGACCGAGAGTGCCCGGATGCCGAACGCAACGATCGTCACCAGGTGCTGCATTGCGGGCGGCGGCCCGGCCGGGATGATGCTCGGCTTTCTCCTGGCCCGCGCCGGCGTTGACGTGGTGGTGCTGGAAAAGCATGCCGACTTCTTTCGCGATTTCCGCGGCGACACGATCCATCCTTCCACGCTGGAGCTGATGCTCGAGCTTGGCCTGCTCGAAGAATTTCTGAAGCTCCCGCATCAGAAGGTCGAACGGCTGACCGCGCAGATCGGCGATGAGCGCGTGCGTATGGTCGATCTCACGCACCTGCCGACGCATTGCAAATACATCGCGCTGATGCCGCAATGGGATTTTCTCAATTTCCTCGCCGAGCATGGCAAGCGCTATCCGGGTTTCGATCTGCGCATGAAGGCGGAGGCGACCGGTCTGATCGAGGAGGGCGGGCGGGTCGTCGGGCTGCGCGCCAAGACACCCGAGGGCGAACTTGCGATCCGCGCTGACCTGCGTTGTCGGCGCCGACGGGCGTCATTCGACTGTGCGCGAGAAGGCCGGTTTCAAAAGCGACGACTACGGCGCGCCCATGGACGTGCTGTGGTTTCGGCTGCCGCGCAAGGACACCGACGAAAGCGAAACCTTCGGGCATTTCGAGGCCGGCGCGATGATGATCATGCTCAATCGCGGCGACTATTGGCAGTGCGCTTATGTCATTCCGAAGGGCGGCATGGGCCGCATCGAGGCGGACGGGCTCGATGCGTTCCGCCAGCGTGTGCTGCAGATGTCGCCCTTTCTTGCCGACCGCGTCGGCGAATTGAAAAGCTTCGATGACATTAAGCTGCTGAGCGTCACGGTCGACCGGCTGCGGCAATGGTGGCGGACCGGCCTGATCTGCATCGGCGACGCGGCACATGCGATGTCGCCGATCGGCGGCGTCGGCATCAATCTCGCCATTCAGGACGCGGTCGCCGCCGCCAATCGCCTGGCTGCGCCGCTCAAGGCCGGTCAAGCGAGCGATGACGACCTGCGTGCAATCCAGGAGCGGCGCACCTTCCCGGTGCGCTTCACCCAGGCGCTCCAGCTCACCATGCAGAAGCGGATCATCAGCCGCGCGCTCGCGGCGACGCAACGGCCGAAACCGCCATTGCTGTTCAAGATCATCGGCGCCCTCCCAATCCTGCAGCGCATCCCGGGCCGGCTGCTCGCCGTCGGCGTCCGCCCCGAGCATGTGCACACGCCCGATATCCTGGCCGCATCCTAGGCGGGCCGCCGATGCGAAGCGGCCTGCGGGCAGGTCTTGCGGGCCAGGTCTTGCGCACCAGGTCTTGCGCACCAGGTCTTGACGGCGCCGCGGCCTCTCGCCATTTCGGCACAAGAATTCGAGCAAGAATTCGCTCCAACAATTCGCGTTAAGAATGACGCCGGGGATGTTGCCATGACCGTGACCGAGGAGAACCGATCGGAAAGCCGCCCATTCGAAGCGGACGTCGCCAAGCTGCTGCAGCTGATGGTGCATTCGGTCTATTCCGAGAAATCGGTCTTTCTGCGCGAGCTGATCTCGAATGCCGCCGACGCCTGCGAACGGCTCCGTTATGAAGCCATTGCTGAGCCGGCGCTGCTCGGCGACGACCCGAAGCCGCGCATCACGCTCACCGTCGATGCCGAGCATCGCCAGCTGATGATCGAGGATAACGGCATCGGCATGAACCGCGAGGAGATGATCGAGTCGCTCGGCACCATCGCGCGCTCGGGGACCAAGGCCTTCATCGACCGGCTGGAGGCGGCCAAGGAAGCATCCAAGAGCGAGGAGGAGACGGCGCTGATCGGCCGCTTCGGCGTCGGCTTCTACTCGGCCTTCATGGTGGCCGAACGCGTCGAGGTGTTTTCCCGCCGCGCCGGAAGCGATGCGGCCCATAATGCGGCCCATGTCTGGTCCTCGGACGGCAAGGGCTCGTTCGCCGTGGCGGCGGCCGATCCGGCTTACGCGCCGCGCCGCGGCACGCGCGTCGTGTTGCATCTTCTGGAAGATGCCAGGTCCTACACCGAGCGCGCCACCGTCGAGCGGCTCATCCGCGCGCAATCGGGCCATGTTCCGGTGCCGATCGCGATTGTCGAAAAGCCGGGCTCCGAAGCGGCGGAGATCACCGACGGCGCGGCCTTGTGGGCAAAGCCCAAGTCTTCGATCACGCCCGCGGATTATACCGACTTCTACCGCAGCGTTGCCGGCCAGTTCGACGAACCGGCGCTCACCATTCATTTTCACGCCGAAGGCCGCCACGATTACACCTCGCTGTTTTTCGTGCCCGGTTCGCGGCCATTCGATCTGTTTGATCCCGACCGCAAGGGCCGCATCAAGCTCTACGTCAAGCGCGTGTTCATCACCGACGATGCGGAGATCCTGCCGCGCTATCTGCGCTTCGTGCGCGGCCTGGTCGACAGCGCCGATCTGCCGCTCAATGTTTCGCGCGAAAAGATCCAGGAAAGCCCGCTGCTTGCGGCTATCAGAAAAGGCGCCACCAGCCGGGTGCTTGCGGAATTGGAGCGGCTTGCCGAGAAGGAGCCGGAGAATTACGCCAAGATCTGGGAGCTCTTCGGCGTCGTGTTGAAGGAAGGCGTATACGAGGATTTCGAGCGCCGCGATGCGCTGTTGGCGCTGGCGCGTTTCAAGACCACAATTGCCGCCGATAGCTGGCGGAGCCTCAAGGATTACATCGCTGCGCTCAAGCCCAATCAGACCGCGATCTATTATCTGGCGGGCGACGATATCGAGCGGCTGAAGTCGTCGCCGCATCTCGAAGGCTTCCGCGCGCGCGGCATCGAGGTGTTGCTCTTGTCCGATCCGGTCAATTCCTTTTGGGTCATGTCGGCTTCATCGTTCGACGGCAAGCCGCTCAAGTCGGTAACCCAGGGCGCCGCCGACCTCGCGGCGATTGCGTTGGTCGACGCAAACGAAGCGCCGGCCCCGGAACTGCAGGACTCGGTGAAAGAGTTTTTGGTGTTCATGAAGAACACGCTTGGCGACACGGTGGCCGAGGTGCGCGCGTCCGACCGGCTGACCGACAGTGCGGTTTGTCTGGTGGCGCCCGATCTCGGGCCTGATCGGGCGCTGGAGAGAATGTTGGCCGGGGCAGGGCGGTTGAGCTCAGCCTCGAAGCCGATCCTGGAGGTCAATCCGCGCCATCAGCTCGTGGTCGCGCTCGCGGGGCTTGGCGGCGAGCAAAGAATCCTCAAGGAAGACGCGGCGCATTTGCTGCTCGACGAAGCGCGCGTGCTCGAGGGCGACCGGCCGGCCGACCCGCGCTCCTTCTCCGAGCGGCTCGCGAGGGTATTGGAGAAGAGCGCGGGGCGGGGTGGTTGACCGTCATTCCGGGGCGGCCCGAAGGACCGAGCCCGGAATCCATAACCTCTGTCGATGGGACAGAACTCCGCGGTCGTTCTGAGATTTCAGCGAATATGGAGTCCGGACTTGCCGGATTGACGACGGCATATCAATGAAAATCGCGGCTCTTGAGCAGAAGCTGCGTATCGACCGGATGCTGGCCGCCGGAAAATTTCGGCGCAAACGGATCGCCGCCTTCGCGCAGCCCACCATCACGCAACATTGGCAGTTCGGCGGAAAGATCGACAAAGCTTTCCGCAACCACATGGATGACCAGGCCCGCGCGCTGCAAGCGGCCGCGCACCGCCAGGAAACGCCCGCTCATCACGACGCGGCGGTTTTGCTCGAAGGCTTTCGGCCAGACGATGATATTGGCGATGTCGGTCTCGTCCTCCAGCGTCATGAAGATCACGCCCTTCGCCGTTCCCGGCCGCTGCCGTACCAATACGAGGCCGGCGACGGTTATTCTCATATCCTGACGCAAATCCTCGCTGCGCAGCGCCGCATTGCGGAGCGCGCCGAGCGCCGTGAGCCGCTCGCGGAAGAAGCGCACCGGATGCTCCTTCAGCGACAGGCCGGTGGTCACGTAATCCTCCACGACATGCTCGGATAGCGGCATGGTGGGAAGCGCGACAGGCGGCTCCGGGAACAATTCGTCGCTCAGATGCGGGGCAAGAAGCGGCAGCCTTTCATCGTCGTCTTTCGCGGCGGCGGTCCGGCGCGCGGTGCGAATGCCGATCACGTCGAGCCGCCGCGCCGTCCATAACGCGGCGCGCCGGTTTAAACCGAGCGTGCGAAACGCATCGGCTTCCGCCAGCCGCTCGATGGTGAAGCGCGAAATGCCGGCGACCGCCGCCAGCCGCTCGATCGAGGAAAAGCCGTTGCCGCGCGCGGCCACGAGCTTCTTCAATTCGTCCTCGCTCAATCCGTGAATGAGGCGGAAGCCCAGCCGCACCGCATGCCGGCCGTCCGCGCCCGCCTCCAGCGTGCAGTCCCAATCGCTGAAATTGACGTCGGCCGCGCGGATTTCGACATCGTGGGCGCGAGCGTCGCGCACGAGCTGCGCCGGCTGATAAAAGCCCATCGGCTGGCTGTTGAGGATGGCGGCGCAGAACACGTCGGGATAGCGGCATTTGATCCAGGAGGAGGCATAGACCAGAAGCGCAAAGCTTGCCGCGTGGCTTTCGGGAAAGCCGTATTCGCCGAAGCCTTCGATCTGGCCGAAGCAGTTTTCGGCAAAGCCGCGGTCGTAGCCGCGGGCAGTCATGCCGTTGATGAACTTCTCGCGGAACAGATGCACGTTGCCGGTATGGCGGAAGGTGGCCATGGCGCGGCGCAGCCCGTCGGCTTCGTCGGGGGTGAACTTTGCCGCCGTGATGGCGATCTGCATCGCCTGCTCCTGAAACAGCGGCACGCCGAGCGTGCGTTTGAGCACGTCTTCCAGCTCGTTTGCCGGCCCGTGCGCCGGAGCGGGGGAGGGATAATGCTCCTGGTCGATGCCGTCGCGCCGGCGCAGATAGGGATGCACCATGTCACCCTGGATCGGGCCCGGCCGCACGATCGCGACTTCGATAACGAGGTCGTAGAAGCAGCGTGGCTTTAGCCGCGGCAGCATCGACATCTGCGCGCGGCTTTCCACCTGGAACACGCCGACGGAATCGGCGCGCGAGAGCATCTCGTAGACGGCGGGATCGTCCTGCGGCAGCGTGGCGAGCGAATAGCTCTTGCCGTAATGCTGCTGCAGGAGATCGAGCCCGCGGCGCAGGCAGCTCAGCATGCCGAGCGCGAGCACGTCGACCTTCATCAGGCCGAGCGTATCGATGTCGTCCTTGTCCCACTCGATGAAGGTGCGCTCGTCCATGGCGGCATTGCCGATCGGCACGGTTTCGTCGAGCGGCTCACGGGTGAGCACGAAGCCGCCGACATGCTGCGACAGATGGCGCGGGAAGCCGATCAGCTCGTCGGCGAGGTGCACCGCCTGGCGGATCGCCGGATTGAACGGATCAAGGCCGGCTTGGCGGACATGTTCGTCCGGCAGGCCGTCGCCATAGCCCCAGACGGTTTTCGCCAGCGCCGCGGTGACGTCCTCGGTCAGCCCCATGACCTTGCCGACTTCGCGGATGGCGCGGCGGGAGCGGTAATGCACGACCGTCGCGCAGATCGCGGCGCGGTCGCGCCCGTAACGCTGGTAGATGTATTGGATCACTTCCTCGCGCCGCTCGTGCTCGAAATCGACGTCGATATCGGGCGGCTCGCCGCGGTTCTCGGAAATGAAACGGGCGAAGAGCAGCTTGGTCTTTTCCGGATTCACCGAGGTGATGCCGAGGCAATAGCACACGGCGCTGTTGGCCGCCGAGCCGCGGCCCTGGCAGAGGATTTCCTTTTCCCGGCTGCGGGCAAAGTGCACGACATCGTGCACGGTGAGGAAATAGCGGGCGTAATCGAGCTTGGCGATCAGCTTGAGCTCGTCATGCAGCCGCTGTTGGACATCGGCGGGGATGCCGCCGGGATATTTGTCTTTCGGGTAGCGCTCCTCTGCGCCCGCCCAGGTGAGATCTTCCAGATGCTGCTGAGCGGTCTTGCCCGCCGGCACCGGCTCGTCGGGATATTCGTATTCCAGTTCGCCGAGCGAGAAGGTGCAGGCTTCGGCGATCGTGATCGTGCGGGCGATGGCGTCGGGAAAGCGGGCGAAGAGCCGCGCCATTTCCGCCGGGCTTTTCAGATGACGTTCTGCATGAACGGAAAGCCGCAAGCCCGCTTCGGCAATGGTGCATTTCTCGCGCACGCAGGTGAGTATGTCGGCGAGCGTCCGCCGCTCCGGCACGTGATAGAAGACGTCATTGACGGCGACCAGCGGCGCGCCGATGCGCTCGCCAAGCTCGGCCAGCAAGCCGAGCCGGCGCGGTTCGTCGCCGCGATGATAATGAATTCCGGCGAGAAACGTGCGCCCCGGCGCCGCGCGCACCAGGGCGGAGAGGCGGTGGGTGAAATCAGAACTCGTTTCCCGGACGCGGTGCAGCGCTGCGCCCGGGAAATGTGTCGCGAGCAAACAACGCAACTGGCGGGATGGCAATCAGCATCTGGCCTTCGCTGGCGCCGAGAATTTGCTCGAAGGTCAGATGGCATTCGCCTTTCTCGGCTGTGAGATTGCCGGCGGTGAGAAGACGGCAGAGCCGGCCGTAAGCGGCGCGATCGGTCGGATAGGCCAGCACCTCGAAACCGTCGACCGTCACCAGCCGGGTGCCGACCAAGAGCCTGACAGTGCGGTTCTTGGCCTCGTCATAGGCGCGCACCACGCCGGCGAAAGAGTTGCGGTCGGCAATGCCGATGGCAAAGCAGCCAAGCTCATCGGCGGTCTCGACCATCTCCCGCGGATGCGACGCGCCGCGCAGAAAGGAGAAGTTGGTAATCACGGCAAGCTCGGCATACGCACTCATTTCCCTCCCCCCTTGTGGGGGAGGGTAGGGTGGGGGGTCGCGAGGTCGGGCACGCTCGTAGACAGGTGCGCCAGTCTTCGCAAAGTAAAGCCTCCCGACCCCCACCCCCAACCCCTCCCCACAAGGGGGAGGGGAGTTCGCGCTTCCTCAAGGAAAGAGCGAAGTGGACACGCTACTGCCCTGATAAATCTCATCGCACCCACAACTCGCTCACGCAAACAATCCGTGCACGAACCAGCGCGCCGATGCGGTCTCGCGCTCGTAAAGTCCTTCGCGAAAAAGCCAGAAGCGATGACCGTCCACGTCTTCGACGAGGTAATAGTCGCGGGTTGGCTCAGGTGAGCGATGGCCATTGGAGTGCCGCCACCATTCGGCTCCGATGCGCTCCGGCCCTTGCGCGCCTGCGACCTCATAGGTCACGCCGCGCCAGCGGAAACGCCGCGGCGGACCGTCGGGGATGAGCGCCATGACTTCGGTCGGCTCGGCTTTCGGCAGGAGGAGCAGCGGCCGCGTTTTCTGCTCCGGCTCCGGCCACGCAGCGGCCGTATCTGCGGTCAGCGGTACCAATTTTTCAGCCCGCTCGGGAAGATGACTGGCGACCGGTTCGAATGCCCGCACGCTGTGCGGCCCGAGCCGCTGCCGCAACGTATCAGCCAATAGCGCGCAACGTTCCGCGCGATCGCCGTCACCGGCGTCGTCGGCGATCAGCTCGCTTTGCCGCGCTGCCATGCTTTCCGCTTGGGTGACCGCAAGCCCGACCGCCTCGAAACCGAAACCGGCGTCTTCCGCCGCCGCCAGCGCCTCGAGTTTCAGATCGATGAGCCGCACAATGTGCGTCACGTCGCGGCTCGGCAGCGTGAGCGCGATATCGATCGTCTCCACCGCGCCATCGACGCGGTAGAGCGAAAGCCGTAAGCCGCGCGCGCCCACATCGTCGCGGATGAGCACCTGCGCCAGCGTCTGCATGAGCCGGCGCGCGAGCGCGACGATCGCTTCCTGGGTGAGAAGCGGCTCGAGCAGATAACGCAGCGTGTGATAGACCGGCGGCGCGGCGATAGGCGCGAGCGGTTCTTCGAAGCGGCCGAGCGCCTGGTCGATCCGCCGCAGGAGTTCGGCGGGGAAACGTGCGGCAAACGGCGCGCGCGGCTTGTCGAGCAGCGCGCCCACGGTTTTAAAGCCGAGCCGGCGCAGCGTCCGGCAGGTGTCGGGCGAAAGCCGCAACGCCTCGACCGGAAGCGGCGCCAGCGCTTGCGCTTCATGACCCGAAGGCAGAACAGGGGAGGGCGCGCGTGCAAAGCGCGCCAGCGCCCAGGCCATGCCGGGCGTATCGGCGACGGCAAGCCGGGCCGGCAGGCCGAAATTCTTTTCGAGCCGGAAGGAAAGATCGGCCAGCAACTTCTCCTCGCCGCCGAACAGATGCGCGGCGCCTTCGATATCGAGGAAGAAACCGTCGGCGCCGTTCTCTTCACCCCACGGCGAAGCGGTCGGCGTGTAGCGCGTCGCCCAGAGCGCGAGGCGGCGGAGCGCCGCATCATCGGCGGCGGTATCGATCGCGCGCGTCTGCACGCTGCCGGCTTTGGCGCGCGCATCGGCCAAGGCTTCGCCGAGAGTGAGGCCTGCGGTCTCGGCCGCCTCGTTCAGCGCCGCGATGCGCGGCCCGCCGGAGCCGGTGACGGCGAGTACGAACGGCGCGTCGGGATCAACTGGCGCGGCGGAAGGATTGTTCGCTTTCTCTTGTTTCGCCTGTGCTGCGAGGAACCGCAGGATCGGCCAGCGCGGCAGCCAGACTGAAACGATGCGCGACATGATCGTACTCCACCATCCATTCGCCTGTGCGTCCGTTGCGGCAGCGTTCGAGCGAAAGCCGCCAGCGCGCGCGCGTGATCAGGCCGAAGCGGTCGCGCGCGGCAGGAGCCGCCCCGACGCGCCAGCGCGTCGCCGCCGCGCTCGTTTCCAGCGTTTCCGCCGGCCGCAGCAGCAAGAGCGGCAGTCCGCAGTCGGTCGCGGCCAGATGCAGCCTTTGACTGGTTTTCAGATCGAGCTGATCGATGATGCCGGCGACGGTCGCGGGCGCGCGCGAATGCAGCGCCTCTTCCATGGCCCACAGGGTGTCTTTGCGGTGCGCCGTCTCGACCAGGATCAACCGGTGCGGAGGCAGACCGAGCGCGTTCAACCCATGACCATGCGGACGGCCGTAATCGCGCAGGCCGTAGGCCGGGAGGACGAGGATGAGCTTGTGAGCGCGCATTGCCGTCGCTTTTCCCTCCCCTGAAAGGGGAGGGCCGACGCGCGCAGCGCGTCGGGGAGGGGTCAAATCGTAATCGCGCGGGATGACCCCCACCCGATCCGCTTCGCGGATCGGCCTCCCCCTTTCAGGGGGAGGACAAGAAACGTGAGCCAGCAGCGCCCCGAGGAATCCGAAGGCCGCGGGGGTGGCGCCTGCCTCCGGCACGATCTCATGGAGCGCGCCGCAGGCGAGCCCGCCCTGGGGCAGGCAGCGATCGATGGCGGCAAGGCCGAATGGAATGGATCGCGCGGTGCGAAAACCCTCCATTTTCGGCAATAAGCGGCGCAATTCCTCCGCCACGGCGGCCCGGTTACGCAGCACGGATTGGGCGGTCGGTTGGGTCATTGGCGGCCTTATTCCCAAGGCAGGAGCTATAGAACAAAACAAGAACAATGCCAAGGGCTCCCTTTCGCAGCTTTGGGGAGAACGGACGTCTTGCTGGCCCGGATGCGATGACGCATAGCTGCGCCCCACGATCGCGCCGGGCGCGATCGGGCGATCAAGCGAGGAGTTCCATGCCGGAAGTCGACAAGGAAGGGGAACGCTATTCGGCCGACCGGCCGCAGCAGGCGCCGGGCTTTTTCCTCAAAGGCTCGCACCAGCTCGATTGGGGCATGAAGAACCGCCTGGCGCGGGTGTTCTCGCCGGCGAGCGGCCGCACCGTGATGCTGGCGATCGACCACGGCTACTTTCAGGGACCGACCACCGGGCTTGAGCGTATCGATCTCTCCATCCTGCCGCTATTGCCGTCCTGCGACGCGCTGTTCTGCACGCGCGGCATTCTGCGCGCGATCGTGCCGGCCGACTCGACCAAGCCGATGGTGCTGCGCGCCAGCGGCGGCCCCAGCATCCTGCGCGAGGAATTGTCCGACGAGCAGATCGCCATGGACATGGACGACGCGGTGCGGCTCAACGCCGCCGGCGTCGGCATCCAGGTCTTTATCGGCGGCGAGCACGAGACCCGTTCCGTGCACAACATGACGAGGCTGGTCGATGCCGGCCTGCGCACCGGCATTCCGGTCATGGGCGTCACCGCGGTCGGCAAGACCATGGTGCGCGACGCCAAATATTTCCGGCTCGCCTGCCGCATCATCGCCGAGCTCGGCGCGCAATACGTCAAGACCTACTATGTCGAGGAAGGCTTCGACACCGTCACCGCCTCATGCCCGGTGCCGATCGTGATGGCGGGCGGCAAGAAGCTGCCCGAGCTTGACGCGCTGACCATGGCCTATAACGCCGTGCAGCAGGGCGCCGCCGGGGTCGATATGGGCCGCAACATTTTTCAGTCGGACGCGCCGAAGGCGATGATCGCCGCGATCAACGCCGTCGTGCACAAGAATGCCAAGCCGAAAGAGGCCTACGAGTTGTTTTCTTCGCTGAAGGCGAAGGGGTAGGGCCGTCATTCCGGGGCGCGCTGAAAGCGCGAGCCCGGAATCCATATCCACCATCTTTCAAGATCAGAGCTCAGAACTTAATCCGGCCAAACCGTGATTATGGATTCCGGGCTCCTCGCGGAGCCTGTCATCGGGCCGGCCACTTCCGGCCGGGCCCGTTGGCTCGGCCCCGGAATGACGGCGTATCGGCGTCGCTCATTCCTCGCTATTTGCTTCTTGCCATTCGCTCAAATTTATTCGCGGCGACGCCGAGCCGATCAGAAACCAGGCGGCCGAGCCGGCCGCGACCGCGCCGCCGAGCGCAGCCATCACCTGCATGAACCACGACGTGCTGCCGACGCCGCTCTTCGGCTGCGTTGCTTTAGCGGAATCAGCCGACGGTGCCGACGCCGCGGTATCGGGCGTTGCCGCTTCGCTTGCCGCAGCCGGAGTTACTGCGGCCAAATTGTACAAAGGATCGTCGTTCGCCGGCGCGCTCGCGTTGTTGGCGGCAAGGTCGATCTCGTTAGCCTCGTCGGGCGAAACCACCTGCACCGCATGACCGCCGACGACAAGCTCGCGGGGCGTCGGCAAGGCCGGCGGCGGAGCAGGTGGCGTTGCGGCCGCGGTGGCCGCCGCTTCGATTGGCGCCGGGGCGGGCGCGGGCGGAGAAACGCTTTGAGCAGCCGGCGCCGCGGCGGTTTGCGCTGGCGGCGCTCCCATATCCGGCGCCGGTGCGTGGTGCCGGGGCCGTTTGTGCTCGGCGACCTGGCTGTGCGGCCGGGGCTTCTTGCGGAAAGAGACGTGCGGCTTGGTATCGGGCTTGGCGGCCGGTTGGCGGCCAATCTGGTGTGAGGCGTTGCCTCCGATTTGCCGGGACGCGTGAGTTGTAGAAGCTGAAGCGGTCTGCCGACCGGCTCCGGCATCGCAGTCTGTGCCGCAGCGCTGCCGGCGCATAAGCCGGACGCCAGAACGATTCCTGAAAGGATGAGGCCACCGGCGATGACGCGGAAATTCGGCATGCGTCCCTCCGTTACTCCTACGCATCCACTCCCATCGGGACCAGACTGGAATGACCTGAAAGTGACGCAAATGCGGATTTTTTCGCGCAAAGCGCGGACCAAAATCCGCCGCTCTTAACCACGCTTGGGTTCCGTCGGCGCCGCTCTAATTGCATTCTAGCACAGGTGTCCAAAGATGCGGCGCACCGCCTGCGCGGATGGTTTACGGCTTTTGGCGTTCGGCAGGAGCCGCCGTTGCGCTATCGGCGCGTCGCCATAATCGCGGCAATCTCCGCTTGCGGTTTGCGCGGGCTTTCGTCACACTTTCATCAAAGCAGGTACTGCCGCACCTTTGCGCTTCACGGTGCGACCGCTTGGAAACACGCCCGATGGATGTCGCTCATCCGCCTTTGGCAGGCGCGTTATTTCCTGACCAATCCCTGGTCTTCGCGTCGCGTGATTTCGACGCCGTGCGCGCGGGCGTCGCCCGCATTTTCAAGCCGCATCTGTTGCGCTTGCACGGGACCAGCGCCGATTTGCAGGCGCGCATGTATCACCTGCGGCAGGGCGATGCCTCGGTCAACCGGCTCGAATACGGCGCCGAGGTCGAAATCGATCCCGACCGGCTGGACGACTTTTTCCTCGTGCAAATTCCCGTTGCCGGTCACGCCTCGATCGCATGCGGCAACCGGCGGTTCGATTCGACGCCGCAGGCCGCGTCGCTCGTGTCGCCGACCTTGCCGCTGCACATGCGCTGGCATGCCGGCAATGCCCAGGTTTGCGTGCGCTTCGAGCGCCATACGGTCGAGCAGCACTGTGCCGCGCATCTCGGTCATGCGCTCGACGAGCCGCTGGAATTCGAGCCGGAGCTGCGTCTCGACACGCCCGCCGGGCGGTATTTTCTGCGCCTCGTCCAGCTCTTTGCCGAAGAATTGACGGCCGCACGATGTTTCGACGGCCGCTGGTCCGCCGCAGAGCAGCCGCACGCGGCGCACCGCTTGATGCATCCTCTGGCGAACGAGCGCGTCGCCGAGCATTTTTCCGCAGCATTGCTCAACGCGCTGATCTACGGACAAGGAAGCAACATCAGCGCCGCGCTCGGCCGCGCCGAAGCGGCCCCGGCGCCGCATTTTGTCCGGCGCGTGGAGGATTACATCCGCCGTCACTATGCCGAGACGTTGACGGTCGAAAAGCTCGCGCGCATTGCCGGAGTGAGTACCCGCACGTTGTTTTCAGGCTTTCGCGATTTTCGCCAGGTGACGCCGATGGCCTATCTGAAATCGGTCAGACTCGAGAAGGCGCGGGCGGCGCTGCAAAGCGGCGACGTCAGCAACATCGCCGGCGTGACCAAGGTCGCGCTGGACACCGGCTTCTCGCATCTCGGCCGCTTCGCCGAGCAGTACCGGTTTCGCTTTGGCGAATTGCCGTCGGCGACCGCGCGGACGAAATCGGTTGGACCCAAGCGGTAATCGTCATTGCGAGGAGCCCGGCCGGGCGACCAAGCAATCAAGCCTCCAGTCCAAACGCCGCGCATCCCCGAGCGAGGGCCCGCATTGCCGGGCCGCCGCCTTCGCGGGGACGAGCGGAAGGAATAGGCGTGCGCTCATAAAATCCGGCGCAATGTCCGCTTTAGTCCGGGAGCGACCGAATTGCCGCGGGGCAGCGAAGCGACGCGATGGGCCAACAACGGCCATCAAACTGCTCGGCTGGCCCGGAGTTCTGCCAATGCCGTCTTGCCTGCACGGGTGGCTTCGGACATCGTTTCAAAAAATTCAGATTGTCGCACCGGCTTTCTCTTTCCGGCCGCGTAAATTTCCCATCGCCACGATTTAGGCGGATGCCCTTTGTTTTTGATAGCGAGGTTGTAATCAATGGGGCTGAAAGATGAGACCTGTTCCATCTGAGTGCTATTGAGACACTGTCTGGTAGATGACAAATTCGGAATAGGCACGCCGCAACGTCGACTCGCACTCCTCCGCGCGCTGCCGTGCTATCTCAGAACCCCAGCACAACAGAATTTCACGTAAGTCCCGGATAGCGACATCTACTGCGGTAGCCAGGTCAATCCCGCCGTCAGCGCCATCGTCCATGCGATAGTCGCTGAGCCTCAGTATTTCGGCGCTCACGCGTCACTCCCGAATCAATTCACTGGCAGAATGGAGGCCAGCGGTTAACGAGCCGTGATCTGGTAGAGACTATTGAAGCGGCCGCAGTTAAGGAGAGGCAACATATGGCAACACGGCAAGAGCGCATCGATGCGTTTAGTCACGACGGAACCCCGCCGACGGACCAGCCGCTTGAGCTCCTTTGTGAGGATCACGTCGGTACCTATGTTATTCCGTTCCTGTGCCGATGGCGCAATGGCGCTTGGCGAAGCCTCGATACTGACAAATGCATCGAAGCCACAGTAGTTGGTTGGCGAGTGCCCAGCCAAAATCAGCGCTGAACCTTGAGGTTTTCTGCTGACGTTTTGCCCTTGTTCGCGACTTCCTCGTATTCGACGACTTGCCCTTCATTGAGACCGCTGAGGCCGGCTCTCTCGACCGCCGAGATGTGGACGAAAACATCTTTGCCGCCGGTCTGCGGCTGAATGAATCCGTAGCCCTTTTGCGAATTGAACCACTTCACGGTACCTTTAGCCATCAATCTGCTCCCAATAAATCAGTGCCCATCGTCGCATACCGACACGCCTGCTCAGTGTCATTGACTAGCCATCATATACGCGCACTAAGAGTAACTGGATAGATTATTGTCGATTGGCCATTGGTGTCCGCTATGGGTCCAATCGCTATCGAAACGCGATGTCCGCGTTCCGTCCGTTTATCCCTCAGTCTCAGACATATTCTTGCAGCGCTCCGCGCGACGCGATTGGCCATGAGCAGTCGTCGAAGACAGGGTGACAAGCGCTAGTGAAATCTCATCTACATCAACGCAGATCCGGGTTCTCCTCGACGGTGTATTTAGAATGACGTGATTTCGCTTACTCGTTCAACAAGATGCGCACGCGAGGGTCCAGGGTCAAACCGATCGGCGAAATATTGCGTTTCGTTGGCCACTAGTCCTTCGCGGAATTCCATGATGCTCACCGCGTAAGATGGTATGCCGTCATAGGTAATTGCGTGGCGAGACGCTGAGGATCGCTAAGTAGACGGCTCGTCAGTACCTCGAAGAAAACAACCTCCAGGCGCCGGCGACGCTCACAGAGCAAAACGCGCTTCACACATTGATCCACCAGCATCGTCTTACTCCGTCATGCAGAGAGCATGTCCCTACCGCGGAGAGAACCCTGAACCCGGCAAGGACATTAAATGGAGCTTGAGCCCATACCCCGGAATTGGAGAACGGCCAGGGTCATTGACCGAACTTGGCCGAAATCAGCTGCTCGTCAGCTTAAACTAGAACTCAATAGCGGATTAATAACAGACATCGCGGCGCGTTCGGTTTGTGCCAACTTCTCCTTGAGGTATTTTCGCATTGGTGAGTGGATGTGATGATGACGCTTCTATGGCGCGATCACGCTCGCGGAACGGGTCACCACGTCGAGCGCATCCCTGGTGACGTCAATCCGCTTGCTGGCGCTGCCGCAGATGTTCGCGATCTAACCATTCGAGCACCCGGTCTAAGCACGGCTGAGCGTTCGGTGGGACATCGTCATATGCCCGGTTGATCTGATCTCGAACTCGTTGCGCTACCGCAAGATGTCCGCGATCTTGCGCTTTAGGCACGTCGAAAAGTTGCTCGATGCGCTTCCTAACCTGACCGAAATCTTCCGACTTGTTAGCTATATAGAGCACGTCCCTTACGCACTCCTGAATCCTGCCCATGCCGCGCCTCCAGCGATCCGGGACTCCACCGCGCCAGCACAGAGCGGCCGCGTGCGGCAGCATTCCGCTTCTTTTGCTCTCTACTTCATACGCGCTGTCGCCATAGTCGCTCGGCTGTCGCCAAATGTATCAAAACAGCGCCATGCAACGCTCATGTCAGACGGCCTTGCTAACCGTTTTTGATTCTTTATCTTTTTGCGAGTTATGTCATCAGTTGTTCACAACATCTCACAGGATTCCACAGGCAATAATACAACTGTCACAGGCTGTTCACGAGCGACCTGAAGATAAAACAGCGATTTGTGCGTGCGGATAATCCGACGGAGGTCTGCACATGCCAAAATCCCAGGTAAGTCGGTTCAACTGCCCGAATTGTCATGCATCGTACATGGTCGTCCAGGTTCAGGCAGCGCCTTCAACATTCTATCGCCAGATAACGTGCCGGAGTTGCGATAGCCCATTAGAGGCGCAAAAGGGGCGGTTCATTCTCAAATATTTCCTTCTCGAGGAGCGCCGCAAAGGCCCCACAGAGCCTGGCCGCAAATATCTCGGCTGATGTCGTGCTTTTGTTACAGTACTACGGTTCGCTCGACCAACTCAAAAGCCAGTGCCGCGATGCAGGCGACTGTCATCATCGCCCCCACAATCACAACGGCGCTTCTGCGCCAGCGTCGGCACGGAAGAGTCTTCGCATGCGCTCGTGTTGCCTCTTCACGATCTGCAAGCCATCCGACGCTCTCAGTTTCCATCTAGTTCACCGTTGCAATCAGATGCACGCGCTTAGGCGAGCGTGGCAGAACACGAGCGCCATGTCTTCGTCGTCGACGTTCGCGTCACCACTTTCCACACCCATTCATAGAAAGGCCGAGCGTGTCGTAGCTTCACCAATCGACTGTCACAGTGACGTGTCTTTCTTTTCAGACCAGGATTTACTGTCGTCAATCGGGACTTCGTGAGACCTACCGTGAGCCCAACGATCGCGCATGCAAGGGGAAATCGACTAGAAAATGGCGAAGTCCTCAAAGCTCGTGGCGGTGAAGCGCGGCCGGATACTTCTAGTAAGACGGAGACGCGATCACCTGTGGATGTTCCCCGGCGGTCAAAAACGTGAGCGAGAGAGCGAAAAAGACTGTTTGCGCAGAGAGATCAAAGAGGAGCTTCCCAAGCTTAAGCTGGGGCGGATCAGGCTATGGAAAGAGGTCAACGGCACGAACCGTCATTCCGGCAGAAAAATGAGCGACGCAATCTTTATCGTGAACAAAGTATCCGGTGATCTGACGATTGGCGACAAACACGAGATCGACAAGGCCACTTGGCGAAAGCCCCGCGGTACCCGACTTACGCCCACGTCGCGCCACATCAGGGACATGCTCTTCTCCAAGCGATAGCAACGCCGCGCGTCACCGGACTGGCGCTGTACTATTATTTCGCGCTCAGGCTCGGGAGCGCTCTGATGGGCGTGAACGCGGAGCCGCGCAAGCCTGTGCTCGCGCGCTTGCCGTATATCCTCAGCGTCGGGCTCGATCCGGGCAGCGGCCCGACCGGATGCCGCATTGGTTGAAATGCCTACTGCGGGCTCAGGCTGCGGCAAGGGTCTCTGTCTTTCGAGGGAGGCAAGGATGCCGCTCAGAAAGTGGTCTAGCCTTTGCCGCACGATGTCGACCACCTGCTTAAACTCTGTCGCCGTGAGGTTGGCCACGACCTCGAGAACGAGGCGGGATTCGGAAATCAGCAGCAGGCTGCCACGGCCGTGGGCGACACGCTGTACTTGGTGGCCATTCTGTCCATGCGCGATCCGGCGTGATTATTTCAACGCGTGTCGAGTGAGGACGCCCAGCGCAGAACCGCGATCCCCTGCACTGGCGTCCAGACGGCGACGTTTTGAGCACGCGCCTGGCACGTCAGATTTGCACCCAGTTCCAGACGTATTGCTGTCTCGCACCAAACGACGTTCAGGGCCCATCAGGAGACATTTGCTCTAAGCCTCTGACACGGGGTCTTCGCGGATAATAATTTGGATTCCAACTACGCAACGCGAGCGATCGGTACAAGCATGACCAGCTTGTGATCAGGCCGTTCCGAGGGGCTGAACGTGTGCTGTTCAAATCGTAGCGGTCCATCATCGGGGTGGCTAAAGTGGCGCACGCCACCTGAGCGATACCGCACTCCTTGTTCGTCCCAAGCTTTCGTGAAGAGAGGGCTGTCACGTCGCAGTGTTTCCACGAGTGTCCTGACCCGCGAATCTCTGAAATTGTGGCTGTAGTCCGCGCGGAATTCAGCAAGCAGGCGCCGCGCCCGATTCTCCCAGCCCGGAATGAGCTTGCGCGCCGCGGGAGCGAGGAAAACGAACCGCAGTAAATTCCGCTGGTTATCACCATCAAGCCAGCCGCGAAAGAGTAATGCCGCGGCGGCGTTCCAGCAGCATGCGTTCCACAGTCGATCGAGTCCGTAAGCGGGGTGTTTGATCGCCAAGACGCCCGCGAGCAGGGAAGCAGGTGCGTCTCCAGCAGGTTCAGGTGGCAGCTCGGGATCGAGACATCCAGCTAATTCAAAAAGATAGGCTCGCTCGGCAGCTGAGAGGCCTAGTGCCTTTGCCAAGCGGCTCAACGCTCTGGGTGACGCTTGTACCGCACGTCCCTGCTCGATCCAGGCACACCATGTCGTGCTGATCCCCGCTTGTTGGGCGAGTTCCTCGCGCCGGAGGCCGGGCGTGCGGCGACGGCCCGCTGAATTGATCGAGCGTTGACGCTCGCGATGAGCCCGCACGAATTCACCGAGAAGTCGTCTCTGATCTCTATCGAGCATAAGAGTAATTATAATAGGATAAATCTCACTCTTGTAACAAGTTAAATTCTTGGCATTTTGGTTTCAGCCGAAGGAGCGCGCCATGGAGAGAACACACGAAAAGGTGGTCGAGGCTCAGTTTGGGTCTCGCGCGAAAGCGTATGTGGAAAGTGCTGTCCATTCGCGGGGAGCTGATCTCGATACGCTCGAAGCCATCGTCCGAAAGGTTGCCCCACCCCGTGCGCTCGATCTCGGAGCGGGCGGCGGTCACGTTTCATATCTGATGGCGCCCTACGCGGGGACGGTCACGGCCGCCGATCTGTCGAGCGAAATGGTAGCAGCTGTCGCCAGGACCGCACGTGACAAGGGGCTGGACAACATCGAGACGGTGGAAGCCTCTGCCGAGAGTCTGCCATTCGAAGCCGGCAACTTCGATTTTCTCGCGTGCCGCTATTCTGCGCATCACTGGCGCGATTTCGACGGGGGGCTCCGCGAGGCGTGCCGTGTTCTGAAGCGTGGCGCACCGGCTGTCTTTATCGACGCCTATTCACCCGGGCCGGCTTTATTCGACACCCATATCCAGGCCGTCGAATTGCTCCGCGATACTTCGCATGTCCGTGACTACACGGCGTCGGAATGGATTGCCGCTCTGCAGCGTTCGGGTTTCGCGCTTCAAGCTTGTCAAACATGGAGGCTGCGAATGGACTTCCCTGTATGGACTACCCGCATGGGCACCCCAGAACCTAACGCTCGCGCTATCCGGGCGCTTCAGGTGGCCGCTTCAGCAGAGGTCTCAACGCACTTCGCAATCGAAGGCGACGGCTCCTTCATGCTTGACATCCTTATGATCGAAACCACAACAAACTGACGTGCTCCGTAAGCGGATCGCAGCCAGGTAAGTTCGTCACTCGTGCCGAGGCGAGCAGGGGCCATTAAAGAGTCAGCTTCGGGTCATTTTCGCCCGACCCGGCCAATCTTGCCTGCCAGTTTATGTTCGCTTCGCCCCGAAAGCGGACCTGAGGCTAGGCGCGACCGGCACAAGGCGCGTTGAGGTGGGGCGCACTCCAGCTTTCATCCGGCTCGCGTCAATGCGGCTGTGGCTGCGCGCTAATGAGTCCACACCCTAATCGCCGCCGCTCGCCGCCGCCTCACGCCGCCAGTGACTTGAGATATTTGTCGGCTTCCTCCGGCACGGCGAACCAGGGGAAGAAATCCAGCGGATCGTCGAAGCCATTGGCGATCCGCTTGGCGAGAACCGGAATGCCTTGCGCCGCGCCCATGATGTTGAGCACGTGCGGCGGCGGCGGCTGCAGCAGCGCGTTGGTCCAGCCGGTCACGTATTGCGCGAAATCCCAGTAGCGGTCGAAGGTCGCCTGCATGAAGGCCTCGTCGAACGGCTTGTCGCCATGCGCCTTGATCGCATCGAGATAGACCTTCGCGCATTTCGAGGCATTGTTGGAACCCTGGCCGGTGATCGGGTCGTTGAGCACGACCACGTCGGCCATGCCGAACACCGCCTTGCCGGAGGCGAGCCGCGCGATCGGTCTGCGCACGGTTGGGGCGAAGCGTCCGACCAGAATGCCGTTCGGGTCGGTCAGCTCGCACGTCTTCGCGCGTGCGCCCTCCCAGGGGAGGAAGGTGTCGAGGATCCATCTGGATTTCGCCAGATGCGCCTCCGGCGATGTGACATCGCCCCAGCAGTCCATCGGCCCGCCGGGGATGCCCTCGAACACCATGATTTCGCACGGGCCCGTCGTGGTCAGCGCCGGGAACACGAAATATTCGCCGACGCCGGGGATGAGATTGAAGGCGACCGCCGAATATTGCGGGCGCGGCGTCAGCCCTTTGACGTAGGTCAGGGCCAGCGCGCGCTGCGGTGCATCGAATTGGGACTTTTGCGCGTCCCGCTCGAACAGCTTGGCGACGTCGCCTTTGCCGGCCGCGACAACGACGAGATCGGAATCGGCGGCGTATTTTTCCAGGTCGGCGGCGCTCGCCGCCTTGTACTCGATCGTGCCGCCGCGCTTTTCCAGTTCCTGCATCCAGCGCGGAAACTTCAAGCGCTGATCGACGGCCTGCGCGGGCCTATCGAGCAGTCCGTTCCATTCGATCGCTTTGTTGCCCGATCCGTCCGGCGCGGGCACGGTGAAGTTGATGGAATCGACCGTGGGGCATTCCTTGTCCCAGAAATTCAGGCCGAGTTCGCGCTCGTAGCTCAGAGCCTTGTCGAACATGCACTGGCTCGACGTTACCCGGCCGTTGCGGATGTCGTCGGCCTTGCGGTCCTGAACAAGATGCACGTCGAAGCCTGCGGACAATAGGCCGTTGCCGAGTTGCAGGCCGGATTGGCCGCCGCCGACGATCGTGACTGCTCTTTTCATTTTCCCCTCCTGTCGCCGGCCGGATCCGCGGCCGCGGCCCGGATTTGGACTGTCATTCCATCAGCAAAGGTATCGCCGGGTCGGCGCGCTCCGGGCCCATCGCCGTGTAGCCGCCGTCGACGCGAATGTCGGTGCCGGTGATGAAGCTTGCATTGTCGGACAAAAGGAACGCCACCGCTTCGGCGACCTCGGCCGGGTTGCCGGTGCGGCCGAGCAGATGGAAAGGTTTTGCCACGCTGTCGGTCTTGGCGCGATTGCCCTTGGTCAATTCGACCATGATATTGCTCCAGGTCCAGCCCGGCGACACGGCATTGACGCGAATCCCGTCGGGCGCGAGGTCCATCGCCTGGTTGCGTGTCAGTTGCAGAATGGCGGCCTTCGAGACCGGATAGACCCAGCGGCCGGTCTGCGCTACGCGCGAGGAGATCGATCCGAAATTGACGATGGCGCCTTTGTTCTTTTTCAGATGCGGGCGCGCGGCCTGCATCAGCATGACCGAGCCGACGATATTGACATCGAGGGCCTTCAGCCAGTCGGCGCGCGTGGTGTCGGGGCCGTTGTCGAGATAGGTGCAGGCGACGTTGACCAGATAATCGAGCCGGCCGGTCGCCTCGACGGTGGCTTTGACCAAAGCTGCGATGTCGGCATCGCTGGTGAGATCGCAGCGGATAAAGCGCGCCTTGCCGCCGAGCTTCTTGGCGGCGGCTTCGCCGTCGGCCACGTTGATGTCGGCAATGACGACATTGCAGCCATAGCCCGCCAGCGTTTCGGCTACGCCTTGTCCGATCAGCGTCGAGCCGCCGGCGACGATTGCCGTTTTGCCGTCTAGCCCTCGCATGGCGCCGCCTCGCTCTCAGTCCAATGCCATTCGCCATTGTCCGCAAGCGGGGCAGGGGAAGCCTATCCGTTTTGTGCGCCGCTTATCCGTTTTGTGCAGGAAAAGCCGCGAAGCCTTAGCCAAGCTCGGTAATCGCCTCCGGGAAGCGATGCAGCCGCTCGCCCGGCCCGTTTGCTTCGATGAAATAGTTGTCGCACACCCATGAGAGCACATGGCCGCGCATATAGGTCGGGTGCACGACGATGTTCATGTCTTGCGCGATCGTCATCGGCTCGTCGCCGCGGATGAGCGGCCGCTCGACCAGGTCGTAGCCCTGGCCGTGACAGTGCAGGCGGCGCTCCTCCGGCCGGCCGTTCTTGCGCATGAAGTCGTTGTAGGCGGCAAAAATGTCGGCGCAGGGCGCGCCGGGCTTGAGAAGGCCGAGATTGAATTTGCGCGCTTCCAGCGCGAAGGCGAATTCGTCCTTCAGCTCGGCGGAGGCCTTGCCGACCACGCAGGTGCGGCCAAGCTCGGCATACATGCCGCCGGGGCCGGAATCCTCGACCAATAGCGCGACGGCGTCGCCCGCCGCGATGATGCGGTTCTGGTAGTGGCGCTGGCTGAAAGGCGAGGGCGCGTTCGCCGGCATCGAGGCGCACAGATAGATGCCGTTCTCGCTGCCGTGGCGCTGGCTGTAGCATTGCGCGATGGCGGCGACGTCGCGGTCGCGCATGCCGGGCTCGATGGCGGCGAAGGCCGCGCGCATGGCGCCGTCCTGCATGGCGGCGGCGCGGCGGATAAGCTCGCGCTCCTCCGCGCTTTTGATCGTCTTGATGCGGTCGACCATATCCGCGGCGTCGACGAAGCGCGAATTCGAGAACCGGCCCTTTTGCAGATAATCGACCAGCGCAAACGACATCGCGGCGGTGCCGAGGAGCCCGATCGTGCCGCCGGCATAGGGCGCGAGCGCCTTGGCGGCGAGTTCCGCGTCATAGGCCGCCGTATAATGGCAGGAGGCGAAGCTCGGCGTGGTGAGCCATTGCTTGACCCCGCGGCTGATGCCGTCGGGATTTGCCGTTGAATCGGTATCGCCGCCGAAGGGACCCATGCTGACCAGCGTCATCAGATCGTCGCGCGGAAATATCACGGTCAGCGGGTAGCCGTTGGTCGCCGGCAGGTCGGTGAAATATTTGACATAAGCCGCCCATGTAATCGTTGTTGTTCTGCATCAGCAGAACATCGATTTTTTCGCGCTCCATGGCGGCGCGCACGGCCGTCCAGCGGCGTTCGAGCTCGGCTGTGGAGATGGGCGTTTGCAGGCGTTCGGAAAGCTGATCCATGCTGTCTGACTGTCTCCGGTCCCGGCGGCCCGGCCCGTTCGCTGGCCGCTCGCCGACTATGGCCGGGCAGGTATACCCTCATGTGCGCAAGCGATGCCAGCCGAACCAAGCGGTCGAACCAAGCCGTCGAACCAAGCCGTCGAGCCCGTCGCGGCGCGCCGGAATCGGTTAGAATGCGCGCGAACGATCGTTCAACCCGCATTGCCAGGAGCAGAATATGCCGATCGATTGGACAACAGTGAATTGGACCTTCGTCGCTTTAATGGGCGTATTCGCCTTCGTCGCCGCCTTGCTCGGCAGCCTCATCGCGTTTCGCAACCGCTTCTGGGGCGCGGTCATTGCCGGCATTCTGTTCGCCGCGATTTTCGTCTTATGGAATCACTACCCGCATCCGACCGTCCCGCTGCCGATCATCTCCACCTATACGACGCCAGCCGGTTGACCTTTGCGCCAGCCGAGTTATGCGTATCGGCCTCGTCGTTGATATCTTCCCGGAAGGAACGGAGAAGTCATGAATAAGGTCTATGCCGACGCGCGCTCCGCGTTGGCCGGGCTGCTGAAGGACGGCATGATGGTCATGGCCGGCGGCTTCGGCCTGTGCGGCATTCCGGAGACATTAATCCTCGCGATCCGCAATTCCGGCGTCAAAAATCTCACCGTCGTCTCCAACAATTGCGGCGTGGACGGCAAGGGCTTGGGCGTGCTGCTCGATACCCGGCAGATCAAGAAAATGGTCGCCTCCTATGTGGGCGAGAATAAAACCTTTGCGCAGCAATTTCTCGCCAACGAGCTCGAGATCGAATTCAACCCGCAGGGCACGCTCGCCGAGCGCATCCGCGCCGGCGGCGCCGGCGTGCCGGCCTTCTTCACCAAGACCGGGGTGGGAACGCTGATCGCCGAAGGCAAGGACGTGCGCGAATTCGACGGCGAGCGCTACGTGATGGAGCGCGGCCTGGTCGCCGATCTGTCGATCGTGCACGCTTACATAGGCGATACCGAAGGCAATCTTGCCTATCGCAAGACCGCACGCAACTTCAATCCGGTGATGGCGACCGCCGGCAAGGTGACGGTCGCCGAGGTCGAGCATCTGGTGGCCCCGGGCGACATCGATCCGGACCACATCGTCACGCCCGGCATTTATGTGCAGCGCCTGATCCACGTGCCGGATGCCGTGAAGCACATCGAGCAACGCACCGTGCGCAAACGCCAACTGGCAGATGCGCCGGCCGGAGCAGGGGAGGAAGTCTGATGCCTTGGACCCGCGATCAGATGGCGGCGCGCGCCGCCAAGGAGCTGCAGGACGGTTTCTACGTCAATCTCGGCATCGGCATTCCGACGCTGGTGTCGAACTTCATTCCGGACGGGATGAGTGTTCAGCTGCAGAGCGAGAACGGCATGCTCGGCTTTGGCCCGTTCCCGTTCGAGGGCGAGGAGGATGCCGACCTCATCAATGCCGGCAAGCAGACGGTCACCGAGCTGCCGACGACCAGCTTTTTCAGTTCCGCGGATTCGTTTGCCATGATCCGCGGCGGCCATATCGACATCGCCATCCTCGGCGCCATGCAGGTGGCCGAGAACGGCGACCTCGCCAACTGGATGATCCCGGGCAAGATGGTCAAGGGCATGGGCGGCGCCATGGACTTGGTCGGCGGCGTCAAGAAGGTGGTCGTGGTGATGGAGCATTCGGCCAAGAACGAAGCCGAAGCTTCTGCACAAATGCACGCTGCCGCTGACCGGCGCCGGCGTGGTCGACATGGTGATCACCGATCTCGGCGTCTTCACCGTCGACCGCAAGGGCGGCGGCATGACGCTGATCGAGCTTGCGCCGGACGTGACGCTCGACGAGATCAAGGCCAAGACCGAGGCGAGCTACAAGGTCGCCAATACGCTTGCGCACTAAGGACGTCTGCCTACGCCGCCCTTTGGTCCTCGGCTCAGCGCGGGAACGCTCTTCCATTTTCGTCATTGCCGGGTCAAGCCCGGTGCTGATGATGGAGAAAGTGGTGACGATGGAGAAAGTGTCGTCATCACCGCGACGGCGTGTGGGCTACGCTGCGCTCCGCCCACCCTACGTTCCGAGCAGCCTCTAAAACTCCAGCGCGGTCCGCAGCCCCAGCACCAGCGCATTCGGAATGGCCGATCCGCTCGCCGGATTGGCCGGGTTCGCGATATTGGCGCCGGGATGGAAAATGTATTGCAGGTCCGGCTGGATGGACCAGTTGTCGGCAAGCTCCCACCGGTAGGTCAGCTCGATCGCCGCCTCATAGTCGCGGATCGGAATCGGCACGCCGGTAAGCGCCGCGAGCGCGCGGTCGTTAGCGGCCGCCTCGGGCGAAATGCGGCCGTAAGCAAACGCTACTCCGACGACGTCGTCCGGCCGCCAGGCAAGCGGCCCGCGGAAGGTGAAACCGGCATCGGCATAACGATCGATCTCGCTGCGGTCGCTGGGCGCGGCGACGCCGCGCGCGAAAAAACCGAGCGCGCGGTTGGGGCTGCCGGGCATGCGCCAGAGCGTCTGTTCGAACAGGCCATAGACCGCTGCATCGCCTCGGACCTGCGGCGCTAGTGTGCCGCTTTGCGTGAAGTCTTGCAGTGGAAACGAGCCGGCATTGTACCAGGCGCCGATCTTGATAATGCCCGGCAGCGCCGACGGCGAGGTGGCCAGCCGCGGCCCTTCCTCATCGGCGGCGGGTAGGCCGTTGCCTTCCTGGTTTGGGTTTTGCTGGGCCCCTATTAGCCGCGCTCCGCCATACCCATACAGCGCCTCGACGATCATAAAGGGCGGGTCGTTCACTCGGAAGGCGACCCCATATTTGTCGCTCGTCAGCGGATTGTTGGAGCCTGATCCGGCCGGATCGCCGTCGAAAATCGCGGCCCGCAGAATGAACTGATCGTTGAAGGTGACTCGCAGGCGGGCGCCGAGCCCGGCTTCCGGATAGTTTGGGCCGCCGCTCGGCAGATCCTGGGTGTTAAGCATCGGCCAGCCGAACGTGCTGTTGATGAACAGATCGGCGTTCTTGCTGACGATGAATTCCTGAGCGGCCGTGAACTGACCGATGCGCAAGTTTATTCCGCTGGTCAGGCTCTGCTCGATCCACAGATTGAACAGCCGGATCGTCGGCGGCGCCTCGACATTGCTGACCAGCATCAGATTGTCGAGGTTGGTGGCGCCAAATTGCGTGCCGTAAATTCCGTGGATGCTGGCGTGGAACTTCGCGCCTGACCAGCCGGTCAGCGTTGCCAGATCGGCGTCCATGATCGCACCGAACCGGCCGTTATCGCCGAAGCCTTGCTTCACTCCGCCGGTCGGATTGGCCAGGACGTCGTTGAAGGAGGAGAACGTGAACTCGATGCCCTTTTGCTCGAGCATCGAGCGGACGCCGCCGATATCGGTAAGCTGCCGCAAGTAGGTTGGCAGCGACGCCGGCAACGAATCAGCGTTATCGGGGGCGCTGTTGCTGCCGGCCCATGCCGACGAAAGGCCGAGCACGGCCAGGCATGCCGACATGCGCACCCGCCGAAGCCCCGCGGACAGCGATCCCCCTTGCTGGCTCAGGCCAAGCTGCCTCAGGTCAAAGCGGCGCCGGCCGGGCATTTTCTCGCGCACAGTTTCCACGGCCAAAACGCCGTTTTGCTCTCGGTCCGGCGGACGACGGCTCGATCGGGCGGGGACGGGCGCCAACAAGCTCGACGCAATCGGATTGAACTTTAGCGGGGCTTTTTGAAGCCGGCGCGACGGCCGCGCTCGGAAGCGCACGGTCGGTTCTTCGTACCCTGGAACTCGCCAAGCGCGCTGCCGACCGCCGCCGCGAGCGACGTCATCGAGTAGGGCTTCTGCAGCCAGCCGCGCGGAGCGGCTTCGTCGGTGCGAGTGTGCGCGTGAGGGTCGGAATGGGCCGTGGCGAGGGCCGGAATCGTCGTCGCCTTTTTTGTAACAATAGTCTTGACAATCGTCTCTGTTTCAGTTACATTCCGCCAAATTCTCGCTCGTCGAGGGACGCCTTTCGCGAGGGCACTTTCGAAGGACGGAGCGAGTGCGGTGCCCGCGGGCGGAGGATATGCGCTCCGCTCCCGGGCGGACCCGGGCAGCAGATTACGTTACGTTGCCCCTGATGGCTGCTGATTGATGTTTATTCGATATTTCTCCTGAACTTGTTGACGGCAATTGCTCGACTGTTCCGCTCTTTCCTCGTCAGTGCTACCTATCTGAGGTCAAGGTAGCTGAACGAAGGAGGGGCCCATTCCCCGTGTTCGCCTGACCAAGTCGACGATCGACAATCTACCTGTCCTCGAAAACGATACGGTTTACTGGGACGCCGCCTTGCCGGGTTTCGGCGTGAAAGTGACGCCAAAAGGCCGCAAGGTCTTTCTGGTAATGTACCGGCTAGCCGGCGCTGGCTCGCGGCTCCGGAAATATACGATTGGGCCCTATGGACGCGTCACCCTGCCGATGGCCAAGGCCCAGGCGCAAAAGATCTTTGCGGCTCGGCTCGACGGACGCGATCCAGCAGAGGAGAAGAAGCAGTCGCGCCGCCGCTTGGTCGTCGATCGGGTCGATGACCTGGTGGAGACGTTCATTCGTGAATACGTCGCGAAGATCGGGACGAACCGCCGCATAACAAGTCTCTTGCGGCGGGACGTTATTCCTTATTGGGGCGCCAAGAGCATCCATGAGATCAAGAAACGGGATGTAAGCGATCTCATAAGCTTGATCGCGCAGCGCAACGCCCACGCCGGCCACAGGCTACTCAAGACATTGAAGACGTTCTTTCGGTGGTGCGTGGGCCGGGCGGTTATCGACTTCTCGCCGGCCGAGGGAATCTCGTCACCGTACAGGGAAGTCAGCCGGGATCGCGTCCTGACCGACGAGGAACTCGCAGCATTTATTTTAGCCGCCCGGCGAATGCCACCCCCATACGGTCGGATCGTGGAATTCCTGGCGCTGACGGTCAAAGAAGGGAAGAGGTCGCTCAGCTCAAATGGGACGAGCTTGATGAGAAGGCCCGCACCTGGACAATCCCGGGCTCGCGAACCAAGAACAAGAAGGCCCATATCGTTCATCTTGCGGAGCCGGCATGGAAAGTAATCGAAGCTTGCTCTGGCCAGCCGTACGTCTTCGGAACCGCGACGGGAAAGCGGTTCCAGCAATTCGGAAGGGGAAAGCGCGCCATCGACAAACTTTGCGGAGTCGCTGGTTGGCGACTTCATGACCTAAGACGCACGATTGTTTCGGGAATGGCACGATTGGGCGTTCCCCCGCATGTTGCGGACAAGATCCTCAACCATCAAGCGGGCACGATTTCGGGGGTGGCCGCCGTTTATCAGAGGCACGACTTTCTCGTTGAGCGAAAAGAAGCACTGGATCGTTGGGGCACACACGTTGAGCAAATTGTCCGGGCGTTTAAGCCGACCAGGACGGAAAAGCCTCTTATCCAGCTTGAACCGACTGAGGATCCTGATCGGACTGGAGGGTGCCCCAGTGACCTCTCATCTACAGACGTCGATTAACGAAACTAGATGTCCGCTATGGCCCGCATTACGGACTAAGTCGGACATTGCGGCATGTCCGAAAAGGGCCAGGAGCCGACATGGACCAAATCATTGAACTATGCGCCGATGCGCTTTGTCCTGAAGTTCCGCTACAAGCCGCATTGGGTGAATCGAAACGCCAGACAAGCCAGCCGCTGTAGGCCGTCAGTGCTTGTCGGACAGAATGACCTGATTGCGTAAGAGAGGAATCCTGGCTCATCGTAGCCCTGACAAGGAGCAACGATGAGACAAGCGAGCAAGCGCATACCGGAGAGCGCGGAGAAGACGGTCCGGGATAAAATCTGGATCGGCTGCATCGGCAGGAGGGGCAGAAACGGAACGCCGCCCGCCATCGACAGCATGTTGCCAAATGCGAGCTCGTCGCCATCATTGTATATTTTAGGATGTTGAGGAAGGTCTTGCGACCTTCGCGCACGCTGTCCATGAGCACGCCCATATCCTTGCGTAGAAGTTTCCTGCGGCCTGCGATCGCTGCAACGGGACTGTCATAGTGAGCCGCGCCACAAGACTTCTCTGGAAATGAATCGCCGGGATATGGCTTCGTGCGGTCCGAGGGGGCTTCGTTGTCCTGCTTCATCGGCACACGCCGGGGTCCGGCAAGCGTCAAGGTAGATGCTATCGCTCGGTTGGCGCTCGCAGCCCAGTCTCACGGCTTTTGATAACGCCCCTTGAGGTCCATGTTCACTTCGAACACATTCACCCGCGGTTCGCCAAATATTCCGAACATGCGGCCGGCCGTGTGCTTTTGCACCACGGCTTGAATTTCAGAAGCCGGAACGCCGCGAGCCTGCGCCACACGGGCAATCTGCGAGGCAGCATTCGCCGGGCTGATGTCGGGATCGAGACCTGAACCGGAGGTCGTCACCATGTCTGCGGGCAGCGTTTTGTTCACGAGTTCCGGCTGCGCCTGTTCCAGCAATGCGCGGTCGCTTTTTAGACGATCGAACAACGCTTTGCTGGCGGGGCCGAGATTGGAGCCGCCCGAACTGGCGGCGTTGTAAGGCGCCGGCACGGTCTTGTTTGCATCCTGCGGGTCTATCGAGGTGGTCGCCGACGGACGGCCATGAAGCCACTCGGGTCCATCCCATTGTTGTCCGATCAGGCGCGATCCGATGATCTCGCCGCGCGCGTCAGCCTCTAGGCTTCCGTTCGCCTGCCATGGAAAGAGCCACTGCGCGAGCGCCGTCACGGCCAGCGGATAAGCAAGGCCGCAGAGAGCCCACGTAACCAACGATGCCCGCAAAGCGCCGAGCAATATGTCCCGCATATGGATCCTCTACAGAAGCACCGAAAGGAAAAGATCGATAACCTTGATGCCGACAAACGGTACGGCCAGTCCGCCCAGGCCGTAAATCATCAAATTCCGGTAGAAAGTCGCCTCGGCGCCGGTCGGCCGCACCGGAACGCCGCGCAAGGCAAGCGGGATCAGCGCCGGGATGATCAAGGCGTTGAAGATGAGCGCCGACAGCACGGCGCTGCGCGGCGTCGCCAGACCCATCACGTTCAACGCTGACAAACCCGGAAGTGCAATGATGAACATCGCGGGAATGATGGCAAAGTATTTTGCTACGTCGTTGGCGATGGAAAACGTCGTCAGCGCGCCGCGCGTTATAAGCATCTGCTTGCCGATAGCGACGAGGTCGATGAGCTTGGTCGGATCAGAATCGAGGTCAATCAGATTGGCAGCTTCCTTGGCTGCATTGGTGCCTGAATGCATCGCCACGCCGACATCGGCCTGGGCAAGCGCCGGCGCGTCATTTGTGCCGTCACCGGTCATCGCCACCAGCCGGCCTTGCGCCTGCTCGCGGCGAATGAGCGTCAGCTTTTCCTCCGGCTTTGCCTCGGCGACAAAATCGTCCACGCCCGCCTGTGAGGCGATGGCGGCTGCGGTCACGGGATTGTCGCCGGTCACCATCACCGTGCGGATTCCCATTTCCCGCAGGCGCACCATGCGCTCGCGAATGCCGGGCTTAAGCACATCCGACAGCGCAACCACTCCCAGGATGCGTCCGCCTGCCGCGACCACCAACGGCGTTGCCCCCTTCAGCGATACGTGTTCCACGGTCGGTTTGAGATCATGTGGTTCGACAGTCCCGAAGGTCTCCGCTACGTATCTGACCACGGCGCTGGCGGCGCCTTTGCGGATAATGCGGCCATCCGGCAGATCGACGCCGCTCATCCGCGTCTCCGCGGAGAAGTCGAGCGGGCGCGCGCCATCGGGCAACAACTCGCGGCGCGCGCCGAGCCTCTCGCCTAACGTGATGATTGTCCGCCCCTCCGGCGTGGTGTCGAAGCAGGAGGCCAAGTAAGCCATTTGAATAAGTTCGTTGGCCGTAGAGCCTGCAAGCGCCAGGAATTCGGTCGCCTGGCGGTCGCCGACGGTGATCGTGCCGGTCTTATCGAGGAGCAGCGTGTGTACGTCGCCTGCCGCCTCGACTGCTTTTCCGGACATGGCCAACATATTGAAACGAAAGGTGCGATCGATCCCGGCAATGCCGATAGCCGATAGCAAAGCGCCGATCGTGGTCGGAATAAGCGCTACCAACAGCGCCACCAAATCAGCGGTATTGATGCGGGCCTGCAAATAGACTGCGACAGGGGCCATCGCACTGACCACAATGAGGAAGATCAGCGTGAGGATGGCCAGCAACGCCGTGAGCGCCAGCTCGTTCGGAGTTTTTTGGCGCTTGGCACCCTCCACGAGGTGGATCATGCGATCAAGGAAGCTTTCGCCGGGATCGGCGGTAACGCGGACAAGCAGCCGATCAGACACCAGCAGCGTTCCCGCGGTGACTGTCGAGAACATATCCGTGCCGGGCTGCTTAAGGACCGGAGCGGATTCTCCTGTGATGGCCGACTCGTTCACAAAGGCGATGCCCTCAATCACCTCGCCGTCCGCCGGAATGAGCTCGTTTCGCTCGATACGGACGAGGTCGCCCTTGCGCAGCACGCCGGCAAGCACCGGTTCTGTCGTACCGGAGGCCGCCACGCGATTTGCCGTCAGCTCATTCTTGGTCCGCCGCAGCGAAGCCGCCTTGGCCTTGCCCCGGCATTCGGCCAGCGCTTCTGCGAAGTTTGCGAACCAGACGGTGAACAGCAAGATTATTGTCACCAGGCCATTGTAGGTGGAGGACGCGTCGCTCGGCCCGAACAATGCGGGATTTATCGTCAGCGCGGCAGTTACGATGGCGCCGAGCCACACCACGAACATGACCGGGTTGCGGATCTGGGTCCGTGGATCGAACTTGCATAGCAAATCGATGGTGGCCTGCCGCCACAGGGCGGCATCGTAGACGGCCTTCGGCGCCGTTCTGGCCCCGGCCCAAGCAGGTTTTGCGCGCACGCCGACGAGCCAATTCATGGAAGCCACTTCGTGCCTGACATGCGGCGGCCCTTCAGAAGAGGAGCCCGCTTTTCAGGGCAAAGAATTCAGCGATTGGACCGAGCACGAGCGCCGGAAGGAAGGTCAACGCTCCGACAACCAGGATAGTGCCGAGCCAGAAGGTACCGAACTTCAGTGTATCGGTGCGCAACGTGCCGGAGGTGATCGCGGCGACTGGCTTGACGGCCACCGATCCCGCCAATGCCATCATGAAGATAATCGGCGGGTAGCGGCCGAGCAAAATGACCGCGGCGGTCGCCAGGTTGTACCAGATGGTGTTGGCGTTAAGCCCGGCAAACGCCGAACCGTTATTCGCTGCCGAGGTGGTGAACGCGTAGAGCACTTCGGAATAGCCGTGGATGCCCCCATTGCCCATCGCGGCGACTCCGTAAGGCGCAACCACCGACCATCCGGTTGGAGCGAGGATCACCAGCGGATGGATCAGGAGCGTCAGTGCGACGAGGACGATCTCCGGTTTTTCAATTTTCTTGCCGAGAAATTGCGGCGTGTGTCCCACCATCAATCCGGCCAGGAAGACACCGATGATGCCGAACACCAGGGCGGCAAGAAATCCAACGCCTTTTCCGCCGAAAACGCATTGCAGCATCATGCCGATGAACGCGCCCATGCCACCGAGCGGCGTGTAACTGTCGTGCATTGAATTCACGCTTCCGGTCGTGAACAGCGTGGTAACGGCGGCGAATGATCCGCTTTGCGCGATCCCGAAGCGGACTTCCTTGCCCTCCATGTTGCCGCCTGGCTCGTCAGCGGCGGCCTTTGTCTCAATGCCGGCGTTTGCCAAAAGCGGCGTGCCGGCCTGCTCCGAGACAACGACGATCGGCAGAAACATGAGCACCATCGCCGCCATCACGCCGTAAAGCACCCAGCCCTGGCGCCGGTTGCCGATCATCTCGCCGAAGCAGAGCACGATCGAGCTCGGCAGGACGATCATCAGCAGGATCTCAATCAAGTTCGTGAGTGGCGTCGGATTTTCGAACGGGTGCGCAGCATTGCCGTTGAAAAACCCGCCGCCATTCGTCCCCAGATGCTTGATGGTCTCGAGCGATGCCACCGGCCCGAGCGAGATGGTCTGCGTGGCGCTTCCAAGCGTGTGCGCCACGACATCGGGCACAAGTGTCTGCGGCTCGCCCTGTTGAACCATCACCAGCGCCAGCACGAACGATGTCGGCAGCAACACGCGGGTCGTGAAGCGGATCAGGTCGCGATAAAAATTGCCAAGATTTGTGCTGCCGTCGCGGATGCTAAAGGTCCGGATGAAGGCCATGGCAACGACAAAGCCGGTCGTCGCCGAGGTGAACATCGGAAATGTAATCGCCGCCATCTGGCTGAAGTTCGACAGCGTCGTCTCGCCGCCATAGGCCTGCCAGTCGGTGTTGGTGATAAAGCTGATCGCCGTGTTGAACGCCAGCACCGGCTCCATCCCGGCCAAATGCCGAGGGTTGAGCGGCAGCCGATCCTGAAATGTCAGGATCAGAAAAATGATGATTGCCATCATCAGATTGGTCGCCAGCATGTGCAACGTGTATGACTTCCAGTCCATCGCTTGGCTGCAAAGCCGGCGGCCGATCAAGGCGTAAAGGCAATTGTCGAGCGGATCGAACACGCGGTCGAGCGCCGTCCTGCGGCCGCTCACGACCTTCGAGAGGTAACGGCCGGTCGGAATGCTGATTAAAAATCCGCACACCAAGGTCACGCCGATCTGCAGCCAGGCTTCAAACGTCATGGTGCCTTCCCCCCGATCAGAAGCGTTCGGGATGGATCACGGCGTAAAAGAGATAGATCACTACGAGCGCCACCATCACCAACAAGACATAGATTCCCATGGCTCATGTCCTGATTGAGTTGTTGTTGCGCGCGTGAGCCTCGATGAGAAAGCGGCAAATCACGATGTGCAATTCACGGCGTCGACGATGAGTTGATGATGCCTCCGGCAAAATAGACGAGGCCGAACAACAGCGCGAAAGAACCGACAAGAGCCAAAAGCATGACGATGATCAAAATCATGTCGGCGCCGAGTTGTTTCTAGGTATTTGTAGGCCACGTATTTTACACCATTTGCCTTGATTTGCATCAAGGCGAATGCGCGGCGGTGGTGTTTTTTTGTTTGACATGACGCCTCTGTGTTTTCGTTCAATAAGCACAGGAGACAAGTTTTATAAACGTGACATAAACGCAAAAATCCTTTTTGCGGCCCGGCAAGCCTGTTACTGCATCCACTTAAGGTAGTCGGGGTAGTTCGGGACGACACGACGATGCGTGAGGGCAGCGAACGGCGGCCCGGTCGCCTGAAGATTTTCCTTGGCGCTGCGCCAGGCGTCGGAAAGACCTATGCAATGTTGCAGGCGGCGCAGTCGCGCCGCCGCGACGGCGCGGACGTGGTGGTTGCTCTGATAGAGACGCACGGGCGGCTAAGCACGGAGAGGCTGCTTCGGGACATCGAGCTTATTCCGCGCAAGAGAGTTGAATACCGCGGACATGTGGTCGAGGAATTGGACGTCGACGCGATTCTGAGGCGGCACCCCGACCTTGTCGTGGTGGATGAACTTGCGCACAGCAATGTTCCCGGAAGCCGCAACGCCAAGCGCTATCTCGACGTCCGGGAACTGATCGAATTGGGCATCGATGTGTTCTCGACGTTGAATGTCCAGCACATCGAAAGCCTCGGCACCACAGTAGCCAAAATCACATGGTCGGTGGTGCGCGAGTTGGTGCCTGATAGCATTGTTGATCTGGCGGACGAGATTGAAGTCGTTGACCTGTCGCCCACCGATCTGGTCCGGCGGTTCGACGAGGGAAAGCTCGATGGAGCGATACATCGGGAACGGGCGGCTCGCGGCTTTTTCTCCGATCGCAATCTTGCCGCCCTGCGCGAGCTTGCACTTCAATTTGCGAAGAAAAGGCCTGCGCGCAGCATTCTCATACCATTCGATGGATCAGCGAGTGCGGTGCGCGCAGTCCAACACGTCATTGCGCTGGCGAGGGCAGGGCATCGGGCAAGCGTGTTTCTCCTCAATGTGCAGCCCGGCACGATGGCAAACCTCCCGCAGGAAACCGGTCTGGCACGCGAGATCATGGCTCCAGGGATGGCCTTGCTTCAGAAGGCTTCCCAACTGCTTGAACCCCAGCACATTGCCTATCAATGCCACGTGCTCGCTGGCAAACCGGCAGAAGCGATCGCGCGGGCCGCCGAACAACATCAGGTGGATTTTATCGTTATTGGATCAGGTGGAGTGGGAAGCCTAGCTGGTCGTTTATTGGGGTCTGTTGCCATGAGCGTAGCCAAAGGCTCAAAGGTGCCGGTCACATTGGTGAGATAGGCCGGGCCGCGCTTCGTTCGTGCTCGGCCGGACACATTCGAGGTCTGCTACGGGTCATTTTCGACCGATCAACGATGTCTGCGCGATGTCCGCTTTCCACCCGATCGCGACCAAATTGCTGCATTACGGCAAGTGACGTGACGGGCCAGTTTCAGACTCTATGCGTTAGTTTAGAGGGACGAAGCAATGGCGTAGCGCGACCGCCTCAGAGGGTGGAATCGAACCACCGAACCGGTGGCAGGATCCTTCAGCCTCTCATCCATCACAACAAGCTGTGCAGCGTTTATTGCCTCCCGCAGCTAACAAAGGCGTCGGTTCCAGGCGAGTATATTGTTCTGACCCTCAGCTCCTGCGACCTTCGTTTCGGCGCTCGATCGCGCACGTGAAGCGATAGACCCCTTCGATTTTAGTCGTATTGGACGTTGCCGCATGACGGCGCGTCAACGACGTGCACCGCTTTGCTACGGCATAGACCAGCGGACAGCTTGCCGTAGTGGAACGGCGACGGTAGTTGACGGCGGTGTGACCCGGCTGACACAAAGCCTTGGAGAAAAGTTCGATGCTGGCAAGGCGTGACTTCACCAAGGGGCTGCTGGCTTCCGTTTCCGCCGCATCAATCCCCGCGGCTTCGGCAATGGCGCGCGAGGGCAGCGACGCGGCTCTGTGCTACGCACCGGTCGTGGAGCTGATCGCTGCCTTCAAGGCCGGCCGGTTGTCGCCGGTCGACCTGCTGCAGGCCCAGATCAAGCGCATCGAAGAATACAACCCGCTCATCAATGCGATCACCTACAAGCATTTCGATGAAGCGATGGCTGAGGCCAAGGAATTGGAAGAGCGATACAAGAAAGGCACGCAAAGACCTCTGGAGGGAATTACGGTCGCGTTCAAAGACGAAAGCGAGCGTGTCGGCTGGCGCGTCACCATGGGATCGCTGGCCTATAAGGATGCGCCGCCGGCCGAAGAAAATTCGGCGATCATCGACGCGCTGGAAGCGGCGGGCGCCGTCCTGCACGTCCAGACGACCGTGCCCGAATTTTACTTGTCGGCCTCCGCTTCGACCTACGCCTGGGGAACGACGCGTAATCCGTGGAACCTCGACTATTCTCCGGGCGGGTCCTCGAGCGGATCAGGCGCCTCCTTGGCCGCGGGGTTTGCAACGCTTGCGACCGGTTCCGACATGGGCGGCTCGATCCGGGTGCCGGCGTCGCAGTGCGGGCTTTATGGCTTCAAGGCGCCGTTCGGACGTGTCGCGACCTCCGAAATCTCGTATCCGAAATCTCGTATGAGACGTATGGGCCGCTGGCCAGAAGGTTCGACGACCTGGCGCGCTTGCAGAACGCCATCGTCGGGCCGTCGCCGAAAGTACTCTCCTCGCTGCGGCCGCGACTCGATTATCCTTTGCGCTACGATTCGATATCGGCGTGGCGCATTGCTTTCGACTGGGGGGCCGCGATCGACGATCCGATTGCGAGCATGAGACACAAGATGCTCGATGGCATCAAGCGTCTGCGGGATTACGGGTGCATCGTCGAGGAGGTGGACTGCGGTTTTTCCGTCCAGCAGCTCAAGACGTTCCTGGCCGGCTTGATGTCCAGCTCGGAGGGGCTGTTGATGATCCAGGCGGAGAAGAACAAAGACCGGCTGACGCCTTACGTGAAACAGCAGCTCGAAGACATCGGGCAGGCGCTGGGGCCGGCCCAGGCGGCGGAGGCCGACGATCTCGCCACGAAGCTGCACCGACAGGTGAAGGAGAAAGTCTTCTTGAAAGGCTTTCATGTCCTGTTGATGCCGACCATGTCGACGCCGTACATCACAGCGGACACCTTGAGCAGTAAAGAGGAGATCTCCGTCGCGACCGGCATGAAGTATTGCCTGACGTGGCCGTGGAATTTGTTGAGCCGCTATCCGGTTGTCGACGTGCCGTTGGGCCTCATCGAGAAGAACATGCCGGTTGGAATGCAGGTGATCGGCGACACGTTCGACGATTTGACGGCATTTCAATTCGCGCACGAATGGGAGAAACTCTCGCCACAGCTTTTCGAACAGAGCCGGTTTCCGAGCTTCCGCGCGGCGTCGTGACTCGACCGTCGGAGACTTGCCTTCATAGAGTGCCTGCCCACTTTGGTCCGGTGTTCACCCCTCCACCCCAAAGAACACGCCCTACATGTATCGCCTGATGAGCGTAGTGCCCGGGGGCGGAATTGCCACCGAGGCGGAATGTGGTTCAGAGATCTGTGCGCGGCAGCAAGAATGTCTCCTTCGGGTTAATCTCAACCGATCAACGATTCTGTGCGATGTCCGCTTTTCACCTGATCGCGACCAAGTTGCTGCATCACGGCAAGTGACGTGACGGGCCAATTCCTGCCGCGAGCCTTTGCGGTTCGACGATCCGTCCGGAGGGCCGTCGTCCCGGCTATCCAGCCCTAAAAAAGCGCGTCGAACGGCGCGCGGGTCTGCGTGGGAATTCGGACTCATTGCGGTTAGCGCAAAAAGGTGATCAACGAACCCGATTAAGTTCAAAGTGGCGAAAGAATAGCTTGTCATGGCCAAGATCTTGCGCATCGCCGTCCTATCGGCTGTCCTGGCGTCAAGCGCCGTCGCGATAAAGGCATCCGCCGCGCCGCCACTTAAGTCGCTGGCGGTCACCGCTTCGAGCCTCGGACGGAAGGCACTCGACGATCCCGCCGCCTTTGCCTTCGTGGAATCGCTAACCACCGAGATCGGGCAACGTCTGGCTGGCACCGAGGCCCATAGGCGGGCGGTCGCATGGGCCGAGGCCAGACTAAGACAAACGGGCTTCGAGAACGTGCACTCCGAACCCTTCACCTTCCCTGCCTGGATCCGCGGCGCGGAGAGCGCGGAGGTCGTCGGTCCAGTACCGCAGCATCTCGCCATTACAGCACTGGGCGGCTCGGTTGCGACGGATGCCAACGGCATCGAAGCCGAGATCGCGCTGTTCCGAACCTATGCGGACCTGTTGGCGGCACCGCCGGGATCGCTTGCCGGCAAGATCGCGGTGGTGACGCAGCGCATGGTGCGGGCGCAGGACGGCAGCGGCTACGGCGCTGCCAACCCGATCCGTCGCTCTGGCCCCTCGGAGGCCGCCAAACGCGGCGCGGTCGCCTATCTGCTGCGCTCGCTCGGCACTGACAGCCATCGCCTGCCGCATACCGGCGCTCTCAACTACGAAAATGGCACGCCGCGGATTCCGGCAGCGGCGCTGGCCATTCCGGACGCCGAGCAGCTCGAGCGGCTGACAGCGCTGGGTCCCGTGCGGATCCGCCTCCTGCTGACGCCGACGGTTCACGAGAACGCGCCATCCTGGAATGTCGTCGGTGAGATCAAAGGCGCGGACCGTCCAGACGAGATCGTTCTCATCGGCGGACATCTCGATTCCTGGGATCTGGGCACCGGCGCCACCGATGACGGTGCCGGCATGGCCATCACCTTCGGCGCCGCCCGGCTGATCGCCGGCCTGCCGCAGCGCCCCAGCCGGACAATTCGCGTCGTCCTCTTCGGCGCCGAGGAGATGGATTTCAGCGGCGCTGCCTATGCCAAAGCCCATGAGGGAGAAGCCAACAAGATCGTAATCGCCGGCGAAGCGGATTTTGGGGCGCGTACGGTCTATTCCGTGCAACTCCCGCCGGGCGCCGCCGGCAGCGATTTCGGCCGCACGCTGGGGCGGATCATCGCGCCGCTTGGCGCCAATATTGATCGCCGGCCGGCGCTTGGCAGCGG
Organism: uncultured Alphaproteobacteria bacterium; assembly: GCA_963831135.1. Taxonomy (GTDB): domain Bacteria; phylum Pseudomonadota; class Alphaproteobacteria; order Rhizobiales; family Xanthobacteraceae; genus BOG-931. The sequence continues at coordinate 254,647 of CAWHPH010000004.1, forward strand.
CGAGGATGTTCGCGAACTGCAGGCAGCCGGCGTGCCGGTGGCATCGCTGCGTCAAGACGGGCTTGATTATTTCGATATCCACCACACTGCCGACGACACGCTCGACAAAATCGATCCGAAGCAGCTCGACCAGGCGGTTGCGATATGGTCGGCCTTCACCTATCTCGCCGCAGCGTCGGACGTAGATTTCAGGAGCCTTGCGGCGACGGCGAAATAAGCCAACAACGGCAACAGAAGAGACCGACTACTCGCCATTGATCTTAACGTGCCCGTTAGCGCCTTCGGCAATGCCTGCTCTCTGCTATTGTACTTGGGAATTGTGCGCCGGCGGCGCCGGTGCGTCCAGAGCATCTCGGCCGGCTTCGACTGCACGCTTGCGCGGTGCGAAGGAACACGGCATCCATCTCACCGATAACGCCTTCGGCGGCGAAGCGGGTGATGATCGGCGACATAGTCGGTCACCCCTGTTGCGAGCCAGTAAGGCAGCAGCGAGAACTCGTCTTTAGTGCGGCTAGACTTTACTGTCCTTGGATCGGCGGTGAACGAGGCAAGCCGCATCGCGGCGATGTGCCGCTCGGCCGATCACCGCTGCCGAAACGCGATGTCCGCGTTACGTCCGTTTATCCCTCAATTTCAGACATGATCTTGCAGCGTTGCGAACGTCGAAATGGGCCAAAAACTGAAATGCCCCAGAGCTCGCATGGAAGGGTGGAACACACAATTCGTTGCAGCGCAGTTGCCTCTTCGGCCAGTATATGGAGCACCTGGGCATTGAATGGGATTGGCAGACATACCGGTTGGCGCGCGGTTATTCGGGTTTTGGGAGGGAACGACGCACGTTAATCACAGCGTCGCAGCATCAACGCCGTGGACGTTCGGCGCCGCGCTTGCGCGAACCAAGTGCATTCTAGCATAGCGTATTGTCGCCCACGTGAATGAAGCGTTGGCGCTCGGCCTCATCCCGTCGAGCTAGCGGAGTTCTGGGAGCCGATTTTCCGCTCTTTTCTCCGTCTCGTCATGTCGCCGCGTGACAGCGCCGGTCGACCCCGATTTTGCCTCGCGTCAATTCCACACCGATGGGGGAACTGGTACGGCGTTGGAGGGCACCAGTGTGGCTACCGACACATGCGGCCAGGTCAGACCATTGAAGTTCAGCATGACGGTCTGAGAATATTGAATCTGCGTTGACGTGACCGTAATCGGTCGCGGCTCCGGAAGGTTGATAGGCGGCGTAATGGAAAATGTCGGCACAGACTGCCTTGGGCTTTGTGCCGTGGCTTTGATCAAAAGCGGCGGCTGGCCCACCTTGAAGACTGGCACCAGAATTTTGTGCTGAACCGTTTCTATCCAGAAGGTGGCCGTCATTTGCAGCGCTTGACCATTTGGCGCCGGCGGCGGAGTGCCAATTGGAGTTGTGAGAGTTATATTTGGCGCGCCGGTTAGGAATGCGATGTTATCTGTTCCGCCCCCGAAGAGCGGTGCAACAGGGTTGGTGGCGACGGATATTGTGGTCGTCTCGGTGACTGTCTGTTTGCTGATAATGTCGCGCAGAATGCTGTTCGGATCGTCGAGGATAGCCTGGGTAATGGTGCCGTTGGCAATGAAAGTGGTCAGATCCTGCGGGATGCGAGCGGTGCCCGCAGTGGCAGCAGTCTGACTGGGGAACTTGATTGTCCCGGCAGGTGGCGGTCCCGGCGGGATTCCGTGTGGGGGCGTAGCAAACGGGGTGATATCGACTTTTCCTATAGTTGGCGGTCCTTTGATGGTGGTTGAGGTGCCCTGCGCCGCTATGGTAGTGCCGTGCGGTATCGACGCCATGCGGACCAACGTAATCCCCTCCGCGGGAATTGTTGTGGCGGGGACAATCATCCACAGACCGGGCTCAACGTGGATGCCGGTAGACACGCCCGGCGTGGTCACGTCATTGATGGCTTGAAGATAAGGCACGCCATTGAGGAACGCATCCGGCTGCTGCAGCGATCCACGGTTAGGGACGGTACCGAGACTGGGCGAGAAGGTCAGAGTCTCGGAGGTCAGGTTCAATTCCAGAATATTGTCGCTGCCGGTGATGGGAATAGGCAGCGCGGTCGGCGTTTTGGCGCTGTCCGGCCGGAATATCGTGTTAAAGCCGCTGCCGGTAAAAGTCCCAACGAAGGCGGCCAGCGCGCCAAGACTAGGCGGAGGTGAAGTGGGGGCGACTGGCTGAACGTGTGTGAGGACTTCACCGAATTCAAAGTCCTCCGGCAGTGAAATGTTCGCGCCCCTCAGTCTGATTGGGTTGCTCATTTTGCTCCTCCAGTGCCTCGACTGCGTCGAGGCGCATCGTTTTGGCTCTGGTTCGCGGAACAGGAATTAGAAAGCTGACGGATGAGCGCCGCACACACTAAGTTTCATATTGCAGATCGGCAAAGCTAACGAGGCAGCAAGCCTCTTTCCGTCATATGTGAGTTAAAAAGTTTTAGTTGGCCTGCCAGACGCTCGGCAGTCTTTATCATTGAACGCTTCGCGGGGTGCACAAGATCTATCGCGTGGGCGACAGGTAATACGATTGGACAGATGACGACACGCGCTCCGCAAGTGACGAGCTTTTGGCTGGCCCGTGAACTACACCATTCCTCTATGGCACAATCATGACGGGAATAATGAATTTTTTCTACTTTCCATAGCCGACGTTCTAAGTGGGGACCCCGCCGGGGATGGAGTTTGTTACGGCACGCGTGTGCGCCTCGACCACTTGGTACTTCGGCCGAAGTGCCGAAGTCGCCTTCGGTCGGGTGGGATCGAGGCGCGGACCGGGCTTCGAATGATGCCGACGTTTCCTCGATCCTCCCTATCATTCCGTACGGCGGGTTTTCCCCAGTACGGCTGGAAGGCTGGCATATCAGGCGGGACCTTCCCGAAGCGTCAATCAGCTTAAGCCTGCTCCCGGCATGCGCTGACCGACGACCGTTTGTCTTCGCCCTTCGTGCACCTCGTGGTCACTACGGTAGTCCCGCTCTGTGTCGGGCCGCGGACTCGATAATGCACTGCCGTTGTAGGTGACTAGCCTACCGCCCCAGAGGCCCTCGCTCAGGTCCGGGTTGTCCTGTCCCGGTCCGTCATCACTTAATCGGCCTCATCCGCCCCACTCGCAGGCACATCGCAATTTCACCGCATGGCGGCTTATACGCGATGCCTTCGCTGTGCGGGAGCGCCGAGGCGACCCGCGAGTGGTTCCGGGCTTTCACTGCCATTCCTTCCTGGCATGCCGTCCTCTCCGACCCCGGGGAGTTCGACATCGATATCCAGATATTCGATGCCGACATTGGCCTTCGCCGATTGACCACCGGCTCGGCACTCCCGACACTCCCGCAATCCGTTTCACGCGGGCGGTAGATTTCGTGGCTTCACTGGTTCGCTTCCGCTACAGCCTGTCAGGTTGCTCGCCCCCCTGTACGGATCAGACTGGAACGCCCAGCCTTCGGGGACTTTTACTTCCAGGCTTTCAACGGATCGGTCTCCCTCCCCGTTGCTGGATATAACTACAACAGCGACTGGAACTCCTTGTATGGGGCTTTTTTTGTCAAGAAGTTTTAGCAGAGTGGCGCATCTTTCTTCCTCGTCAGTTTTTTTGTTCGATCTGAAAGCCCGTTTCTTCGTCTCCGACCCGAAGCTGTCGCGCGCAGGAGCTGTCAAGCTGGTCGCCTCTTCGGCGACCACCCGTAGGGCTTGGCCTTAACAGTCCGAGCACGGCTGCACCATCGAATGCAGTCGGGCTGGGTCCGCAAGTTGACGATCAGAGTTGACGATCAGAGGGGAGCCCGCGTTTCGAGCGCGGATCTATCGCGCCACAACCTTGTATTCGGTGGGTCCAAGGACCCGAACCATGATGCAGTCATGCGCATCGGTAGCGAAGCTCCGAAGCGGCGGACCCATTCTCTGTTACGGCGTGATAAGCCATGGAGTCCATCGGGTCACCGCCACCTCGAACCGTCATTGGCGGCCCGTCACGAGTGGACAGACTGGGCCAAAACTGTTGGGTGCCTTCTACGTCCTCCTGTCATTGTGCGGGACGCAGAATGACGCCGTCCGGTACCACACCCTCCCGCACGAGCCGCCAGAGGGCGATCAGAAGCTTGCGCGCCAAGGCCACGATCATAGTCTTGCGAGTGCCGCGGGCGTTCTCGGTGCGGGATCGGAACCACTGTGCCAGGGTGCTGTCCTTCTGGAACAGGAGAAATCGCCACGCCAATTGGATCATGCCCCGCCGTACCCGAGGATTCCCGGATCGCGCCAGTCCTTTCTCGCGGCGCTTCTTCCCGCTCTCGTCGGGCGAGCCAGTGAGGCCCGCATAACGCGCTACGGCGCGTCGATCGCGCAAGTTTCGCGACAGCACCTCCTGCACCAGCATGTCGGCCGTCTCGATGCCAATGCCCATCACACGCGCCAGCAGGCGTACCATGGCATGCGCTCCCTCGCCGGGTGCATGCTCGAGGCGATCCCGGCGTGCGCTCTCTATCTGCCGGATCTGATCGCGCAAGAGCCGTCGGCGCTCCATGTCGCGATGTAGTTCAGACAACGTGTTGGGCGGGATCCGCTCGCCCTCGGGCGTGCGCAAGCCTTCAAGTCGTTCGGGAGCTTTCTTCAGCTTGGGATTGAAGCCGCGGATACCGAGCCGGACCAATGTTGCTTTGATTCGGTTGATGACCCGACTTTGCTCTCCGACGAGGCTCTCGCGCTCGCGGTTGGGCCGCTTGCCATCTTCGTCCTTGATTGTCGGGATTGCGACCATCTTGCAGTGATCACGCTCGCCGCGCAGCCAGCCAAGAAAGGCGCGTTTGAGCAACTCGGTGTCGAGCCGGTCGGTCTTGGCACGCCGGTGCTCGCGCGATACGGCTACGCTCGATGCATGAATGACATGGACCTCGATGTCGCGAGCCCTGAGCCAGCGCGCCAGCCAGAAGCCGTCACGGCCAGCCTCGAAAGCGACAGCGATCCGTTTGATCATGTATCCTGCCTTCTTGGCTTCCTCTCTCCATCGATGCAACAGCTTCAACAATACACTCTCGTCGACCGCGAGCTTCTTCAACGGCTGGCGCTCGACGCCAGGCACGATGCCGGCAACGAGCCAGCTCGACAGGCTCATCTCGATGACGGCGATCAGCGTGCTGTCCGGTTCGAGGGGGGTGAGGCATCGGCTCAGGTCATTCAACTTCTGCATGGGGGTGCTCCATCGATTCACGTCAGCGCCGATGGATGCAATAATCCTCGCCGCCGCCCCATAGCATCTCTGTTGGCGGGGACTCTCACCCGCTGGAATGGCAGCTAGCCTCGCTGCACGGTCAATCGCTACCGAAACGTGATGTCCGCGTTAAGTCCGTTTGTCCCTCAATCTCAGACATGATCTTACGGCGCCGTGAACGACGCGAAGGGCCAAATGGAGAAGTTGCCTGTGAGATATGGCCTGTGCCGCGTTTCGGCTGACAAACCCATTTCTTTTATTTGAAAGTGGGGCCTGCGGCCCCCAGGCCGTCAAGGCCAAGCCCTGCGGGCAAAAAACGCGGGCCGTGTAGTCGCCCTCGCTGCGCTCGGTCTCCGGCCCGCACCACCCCACGTTTTTTGGCCTGTGACGGCCAACCCCCGCTCATTGCCGCGAGGCTAGTCGGTTGCATGCGCAACCCATTAGCCAAGGAAGGAAAGGCAATGAGAACCGATGTTTATCAGAAGATCACCGATCAGATCGTGCGCGAGCTTGAGAAAGGCGTTCGGCCTTGGATGAAACCGTGGAGTGCCGAACACGCCGCCGGGCGCATCACGCGGCCCCTGCGCGGCAACGGAATCCCCTATCAGGGCATCAATGTCCTGATGCTGTGGTCGGCCGCGATGGCGAAAGGCTACGCCGCGCCCGTGTGGATGACCTTCAAGCAAGCACTGGAATTAAAGGCGCATGTCCGCAAGGGCGAGGAAGGGAGTCTGGTCGTGTACGCCGACAAGATCATCCGCACCGAGACCGACGCGGCGACCGGCGAGGAAGCCGAGCGCGCCATTCCCTTCATGAAGGGCTACACCGTCTTTAATGTCGAGCAGATCGACGGCTTGCCCGAGCACTACTACGCCGAGCCGGCCCCGCGCACCGAGACCGTGCAGCGGATCGAACGCGCTGAGGCTTTCTTCGCGGCGACGGGGGCTGCCATCCGGCACGGCGGCACGATGGCTTTTTACAGCGTGACGCACGACCACGTACAGATGCCGCCCATCGAAGCTTTCCGCGATGCCGAATCCTACTACGCGACCCTCGGGCACGAGACGACGCATTGGACACGTCAAGTGAGGCTCCGAGAATTTTTCGCAATCGCCGCGGCGCGTTGGGACCATCATCGCCGGCGCGGCGCCGAATCCTCGCCGCCGTCCGATCGCCACCAACAAACCATCGACGTCGGCTGCCAGCCACCGTCCATTGCCACACACAGCGCCGCACAAGCTGCTGGCGCAGGTCGAGCTTGTCGCTGTCCACGGGCTCGCGCTGCGCTCAGCGAGCGATGCCATAAGAGCCCCCTCACCGAATTGTTGAAACCGGATGGCTGTCGCGCGACCCCGCAGGTCGATCTCGTATGCTTGTCGCTGTCCACGGGCTCGCGCTGCGCTCAGCGAGCGATGCCATAAGAGCCCCCTCACCGAATTGTTGAAACCGGATGGCTGTCGCGCGCCACCCCGTAGCTCGCATCGCGCCGCCGGCGCCCGCCATCATCAGCGCCTCGCGCGCGCGAGTGGGTGAGAGAACGCGGGCCCCCCTCACCGAATTGTTGAAACCGGGTGGCTGTCGCGCGCCACCCCGTAGCTCGCATCGCGCCGCCGGCGCCCGCCATCATCAGCGCCTCGCGCGCGCGAGTGGGTGAGAGAGATGGTGAACGCGGGGCACGCGCCATTCGCCGTATTTGGCATAGGGACCCTCGGTCACACGATAAGAGCCCCCGTAAAGACCGACATCTTCGCCAAGCGTGAACACCGACTCGTCGGCGGCCATTTCATGGTCTCGCCCCGATGTTCGGCGCTATAGAACTTAAAAGCCCCTCATCAAGCCACAGCCGGCTTTCCAAGCACGCTACGGGAAAGCTCGTCCCTTATCAGAGCAGGCCACCAGAGCCCCTGCTCCAGCAGCAATGGGCTTGGCGGTGCGTTATTCGAGGGACTTTCGGAAGCGAAGAATGCTAAGCGTGAGGAGAGCCACGGCAAGGACCGCCATCGCTGCGAAATCCGGCCAAAGCACGCTCACGCCAACCCCTTTAAGAAAAGTCCCGCGGATGACAACCAGGTAATAGCGTAATGGGTTGATGTAGGTGAACCACTGGAGCACTTGCGGCATGCTTGATATAGGGAACATAAATCCGGACAATATGAAAAATGGATTGAGCACGAAGAAGTTCGTCGAGAACGCCTGTTGCTGGGTCGAGCAGACGGTGGAGATGAGCAGACCGAGCGCCAGCGTGCTGAGGAGAAATAGTGCGGTACCGAACAGTAGCACGAAAGGGTTGCCGACGAAAGGAACCTGAAACCACACTATCCCGACGGCAACGACAAGCGCGACTTCGCCGAGGCCGACAAGGAAAAACGGCACGGTCTTGCCGAAGATGAACTCGGCAGGGCGTATCGGGCTCACCATGATCTGCTCCAACGTGCCCACTTCGCGCTCGCGTACGATCGCAAACGCGGTGAGATTGACGATAGTGACGAGGGTGAGCGTGCCGATGACGCCCGGCACGAAGAACCAGCGACCGTTGAGGTCGGGGTTGAACCAAGGCCGTTGCTCGACCGTCACCTGCACCTGCCGCGCATTCCCTGGACGCCCTGGACACGCTGCGCCAAATCGGTGACGTAATCTTGGGCAAACCCCGCTGCGATGGTGTTGATATACCCGAGCGCGATTAGCGCGGTGTTCGAATTGGTGCCGTCGACAATGACTTGTAGCGGCGCGCCTTGACCCTTCCGCAGCAATTCGGCAAAGCCGGCGTGAATGACCAATGCGACGGCGGCATCGCTTGCATCGATGGTTTCGTTTATTTCGCGCTGCGTTAGGGCCACTTTGATGACATCGAATCGGTTACTTGCGGTGAACCGAGAAATCAGCTCGCGGCTTTCCTGGGAATGGTCGAGATCGAGTACCGAGGTCGACACGTGATAGACCTCAAACGTGGCCGCGTAGCCGAACAGCAGCATTTGGGCGATCGGCGGCACGACCAAAAGGAAGCGCGCCCCCTTGTCGCGTCTAAGCTCAAGGAATTCCTTGATCACGATCGGTATGAGGCGCGCGAACATGGTTGACCCCCATTGCCTAGGCGAGGTGCTTGCGGAAGGCGCGCGCGGCGAGGACGACGACGGCAAGCGTGTAAGCGATGAGGAACAGAATCGGCGTCAGCAGCTCGGGGATACTAGAACCCTTCAGGAATACCGCCTTGACGATGGTGACGTAATATCGCGAGTAGATCAGATAAGTAATGTCTTGGACGAACGCGGGCATCTGGTCGATCGGAAATACGTAGCCCGAGAGCAGCGTCGTCGGCAGCAACGTCACCACCATCGCTATCTGGCTGGCCCCGACCTGGCTGTGGATCAGCACCGAAAGCAGATAGCCGATGCTAAGAACGACGGCGAGGAATAGGGTCGTCGTTAGGAAGAGCGTGGCGATCGTCCCGCGGAACGGCACGTCGAACCACAGCGCGGCGATAATCAGGCAGAAAGCGGCGTCGAGCCATCCCAGCAGCAGGTACGGAAGGAGCTTGCCGAACATGACCTCGCTGGAAGTCACCGGCGTGGAGACGAGAAGCTCCATCGTTCCGCGCTCCCATTCGCGCGAGATCGTCAGCGACGTGAGCTGTGCTCCGACCAGCGCCATGATGACGGCAACGAGGCCGGGGATGATGAAGTTGCGGCTGTCCAGATCTTCATTGAACCAGATCCGCGATTGCACCGTCATCCGCTGAACCCGCTGCAGAGTGCGACCCTGCCTTTTCAGCCAGGACATCTGAACGTTGTTCGAATAGCTGCTCACTACCGCCGTCGCATAGCCGAATGCGATGTTGGCCGTATTGTCGTCCGTGCCGTCGAGGATCGCCTGCACCGAGGAGCTTCCGGCATCGTTCAAACGCTCGGAAAAATCCGGCGGGATGACGATCCCAGCGCTGCAGTCCGCCCGATCGACTGCTGCCACCATTTCCGGGTAAGTGCGGACGTCGCGCGCGATGGCGAAGTAGGGCGAGGCTTGGAAATGCTTGAGCAATGCCTGACTAAGTTGGCTACCCTCACGGTCGAACGTGCAGATCGGAATGTGCTTGAGATCAAGGTTGACCCCATAGCCGAATAGGAACATCTGGCTGAACGGAAGCAGCAGCGCGATCATCAGACTGCGCGGGTCGCGCCAGATTTGCAGCACTTCCTTTACTGCGATGGCCTTGAGCCGGCGCAACCTCATGCCGCCTGCCTCCTCTTGGCCATATCGACGGCAATGAGTTGTACGAAAACATCTTCCAGCGAGGGATTAATGCGTTCGAGACGGTTCGGCCGAAGTGACCTTTGCTCGAGATAACTCGGCAGCTCGCTAAGGCTGCGCTTGGCGTCCGTAACGAGGACGTGAATGGCATTGCCGAAGACGGATGCATCGACGACACCGGGCGCCTGCTGCAAGGCCGCCAGAGTCGGTCCAAGCGTTTCGCATTCGAGAAAGAGAAGTTCGCCGCCAAGGGCTGTCCGCTTCAGCTCTTCCGGACTGCCAATGGCGATGATTCGTCCCTGATTGATCAGCGCGGCGCGATTGCAGTATTCGGCCTCGTCCATGTAATGGGTTGACACCAACACCGTCACGCCGTCGGCGGCGAGCGTATGAATGAGGTCCCAGAAGCGACGCCGCGACGTCGGCTCGACGCCCGACGTCGGCTCGTCCAGGAAGAGGATGGGCGGCCGATGCAGCACCGCGCAGCCGAGCGCGAGGCGTTGCTGCCAGCCGCCGGCAAGCGTCGCCACCAGCGCCTTTTCACGGCCGGCGAGCCCAGCCATGTCGATCGCGAACCGCATTCGATCGGGAAGCTCGTTGCGCGGCACACGGTAGATGCCGCCGAAGAAGCGCAGATTCTCCTCGACGCTGAGGTCGCGATAGAGCGAAAATTTCTGCGACATGTAGCCGATGCGCTCGCGCACGCGCTCCGGGTCTTTGGCGACGTCGATGCCGGCGACGAAGACGCGACCGGCGCTCGGGCGCAGCAAGCCGCAGAGAATGCGGATGATGGTCGATTTTCCAGCACCGTTCGGGCCCAAAAATCCCATGATCTCGCCGCGCCCGATGCGAAAGCTTACGTGATCGACCGCGACAAAACTGCCGAATCGCTTGACGAGATCTTCGACGTCGACTTGCGCGTCGGCTATATCGCTGCCGCTCATTCTCTCTTTCCTTCGTCTTCGAGCAGCGCCACGAACACGTCCTCGATGCTCGGCGCGGCGACTGCGACATCGGTGAAAGCAATGTTGCTCTGCTGCAGCGCATTGCGCAGCAGCGGAATCCGCAAGGCCGCATCGTCGACAACGGCGTGAACGCCGGAGCCGACCACGATAACGTTGCTTACTCCTTCGCGTTCGACGATGGCTGCGCGCACTTGCCGACCGGAGGTGGATGAAATGGCGACCACTGTGCCGGGCATGCGCTGTTTGAGCGCGGCCGGCGTGTCACAATAAAGTGCGCGGCCATTGTGCAGCAGCGCCAGGCGGTTACAACGCTCCGCCTCGTCGAGATAGGCGGTGGTGATGAGGATTGTCACGCCTTCCTCGCGCAAGCCGTAGAGAATGCGCCAGAAGTCGCGGCGCGAGACTGGATCGACTCCAGTCGTCGGTTCGTCGAGCAACAGAATTTGCGGTGTATGGACCAACGCACAGGTAAGGCCGAGCTTTTGCTTCATTCCACCGGATAGCTGGCCGGCGCGCCGTCTGCGGAATTGGCTCATGCCCGAAGCTTCCAGCAAACGGTTCGCGCGCTCCTCCCGCACATGATTTGGAACTTCGAACAGATCGGCGTAGAAGCGGATGTTCTCGTCGACGGTGAGGTCCTCATAGAGACCGAACCGTTGCGGCATGTAGCTGAGATGCTGCTTCCCATTCTCCGGGTCGGTCACCACATCGACGCCGTCGATGACGATGTCGCCGCTATCCGGCTGCATCACGCCGGCCAGCATGCGCATCGTCGTGGTCTTTCCAGCGCCGTCGGGACCGACCAGGCCGAAAATCTCGCCCCGGCGCACCGCGAAACTTAAGCCATCGACTGCGGCGACCGCGGCGAACCGCTTGGTCAGCCCATCGGCGGCAACGATGGGGGCCCGCTCTTCGCTCATGGCTTGCCCGGGGGGGAGCACTTGCAGCGTCGCGTCAGCTGGCATCCCCGGCACCAGTTCATGGGTTGGATTGTAGATATCGATACGGATGCGGTAGACGAGCGTCACTCTTTCCGCATGCGTCTCCACGCTCTTGGGCGTGAACTCAGCGTTCGCGGAAATGAAAGTGACATGCCCCGAATAGGTCTTGCCAGGATAGGTATCTGTTGTGATCGTCGCCGCCTCGCTGTAGCGGACCTTGCCGATATCGGTCTCGTTGATGTAAGCGCGTAGCCAGACGTGATCGAGGTCGGCCAGCGTCACGACCGGCGTGCCGGGGACCATGATCTCGCCAAGCTCGGCCTGCCGCACCTGGATGACGCCGGAGAAGGGCGCGCGCAGGATCGTGTAGCCGAGCACGATCTGCGACAGCTTGAGCGTTTCTGTCGCATTGCGGATGCTGGCCTTGGCGAGCTCGACCTGTCGCTGGGCGGCGTTCTCCAGCGCCTGATCGCGCTGATGCGCGGCGGTCGCTTGCCGCCACGCGGCATAGGTTTGGTCGCGCTGCTCGACCGTGCCGGCACCCTTTTGCAACAGGAAATCGGCGCGCTTATATTCCGCCTCCCGGAACTCGAGATCGGCGGCGTCGTACTCAATCGACCGCTGAGCCGCCGTGAGATTCTTCTCCGCCGTAGCAAGCTGCCGGTTCTGCATCTCGACGGTCGCCTCGTTGATTGCAACCTGCTGGCGATAATCGGAGTCGTCGAGCTGCGCGATCAGCGTGCCCGCATTCACCCATTGCCCCTCATCGAACGGCAGCTCGACAATGCGCGACTGCCCGGTCTTGAAACCGAGCACACTTTGATGGGCCTCGATATTGCCGGAAACAAGGATGGTGGGGGCCACACTTGGCCCAAACAACCATTCATGCAGCGTGCTTCTTTCGAAATAGCCGGCAACGCCCACCACGGCGATCACGAGGGCGACAGCGATTAACACCCATTTGCGCTGGCCCGTGCTTGGGCCGACCGCGCCAATCTTCGATCGAGGAGCAAGTGGCGAGTGCATGACCCGCTCCCGTGTCATTTTGTAAGAGTTGATTACTCGAATGGGCCGCTTGCTCTTTGATCCATGTCAGAAACTCGAATGCCGCAACGAAAAGAGGCGTTTAGCCGCACGTCCTGACCCGCCCATCGCTTGACGTAAATCAACGCCTCGAAGCAGCAGAGGGTCTAAGTAGCATGCAGTTAACGCGCATAGTGTCAGGCGGAGATCTTGGCGTGCAGAGTGACTTATCGCGTCGCTCGTTCTTGCGCGGCTCCGCTTTGACGACCGCCGGAGCGACAATGGTCAATGCGACATCGGCGCTTATCGCGCAGGGTTGCGAATAGTGGAGCGAGGGTCAGAGGGCCGGATGCGGTTGCGCTGACGTTAAAGATTAACGGTGTCGCGCAGACGTTGCAGGTTGAACCACGAGCAACGCTGGTTGAGGTGTTGCGCGGCCTGTTGGGTTTGACCGGAACCAAGATAGCCTGCAATCGCGGTGCGTGTTCCGCCTGCACAGTGTTGCTAGACGGGTCGCCGATCTGCTCCTGCATGATGCTCGCTGTCGATGTCGGCGTACGTCGCGTTACCACCATCGAGGGCCTCGCACAGGGCCGACACACTACATCCGGTGCAGCAGGCCTTTATTGACTACGACGCCTTGCAATGCGGCTATTGCACGCCGGGGATGGTCATGAGCTGTGCGGCTCTGCTTGAGCACAAGCCAAAGCCGAACGCCGATGACGTTTGCGACGCAATTAGCGGTCATGTCTGCCGCTGCGGCACTTATCCGCATGTTGTTGCTGCCACCCTCGCGGCCGCCAAGGCACGCAAGGCATAACCATGGCCGAGGAAACTTTGCGCACCGAGACATTTCCCTCTGGCATTGCCAGCGTCGGCCTTGAGAGAGTGGAGCGGCAGATTCCCGCCGATGAGCCGCCACCGCTGCCGCCAAATGCCGAGCTTAACGTCATCGGCCGGCCGGCACTGCGCCATGATGCTCGCGCCAAGGTGACGGGCGCCGTCCGCTTCACGGCCGATATTTCTCTTCCCTCTATGCTCTATGGCCGGATCCTGCGCTCGCCGGCGCCGCATGCGCGGGTGCGTTCGATCGATATCTCGGTGGCGGCCCGGCACCCCGGCGTGTGCGCGATCCTGCCGATCGCCGATCCGGCGGACACGGAGAGCGCGATCGTTCGCTATGTAGGCGCGCCCGTCGCCGCTGTCGCCGCCGTTTCGATGGCGGCGGCTGAAGAAGCGCTGCGGTTGATCCGCCTCGACTACGAGGCGTTGCCGTTTGTCGTCGAGCTTGCGGAGGAATTCGACTTACCGCTCAATCGAGTCCGCGTGATCGTTGACGCAATGGGTGGCGGCTTCGGCTCCAAGTCCTCGCTCGGCAATTATGGCCGTATTGCCGTCGAGCTTTCCCGCCGTGCTCAGGCGCCGGTTCGTCTTGTCCTCGACCGGCAAGAAGAACAGATGGACTCGGGCAATCGTCCGGCCACTTTGCAGCGATTGCGCATCGGCGGCGCGTCACCGAAAAGGCTGCCGAAGTTGCCGGTGTTTACTCCGCCGGAAATAATCGAGATCGCGGCCCGCGGCCTCCGGCAGCTCGTCAGACGGTCTGCGAAGCGGTGGACCGGAAACGCAAGATTGCGAGCAGGAAGAACAGGCTTCCGATCCCTGCCACCAAGAGAAATTGCAGCCAGACCACGTCGATGCCGGCGCCGCGATAGAGGATCGATTGCGCGAATGAGACGAAATGGGTTGAGGGCGAGGCTTGCATGGCGTTGGCCAGCCACGGAGGCATGCTTTCCAAGGGTGTATTGCTGCCGGAGAGGACGTTCATCGGCAGATAGACCAACATGTAGAGCAGTCCGAGCTGCGGCATGGAGCGGGCGACAGTGCCAAGGAATATTCCGACGGCGCAGGCAAAGAAGAGATAGATCATTACGCAAGCATAAATAGCGGGATTGACCCGGCGATGGGGACATGCAGCAAGGTGCGGACGACGAAATAAAGTGAAAATGCGACGGCCACTGTAATCACCAAACCGTTCGCCCAAACCTTCGACATCGCTATCTCGAACGGTGTCAACGGCATCACTAGGAGATGATCCATGGTCCCGTGCTCCCGCTCCCGCACGACGGCTGCCCCGGCCAGAATAATTGCGAGCATGCTGATGTTATTGATAATTCCCATCACGCTGGTGAACCATGCAGTCGTGACGTTGGGGTTGAAGAGGACACGCACGTCGAGATTGACCGACGAAAGCGGTGCGCCTTCCGCGCGGGACATGAAATCATTTATCTCGTTCGTGATGATCTCTTGAGCATAGCCCGTCCCGAGCCCGGCTTGAACCATAACGGTCGCATCGACATTAAGCTGCACTGCGGGGTCTCGTCCTTTCAGAACGTCCCGCTCGAAGTTCGGCGGGATGTCGATCACGAAGGTATATTTGCCCAAATTCATCAGCGGGACGATGTCGCGTTCGGCAATCGCCTGCGCAGGCTTAAAATACGGAGGCAGGAACGCCCTGGTGATTCGCTCAGACAATTCAGAGTGATCCTCGTCGACCGCCGCCACCGCCGCGTTATGCACCTCTTGCGAGTAACTGTTCGCCTGAGCCATGATTTGCAGCGAGAAAGCGTAGACAACAAAGGCCAGCAGCACGTAATCGCGCAAGAAACTGCGCAGCTCTTTGGTGCCCAGCCAAAAAATGTTTGCGATCATTTATCGGCTTCCCGTCCTAGGAGCATGATCTTTCCGAAAACATGCTCTAGCTAGCGCTCCTGTTTGCGCAGTAGCGTGAGGCTGATCAGCAGCAGCACCGGGATGAACACGGAAAGCTGCGCCAGATTGGCGGCAAGGTCAGCAAAGCCCAACCCCTTGGTAAAAGTGCCGACCGCGATCGGTCGAAAATAGGTCATCGGAAACGCCCGCCCCATGATTTGCGCCATTGTCGCCAATGACGACACCGGCACCTGCTGGCCGGCGAACTGCGTCGCTGGCAGCACGGTAAGAATGGCGGTGGCGAAAAGCGCGGCGATCTGCGTCTTCGCAAACGCCGAAATAAGCATGCCGTAGGCGGTGGTCGTGGAGACGTAGACGACGACGCCAAGAAGGAGAGTGAAGAAGCCGCCTCTAAGCGGTACCTGAAAGACAAACAACGCCATCAAAAACATCAACCCGAAATTCGCGGTGGCGAGGCCGATATAGGGAATCTGTTTACCGATCAGAAACTCGAGCTTGGTGACCGGCGTCACGTAGAGGTTGGTGATTGAGCCCAGCTCCTTTTCCCGCACGATGGCGAGCGCCATGAGGATCGCCGGGAACAGCGCGAGCATCATGGCTATGGTCGACGGCACCATGGCGTAGATGCTGTCGAAATCTTGATTGTACTTGTATCTCGTTTCGATTCTGGCGTGCGGTTTTGGCGGAAATTGATTGGTTGTTGTTACGGCCGGATCCGTCAGATAGAGCTGATGCATGGCCTGAAGGTAGCCGCGGATGGTCTCCGCGCGGAACGGCATGGCGCCATCAACCCAGGCGCCAACCCAGGATGGATGTCCGCGCTCCAGGTCGCGACCAAAATCGGGAGGGATTTCAACGGCGGCGTCGATTTCTCCGCTCTGCAGCCGCTTATGCATATCGGCATAGTCGACGAGCGGCCGTTTCTCTATGAAATAACTCGAACCGCGCAATTCTTCGAGATAGGCCCGGCTCTCATGGGTTTTGTCGTAGTCGAGTGCTGCAAAAGTTAAATTGTTGACGTCGTTCGAGATTCCGAATCCGAACACCAACATCAGAAACGCGGTGCCGAACAGGGCGAAGCTGATGCGAATAGGGTCGCGGATCAGCTCAATTGTCTCGCGAATCGTGTAGGCAAGAAGACGCTGCAAGCTAAAGAGCCGCCACCGCGCAGGTGTCGGCTGCCCGGCTACAACAGGTGCCTGATCCAGCGATACAACCTCGGAAGCTGTCGACGTCTTCGATCGGCTGACCTCCTCGAGATAACCGATAAACGCATCTTCTAGTGTGGCGGCGCCCCGAGCCCTGATGAGGTTCGCCGGCGTATCGGTCACCAGCACGCGGCCGGAATCCATGAGTGATATGCGATCACAGCGCCCGGCTTCGTTCATGAAATGTGTGGAGACGAAAATCGTGACGCCCTGATTGCGTGAAAGATCGATCAAGAGCTCCCAGAAAGCGTCTCTCGCCAAGGGATCGACGCCCGATGTCGGCTCATCGAGAATGAGCATTTCTGGCTCATGCACTACGGCCACGGCCAACGAGAGCCGCTGGCGAATGCCAAGCGGCAGGTTGGAAGTTTGTTGATCGAGATAGTCCTCCAGACCGAAGCGTTGAGTTAGCTCGTCGAGTCGCGCGCCCGCTTTCTTGGCCGGCAGATGGAAAAGCCGCGCATGCAGTTCGAGGTTTTGCCGAACGGTCAGCTCGGTGTAGAGAGAAAAAGACTGTGACATGTACCCGACGCGCCGGCGCGAGTTGATGTCACTTGCGTCGAGCGCTTTGCCGAACAACAACGCTTCGCCTTCACTGGGCGCCAACAGGCCGGTGAGCATCTTCATGGTTGTCGTTTTTCCGCAACCATTGGAGCCGACAAAGCCGAAGATCTCGCCGCGTTCGATGGCGAAGCTCACCCGATCGACCGCGGTAAAGTCGCCGAACCGGCACGTGAGGTCATGTGCGATGATGACCGGCTCGGCGTCCACGATACGGCGCGGCGGAATGTTCAGCTGCTTGTGCCCGGCCCTGATTTCTTCCGGCAGCAACCCGATAAAAGCATCCTCGATACTCTTTGCGTGCGTTTGCGCCTTCAGATCGGCAGCAGAGCCGGTCGCCAGGACCTTTCCGTCGTTCATCGCAATCAGTGAGTCAAACCGCTCGGCCTCTTCCATGTAGGCGGTGGCTACTACGATGCTCATGCCGCTGCGGCGCGCGCGCATACGGTCAATCAATTCCCAAAACTGCCGCCGCGACAGGGGATCGACGCCAGTTGTGGGCTCGTCCAGGATCAAGAGGTCGGGATCGTGGATGAGCGAGCAGCAGAGCCCGAGCTTCTGTCGCATGCCGCCAGAAAGCTTCTTCGCCGCACGATCGGCAAAGGGCTCGAGCCCTGTGCTGCGCAGAAGATCGGAAATCCGCCGGTCCCGTTCCGCGCCAGATTGGCCGAACAAACGGGCGAAGAATTCGATGTTCTCGCGAACGCTGAGATCCGGATAGAGATTCTTGCCCAGTCCCTGCGGCATGTAGGCGATGCGGGGACAGACGGTGCTACGATGGCAAGAATCCGCCATGTTGCCATTGAGCGCGAAGACGCTGCCCGATTGCACCTGCCGGGAGCCGGCGATGAGGCTCAGCAACGTGGACTTGCCGACGCCATCGGGGCCGATCAGCCCGACCATACAACCGGCCGGCAACGCGACCGTGACCGCATCGAGCGCGACTGCACGCCCGTAGCGCTGCGTGACGTTTTCAAGCCGCGCGACTGGCACCGCAGGTCCACTCATTGTGTGGCGGTCCCTTGCGGTGTGGTAGCCGCTTGCAGCCGATCCGGCCACTTCGTGGCTGGGTCAATCAAGATATAAGCCACGCCGGGCAGGCCGCTGCTTGCGGCGTCGCTACGCCCGCGCAGCCAATCGGCGTCAACCCGAACGCGGATGCGGAACATCAGCTTTTCGCGCTCGGTCTGCGTCTCGACGGTCTTCGGTGTGAATTGTGCTTGCGTGGCGATGAACATGACCTTCGCCGGGATCGGGGCGTTCGGGTGGGCATCGGCCACGATGCGGGCGTCGGCGCCATATTTTACGTTTCCGGCCTCGTCGGTCGGCAAATAGATATCCATGTACACATACGAGGTGTCGAGCATCGCAAAAACATGACCGCCGGCTGGAAGCACCTCGCCGACATTGGCGACCCGATACTGGATGCGACCGTCGTACGGAGCGACTAGCGTGTCGTCGTTGATCTCGACGTTATAGAGTTCGACGTCGTGGGTGGCCGCTTCCAGCGCATGCTCGGATTCCGTCACCCGCTGCCTTGCAGCGTCCAACGCGGCATTAGCTCCGTTCAGTTGCTGTTCACGCTGGTCCATAACCTCTTTAGTCTGAAAGCCCTTTTGCACCAGATAGGCGGCGCGGTCATACTGCTGCTTCGCCAGAAGCACCTGAGTTTGTTGCTGCACGACATTGGCTTTTGCTTCGTCGACAGCGCGGCGGGCTTGGCGGACAGTCGCTTCCGACCGCTTGAGCGAAGCTTCCAGATCCCGCGTGTCCATGCGCGCTACGACTTGGCCGGCTTTCACTCGATCGCCCTCATCCGCCAATATCTCGAGAATGCGGGCAGCGTATTTGGTGTCGATGTTTATCTCGTCCGCATACAGGCGCCCGTTGCCAAAAACGATGCCGGGCGGCAATGGCGGGTGAAGGCTCTGCCACCAGTAATAAGCTCCGCCGCCGGCACTGCCCGCTAAGAGCGCGAGCACGAGCGCGCCATCTCAAGCCACTGTCGGCGGCTGGGTGCCGGCTTTGTCGCCTGGGGAAGTGGAGCCGGCAGACCGGGGCGGGATGGCACCGGGACGAGATCGCGGGTACTTGCTATTAGCGGCTCGTGGACCTCGCTTCCCGCCGGCCGTGTTCCATCGTCGGGTCTGCCATCCTCATTCATTTCGCTTGCGCTTTGGCTTCGCGCCGCCACCCGGGGCAGAAACTAACTGCCGGATACGGAGGCGAAAATTCAGGGATTGGCCCTAAGGGAAATTACGGGTGCTGAGCGTCGGCCAGGGTGGCTGATTGCTCTGAAACTTCCGTCGGAATTCCTTTGCCTATCCCTGATGGATGGCGTTCCGGGCCGCGTGCCCAGACGACTGACATCCGGATTCTACTTTCGTCGCTGTTTTCGTGCCGCGCTCTGGGCCGTCGAGAATCAAGCGCTTTAAATCGAACTGCATATTCCAACTGATGAGCATATCTGGCGCTGATGGCAACCGCCGATGCAAAGGCTGCTAATGATCAAGCGCGATGCGGTCAGCGATCTTAGCGGCGTTTCGCCGGCGGGCGAAGGCGAGTGGCATCTTCGACACGATTGAGCCAAATCAAGGTCTCGGCCGATTTCGAGTTTCATCCTTTCGTGTAAACTCGAAAAGCG
>CAWHPH010000005.1:0-71545 GCA_963831135.1 uncultured Alphaproteobacteria bacterium
AATGCGGCATACGGGCAACCGTATCGGGGGTTCGAATCCCTCCCTCTCCGCCATCCTACGCTACAGCATCCGGCGATATCCGGCCGTTGTCACCGGTACGCTGCACTCGCCCAAGAACTTGGTGCACGAACCTTCCAGCTCCAGTTCTCTGCATGACAAAATTCTCTCTGAACTGCATGCCTCATTTGAAGTCGTATCACGCGATCGGCGGGAAGGCTGTATCGCGCGCAAGCGGCTCCCAGGCTTCGAGTTGCTTGAGAAGTGCCTGGGCATGATCCCTGACAGCGTCGACCGCGTCGGCGCCGAGTTGCAGCCGCAGTGGGGTCTCCGCCGCATCGAGCGCGGCCTCGATCGCGGCGGCCGCCTTTGCCGGATCGCCGGGCTGGGTCCCATGCATGTCGTGCGCGAATTGGCGCGTGCCGCCGACAACGTCGCGATAGGCCTCGATCACAGGCATATGGCGCATGCTCGCTCCGGCGAGATCGGTCCGAAATTGGCCCGGCTCGACGATCAGCACCTTCACGCCGAAAGGACTAAGCTCCTGCGCGAGCGCCTCGCTGACGCCTTCGATTGCAAACTTCGTCGCCGAATAGGCGCTGAATCCCGCGAAGGAGAGCTGGCCGCCCAGGCTGGAGATGTTGACGATTGCGCCGCCGCGCTGCTCCCTGAGCGCCGGCAGCGCGGCGCGGGTGACGTTCATCGCGCCGAAGAAATTGGTCTCCATCAGCGCGCGTAGCTCGCCGTCGGAGGTTTCCTCGAATGCGCCGACGATTCCGTAGCCGGCATTATTGATGAGCACGTCGATACGCCCGAAGCGAGCGACGGCAGTGTCAATGGCGGCCTGTGCGTCGCCGTGCCGGGTCACGTCGAGCGCGAGGGCCAGCACACGGTCGGGTGCCCGCGCCGCGATGTCATCCAGCGCCGAGGGAGTGCGGGCGGTCGCGATGACGTTGTGGCCACGCGCCAGGGCGTGTTCGGCGAAGGCGCGGCCGAAACCGGATGAGGCGCCGGTGATGAACCAAGTCTTGGCGGTCATGATCGATCTCCTTTGTGTCGGACTGACTGGCGAACAGCCGCACTATGACCGCTCTTTAGTCGTGCGATTAGACGGTTCAAACCAACATAACTATTCGATATAATGCATGAATGGATCGCGAGCTGCTGGTGCATTTCCCCGTCGTGCTGACTGTGGCTCGGCGGGGCGGCTTTGCCGCGGCCGCCGCGGCGCTCAATATGAGCCCGTCCGCCGTGAGCCATGCGGTAAAGACTGTCGAGGACCGGCTCGGCCAGCCGCTGTTCGCGCGCACGACACGTAGCGTCGCCCTCACGGAAGCCGGGTCTAGCTTCGTCGCATCGGTTGGTCCTGCGCTCGCGATGTTGGAGGAAAATATCGAGCGCATCCGCGTGGCCAGCGGGCAGGTTGCGGGTTTACTCAGGATCAACGCCCCGCGACTGGCGCTGCCCCTAGCGATCACGCCGGCGATCATCGCGACGAGACGTCTTCACCCGGCACTCACCATTGAGGTCGCGTCGGATGAAAGCCTGGTCGATATCGTTGCTGCCGGCTTCGACGCGGGCGTGCGCCTTGGTGAAATGATCGCCCAGGATATGGTCACGGTTCGGCTGACGAAGCCATTCAAAGCAATCATGGTGGCCGCGCCCGCTTATCTGGAGACCCATCCGGCGCCGCGCTCGATCGCCGACCTCGCCGCTCACAACTGCATCGGCTATCGGCTCCTGTCCTCCGGCGCCACCTATGCCTGGGACTTGCAGGATGAGGGCCGGGACGTCGCCATAGCGGTGAGCGGCAGCGTGCGTGTCACCGATCCTCTCTACGCGCGCGACTTGGCGCGGGAGGGCGTCGGCATCGCTTATCTCTTCGAACCACTGGTGCGGGACGATTTGCGTACGGGTCGGCTGAAGCAGGTGCTGGCCGCGACCAGCGTCGAAGAGCCCGGCCTATTCCTCTATTTCCCGCGCAATGCTTCGCAAGCCCCCAAGCTACGGGCGTTCATCGACGTGGTGCGCAGGACCGCCGGGTGAGTTCATCTGGTCTCGATTTTAGAGGGCTATAGCGTAGACATAGTGCTCATTATCGTCGGTCGTGGCCCGCCAGAAATTCGAGCCGCTATGCGATGGCCGACGGCGCCGTCCCACCTGTTGCGCGTCCCCGCCCGTGCAATATAGCCGGACAGGGCAGTTCCGACTTCTTCTTTGCTCGCGGCGATCAGAAACAGATCGGTCCGAACCGGTAGGCGGCCTGCAGGAACACGCCGACTTGCTCGGCGGCACCCCTGAAGATTTGCGGCGGCGTGGCGGTGATGGGCACGCCGTTGTCGACCGTGCGAATAACCTGGCCGTCGGTCGTCCATAACGCCCAGTACCGGCCGCCGAGCCCGACGTTGAATTGAGAGGTGATGTAGTAGGAGATCATGGCCTCAAGCTGCACGCCGGCGCCTTTGTTCGCCGTCTCCGGATTGACGCTGGCGATCTGGCCGGTATTGCCAAAGAAGTGATTGTCGACGCCGCTGAAATTGACGAGCGGCAAATACGCAACGTCGGCGCTGAGCGCCAGCCGATTGATCAGCCGCGTCTCGCCGGCAACGCCGACCCGCAGCGCCTGCCACCTGTCGCTCTCGGTGATGATCGCAGAGCCGGTCGACGGCACGTTGGGAATGCAATTGATGTTGGCGAGCGGCTGACAACCGAATGCGCTCATGTCCTGATTGAGGTAGAAATAGCCGGCGAAAGCCCCGACCTTGTAGCCCGGAGCGTCCAACAGGTTCACGCCGGCATCGACCGCACCATAGTTGATGTTGCCGGTGACGGTGGACAGCGTGTTTGAGTAGGCCGCGTAGGTCCCGAGCAGAGGTATGCCGAAGTCTTCATCGTTCATCGGGCCGCCATTGGTCGCGCCAGTGCCGACAAAGCCTTTGACGAAAAACCGCCAGGGACTGTCGATGCGGGCGAACAATTCGCCGGAATTTGTTTGCATGTCGGCGTAAGTGAGCCGGGAAACGGCGGAGAGGCCGGGCACGCCCGAATTCGCGAAATTGCCGATATCTTTCTGGAAGCGGCCCCAGCTGCCGAAGTAGCGGACGCCGCCCTCGGCGTCCCATCCGGCAAGCCAATTCCGCGGCGGTGGATTGTTGACGACGCTCGCCACGGGAACGGCATCGCCCCATTGCAGCGGGTTTGCTCCCCACTTGTAGTTCAAACCCATCTTGACCAGTTGGATGTTTTGCGAAACGCCGGACGAGCCCGGCGGAGCGGAGCTCAAGGGGACACCGGAGGGATCGACGGTCGCGCTGCCGAGATTGGCGATGTTGCGGCTGGGGAAGCCCAGATAGTCGTATTCGACTTTCAACGACCAGGCGGCCGACAATGCCTGCTCAATGCCGAAGCCGACGGTCCAGCCCCAGAACGTGGTGTTGGTGCTGTTCGAGGCGATGGCAGGTCCGGCAAACCCGGCCAGATCATTGTTGGTCGCCATGTCGATTTGGTCACCGGCCCGCGCCACGCCGGCCTTGCCGTAGATCAAGGTGGCCGAGCGAAACGGCAGTACGCCGATCGGTGCGATATTGTGCAGTTCGTCGGTCGGACTCATGGCGTAGCCGATCCGGCCGGTCAGCGTGGCGACGGACTGCGGGCGAACCCGGCAGGTGGCGTTGACGGTCAAGGCCGAAGCGGCAAAGCAGGTGCTGGTGCCGTCGGACGAGATGGCGTCGCCATCGGCTTCGACGCCGAAGACCCATTGCCATCCGGGCGCCTGCCAATTGAAGCCGATCTGACCTCCGGCCATAGACCCGGGGCTGCGCACGGTGTCGCCGAAAACGGAGGCGCCAAAGGGATCGGCGAAGTTGGTCGAAGCAAACGCCAGGCCCGCGTTTGCCCCGATATAGAACCCGGTCCAATTCCAGACTAAGGGGGGCGGCGGTGCAATTGGCTGCACCAGCACAAACGGCCGCGCAGTGCCGAGCGGGGCTGAGAGTGGCGCGGCATCCGGCAATTGCGGCGCCATTTGCGGGACGGTGTAAGCGGGAACGGTCGAGCCGCGCAGAAATTCAAGCTCGGCCGCCAAGGCGGGAGGAGAAAACGCGATCGCCGCCAAAGCGAATAGCCACCGCAACATGTTGCTCGTCCGAGCGTCTTACGCCCGCACGACAATGATCCATTAACCCTAAAAATCCCCTAAAGGCTTACCGTCCGCAGGAATGGCCGATCTCGCTGTCGATGTATTGCGAAGGCCGCGAAGCCGGACCAAACGAGGGTCTTTTGCGGGTGGCACACGGCGTCGCGCGTAGCGGGATGGATGAAGCGGACTCGCTCTCCGTCAACGCGCGAACGGAGGCGCCGGTGCGGCCGGTGCTGCGGCGATGCTAGAGCGCAATTGTTTCAGATTGAACCGATTGGCACTCTAACATTTTGGTTGAGCATGATCCCCCGGGTCAAGCCCGAGGGCATGCTTTTCGGCAAACCGGATTCCACCCCGGATCAAGTCGGGGGCAGGCTTTTTCCGGATCATGCTCTAGGAGAAACTGCGCTCCAACACCGCACCGATCTCTGCGCCTGAGGTCGCAAACGCGGGTTGCCCTAAGGCTTCGATGAGATCGGACGGCAGGTCAGGTATCATTGCAGGATTGGCAACGCAGCAATGGGGCTTTGGTCCGTCCGCGAGCCAGACCAACACGGTGTGCGTCTGCCTCATGACCTCGAACATCGCGTCCCAAAATTCCGGGAAGTATTCGTACGAGGGCGGACGATTTGCCGCGAAGCTCAAAATTCTCGGCTGATCGGCAAGGTGGATTGTCGCAGACGTCATTTCTCCTTTTGGAGTCTGTAAATTCCAGGAGTCACCTTGCTGATCGACCGCGATGGCCCGAAAGGCACGCTCGACGATGGCGCGATCAAACTTGGCGCCCTCGTCCTCCGTCAGCGTCGATACAAAGATGTCGAGGCTCATGGGTCTGCCGTCGGGGAAAACGAAGCATCGCTAGAACATAACATGAACGTTAACGTCTGTCATGCCCTTTTTGCTGAGGAGGGTCACTGCTTTATTGTTGGGTCGGATCACTGCGGCATGACGGAATGCGTCCGCGAGCGGCGCTAGAAAATCTCGCTCGCGGAGCCCTGACAGAAATGCGTACCTCCCACAGTCACTTGCGCCGACGTTTCGCGGCACCACCTAAGGCATCCTGCCATTCATCAATCCGGCGATCGCCCGGATCGAAAGTCACCTGATTGAAATTTGCAATGCCACGCACCTCCCGCTCGAATCTCCTGATCATTCTCATTCTCGGCGCGCTCAGTACCGTCAGCCCTTTTTCCATCGACATGTATCTGCCGGCGTTTCCGCAGATCGCGCATGATCTCGGCACGACGCCGGCACAGATTTCGCTGTCGGTCTCTGGCTATTTCATCGGGCTTGCGCTCGGGCAATTGTTCTATGGGCCGCTGCTCGATCGCTTCGGACGCAAGCGGCCGCTCTATGCGGGCCTGAGCCTGTTCACCGTCGCCTCGTTCGGCTGCATCGCCGTGCATTCACCCGGCCTGTTCATTGCCTTTCGGCTGCTGCAGGCGCTTGGCGGCTGCGTCGCGCAGGTCGGCGCCATTGCCATGGTGCGGGACTTCTTTCCGGCGCGCGAGAGCGCGAAAATTCTGTCGCTGCTGATGCTGGTGCTGAGCGTGTCGCCGCTTTTCGCTCCGTCGATCGGCAGCTTGATCGCGACGACAATCGGCTGGCCATGGATATTCGTCATCCTCGCCGCCTTCGCGCTCCTGCTCATGATCGTGATTTGGCTGCTGCTTCCGGAAGGCCATCAGCCCGACCGCGAAATTTCCCTGCTGCCGCGCGCCATTCTGGAGGGTTTCTACCAGATCCTGATGCGCCCGCAGTTTTACACCTATGCCATCGCCGGCGCTTTTGCGTTTGCCGGCTTGTTCGTCTACGTGACCGGCTCGCCGATCATTTTCATCGACGGCTTTCATGTCGGCCCGCACGCCTACGGACTGATCTTCGCGGCGCTCGCCTGCAGCTTCATCGGCGGCAGTCAATTGAACATTTGGCTGTCGCACCGGTATGCGGATCACAAGATCTTTCGCGTCGCGGTCATCTGCCAGAACGCGATCATGCTGATCATTCTGGTCGGCACGCTGTACGGCTGGTACGGCTTGACCGGCAATATCGTCCTGCTGCTGGCCTATCTGCCGTTCTGCGGCATCGCTTATCCCAACGCGGCGGCGATCGCGCTCGGGCCGTTCAGCAAGAATATCGGCAGCGCCTCGGCCGCGCTCGGCTTTCTGCAAATGGGCATCGGCGCGTTCGCCTCGACCGGCGTTGGACTTTTGAACGCATCGTCGAGCCTGACGGTCTTTCTCGTCATGGCCGCGACGGCATTTATCGGTCTTGTCGTGCTGCTCGCCAATCACCGGCGCGTGCTGATCGTGCGCGCCGGCGAGGCATAGTCGTCGGCGGCGAGCGTTCAATTGGTCGCATCCGGCAAAAATGTCGGCTAGTCTGACGACGTTTGGTCTCGAGCTTGCGGGGTTGTTATGATTTTGGTCTTGATTCACATCCTCATCACCATCGTCGTCGGCGCCATCGTATTCTGGGTCATCGATAAGTATGTGCGGGACCGGCGGCTGGCGAACCTGTTGAAGCTTCTCGTCATTCTGGTTTGTATCGCCGCCATCCTGCAGCGGTTGCTTCCGGTGCTCGGTGTGAGCCTTTAGGCTTGCGTCCGCCGAACATGAGCGCCAACGACTATCATCCGTTCGTTCCGGCGCCGGGGCACAGCAATATTGCCGGTGCGACGCCGCGCGCGCATAGCGAAGCGCGCATGCGAAGCCCGCGCGCGCAGGAGCTATTCGGGACCTGGGCGAAGCTCGCCACGGCGCCCTTCCAGGGAATAACCACCGACTGCCGCGTCCAGCCCGGCCTGTTTTCGCTCGCGCCGCAGGACGCGCCGACCCCGGCGATGGTCGAAGCCGTCAACGCGTTGCTTCGCCAGGTTACGCCCGCGCAACGCAGCGCGATGTGCTTGCCGGTCGATTCCGAGCTGTGGCGGCACTGGCAGAATACCGAGCTTTATGTCGAGCATCATGGACTTCGGCTCGATGAGACGAGCGCGCCGATCCAGCAGGCTGTGATGGCGGTGCTGCGCGCGAGCTTGAGCGGCAAGGGCTATGACATCACCCGCGGCGTGATGCGTCTCAATCGCTTCCTCGGCGATCTCGTCGGCGGTCCGGCGGTGCTCGGCGAATGGGCTTACACCTTTTGTCTGTTCGGCAGTCCGTCGGAATCGGAGCCGTGGGGCTGGCAGCTTTTCGGCCACCATCTCAGTCTCAATTGCTTTGTCATCGGCCGCCAGATGGTGCTCACGCCGTGCTTCTTCGGCGCCGAGCCGAATTATGCCGATACCGGGCCGTTCGCGGGCACGCGTCTGTTCGAGGATGAGGAGCGCGCCGGCTTGACGCTGATGCGCTCATTGTCGGCAACCCAGCAGCAGCAAGCGATTGTCGCGCATGCGATGGTCGGCGGCGACCTGCCGCCGGGCCGCCGGCACTTCGCCGATAATCTGCATCTCGGCGGCGCCTTTCAGGACAATCGGATCGTGCCCTATGAGGGGCTGCGCGCGTCCGAGTTATCAGGCCTGCAACGGCGCGACCTCATGGATCTCGTTGCAGCTTATGTCGCGCCGCTGCCGCCAGGGCCGCTCGCCGCGCGGCTGGCTGAAATCGAACGGCATCTCGCCGACACGCATTTCTGCTGGAT
The DNA here is from genome assembly GCA_963831135.1 of uncultured Alphaproteobacteria bacterium. Lineage (GTDB taxonomy): Bacteria > Pseudomonadota > Alphaproteobacteria > Rhizobiales > Xanthobacteraceae > BOG-931. Next base: position 7,775 of record CAWHPH010000005.1, read on the forward strand.
CGGCGGATTCGAGGAGACAAGCCCATTCTACTATCGGATTCAGAGTCCGGTGATCTTTATCGAATTCGACCATCACGCCGGCGTTTTTTTGACCAATGCCGAGCCGGCGAAATTTCACGTGCATACGATTGTGCGCACACCGAACGGCAACGACTACGGCATCGATCTCCTGCGCCTGCACTATCGGCAGGCTGCGCATCATCAGCACAAATAGCTGGTCGCGGAATTCGGCGGCCCCGCGATTCAGGTCGCGTTGCTCACCGACAGGACGCGGAAGGTGTGCATCTCGCCGGCGTCGTCGCGGATCGAGACATATTCGCCCGGCACGAACGCATGGGCGCCGAACCGATAGCCGGATTCGTCGTCATATTCGGCGGCATCGTCATAATCGAAAACCCATTGCGCATGTTCCGGCCCGCCCGGTTTGTGCAACAGATGCCCGGCCTCTTCCTCGCCACCCCAGAACCGGCGCACGCGGCAATTGTCGCGATGCTTGCGCCAGAGCGCCGGATCGATATGGCCGCTCTGGTCGAGCGGAGCTACAAATTCGTAGCCGTGGCGGGGCGACCCGGATGGAAATTCCTTGGAACGCGCGATTTCCAAATGAATGCGCTTGAACGCGTGAGGCAATCGGGTGGTCACCGGCTCATTCATGTGCATGGTATTTTTGCCAGTTTCGCAATCACGGAAAAAATCGCTGCGCGTTCGAACATTGTCCCGTTCACGCGGCCTTCAGGGGTTTGTCGCCAGCGTTCTTTCCATAGGCCGGCCCGTTGTCACGGCCCGCTTTGCCGGCGGATCGAACCGGCGGCGGCAAGTTCCTCGTTTGATGCTCTGCCCACGCGAGCACCGCCCCAAAGATGACAAAGGCGGCGACAATCGCTGCAACAATGACTGCGTCTACGGCCGGCATGACGTCCTCCTTTTTGCGTCATCCTGCCGTCGTAAGGAGACCTCAGCTTTGACATGGATCAATATCGCTGTCGCCGCCGGATCGGCGAGCGCGGGTACGGGGCTTCATTGCGAAGAAATCCACCGCGCGATCGAAGGCCACGCCTCCTTGAGCGTGCGCGAACCCATAAACAAGCCAATGTGACCGCCCGGAACGAGCTTTTTCTCGATCCTTTGCTTCGGCGTTCCAAGATATTTCTCGGCGTCGAAGACCTGTTCCTTGGTCGTGATGTCGTCGGTGTCGCCGGCAAGCAGGTAAGCCGGGCAGACGATATCTCTCAGGTTCAACTGGCGGCCTAGCGCGACGAACGTGCCCCTGGCGAGCCGGTTCTCCTTGAAAAGCTGTCGGATGATTTGGAGATACCAGCGGCCGGGAAGGTCGATGGGATTTTCATACCAACTGCCGAACGTCTCTTCCTTGGCGAGATAGACTGGATCGTCGATGTGTTCGTAAAGATCAATCTGGTCCTGGATGTAATGCTGCGCAGGGTGCATGTTCTTCCAGCCCTGCAGCATGAATTTTCCCTTCATCAGCCCGCCGCCGAGTGCCACCAATTCCTCGTAGAAGGACATTGGCGATTGATGCGCTAGGCGCTTGATTGGCCCGTTTCCCGAGTCGGTGTCGATCGGCGCGCCGGCAAGCACGAGCGAATTGACCTTGTCGGGAAATCGTGCGGCTACCATTGCCGAAACCCAACCACCCTGGCAGAGGCCCACGAGATTGACACGACCGCCAAGATCGTCGATCGCCACGATCAGCTCGGCGAGATAGTTGTCGATCTCAAGATCCTTCATGTCCTCGGTGGCTGGCTTCCAGTCGGTTAGCGCGACGTGCGCGATCCCATTCTCGAGGAGCGTCTCGACAAGACTTTGGCCCTTATGATAGTCGGCGATCACAGCGGTATGCCCGGCGTGCGGGGCATCCACGAGCGTCGGTATCCCGCCGCGCGTGCCGTAGTCGCGCAAAACCATCGTTCGCAGATCGAGCCGCACCGTATTCTCAGTCGCGAGATTTGGCCGCAAGTCGTCGCGGATTTTGATCTCTTCTTCGATGAACCTGAGATTTCGCGCGTAGAGATCAACTCCCTGTTCAACCAACTGAGCCGCCATCGCCATCGGCCAGAATGCCGGAACACTGGTCAGCGACAATTCGGAGGATTTGACGAACGGCCTTGGCGTCATGCCGCCCCCACAATGAGTTGGTCAGCTCGCAACGTGCCCTTCAATGCGGGCGAGATGTCGCGCTTGGTCGCCGGCGCTATGCTCAATCAGCCGGAAGATACCGACTTTGACAGCAGTAGCGATGAAGAATGACACGAGCGCGTAACCCCAGACCAGCAACGCGAGGCGCCATCCGGTCGGTGTCACAAGCCAACCATAGACCACGACCAGCGTGCCGACGATCTGGGTTGCTTCGCACGGAACAACCAGCTTCCAGCTCGGCCAAGGACGCTCCCAGACTGGCGTAGCTAGTCATACGCTCGAAGATCTGCCTCGCCTCCTCAATACGATTGGCGGCAACGGCGGGACAGTTACAAAATTGTCATTCCCGTAGAACATGGCCGATAATCGTCGCGTGGGCTCAATGGACGCAGCGACGACTTGACGGAGATCAAACATTGTCGCGGCAAATTATAGCACGCTTGCAACAGGCCGAAAGATAAGTCCTCAATTGGTCTAATGTCATGCCTGCGCGAATAATGTCCGATCAAATGTCACACCAGTGTCCAGGTTCGAGGTGCATCTCAACGCATGGCCTTGCTCATGCAACGCACCGCGTGCCTCCAAGAAGTGTGAAAATAGTTTCCCGTAGCGTCGGCTAGTCAATGTCCACCTATCGTCTCGAAACGCTTTTCGCCCCTCGATCCGTCGCTGTCGTTGGCGCTTCGCCGCGCCAGACATCGACCGGCCGCGCCGTGCTCGAAAATCTTCTCGGCAGCGGGTTTCCCGGCGCAATTCACCTCGTCAATCCGCGCTACGATGAGGTCGCGGGCGTTCGTGCGGTCAAATCCTATGACATGCTGGCGGAGGCGCCCGACATTGTCGCCATCGCGGTGCCGCCCGCTGCCGTACCGGAGGCAGTGGCTGCCGCGGCGCGCAAAGGGACGGCAGTCGGCATCATCATCACCGCGGGGCTTGGTCATGGCCCCGGTTCGCTTGCCGAAGTCTGCGAGAAAAACGCCCGCGCCACGGGCATGCGCTTGGTGGGCCCTAATTGTCTCGGCGTGCTGGTCCCCGGGATCAAACTCAATGCCAGTTTTGCCGCCGCGGCTCCGCCGCCGGGCGATCTGGCGCTGATTTCGCAATCCGGTGCTATTGCGGCCGGATTGGTGCAATGGGCCGCCGGGCGCGGCGTCGGATTTTCCGCCATCGTTTCGATCGGCGACTGTCTCGATGTCGATTTTGCCGATCTGCTCGATCATTTCGCGTTGGACCGCAGCACCCGCGCGATTCTGCTGTATGTCGAATTGGTCAAGGACGCGCGCAAATTCATGTCGGCGGCGCGGGCGGCTGCGCGCGCCAAGCCGGTGCTGGTCATCAAGGCGGGGCGGCATGCCCAAGGCGCGAAGGCGGCGGCGACGCATACCGGCGCGCTCGCCGGATCGGACGCCGTCTACGATGCCGCGTTTCGCCGCGCCGGCCTGCTGCGGGTCTTCGATCTCGACGAGTTGTTCGCCGCCGCCGAAACGCTGGCGCGTTTGTCGACCTTGTCGGGCAGGCGTCTCGCCATTCTGACCAATGGCGGCGGGGTCGGCGTTTTGGCCGTCGATCGTCTGGTCGATCTCGGCGGCGAACTCGCCGCCATTTCGCCCGACACGATGAAGAAGCTCGACGCCGCATTGCCGCCGATCTGGTCGCGCGCCAATCCAGCCGACATCGCCGGCGACGCGGGCGCCGACCGGTATGCCGTCGCGCTCGAGTGTCTGCTCGAGGACGACGCCAACGATGCGGTTTTGGTGATGAACGTGCCGACGGCGCTGGCGTCCGCCACCGATGCGGCAAAATCGGTCATTGCCGTGGCCGAGCGCGAGCGCGGCAAGCGCATGCCCCCGAAGCCGGTCTTTACGATGTGGATGGGCGAGAGCGGTCCGGCTTCGGAAGCGTTCGAAGCCGCCAATATTCCCAACTACACGACCGAATCAGCGGCGGTCTACGGCTTCATGCATCTGGTGCATTACCAGGAATCGCGCGATCTCTTGATGGCGACGCCGCCTAATCTGCCAACGGATTTTGCGCCAGATGTCGCCGCCGTGCGCCCGGTGATCGACGGTGTGCTGCGCGACAAGCGCACTTGGCTCGATCCGGTTGAGCTCACGCAGCTCTTATCGGCCTATGCAATTCCGGTCACGCCCGCCGTGCTGGCGCGTGACTCGGATGAAGCCGTGGCGGCGGCAAGGCCTCACCTAACCAAGGGCGTTCCCGTCGTCCTCAAAATCCAATCGCCCGACATCGTGCACAAATCGGAAGTCGGCGGTGTGCGTCTCGACCTCGCCAGCGAAGACGCCGTGCGCGAAGCCGCCGCGGATATTCTCAGCCGCGCCCGTGCGGCCAAGCCTGATGCGCGCATCGCGGGCGTAACCGTTTTTCCTATGATCGTGCGCCCGAAGGCGCGCGAACTGATCGTCGGCGTGGCCGACGATCCGACCTTCGGTCCGGTGATCGCCTTCGGGCAGGGCGGCACCGCGGTCGAGGTGATCAGCGACAAGGCTCTGGCGCTGCCGCCGCTCAATCTCGATCTCGCGCGCCGCCTGATAGCGCGCACACGGGTGTCGCGCATTCTCAAGGCGTATCGGAATGTGCCCGCCGCGGATGAACCCGCCATCGAGCTTCTGCTGGTCAAGCTTTCGCAACTCGTGGCGGATTTTCCCGAGATCCGCGAAATCGATCTCAATCCAGTGCTTGCCGACGAAACCGGCGTCATCGCGGTCGACGCACGCATATCGGTCGCGCCGGTCGAAAGCCGCCGCCGCGGCGCTTCCGGCAACCCGCGGTTTGCGATCCGGCCTTATCCGACGGAATGGGTGAGACATATGAAATTGCGCGACGGGACGGCAATTCTCGTTCGTCCCGTGCGGCCGGAAGACGAACCGCTCTACGGACCTTTCTTCGCGGCCGTGACGGCCGGTGATTTGCGCCTGCGCTTCTTCGCGCCGGTGAAGGTTTTCAGCCACGGCTTCATCGCTCGCTTTACCCAAATCGACTACGCGCGGGCCATGGCGTTTATTGCGATTGACGAGGAGAGTGGCGCGATGCTGGGCGTCGTTCGGTTGCACGCCGACGCCGACTATACCAGCGGCGAATATGCCATCCTTGTTCGCTCTGACCTGAAAGGACACGGCCTCGGCTGGCTGCTCATGCAACTGATCATCGAGTATGCCCGCAGCGAAGGCATCCGCACCATCAAGGGCCAAGTGCTGCGCGAGAACACGATGATGCTGGACATGTGCCGCGAGCTCGGCTTTCACATCGCCTCGGATCCGCAGGAGCCGTCGTCGGTGATGGTGACCTTGCAGCTCTCAGCGTGAGGAATCACGTGAGGGAATGTCGTCGTCCGGCAGAATGCGCACGGCGGCGCCGTCCAGATCGTCATATTGGCCGCTTTTGAGCGACCACAGGAAGGCGACCAGCCCGGTCAGGCCGAGCATCAACGCCACCGGCACGAGATAGACCAGAACGTTCATACGCTAACCTCCGGGCGCAGCCGTGCGCGCAACGCATTCAAGGTCACCAGCAACGAAGATCCGGACATGGCCACGGCCGCGATCAGCGGCGTCGCCAGGCCGGCAATCGCCAGCGGTACGGCAAACAGATTGTAGATTGCGGCCAATGCCAAGTTCTCTTTCATCAGGCGCTGGGCCCGCCGCGAGATCGCTACGGCCTGCAGGACCGGCTTGAGCTGGTCGCCGAGGAAGAGGGCATCGGCATGCGCCTGCGTCAAATGCGCGGCCGTGATCGGCGAGATCGAGACGTGCGCAGCCGCAAGCGCCGGCGCATCGTTGAGCCCGTCGCCGACCATCAGAACGCGGCGGCCTTGCGATTTCAGATCTTCGATTTTGGCGATCTTTTCGGCCGGTGTCAGGCCGCCCTGCCAGTTTTCGATGCCGAGTTGCTGGGCGACCGGCGCGACGGCGGCGGGCCGGTCGCCTGAGAGCACGATCAGATAAAGCCCGCGCGCGCGCAGCGCTTCGGTCACGGCCACTGCGTCGGGACGCAAAGTCTGCCGGATGGGAATGGTGACGGCCGCTCCATCATGGGCGAAGGTGATAAAGGATGCATCGCTGCCGTGTGGCGAATGACCTACGGCGGGGATGCCGCAGAAATTGGCGCTGCCGAGGCGCGCTTCTTTGCCGTCGATGACGGCGCTTACGCCTTGTCCCGGCTCCTCGACGGCGCCCGGATAAGGGCTGCGCTCGCGCGCCAGGCGGGCGAGCGCTGCGGCCAGTGGATGGCGGCTCGACAATGCCAGCCGTGCCGCCTTCTCCAGCACGACCGGATCGATATCGGCGCTCTGATCCACGCGCGGTTCAGGCAACGTCAATGTTCCGGTCTTGTCGAACACGATCGTGTCGGCCTCGGCAAGCCGCTCGATGGCACCGCCGCCATTGAGAATGACGCCGCTGCGAAACAAAGCGCCGGCAGCAACTACCTGCACGGCCGGGATCGCGAGCGCGATTGCGCACGGGCAGGTGATGATCAGGACGGCAATGCCAATGACGATCGAATTGTGAATCCCGGCGCCGGCAATAAGCCAGCCGGCGGCCGTCAGCGCTGCGGTGGCGTGAACAACCGGCGCGTAGAGCCGTGCTGCCCGGTCTGCGAGCTGCACCGTTTGCGAACGCGCCTGCGTCGCCTTGTCCAGCAGCCGTTCAACCTCCTCGACCAGGGTACCGGCGCCGACCGCAGTCACCCGCACGGTCAGCACGCCGGAAACATTGATGCTGCCGGCATAGATCGTGGCGCCGGCGCGAACGGCACGGTAGAGCGTCTCGCCGGTCACCAGGCTTTCGTCGATTTCCGAGGCGCCGTTGATGATGCTGCCATCGGCCGGAACGCGTTCGCCGGCCCGCACCAACACGCGATCGCCGGGATATAAGGCGGCGACGGGGATTTGTGTTAGTTCGCCGCTCGCATCCAGCCGATGCGCGAATTCCGCCTTGATGCTCGCGAGATTGCCGGCGAACAGCCGCGTCTTGCGCCGCATCGCCAGATCGAGGTAGCGGCCGACGAGCAAAAAGAACAACAGCATGATCGCAGAATTGAAATAGGCATGCGTGGCGTGGATGGCAGTCTCGTAAACCGAGAGGCCGAGCGCCAAGGTCACGCCGATCGAGATCGGCACGTCCATATTGACCCGGCGCACGCGCAGCGCCCGGAAGGCGCTTTGGAAGAACGGCTGGCCGGCATACGCCGCCGCCGGCAGCGCGATCAGAGCGGAAAGCCAGTGGAACAGATCGCGCGTCTCCTGGGTCATGTCGGAGACATTGCCCGCCCATACCGACACCGACAGCAGCATGACGTTCATCGCGGCGAAGCCCGCTACCGCCAGGCATTTCAGCAGCCACTTGGCTTGCGCGCTTTCGTCGGCATCGGCGCGCTCGGGCGCGAACGGATGCGCGTGATAGCCGATACCTTCGATCGCCTCGATGATGCGCGCCGCGTCGATTTCGTCGTTGCGCCAGTCGACGGCGAGCCGGCGCTGGGTGAAATTGAGCCGCGCGTCGATGACGCCCGGCAGCTTGGTCAGCCCGTTCTCGATCTTGCGGATGCATCCGGCGCAGGCGACGCCTTCGACGGCCAGCGTCATATGCGAGGCGCCGGCATCTCCCGGCTCGACGAATAACGACAGATCGAGGGTCTCAGCCATTGCGATGCACTTTTACTTCAGCACGACGCGATTTTTGGAGCGGAACAGCCGTTCGCCCTGGCGCGTGAGCTCGATGACGAGGTCCCATTGACCGGCCGGAAGGTCGACGCGACCACTGAAGCGGCCGAGCCCGCTTTCACGAACCGCGATGGTGCGGTCGAGACGCCGGTCGGTCGGCCGCGCAAACAGCGCGCTGGCGACGAGGCCGCCGAGCGGCGCACCGGATGCGTCGCGCGCGGCAATGTCGACCAGCGCAGTCCCGTCCGCGGCGCGGGTTACCCGGGCATCCACCCGCCAATGCTCAGCATCCTGCGCCTTGGCCATGGCGACGTCGCGCCCGAACATTTGCCCGGCATTGTAGGAACTGGCGGTCTCCACGCCGCCGAAGGTCGAGATCGCTTCGTGCGCCATGAACACGTTCACGCCGACGATGACGGCGAAGAAGGCGATCATGAAGGTGAACACCATCCAGCCGGTTATTTCGCGCGACGGCTGTTTGGTTTCGCCGGGACCAGACGAGAAGGACGTTACGCGAGCGTCGCTTGCTAAATATTCGTTCGACATGGCACCGCCTCACGGTCCGACGAAATGATCGCTGGCGCTCGCCTGATAGCCGCCGGTGTTGGGCACGACCGAAAAGACGATCGGAATCGAAGCGCCGGGAGCGACCGGATCACGGGCGGTGACGAGCACGCGCACCTCGCGCGTCTGGTCGGGCCCGACTTGGATCAGCGGATTGGAGCCGGCAAAGCTCGAGCTTCCAATCACGTCGATATCGGAGTCCGGCAGGCCGGCGAGCGACAGCACAAAAGTCTTCGGCTCGAGGCTCTTGTTGATAACGCGCAGCGTGTAGGCGTTGCGTAGCGACCCGTCGGAGAGACGAACAAACAGCGGATTGCGGTCGTGCAGCACACTGACGCCGTCATTGTGACGGGTCGCCAACGCATAGGCCATCACCGCGCCGACCAAGACGATGATCAATGCGTAGAGCACGGTACGGCCGCGCACGATGCGATAGATAGGCTGTTCGCCCTGCTGCCGGCGTTTGATGTTCACATCGGTGTCGTAGGCGATCAGGCGGGTGGGCCGCCCGACTTTCTGCATCACCGCGTCGCAGGCATCGATGCACAAGCCGCATTGAATGCATCCGAGATCGGGGCCGCCGCGGATATCGACGCCGGTCGGGCAAACATGCACGCATTGCAGACAATCGATGCAGTCGCCCGCGGGCAAGCCCTGCTCGTGCAGCGCCGCCGCCTTCTTCACCGACGCGCGCGGCTCGCCGCGGTCGTAGCGATAGGTGACGTTGAGCGCGTATTCGTCGGTGAGCGCCGCCTGAATGCGCGGCCAGGGGCACATGTAAACGCAGACCTGCTCGCGCATCCAACCGGCAAGCACGTAGGTCGTGAAGGTTAAGAGTCCGATGAACACATAAGCGACGAGCGGCGCCTGCAAGGTGGCGAGGTCTTTGACCAGGGTTGGTGCGTCGGCGAAATAGAGAACCCAGGCGCCGCCCGTCCACCAGGCGATCATCAGCCAGAGAAAATGCTTGGCGCCGGCGCGCGCGATGCGTTCGACGCTCCAAGGCTGATGGTCGCGTTGCAGATGCTCGCGCCGGTCGCCTTCGGTCCAGCGCTCGATGGCCTGGAACAGATCGGTCCATACCGTTTGCGGGCAGAGATAGCCGCACCACAACCGGCCGGCGACGGCGTTCATCAAGAACAGCGCCATCGCCGCCAGGATGAGCAGACCGGTCAGGTAGTAGAATTCCTGCGGCCATATTTCAATAAAGAAGAAATAGAACCGCCGGCTGGGGAAATCGATCAATACCGCCTGGCTCGGCGCATTCGGTCCGCGATCCCAGCGCACGAAGGGCAGCAGATAGTAGATGCCGAGCGTGATGCACAGCACCGCCCACTTCACGCGGCGATAAACGCCCGAGACGTGTTGCGGGTAGACTTTTCTGCGCGCGGCGTAGAGCGGCGGCTCGTTCTCGGGCTCGTCGGAATCAGCGCCCGGCATCAGCGGCCTCCGCGCGGCCTCGTCGGCCAGCGCAGAGAGCGAATGCTGCGCCGGCTGCGGGGAAGCAGTTTCCAGCATGGCCAAAGCGATATCGCAGCCGGGACACATTGGCTATTGCTCTCCGCCGCCGAAGGTATGCACATACACGGTGAGCGCTTTGATGGTGGCGTCATCGAGCTTGCCGCCCCAGGCCGGCATGACGCCGCCCCGCCCGTTGATGATGCCTTCCATGATCGTCTTCTTGTCCGGCCCATAGAGCCAGATATTGTCGGTCAGGTTCGGCGCGCCGACCTCGCGATTGCCCTTGCCTTCCGGGCCGTGGCAGACGGCGCAATTGTCGGCAAAGATTTTCGCCCCGCGCGCGAGATCGGCGCCGGGTGTGGTCGGCAGGCCGGACAGCGAGCGCACATAATCGGCAACGGTCGAGATCTCGTCCGGCTTGAGCAGGCCGTCGCGCCCGAAAGCGGGCATCGAGCCTTGATGACCGGCGTCGTCGCCGGCGCGGGCGCCATGGGCGATCGTCAGCGCAATCTGATCCAGCGAGCCGCCCCATAGCCATTTGTTGTCGACCAGATTGGGATAGCCTCTGGCGCCGGCGCCGCCGGCGCCATGGCAGGGTGCGCAGTTATCGGCAAAAGCGCGTTTGCCAAGCGCGCGAGCGAAATCGAGCAGCTTGGGATTCGAACTCGATCTCTTTCAGCGAAGCCGCGGAAAGCTTGGCCATCATCGGCTCGCGCTCGTGCTGGAGCTCGGCAACCTGGCTCGCGACCGTGCTGCGCGTATGCCAGTTGAACAGGCCGTTGCTGTAAGAGGACACCAGCGGCCAGGCCGGATAGACGATCCAATAGCCGATCGACCAGACGATCGTTGCGTAGAACAGCCACAGCCACCAGCGCGGCAGCGGGGTATTGAGCTCCTCGATGCCGTCCCACTCGTGGCCCGTGGTGCCGACCTTGGCGGGAGGCTTGGCAGGGTTCGGTGTTGCATTCATCGGTCAGTCCTCCCGCAGCGGCATGCGTGCACTCTCGTCGAACTGCTTCTGGCGCGACGGCCACAGCGCGTAGGCGAGCACGGCGATGAACAGCGCAAAGAAGTAGACCAGCCCCCACGTCTGGGCGATTTGCGCGAAAAACTCGTAGGTTGCCGACACGGTTTTTCTCCTCAGCGGACGTTGGCTTTGTCGTCGTAGAGCTTGAAGTCGACCAGCGTCCCGAGCATTTGCAGGTACGCGATCAGCGCGTCGGCTTCGGTGATGTGGCCGGTATTGCCGGAGAAGTCGCGCGCTTGCGCCTTCGGATAGCGTTTCATCAATGCCGCCGCATCAGGCGCATCGTTGGTCGCCTGCGTCCGCACGTCGGCAAGCGCGCTGGCGATCATGTCGTCGGTGTAGGGCACCCCGAGCAGGGCCAGCACCTTCATGTCCTCGGCGACGTGGCCGAAATCGAGCTGGGTGGTGAACAGCCAGGGGTAACCCGGCATGATCGAAGCGGGCACCACCGAACGCGGATCCTTCAGATGATCGCGATGCCAGTCGTCGGAATACTTGCCGCCGACGCGCGCGAGATCCGGTCCGTTGCGCTTGGAGCCCCACTGGAAGGGATGGTCGTATTGGCTTTCGGCCGCGAGCGAATAATGGCCGTAGCGCTCGACCTCGTCGCGCAGCGCGCGGATCATCTGCGAGTGACAGAGATAGCAGCCCTCGCGCACATAGATGTTGCGCCCGGCGAGCTCGAGCGGCGTATAGGGCCGCATGCCCGGCGCGGTTTCGATCGTGCTTTTCAGATAGAACAGCGGCACGACTTCCACCAAGCCGCCGATCGCGATGACGATCAGGATGCCGAGCAGCAGCAGGATCGAGTTGCGCTCGAGGATCCAGTGTTTGCGCCAGAGCGTAGTAGCCATTGACATTGGGCGATCCTCTTTATTCGGCAGGCGCCATGGTGGCGACCGGAGCGATTTGTTCGCGCGGGAAGACCGTCCGCCACAAGTTGAAGGCCATGATCAGCGCCCCGAGCAGGAACAACAGGCCGCCAATCGCGCGGATCACATAGAAGGGATGCATCGCTTCCACGGTCTCGATGAAGGAGTATTCGAGGAAGCCGAGATTGTTGTAGGCACGCCACATCAATCCTTGGAGGATGCCGGCGACCCACATCGAGGTGATGTAGAGGACGATGCCGATGGTCGCGATCCAGAAGTGCCAGCCCACGAGCCGCAGCGAATAGAGCGGCTTGTTCCAAAGCCACGGCACCAGGCAATAGATCGCGCCGAAGGACACGAAGCCGACCCAGCCGAGCGCGCCGGAATGAACGTGGCCGATGGTCCAGTCGGTGTAATGCGAGAGCGAATTCACCGCCTTGATCGACATCACCGGCCCTTCGAAGGTCGACATGCCGTAGAAGGCGACGGACAGAACCATCATGCGCAGCACCGGATCGGTGCGCAGCTTGTCCCACGCGCCCGACAGCGTCATGATTCCGTTGATCATGCCGCCCCAGGACGGCATCCACAGCATGATGGAGAAGGTCATGCCGAGGGTTTGCGTCCAATCCGGCAGCGCCGTGTAGTGCAGGTGGTGCGGGCCGGCCCAGATGTAGAGGAAGATTAGCGCCCAGAAGTGGATGATTGAGAGCCGATAGCTGTAGATCGGCCGCTCGGCGCGCTTCGGGATGAAATAGTACATGATGCCGAGGAAGCCGGCGGTGAGAAAGAAGCCGACGGCGTTGTGGCCGTACCACCACTGCACCATGGCGTCCTGCACGCCGGACCACACGACATAGGATTTGGGCGAGAAGACCGACACCGGCACGGCGGCGTTGTTGCCGAGGTGCAGAACGGCGATGGTCAGAATGAAGGCGAGATAGAACCAGTTGGCGACATAGATATGCGGCTCGGTGCGCCGCATGATGGTGCCGAGATAGACGAGCAGATACACGACCCACACGATGGTGAGCCACAGATCGGCATACCATTCCGGTTCGGCGTATTCCTTCGATTGCGTGATGCCGAGCAGATAACCGGTGCCGGCGATGACGATGAAGAAGTTGTAGCCGAGGACCACAAACCAGGGCGCGATGTCGCCCACCATCCGCGCGCGGCTGGTGCGCTGCACGACATACATGGAGGTGGCGAGAAGAACATTGCCGCCAAACGCGAAGATGACGGCGGAGGTGTGCAGCGGCCGCAAGCGGCCGAACGAGAGGAATGAGAGGTCGAGATTGAGCGCCGGAAAGGCGAGTTCGAGCGCGATCCACAACCCGACTGTGAATCCGGCGATGCCCCAGAACACCGCCATCACGGTGGCGAATTTCACCGGCCCCATATTGTAGTTCGGCTTGCCGTCGATCATAAGCGGCGCGGCTTCCGGCGCGCGCTCGAAATAGCGGTTCACGATGGCGAATATCGCCGCCACGCTTCCGGCGGCAAACAGGTATGCGTGGAACGCGTATTCGGGCGTGTAGGCCTTGGCCGCGATCACAATTGAAAAGAGTGCGAGAACGCCCAAGGCGGCGGCCGTGCCGCCTTCGCCTAAGGTCATGTATTTTGTTTGTGCGTGCGATTGGGCCATTGGTCACCCCGAGGAGTTCGACGAGCCGAGTGTTCGACGAAGCGGTTACAATGAGCACGCGCGCCCGTTCGTGCTCCTTGATGCAGATCAAAGACGGGCGATTTTGCTGAGGGAATTGCGGCTCTGTTCGCTCGTTCGTCAGGGACGGTGCCAATGGGTCCGCAAAACGCGGCGAATTGGTCGCGCGAGTCTTGGATGCGAGGGTGGCGGCTTATACGAGGACGATGGTTATGGAATCCGGATCGGCCGATCTTGTCCGCGCCCCGGAATGACGCAATGACGCTTAATTTTCCAGTGACTTTAGATACGCGATCACGTCGTTGACTTGACCCGGGTCGAGCTGGAACTCGGGCATCGAAGGATGGCCGGTGACGATGCCCTCGGCGAGCGATTCCTGCAGCGTTTCGACTGGATAACGCTGGTGCAGCGTACGGAACGGCGGAGCGACGGGGAGGGGACTTGCACCGATACGATCGACCGAGTGGCATTTTGCGCAGTGCGTGCGGACGAAAACGAGGCCTCTTTGCGCCGGCGGCGAAAGCGCTTCTTCAGCTCTTGCGATCTGCGGCCAAGAAATTGTGAAAGAAGAAATTGTGAAAGAAATGATTGTGAAAGAAGTGATTGCAAAAAAAGTGGCGATTGCGGAAGGGATGGCCGCGCAAAGCGCGCGACGCTGAGTTCGGCTTTGCTGAGTTCGGCTTTGGCTTCTCTGGCGCAGTGTCGGAGGCATGCTCATCCTCTCCTCGCCGCGGGCCGGCGAAAGCGAAGTCGATCGCGTGGTGTTTAGTGAATTGCGTTCTATGCCGCAACCGTCCCGGTTTTGGCTTGCACGGTTTTGGCTTGCTCGGTTTTGGCTTGCTCGGTTTTGGCTTGTTCGGTGTTGGCGTCGTCCTCGGGCGATGCAAATGCCATTCCGGATATCGGCTCAACCCAAACCAAATGGTCGTGCACTGCACGGACGCCGGCGACGTTTTCCGCAGTGACGATGCAGGCCTGCCGTTCGCGTTCGTCGGTAATGGTTCCCCACAGCTCGGCGACGGCTTCCTTGACCACGACATTGATCTGTGGCGCCCAGGGCTGCTTGGCAAACGCCGCCAAGATGCGTTCGTGGATGGCCGGGTCGTCGCCAGCGGACGCCTCTTCGCCGCGCGCCAGATTGACCAACGCCTGCGTCAGATTTGCGCGGCTGACGATGCCCACGATCTTGCCGTCGCGCAGCACAGGAAGCCGTTTGATGTGCCGGCGTTCCATCAGTTCGACCACGGTCTCCAAGCTGTCGCCCTCACCGACCGTGACGGGATCGCAAGTCATGACGTCTTCGATCTTTCGGCCGGCGGCATGGACATAGTCTTCCGCCATGCGGCCGGGCCCGAGCAGGAATTCGAGCCATTTCGGCCGCCGCCGCTCGGTGCCGATCTCATGACGGCGGAGAAAATCTCCTTCGGTCACCATCCCGACCAGTCGACCCTCTGCATCGATGACAGGCAGGCCGCTGATCTTGTTCTTCAGCATCGTCCGAGCGGCTTCAAGGATCGTGGTGCCGGCCGATACAGAAAGGACATTCGTCGTCATCACATCGCGGACTTGCATGGTCGCTTACTCCCGCGCGAGGAAATCTCAGCCGTTCAAGCGGCAGAGCGTCGAACGATTGCGTAAAACGATCCGACGCGACGTCGGCACCTCGATGGCGGCGATGCTTTCCAAGCCGGTGAGCGTCCGCGAAACGGTCTCGATGGTGAGGCCGAGATAGTCGGCGATGTCCTGGCGCGACATCGGCAACTCCACGATGTTCCCGCCACTGGCACGCTCGGCCATTTCCAGGAGGAAGCTTGCCACGCGCTCCTGCGCGCTCTTGACCAAGAGCAGCACGCGGTCCTGGACCCGCCGCAGCTCCCTGCCGGTGAGGGCAAAGAGCTCGCGGCCGATCGCCGCATCGCGGCCGGCAAGCGCGGTCAGGGCGCTGCGCTTGAGCACGACCACCTTGGCGTCGGTGATGGCCTCGGCCGAAAAGCTGTGCTCCTCGGCGAATTCCAGCCCGAAAATATCGCCCGGAAGGTAAAATCCGCCGACCTGGCGGCGGCCGTCATTCAGGATCTTGTAAGTGCGGACGCTGCCGCTGATGACCCTATACACATAGTCGGCCGGCTCATTCTCGCCGAAAATCTCGCTATTGCGCGGAAACGACATGACGACGCCCATGAACTGCATGGATTGCGCAAGCGAGTTTCGCGCGCCGGCAGCAACCGGCTGGCTGGGGGCTTGCGGAATTGGGCGGAACGAATTGGGGCGGCTCGAGGTGCGAATGGCTGGTTGCGGGAGCATGGGGTCTTTACCTCCGAGAGTGTCGGGGAGTATTGGTAACCCTCGGGGGATAGGCGAAAAATTCAGATAATGTCCCTAAGGGGTTTCCCGGAGGGACATCCGGCCTCGCAGCAGGGTCCAACGGCATTCCGCGCCCCCATCATCGGCATTGGCGATGACAGAAGCCCTCCCTCACCTTCGCTCATCTGCCGACCAGGCGGCGTTAGGCGTTTCCGCACGCACGCTCGTTGGGCAATACGGTATCGCCATCGTCGGGATTGCGCTGGCGCTCGTCCTGCGTATCGCCCTGGCCTCGGTGCTCGAGGGCTCCGCATCCTATCTGTTCTTCGTTCCGGCGATCCTGGTCGCGTCGGCATTCGGCGGGTGGGGCCCGGGCGTGTTCGCCACGTTTCTCGGCCTGCTCGTCGGATTGTTCTTTGTGGCGGATTATCGCGCGCTCACGGCCGCGGATATCGTCAATGCCTTCGTCTTCGTTCTGGTCGGCGTCGGAGCTTCATGGCGCGGCGAATTGTTACGTCGCTCGCGCGTTGACGCGGCGGCAAGCGCGCAACGGGCGCTCGCGCGCGAAACCCACATGAAGCTCATCCTCGACACCATTCCCGACGCCATGATCGTGATTGACGAGCGTGGCATCATGCAATCTTTCAGCGCCGCGGCGGAGCGTCTGTTCGGCTATAGCGCGGCCGAAGTGCTGGGGAAGAACGTCAAGTTTCTGATGCCGTCGCCCTATCGCGAAGGCCACGACAGCTATTTGCGGCGCTACAATCTGACGGGCGAGCGGCGCATCATCGGGATCGGCCGGGTGGTCGTGGGCGAGCGCAAGGACGGCTCGACATTTCCGCTCGAGCTCAGCGTCGGCGAGATGCAAGCCGGCGGGCAACGCTTTTTCACCGGGTTCATCCGCGATCTCACCGAGCGCCAGAAGACCGAGGCGCGGCTCCAGGAATTGCAGGCCGAGCTGGTGCACGTCTCGCGATTGACTGCGATGGGCGAAATGGCTTCAGCGCTTGCCCACGAGCTCAATCAGCCCTTGTCGGCAATCGCCAACTACATGAAGGGATCGCGCCGGCTGCTCGAAGAGAGTTCCGACGAACGGGTCGGCATCCTGCGCGAGGCCATGGATAAGGCCGCCGAACAGGCCCTGCGCGCCGGCCAAGTGATTCGCCGATTGCGTGATTTCGTCGCCCGGGGCGAGAGCGAGCGGCGCGTGGAAGACGCCAAGAAGCTCGTGGAGGAGGCGAGCGCGCTCGCGCTGGTCGGCGTCAAGGACAAAGGCGTGCGGGTGCGCTTCGAATTTGATCCGCGCGCCGATTTCGTGCTGGCCGACAAAGTGCAAATTCAGCAAGTGCTGCTCAACCTGATGCGCAACGCCATCGAGGCGATGGAAGAGTCCGAACGGCGCGAGCTCGTCGTGTCGACGGCTTTGGCGCCCGACAATATGGTCGAAATCAGGGTCGCCGATACGGGGGCCGGGATCTCGCCGGAGATCAGCGCGCAACTGTTCCAGCCGTTCATCACCACGAAGCGCCAGGGCATGGGCGTCGGCCTGTCGATCTCGCGCACCATCGTTGAGGCGCATGGCGGCTCCATTGGGCCGCGGCCGAATCCCGGAGGAGGAACAGTGTTCAGCTTCACGCTGCCTGCCGTCACCAAGGAGGAGGTCGGCGATGCCGTCTGAAAAAGCGGCGGTTCACATCATCGACGACGATGAGGCGCTGCGCGAGTCGCTGGCCTTCCTGCTGCGGACGGCCCGGATCGACGTAGCGAGCCACCCCTCCGCCAGTGCGTTTCTGGAGGCCATTCCGAGTGCGAAGTTGAGCTGCGTGATTACGGATGTGCGCATGCCGGGCATGAGCGGCATCGACCTGCTGCGGCGATTGCGGGAACTCAAAATCGATGTTCCGGTCATCGTCATCACCGGCCATGGGGATGTGCCGCTGGCGGTCGAGGCGATGAAGGTCGGCGCGGTCGACTTTCTGGAAAAGCCATTCGACGACGAGGTCCTGCTGGCGAGCGTCAGAGCGGCGATCGAGCGGCAGGGCGGCGAGGTCAGGCGCAACGCGGAACGCACGGAAATCGAAAGCAAGCTGGCCGCTCTCTCCAATCGTGAGCGCGACGTGCTCGGCGGGCTGGTGGCGGGGCGGGCCAACAAGCAGATCGCCTTCGATCTCGGCATCAGTCCGCGGACGGTGGAGATTTACCGCGCCAACCTGATGAACAAGATGCAGGCGGGCAGCCTGTCCGACCTGGTCCGCATGGCGCTGATCGTCGGCATGGTGGGCTCCGAGTAAGCGGCTGCCGCGAATTGAGCCACATCAATGCCGCGGCGGCGAATGCTGGCATCCTGCGCGAAAATCAGGCTTAGGGTGCGAGGTTTCAGGTGCAATCGGCTGCCGCGCCGCTGCGGGTTCCGACAGACAGATTTCCGGTTGTCGTCATCGTCGACGACGATCCGGCTGTGTGCGGCTCGCTGAAATTCTCCCTCGAATTGGAGGGCTTCGTGGTACGCGCCTACGGTAATGCGGCCGAATTCCTCGACGCTGATGACGCATCCTGCGATTGCCTGGTCATCGATCAAAGAATGCCGGGAATGAACGGAATGGAATTGATTGCCAGATTACGTGAGCAAGAAGTACGAACGCCGGCGATATTGCTCATCAGCCAACCCAATCCAGCGGTCAGCGCCCGCGCGGCGAAAGCCGATATTCCCATCGTGGAGAAGCCGTTGTTGAGCAATGCGCTCGTCGAGAAGATTCGCGAGGTCTGTGGACGGCATTGACGGCGGCGACCCGCCGCTGCGGGAAGGCGCCTCAACGCCAGAAAATTCACCACGAAGAAATTCACTATCGAGTCATTTATCGCCAGCATTCACCAACCAGCATTCACCAAAAAGGCACAAGCTTATTCGCTGCTCGCCTCTTTGCCAGCACCTCTCCCGCGCTGTCTGCTAGGGCGGCTTATTCCATAATATGCAGGAGTTTAACTTCTTCTTGTGGGGAGAGCCCGGCCGTGTCGTCGCCGCTGCCCTGTTCGCCGGCCTCCAGCGCCGAACAAAGCGCGCGCGCAGCGTCGCGAAGCGCGGCACGGTGGGTGAGATCGCTCGCCGGCAGAGACGCCACCGTTTTCGCCAAATCGCGCAAAATCTCCGCGAACAAGGCGAAGTGGAAATGCATGCGGACGGATTTGCGCACGTCGTCCGCGCCGGTCCGATGCAGGCTGAGCGAGATGCCGGTCTCGTCAAGATGAGCGTCGAAACGCGCCGACTGCCCGAACGTGCCGATATAAAGCTTGTCCGGATATTCTACCGCGACTTCGGCTTTGTCTGGGATGGGCTTGGTCATGGCATCAATCCTCTGGCATCGGTCCTCTATTCCCATTTAGCCATATAGGCTTCGGCCCTCGCGGGCGGCCTTGACCTGGATCAAACAGCAGCGTCGACTATTGCGTCTGGATGGACCGCAGATACGCGGTCAGGGCACGGGCATCCTCTCGGGTAAAACGAAAGGTCGGCATGTCGGGATGGCCGCTGGTCAGTCCTTCGCGCAACCGATACGCAAAACCATCGAGGTCTACGCGACGGCTGAGGTCGCGGAACGCGGGCGCGGCCGCGTGCGGGCTCGCTCCTGCTTTGCCGACCGCGTGACAAGGCGTGCACATGCGTTCGGCGAGCGCGAAGCCCTGGCGCTCCAGGGCGCTCGGCGCACCTTCTTCGGCAGCTGCGGGCAAGGAACCCGAAACAAGTGTGACAATTGCGGACGCTATTGCTGCGAACGCTATTGCGGTTGCTGGTCCAGCCACTTGCGCTAACCGTCCATTGCTGTGAAGAAACCAAGAAACAAAGTCCGAACTCGATGCTTTCGTGCAATTTTTAATATTAGACACATTAAGCTGCCAGTCACGGGGAGACACACCGACGTGGAGATACACCGATATGGACAAGGCTGTGGCTCACTCTCTTTCGCATCGGCCTTAGGAATGCGCCCGCCATTCGCGCCAGTGCGTAGGGCGCACCTCGATCTGCTGGCGCGTGTTCGCATCGATCCATCCGCCCCACACGCGGCGGCAGGCAAATGCCAACGCATGCGAACCGTCTTGGTCCAAAACGGCAAGCTCAAGGTCGTGATCGAACGGCGCAGTGTCGATGGGCTGCCATTGCATACCAAAGGCTGTCGCGCAGCCCGGCGCTTCTCCTTGATCTGGATCAAAAAAATCTGAATCAAAGAAACTACCTGCCAGCGCTACGGAGCATTCGCGATGGCCGAAAACGTTTCGGTCTTGTCGTCATAGGCGAAAAGCTCGGCATAGCGGCCCCATGCGGTTACGGCGCGCAGGATCCTCTCCACCTCGGGACGGGTCGCCATCCCTAGCCCAACTCATGGCGCGCAAAGAACCAACGTTTGAGGCCGTGAACGGCGACAAGATAGGTGATAGTTATGAGCGCGAGCGAGCCCATGAGAGCGGCGGGCACCGGAACGAAACCGAGCCAGTGCGCGAACGGCGAATAGGGAAGCGCCACCGCCAAAGCGAAAGCGGAAAGCGAACTTGTAACAAGCGCCGGATGCGGCCGATCCCGGATGGGATGAGCGGTGCGTATGATGAAAATCACAAGGATTTGCGTCGAGAGCAATTCGACGAACCAAGCAGTATGAAACAACGCTTCGTCCGCTCCGAACACCCAGAGCAATAGGCCGAACGTAACGAAATCGAAGACGGAACTCAGCGGCCCGAACAGAAGCATGAACTTGCGGACAATGTCGAGATTCCAATGGCGCGGCTGCGCCACCATCGACTCACTCACCCGATCGAGCGGAATCGTCGTTTCCGACAGGTCGTAGAGCAGGTTATTCAGGAGAATCTGGATCGGCAGCATCGGAAGGAAGGGCAGGAACAGAACGCCGCCCGCCATGGAAAACATGTTGCCGAAATTCGAGCTTGTTCCCATCATCATATATTTGAGGATATTGGCGAAGGTCCGGCGGCCTTCACGCACGCCCTCGGCGAGCACGCCCAGATCCTTGCGCAGAAGGATCATCGCGGCCGCCTCCTTGGCGACATCGACGGCCGTGTCGACGGAGAAGCCGATATCGGCGGCGTGCAGCGACGGCGCGTCGTTGATCCCGTCGCCCAGATAACCGACGACATGACCCTTGCGCCGGAGCGCATTGATGATGCGGGATTTCTGCGGCGGTGTGACCCGGCAAAACACGTTGGTGTCGTCGAGCTTGGCCAACAGAGCCTCATCGGTGAGATGCACGAGCTCCGCACCCGTCAGTACGCCGGTGACGGGGACACCGAGCTCGCGGCAGACGTGCCGCGTCACTTCCTCGTTGTCGCCGGTTACTATCTTCAGGGCGACACCGAGCTCACCGAGGGCCACCAGCGCATCATGGGCGCCGGCCTTCGGCGGATCGAGGAAGGCGAGAAAGCCGCCGAAGATCAAATTCGTTTCGTCAGCAACGTCGGCGTGCTGGCGGTCCGGCTCGACGTCACGCCAAGCCACGCCGAGGAGGCGAAAGCCTTCGGCGCTCAGGGTTTTGAAGGTAGTCTCTGCGGTCTCGCGTGCGGCGGCATCCAGTGGGGCTGGCGGCGATCCTGGCAGCTCAAAACGGTCCGCAAGAGTGAGCACATCTTCCGGTGCACCTTTGACCACGATGAGCCGCCGGCCCCCGTCTTCGCAGAGGACCGAAACCCGGCGTCGCTCGAAGTCGAATGGCACTTCATCAATCTTGCGCCACGCCGTGAGGTCCACCTTGCCGGCAGCGAGGATCGCTTCGTCCAATGGACTCTTGAGCCCGGTCTCGAAGGCCGCGTTGATCTGCGCCATCCGCATGACCGCATCGCTGTTTTGCCCGTGAAGGTCCACTTCCCGGACTAGTTTGATGTGAGCTTCGGTCAACGTTCCTGTCTTGTCGCTGCACAGCACGTCCATGCTGCCGAGATCGTCGATCGCCGACAGGCGTTTGACGATCACCTGCTTACGCGACATACGCAGCGCGCCATGCGATAGGGTGACCGAGACGATCATCGGCAAGAGTTCTGGCGTCAATCCGACGGCGAGCGCCAGGGCGAACAGGAAGGACTCCAGAAGCGGTCGATGAAACAGGAGGTTGATGAGTAGAACGAACAGGACAAGAAAGACGGTAGCCTGCACGATCATCAGGCCGAATTTTTGAATGCCGATTGCAAAGGCGGTCGGCGGCGGCGGTTTCTGCAGGGCGCTGGCGATTGAGCCGAGCTGGGCTTTGCGTCCGGTTGCGAACACCAGCGCCTTCGCCGTTCCGCTCACGACCGAGCTTCCCATGAATACAAGGTTAGGCGGCAGCGTGGTCTCGCCAAGCACATCAGCAGTGGGCGGCGCCGCCCCCTTTTCGGCGGGATAAGCCTCACCGGTGAGAAGGGCTTCGTCCACGTAAAGGTCGCGGGCTTCGATTAGCCGGGAATCGGCAGGGATGAGATCGCCGGCCGCTAGAAGAAATACGTCGCCAGGGACGATCTCTGCTGCGGGAACGTCGACGGGCTGTCCGTCGCGAAGCGTGTTGACCGTGAGCGAGACCCGTTCGCGCAGGCGCTCGGCCGCGTTTTGCGCTTGGCGCTCCTGGGTCACGTCAAGGATTACGGACATAAGGACAATGACCGCGATGACCACGAAGCTCGGAACGTCGCCGGTGAGTGCCGACACCGCCGCGGCAAAAAGCAGAATCACCACCAACGGATTGCTAAGTCGTTCGATGAAGGCGAGCAGGAGACGTTTTGGTTTGACCGTGTCGACGTGGTTCGGTCCGACCGTCTTGAGGATCGCGGCGGCGTCGGCCGCGCCGAGGCCGGTGCGAGTTGAATGCAACCGCTGAAAAAGGTCGGCGAGCGGAACGACGGCTAAATCCGATATTTCGGTTGGCGCTTGCGCGGTGGCGCTCTTGGTTGCGCGCTTGTCCGCGGGCGGCGAAATGCCGGCATTAGGCGCGACGGAGACTGGTTGCTTCATTTCGCTCACGGCAGCAGAGGTTGGTGTCATATCCAACTTCTTGGCGGCGATCCACTTGACGCATATCAAAGTCAATTTGTAACGGCGGAATGAACGATCGAATGCGTCAAATAATCTTCATAATGGATCAAGCCAAGTCAGAGCTGTCGGTCGTGTCGCCGCAGCGCTCTCTTGTCATAACTCCGTTTTCATGTTGCTCAATGATCCTGCAAGACTGAGATCCTGCAAGACTGACTTTCATCTTGAGGAGGAGCTGGGCGATGAAAGTGGGCATGACGACGCTCTTTGGCGCCGCGACGGTAATCGCGGCGAGTATGGCCGGCGCATCTGCGCAGGTGCTTAACCTTTCCGGTCAATTCCAATGCGTGAAGCAGTGCGACGCCGGTCCGCCGGCGCTTGCTTACTTAACGCAAGCCGATTGGCAGCTGAACCTGGTGAATGAAGCCGGCATTCCGTCGCGCGGATGGATCGACTATCCGGGTCATCTCTGGGTGGAAGCCTGGAACGAGGGCGCGATCTATTCGCCCGACGGCATGACCATCCAGTTCGACCGCGGCACCGTGTGGCAACGCGTGGTCGAGTTGCCGGTGCCTCCGCCGCCTCCGCTGCTCAGGCGGCATCGGGTCCACCATCGGTATTATCAAGCGCTTCCTGCAAACGGCTGATCGCCATTGACCTGCGATCGCTGATTGACGAGGAATTCACGCAACAAAATCCGGATTGTGCCGGCGCGCACAATCCGGATTTCTTTGTGCAAGGAAGTCAGGCCGCTTTGACGTCGATCTTCTTGGCCGCCTTCTGCGCGGCGGCGGTCTTTGGCAAGGTCACCGTCAAGACGCCTTTCTTGAAGGTCGCTTCGATCTTGTCGGCGTCGACGCTGTCGGGAACCTGGAAGGAGCGCTGGAAGGAACCGTAGCTGCGCTCGCTCAGATAATAGTCCTTCTTTTTCTCTTCTTTCTCTTCCTTCTTCTCGCCTGTGATGGTGAGAAGGCCGTCGGCGAACTTCACTTCGATGTTCTTCTCGTCCATGCCCGGCAACTCGGCCGTAATCTCATACGCCTTCTCGGTTTCTGCGACGTCGACGGCCGGCGCGGCGGCCCAGGTCGATTCACGCGACCAGAAAGGTTGAAGATCGAAGGCAGTGCGGCCGAACCGCGAGCGCCACCCTCCATTGAAATCGTCGAACAGGCGGTCGATTTCGCGGTGCAGGGTTTCAAAGGGCCGCCACGGCGCAGTCGCCGGCGCGGTTCTGTCTTCGGTCTTGACGGGCAGTTTGGTGATGGCTTCAGCCATGATGCGTCCTCCGTTCGAGGGGTGAACTTTGGGTGAACGTTGTTCCACTTCAGCGGCGAAAAGTCCGGCGGGGACTAAGTCCAATGGCTGCAGTGGAACACTGCTCAATTAGCAACGCATGCAGGTGCCCGTATTGATTTGCGTCAAGATATCGCGGTGGCCTTTCGGCGTAGCGTCCCTTGTTCGTTGAGTTCCGCGCAGCGGGCTTGCCACTCGATGCCGCGTCCAATGCCTGGAGGGATGAGATGCAAACGCCGCCCCAAATCGAGTTTCAAAATTTGAATCCGACGCAGGAAATAAGGGATGCCATTGAGAAACACGTTGACGGACTCGAGCAGCGGTGGGGTCGCGTCACTGCATGCCGGGTGATCGTCAAAGGTCCGGGCCAGCGGCATCGCACTGGCGGGCTTTATGACATCCACATTCGTCTTGCGCTCCCCGATGGCCGCGAGGTCAATGTCGAACACACGGCCGCGGCGGACGAACGGCGCGCAGATTTGAATTTTGCCATTAACGACGCGTTCAAGCGCGCGCGCCGGCAGTTGCAAGACCAGGCCCGCCGCACGCAAGGGCAGGTGAAGCATCATGACGGGCCGCCGGTTGCTACCGTGACGCGGCTCGATCCGTCCGGCGAGTTTGGCTTCCTTGAGACAACCGACGGCCAGGAAATCTATTTTCACCGCAACAGCGTTCTCGACGACGGCTATTCGCGCTTAACGGTCGGATCGCGCGTCACCTTTGCCGAAGAATTGGGCGAGAAGGGCGCCCAGGCGAGCACCGTAAAGCCGCTTGGCAAGCACGCGATGCGCTAGCGTTTTTTGAAGCGTCATTCTGCCTTAACCTGCTTGGCGCGGCACTGTTATCGAGCAGGCATGCGGGCTGGTAAAACATGCGGGCTGGTAAAAAAGCCGCACTCGCTGGACCAAGCGTAAGATGACAAGCACACGAACGACAAGCACACGAACGACAAGCGTGTGAACGACAGGCATATGAACGACGCGCAAAACATATGCACGACATGCGCGCTTCATAATGCGCACTAATTCCAATGCGCATATCACAATGCGCACTACATGTGCGTGACATCACGTGCGCGACATACGCACATGACACGCGCACATGACACGCGCACATGACACGTCGTTTTCACGTATATTGAGGCCGCCGCTAGGCGGCCTTGCGCTCGGCGGCCTTTTGATTGTCATAGACGACGGTCGCCGCCGCCGTGTTCGAAACGGGGATGTGATAATTGCGGTTGAGTTCACTTACACGCCCGGTCAACGTGCCGCGCATCGCCATCCAATTGAGAAATTCCACTCCCTGCGAGCCGGAAAGCTGCACCAGATCGTGGATCGAATACCGCGTCAGGGTCTCCGGCTCGGCCACGATCTTATCCAGACACAGCGCATCGAATTCCTTGTTCACGAAGCCGGCCCGTGCGCCGTCAAGCTGATGCGACAAGCCGCCGGTCCCGACGACCACCACCCGTAAGTCCCGCTGATACGATTCGAGCGCACGGCCGATCGAACGGCCAAGCTTGAGGCAGCGCGCAAGGCTCGGCAGCGGATGCTGCACGGTGTTGATTTCGATCGGCACGATCTTCACCGGCCATGGCTTGGCGGAGGATGCGGCGCCCGGCCATATGAGCGCCATCGGAATGGTGACCGCGTGATCGATCAGCATCTCCTGACACATGGTCACATCGAATTCGTCGGCGACCAGCGCGTTGATCAGGTGCCACGATAAATCGGCGTCGCCCGGGATCGGGCGGGAAACCGGAATTCCCCAGCCTTCGTCGGCGCTGCGATATTCGGCCGTCGCTCCGACCGCAAAGGTTGGCAGCTTGTCGAGGAAGAAATTCAGCCCGTGGTCGTTATAGAAGACCACGGCAACGTCCGGCTTGGTGCGTGCCAGCCAGTAATGGACGTAGTCGAAGCCCTTGAAGAACGGCTTCCAATAGGGATCGTTCTGCTTTCCTTCGGCAATTGCTTTGCCGATCGAAGGGACGTGGGTCGTCCCGATGCCGCCGACGATCGTCGCCATGGCTATGCCCCCGCTGACAGAAGTTTGGATTTGAACGCCTCGACGCTCATGCCGGTCTGCTGCGCGCCGATGTCCTGCACGTTGAGACCGAAAATTCCGGCGAGCTTGGCGAGGTAATAGACGTTGCCGCCGGCTTCGATCATCTTGAGCACGCTTCGGCTTTTCACCGCCGCACGCTGTTCATCATTGAGACCGTATTGGCGGCAATAAGCGTCTTCGTCCGTGAGAAAGGCGGCGCGATTTTCGGCGCTATTGAAGGAAAAGCACATGCGATTGAGTGCCAGGCCTTTTTGCGCCTGCTCCCCATCGAAAACGGTCGTACCGGGTATGTCTTGCTGCATCGGGATGTTCCTCCGCCGCGCTTCCAACGTTGTCTTTGATGGTGAACGCTAGCGAGCGGGAGAGCCCCCGCTTTGATTTGTGTCAAATGTAACCAACCGGCCGCGACCGATATTTCGCTGCGAAGTGTGGAGAAGACGATGCCGTACCCTTCGAATGCCGACCTTCCAGCTTCCGTCCGGTCGCATTTGCCCGAGCACGCGCAGGACATCTACCGGGAGGCTTTCAACCACGCCTTCGCCGCCCATGCCGGCGAATCCCGGCAAGAGGAGGCGGCGCATCGTATCGCCTGGGCGGCGGTGAAGCGCTCCTATGTCAAGGTCGGGAATAGCTGGATTGCCCGCAACCCGTAATATCCCTTAGGGCCATTCCCGGAGTTTTTCGTGAGCGCCTTCGGCGACTAATGTTGCGCCGCATCATGAAGAGGGACGATTCATTCGCTATCGCGTTTCCTCGCCGCCGGGGCGAAGAGATCGAACGTGACAATCAGTGTGGATGCGACATGGCTGAAAATACCAAGACCGACGACACCACCCGGCCGCCGGCCGTAGACCGCGGCGAACCGCTAGCGCCTGCGACCGCTCTCGTACCGGCCCACCAGGTCGGGGGCCTGCCGGTTCCGCAAACCGCCCCGGCGCGCGCCCCGAAGAAGAGATGGTGGCTGCGCATCGCAGTCGCGGTTGTCGTTTTGGCCGGCGCCGCCGGCGGCGGATATTACTGGTGGCAGCACATGCGCTCGCAATTGCCGCCCGGGATTGCGTACGGCAACGGCAGGCTCGAGGCGGACGCGATCAATATCGACACCAAATACGCCGGGCGCATTGCCGAAATGTTTGCGGACGAGGGCGATCTCGTCACGGCCGGACAGGTCGTCGCCCGCATGGATACCCAGGATCTCGCCGCCTCGCTAAAAAAGGCGCAGGCGCAAGTGAAGCAAGCAAGCCGAGCGGTCGAAGAAGCGCAAGCCAACGTGACTCAGCAGCGGTCACAAGCGTTGCTCGCTCAGCAGGAATACGACCGCGCCGCCGTTCTGGTGCAGAAAGGATTTCAAACCAAGGAAGTCATGGATCAACGCCAGCAGCAGCTGGATGGAGCCAAGGCGGCGCTCAACGCCGCCAATTTGCGGGTGATCGAATTCCAGCACGCGCTCGACGCTGCGACGCACGACGTGGAGCTCTACAGCGTGCAGATCGCCGACAACTCGCTGATCGCGCCGCGCGAAGGCCGGATTCAGTATCGCGTCGCCAATATCGGCGAGGTGCTGCCTGCCGGCGGCCATGTCTTCGTGATGCTCGATACCTCTTATGTCTACATGGACATCTATTTGCCGACCGAGCAGGCCGGCAAGGTGAGGTTCGGCACCGAAGCGCGCATCGTCC
This sequence comes from uncultured Alphaproteobacteria bacterium, assembly GCA_963831135.1. Classification (GTDB taxonomy): domain Bacteria; phylum Pseudomonadota; class Alphaproteobacteria; order Rhizobiales; family Xanthobacteraceae; genus BOG-931. Next base: position 35,539 of record CAWHPH010000005.1, read on the forward strand.
TCGACGCCTATCCGAACGTCGCCATTCCGGCCAAGGTTTCGTTCATCGCCTCGCAGGCGCAATTTACGCCCAAAATCGTCGAGACCCAGAACGAGCGCGACAAGCTGATGTTCCGCATCCGCGTCCGCGTCGACCCCGATCGTTTGCGGGGCCGGGCCGAGATCGTGCGCAGCGGCTTGCCGGGCGTCGCTTACATACTGACTGATCCGGCAGCGAAGTGGCCTCCTTCCCTGCAGGCGCCGGCGGCCTGATGACCAGGCCGGTCATGGCCATTGCACACTCGGACTTTGCGCCCTTGCAAATCGCGCAACTGGAGAACGTCACCCAGCGCTACAAGCGCGCCATCGCCCTCGACGACGTGACGGTGTCGCTGCCGTCCGGATGCATGGTCGGGCTCATCGGCCCGGACGGAGTCGGCAAGTCGACACTGCTCAGCATGCTTGCCGGCGCGCGCCGTGTACAATCGGGCCGCGTTTTCGTGCTTGGTGGCGATATGGCGGATGCCGGCCACCGCAACGCGATTTGCGCGCAGATCGCCTTCATGCCGCAGGGGCTCGGCAAGAACCTTTATCCCGATCTGAGTGTCCGCGAGAACATCGAGTTCTTCGGCCGTCTGTTCGGGCAATCGCGATCCGAGCGGGAATGGCGGATCGCCGAGCTGCTGCACAGCACGGGCCTGGCGCCATTCGCCGATCGCCCAGCCAAGAAATTGTCGGGCGGCATGCGGCAGAAGCTCGGCTTGTGCTGCTCGCTCATTCATGACCCCGATCTGTTGATCCTCGACGAACCAACGACCGGCGTGGATCCACTGTCGCGGCGCCAGTTCTGGGAATTGATCGACCGCATCCGGCGGCGCCGGCCCGGCATGAGCGTCATCGTGGCCACCGCCTACATGGAGGAGGCCGAGCGGTTCGATTGGCTGCTCGCCATGAACGACGGAAAAATTCTCGCCGCGGCCTCGCCCGCCGAGCTCAAGACGCGGATGCACACGAAATCCGTCGAAGATGCGTTCGTGGCGCTGCTGGCGCCGGAAGCGATCCGCGACGGGCATGATCGGCTTGAAGTTCCGCCGCGACGCGTCGCCGACGGCGTGCCCGTCATCACCGCGCGCGATCTCACCCGTCGGTTCGGCGATTTCACGGCGGTTGATCGGGTGAACTTCACCATCGAAAGCGGCGAGATTTTCGGTTTCGTCGGGTCGAACGGTTGCGGCAAGACCACGACCATGAAAATGCTGACCGGCCTGCTGGCGCCAAGCGAAGGCGAAGCTTTGCTGTTCGGCCAGCCGCTCGACGCCAGCGACATCGATTCGCGTAAGCGGGTCGGTTACATGTCGCAATCGTTTTCGCTCTATACGGAGCTGACGGTCCGCCAGAACCTTGTGCTTCATGCGCGGCTTTTCCATCTTCCGCAGCCTAAGGCCTCCGTCCGTCTTTCCGAGTTGGTCGCGAATTTCGGTCTCGAGGATTATCTCGATCAGCAGACCTCCGAGCTTCCGCTCGGCATTCGCCAGCGGCTTTCGCTTGCCGTCGCGGTCGTGCACGAGCCCGAAATGCTCATCCTCGACGAGCCTACCTCCGGCGTCGACCCGTTGGCGCGCGATTATTTCTGGAAGCTCTTGATCGAGCTTTCGCGCAAGCACGGCGTGACGATTTTCGTCTCGACCCATTTCATGAACGAGGCGGAGCGCTGCGACCGCGTGTCGCTCATGGATTCCGGGCGGGTTCTGGCGACCGACACCCCGCAGAATCTGGCGAAGTCGCGCGGGGTCGCCACCTTGGAAGATGCTTTTATCAGTTATTTGGAAGCGGCCGCCGCGCCGGTTGGGGCCGAACCCGATTCGGATCTGATACCGCCCGGCGAAACCAAAGAGCCGGGCAAAAAAGCGCCTGCGAGGCAGCGCGCCTTCAGCTGGCGGCGACTTGGCGCTTACACGATCCGCGAAACGATCGAGCTTCTGCGCGATCCCATCCGCCTGACGTTCGCGTTGTTCGGTACGGTCTTTCTGATGGTGGTGTTCGGCTTCGGCATCTCGACCGACGTCAACAATTTGACCTTTGCCGTGATGGATCACGATCAGAGCCACGAAAGCCGCGCCTATCTCGAGGAGTTGCGCGGCTCAAGCTATTTTGTGGAGCAGCCGCCGCTGACCGACTATGTGGATCTTGAGAAGCGACTGAAGAGCGGTGAGATCAAAGCCGGCATCGAAATTCCGCCGGGGTTCGGACGCGACCTCGCGGCCGGGCGTCCGGTTTGGGTCGGCGCCTGGGTCGATGGCGCCATGCCTTATCGGGCGGAGACCATCCGCGGCTATCTGGAGGCCATGCACCAGCTTTACCTGAGCGATCCGGCGGTAAAGACGACGCGCGCGCAAGCGGCGGCGCCCGCGGATATCGAGCTGCGCTTCAAGTACAATCAGAATTTCGAGAGCGTGTTCGCCATGGTGCCGATCAGCATGTCGCTGATGCTGGCGCTGTTCCCCGCGATCCTCATGGCCGTCGCCGTCGTGCGCGAAAAGGAGCTCGGCTCGATCACCAACCTCTACGTGACGCCGGTCCGGAGGATCGAATTTCTGCTCGGCAAGCAGATCCCGTATATCGGCCTCGCCATGATCAATTTTTTCACCATGTTCCTGATGGCGCTGTTCGTGTTTCAGGTGCCGCTGAAAGGCTCCTTCCTCACGCTGCTGTTCGGCGCGCTCTTGTATGTGACGACGACAACCTCCTGGGGAATGCTGATCTCGGCCTTTGCCACGACGCAGATCGCCGCGATGTTCGGCACCGTCATCCTCACCGTTTTGCCGGCGACGCAGTTCTCCGGCATGTTGGTGCCGGTGTCCGCACTGTCCGGCATGGCGCAGCTCATGGGCCGCGGATTCCCCATGACCTATTTCGTTCCCATCAGCGTCGGCGCCTTTACCAAAGGCCTGGGCCTCGAGGACCTTTGGCCGGACCTGATGGCTCTGGCCATCTTCATCCCGGTTCTCACCACCATAAGCCTTTTGCTGTTGCGCAAGCAGGAAGCTTAAGGAGTCAGGACCGATGCGCACGATCAGCAACATTTTTTGGCTCGGCACCAAGGAAATCCGTAGCTTCACGCGCGATTGGGTCCTGGTCGCGCTGGTGTTTTACGCATTTTCGGTGGCCGTCATTGCGCAGGCGCAGAGCAATTCACAAGAGCTGCATAATGCCTCGATCGCCTATGTCGACGAGGATCACTCCGAACTGTCGCGGCGGATCATCCGCGTGTTTCTGCCGCCGTATTTTCAGACGCCGCAACCGATCGCCGAGCGCGACATCATCCCGCTGATGAATGCGGGGCGATACACCTTCGTCATCGACATCCCTCCGGACTTCGAGAAATACGTGCTGGGCGGCCGCGTACCGGCCATCCAGGTCAATGTCGATGCCACCGCCATGGTGCAGGCCGGCCTGGGGTCGGGCTACATTCAGCAGATCATCATGACCGAGATCCAGGACTTTCTCTCACGCAAGGAAGGCGTGCCGCTGCCTTCTGTCAACATCGACGTGCGCGTGATGTTCAATCCAAATATCGATACGGCTTGGTTCACCAGCGTGATGGGCATCATCAACAATATCACCATGTTGGGGATTATTCTTGCCGGCGCAGCCGTTGTGCGCGAACGCGAGCACGGCACCATGGATCATCTCCTGGTCATGCCGCTGACGCCGTTCGAGATTGCGATGTCCAAGGTCTGGGCGAACGCGCTGGTGATTACCATCGCCGCGTGCCTTTCGCTCTATCTCGTTGTTCGCACGCTCCTGCATGTTCCCATCGTCGGCTCGGTGCCGCTGTTTATGTTCGGGGTATCGATATATTTGTTCTTCACCGGCGCCATCGGCATATTCCTAGGCACGGTCGCCCGCACCATGCCGCAGCTCGGCTTGCTGTTCATGCTGGTCTTTTTGCCGATGAATCTGCTCTCTGGCAGCAACACGCCGCTCGAAAGCATGCCGCATTGGCTGGCGACCGCCATGCAAGCTTCGCCATCCACGCATTTCGTGTCGTTTGCGCAGTCGATTCTTTACCGGGGCGCCGGCATCGACGTGGTCTGGCCGCAATTCGTTTTCGTGGCGGTGGTCGGCGTCTTGTTCTTGGCGCTGGCCATTCTCCGCTTCCGCTCGACCTCGGCGCAGGCCGTCTAAAGCAGCCAGTCTAGATCTGCCCGAACGCTCGCTACGCAAAGGGTATCATGGTGTCCGCAGATCGTACCAAGGGAGTGCCGTCGCCGGCCCATCCGCAGCAGCGCCGTCAGCCGTTGCCGGACCACCGCCCAAAGCCGACCGAGGAGGACCCCCGCGCACCACGGGCGCTGCAGGCGATCCGCGAGAGCCCGACCTATCGCCTCGCCGAGCAGGACGCGGATTTCATCGCGCGTCCGGACATTCGCGGTCCGCGGCTGGAAATCGAATATCTCAAGGCCGACGTTATTCTGGCCGAGCAGCAGGTCGATCACACCATTGTTGTTTACGGCAGCACCCGCATTCCTGAGCCGGCTGCGGCGCGCCGCAATGTCGAGGCGTTGCGCGCCTTGGCTCGTTCCAATCTGGAAAACGACGAGGCGGTTCTTCGCCTCGCTGCGGCCGAACGGATCCTCGCGAAAAGCCGCTACTATGACGTCGCGCGGGAATTCGGGCGTCTGGTCGGGGAAGCAGATCGCAGCGCCGGATCGTCCCGACTGGTCATCATGACCGGCGGCGGCCCTGGCCTCATGGAGGCGGCCAACCGCGGGGCGTTCGATGTCGGCGCGAAGTCGGTGGGATTGAATATCGAACTGCCGCATGAGCAATACCCAAACCCCTATGTCACGCCCGACCTCTGTTTTCGCTTTCACTATTTCGCTCTGCGCAAGCTCCACCTGCTGTTGCGGGCAAAGGCGCTCGTCGCTTTTCCCGGCGGCTACGGCACGTTCGACGAATTGTTTGAGGTCCTGACGCTGGTTCAGACGCGAAAGATCAAGCCGATCCCGGTGATCCTGGTCGGCGAGCAGTTTTGGCGGCGCGCCGTCGATTTCGATTATTTGGTCGAAGAAGGCGTCATCGACCTGGAAGATCGGGAATTGTTCTGGTTTGCGGAGACCGCGCAGGACATCTGGAACGGCATCCTGGCCTGGTACGCCGCCGCTGGAGAGCCGCTCGACGTTGGCCGCTGACGGCGCTTGGCGGCCGCGCGATTTCAGTGATCGCCGGGCCGTCGACCACGAATGGGCCATGACTGCGGTGGTGGATGGTCGTGGGATTCTTCTGCGCCGCGCGGCTCGCTTTTTGATTTTACTCAAGAAGGCTTCGGCGTTTTTTGCGATCTTGCCGGCATGAAAATGTCGGTGGACCTTGATCGGCTGCTGCGGCGTTCTCTGGTCGTCGTCGCGGTCGGCGGGTTGGTGATCGGCGGCTTGGCACGCGTCGCCGGTTATGGCTCGCTGGCGAGCCAATGCTGGTTCGCGGCGACCGTGCCTGTCGTCGTGGGTCTCGCCTATTCGATCGTGCGCGACCTTGTGGCCGGCCGCATGGGCGTGGATGCGATCGCGCTCGTGTCGATGCTCGGAGCGCTGGCGCTGGGTCAGCCGCTTGCCGGCGCGGTCATTGCGCTCATGTATTCGGGCGGCAATGTGCTGGAGGATTTCGCTGTGGGCCGTGCCGCGCGCGATTTGCGCGCGCTGGTGGACCGTGCGCCGCGTGTCGCTCATCGGCGGCTTGATCATAGCATCGAGGACGTGCCGGTCGCGCAGGTCGCGATCGGCGACACTGTACTCGTCCGTGCCGGAGAGGTGATTCCGGTCGACGGCATCGTCACTTCGCCGGCCGCTGTCGTCGACGAGTCGGCGCTGACCGGCGAGCCGATACCGGCCACCAAGCCACGCGGAGCCTCGGCTTTCAGCGGCACGATCAATGCGGGTGAAACCTTCGAACTGACGGCTTCGGCGGTGGCGGGAGAAAGCACCTATGCCGGCATTCTTCGCCTCGTGACCGCCGCCCAGACCGCGAAAGCGCCTTTCGTGCGGCTTGCGGATCGATTTGCCGTGATCCTGCTTCCGGTGACGATTGTGCTCGCCGCCACGGCATGGCTGATTTCCGGCGACCTCATTCGCAGCCTTGCCGTTTTTGTTGCGGCAACCCCCTGTCCGCTCATTCTCGCTGCGCCGGTCGCCTTCATCGCCGGCGTTGCGCAGGCCGCGCGGCGCGGAATTCTGGTCAAGGGCGGCGCGCCGCTTGAGGCGCTTGCCCGCACCCATACCGTCTTGTTCGACAAGACCGGAACCTTGACGGTCGGCGGCGCGCGCCTCCTGTCGATCGAAGCAGCCCCGGGCGAAGTTCCGGATCGCGTGCTGCAGCTTGGCGCGGCGCTCGAACAAGCTTCGCACCACGTGCTGGCGCGCGCGGTGGTTCAGGCCGCACTCGATCGCGGCTTGCCGCTCCCGTTGCCGCGGGATGTGCATGAAACGATGGGTTCCGGCATTCACGGCGTGATCTATGGCAAGAACGTCAGTGCCGGATCGCGCGATCTGATCTACGCCCATCGCAAGCCGGAGGATTGGGCGCTGCGGGCAATCAGGCGCGCCTCCTGGCGTTCGGCCTTGGTCGTGTTTGTCGCCGTCGATGGGCGGACCATCGGCGCGCTGTTGTTGGCCGACGAATTGCGCGCCGAAACGCCGCATGCGATCCGCATGCTGCGCGCGGCGCACGTCGCCCGCATCGTCATGGTCACCGGCGATCATGCCGCCGCCGCGCAAACGATCGGCGCCGCGCTCGATCTCGATGCCGTGCTGGCTGACCGCGTGCCTTCGGACAAAGTCGATGCCGTGCGCAGCGAGCAGCGGCTCTATCCAACCACGATGGTCGGCGACGGCATCAACGACGCGCCGGCGCTCGCGGCGGCCAATGTCGGCATCGCCATGGGCGCGCGCGGCGCCAGCGCTTCTTCAGAAGCTGCCGATGTCGTCATCATAGCGGATCGGCTCGATCGGGTCGCCGAAGCTGTCGTCGTCGCGCAGCGCGCGCGCCGCATCGCGCTCGAAAGCATTGTGGCCGGCATGTCCTTGTCCGGCCTCGCCATGCTTGCGGCGATGTTCGGCTGGATCGAACCGGTGCCGGCGGCGCTCATTCAGGAACTGATCGACGTTGCGGTCATTCTCAATGCCCTGCGGGCGCTGCGCCCGGCGCCCCGCCGCGGCGCCCGCCTGCTGCCGGCTGCGGCTGGACGTCAACTGCATCACGATCACGTGACCCTTGGTCGCGGCTTGGATCGGCTGCGCAATATCGCCGACGCGCTTGACGATACGTCGCCCGAAACCGCGGCCGAACTGATCGGTGAGGCCGACACCATTGTCCAGCAGCAGGTGGTCACACATGAGCGCGACGACGAAGGCAACGTTTATCCCGCGCTCGCGCGGCTTCTGACCGGCGATCGTGCGGGTCTTGCCGCCATGAGCCGCGCGCACCGCGAAATATTGCATCTGGCTCGCCTGCTCGCGCGCGTCGCGGAAGACGTGCATTCGCAAAAGGTCGACCGCTATCTCATGCGCGATGCCCAGCGCGCGATCGAATCGATCGAAGTGCTGGTGCGGATGCATGTGGCGCAGGAAGAAGAAATTTACGAGTCAGTGCAGGCGTCGTGACAGAATCGCGACACAAGCTTTCGCGCCGCGCCGTTGAAACTCGGAACTTTCTAAAAGTCGCGCTTAATTTTTGATCACGGTTTCTTTGATCAGAATCAACGTGCGTGCGGCCGTGCGCCCCTAGCAATAGGTCTGCCGAAGCTAGAGCATGATCCGGAAAAGTGGAAACCGGTTTTCCGAAAAGATCATGCTCCACTAGGAAGTTAGAGCGCCAAGCGATTCAATCTGAAGCGATTGCGCTCTAGACCTTTACGCGGGGTCGTTCCATCGATGAAATTGCACCCCGGCCGAAATCAACAGATGCGAGGACGATCATGACAACGCTCGTCGCTGAAGCGCCACAGAAAACGAAAGCCCGTACGGTCATGAAGGCGCTTGTTTATCAAGGACCCGGAAAGAAAGCGCTTGAAGAGCGCCCGCTGCCTACAATTGCCGCCCCGACCGACGCGATTGTGAGAATCACCAAGACGACGATTTGCGGCACCGATCTGCACATCCTCAAGGGCGACGTGCCGACCTGCAAACCCGGCCGAATTCTCGGCCATGAGGGCGTCGGCGTCGTCGACAGCGTCGGCGCCGGCGTCACCGGCTTTCGTCCCGGCGATCGGGTGCTGATCTCGTGCATCTCCGCCTGCGGCAGGTGCGAATATTGCCGCAAGGGCATGTACTCTCATTGCACGACCGGCGGCTGGATTCTCGGCAACGAGATCGACGGCACGCAGGCGGAATATGTGCGCATTCCGCATGCCGACACGAGCCTCTACCGGATTCCGGAGGGTGCCGAGGAAGACGCGTTGGTCATGCTCAGCGATATCCTGCCGACCGGGTTCGAGTGCGGCGTGCTCAATGGCAAAGTTCAGCCGGGCGATGTCGTCGGCATCGTCGGCGCCGGACCGATCGGCCTTGCGGCCTTGTTGACCGCCCAGTTCTACTCTCCGTCCGAGATCATCATGATCGACCTCGACGATAGCCGGCTGGACGTGGCCAAGCGCTTCGGCGCGACAGCCACCGTCAACAGCACAGACGGCAAAGCCGCCGAAAAGGTCATGAAAATGACCGGTGGACGCGGCGTGGACGCCGCGATCGAGGCGGTCGGCATTCCCGCCACGTTCGTGATGTGCGAAGACATCGTCGCGCCCGGCGGCACCATCGCCAACATTGGCGTTCACGGCGTGAAGGCCGACCTTCATCTCGAGCGTCTGTGGTCGCACAACATCACCATCACGACGCGCCTGGTCGACACCGTGACGACACCGATGCTGCTCAAGACCGTGCAGTCCGGCAAGATCGATCCGAAGCGCCTGATCACGCACCGCTTCAAGCTCGATGAGATTCTGGACGCTTATGACACTTTCGGCCGGGCGGCGAGCTACCCGCGCACTCAAAGTGCTGATCGAAGCGTAGAGCAGAAGCCTACGGTCGCGCCGGCCGCGTCCACGGCCGGCGCTCGCCGTTTGCCGCTTTGAAGGCGGCGATCCGCGTCGCGTAGCTGTCCGTGAGGTCGACATCGTCCCAGCCATTGAGCAATTGATTGCGGCTGACCGGGTCGACGCTGAACGTAAAGCTCCGGTTGCCGCGCGAGATTGTCTGCTCTTCGAGATCGATGGTGACCGGCATGTCCGGATCGGCCGCAATTGCTGCGCCGAGTTCGGCCACATCCGCTTCCGGAAGCACCGCCGTGAGGAGCCCGTTCTTCACGGAATTCTGCGCGAAGATGTCGCCGAAGGACGGCGCGATCACGCAGCGGATGCCGGCTTCGTAAAGCGCATAAACGGCCGCCTCGCGCGAAGAGCCGCCGCCGAAATTGCGGCCGGCCACGAGAATTCTGGCGTCGCGCCAGACCGGCCGGTTCAATGGAAAATCCAGTCTCTCCTCGCCCTCGGCGTCGCGTCGCAGATCATGGAACAAGACTCGTCCGAGTTCGGGCGAGCGCGGCAGTTTCAGAAAGCGCGCCGGCAAAATCTGGTCGGTGTCGACATTGGCGAGAAGAAGCGGACAGGCCTTGGTGACGAGGCGAACGAACTTTTCCATCGGCTCAGCCCTCCACTTTGCGCTCGGCGAGCAACGGCCGCACATCGGTCAAATGTCCGGTGACCGCGGCGGCGGCCACCATAGCCGGCGACATCAAGTGGGTACGCGCGCCAGGGCCCTGTCGTCCGCGGAAATTGCGGTTTGTGGTCGAAGCGCAGCGTTCGCCGGGCGCTACGACATCGCCGTTGATGCCGACGCACATCGAGCACCCGGATTCCGCCCATTCGAGCCCGGCGTCCCGGAAAATTTTATCGAGGCCTTCCGCTTCGGCCTGGCGCTTCACTGTGGACGAGCCCGGCGAGACCAGTCCCGGCACCTTGCTCCCGCGCCCGGCAAGCACCGCCGCCGCGGCGCGCAAATCCTCGATGCGGGCGTTGGTGCACGAGCCGATGAAGATGCGATCGATCGCAATCTCGCTCAGCTTCTTGCCGGGGGCGATGCCCATATAGTCGAGCGCATCGCGCACATATTTGGCGCGCGCCGGATCGGCTTCATGCGCCGGGTCGGGCACGCGCGCGTCGATCGGCAAGGCATCGTCCGGCGTCGTTCCCCAGGTGACGATCGGGGCGATCGCGCTGCCGTTGAGCGCAACTTCGCGATCGAAAACAGCGTCCGGATCGGACGCAAGCCCGGACCAGGCTTCCACCGCGCGATCGAACGCCGCGTCCTTCGGCGCAAACGGGCGCCCCTTCAGATAGGCGAAGGTGACGGCGTCGGGCGCCACGATGCCGCAACGCCCGCCGGCCTCGATGGACATGTTGCACAGGGTCATGCGGCCTTCCATTGACAGCGCCGCAATGGCGCTGCCGGCGAATTCGACCGCGTGGCCGCGCGCCCCGTCGGCGCCGATCCGCGCGATGACCGACAGCGCGATATCCTTGGCGCCGACGCCGGCGGTCGCCTTGCCCGTGACCGCCACGCGCATGCGCCTCGGCTTCTTCTGCCACAGCGTCTGGGTCATCAGCACATGCGCGACCTCGGATGCGCCGATGCCGAAGGCGTAGGCGCCGAAGGCGCCGTGCGTGGAGGTGTGGCTGTCGCCGCACACGATCAACAGCCCCGGCAAGGTCAGACCCTGTTCCGGGCCGACGACATGGACGATGCCCTGGCGCGCATCGCCCAATCCGAACAGGCCGATGCGGTTGGCGGATGTGTTCGTCTCGAGCTTTGTGATCATCGCCGCGATTGAGGGATCGGCAATGGGACGGTCGCGGCCGCGGGTCGGCACATAATGATCGGCGATGCCGAAGGTCAGCGTCGGCTCGGCGACCGTCCGTCGGCGCTTTCGCATTTGATCGAATGCGAGGAAAGAGCCCTCATGCACATAATGGCGATCCACCCATAGGAGCGCAGCGCCGTCCTCGCGGCGCGCGATCTCATGCGCGGACCAGAGCTTATCGACGATCGTTTGCGGTGCGCTCATGCCTCAACAGCTAGTTCCCGCGCTGCGGGCTTGTAAGGGTTGCAGACAATATTGTATGCTAAAGAATACCAAGTAAAGGCGCCGGACGATGGCGTCCGGCGGGAGCAGAGCTTGCGCGACTGGCTCGGTGAGGCAAAGGCGAAGCAGGTTTATCTCATCCTGCGGGACCGGATTCTTTCGGGTGCGCTCGGCTTCGGCGCCAGGCTGCCGACGGAAAACGAGCTGGCGGACTATTACGCCGTGTCGCGCGTCACCGTGCGCCGCGCCTTGGGCGAACTGGCGCGCGAGCGTTTCATCGAGCGGCGCCGCAGCGCCGGCACGCGCGTGATCTATCGCGCCGCGCCTGCGCCGCTGGTCGCGGACATATCGGGCGTTCTGGCGAATATTGCCGATATGGGGCGGCGCACGGCGGTCAAGCTTCTCTCGTTCGACTATGTACCGGCGACCGGCGCGGTCGCCGAGGCGCTGGGCGCCGGCCCAGACGCCCTGCTGCAGCGCTCGGTCCGCGTGCGCGCGCTCGATCGCGTGCCGTTCTCCTATCTGACGACCCACGTGCCGGAAAGCGTTGCCGTGACATTCACCAAGCAGGAATTGGCGTCGCGGCCGCTGCTCGAGCTTCTGGAACGCACGGGAATCAAGGTCGAGAATGCGCGCCAGCGCATCAGTGCCGGGCTCGCCACGCCCGATGTCGCGCAAGCGCTCGACATCCGCGCCGGCGCGCCGCTGATCGAGCTCGTGCGCGTCGTGTTCGATCAATCCGGTCGTGCTGTCGAGCATCTGCACGCGCTCTATCGGCCCGACCGCTACGCCTTCGAAATGGATTTGGTGCGTTCGGGGGCGACCGGCACAAAAGCGTGGTCGCCCGTCGTGCGAAAGATCGACCGCGCGCGCATGGAAGCCGTGCGCTCGAACTCGCGGATCTGAAGAGATGAATATGAGAAAGCGGCGGTGGGCGATCCGCGCCGCCGAACCAAAAGAGAGGAAGCCATGTCGGAGCAAAAAATGTCGTTGAGCCGTCGCCGGTTTCTCGCCACGTCGGCGTTGGGATCTGCGGCCGTCGCCTCCGCTACGCTGTCGATGCCGTCGATCCTGCGCGCGCAGAGCGCCGGCGTGAAGCTTGGGCTTCTTCACCCCGTCACCGGCGCGTTGTCCTATTCTGGTCAGCAGGGCCGCATCGGCGCGACCATGGCGGTCGACGAGATCAATGCGGCGGGCGGCATCAAATCGCTCAATGGCGCCAAGATCGAACCGGTTCTCGGCGACGCGCAATCGACGCCTGACGGCGGCACCGCCGAGCTGGAAAAGATGAACTCGGCGGACGTGTCCTGCGTCGTCGGCGGCTATGCCTCATCGATCTGTCTTGCCGTCAGCCAAGCCGCCGCCCGCTACGATCTGCCTTACGTCGTCGATGTGGGCGTGGCCAATTCCATCGTCACCCGCGGGCTCAAGAACACCTTCCGCTTCAGCCCCGGCTTCGGCGTGATCGCCAAGACCGCGCTGGATAATCTCACGGTCATCAACGACCAGGCCGGCAAGCCGGCCAAGACGGTGATTATCGTTCACGAGGACTCGCTGTTCGGCTCCGGTCTCGCCAAGCTCTTGAACGCGCAACTTCCGCCGAAAGGATTTGAGATTCTCGAAACCATTCCGCACCCGACGCCGACGCGCGACTTTGCCAATGTTGTGCTCAAGATCAAGGCGCAGAATCCCGATCTCGTCATTCCGGCCAATTACTACAACGAATATGTCCTGCTCGCCCGCACCATGCTGGAGCAGCATGTGCGGCCGAAAGGAATCTATTCGGTGCTCGGCGGAGCCGCGTCATCTTACAAATTCGTCAAGGATTTCCCGGAGGCCGCCAAATACATCATGGATTGCAATCACTGGTTCAACCCCAAAAGCGCCAAGGCGCAGGAGCTGAAAAAGAGAGTCGAGGAGAAGGGCCAGTATTTCACCTACGAGCTCTACCTGAATTACAGCGCGGTGCTGCTGGTGGCCGATGCGCTCGAGCATGCCGCGTCGGCGGATCGGGCGAAAATTATTGCGGCGCTTGAAGGCTCGACCTTTTCCAGCCCGATCATGCCCTACGGGCCGACCAAGTTTATCAACGGACAGAACCAGGGTGCCGCGCCGGTCAACACGCAGGTGCTCGACAACGACATCAAAGCCATCCTCCCGCCGGAATTCGCCAATGCGAAGGCGGTGTTCCCGATGCCGGCCTAGACCATGGCGAGGCATCGTCATTGCGAGCGTCAACGAAGCAGAGCCTGTCATCGGGCCGGCCACTTCGGGCCGGACCCGTTGGCTCCTCGCAATGACGCATCCATGCGACTTACCTCTGCGTGTTGCTGACGTGCTCTCGCCCATCATCCTGGTCACCGCGGTCATCAACGGACTGATGACCGGCGCCGTCTATGCGCTGGTCGCACTCGGGCTGACGCTGATTTACGGCGTCCTGCACATCATCAATTTCGCGCATGGCGCGCTGTTGAGCGCCGCGCTGTTTGCGGCGTTCTTCGCCTATCAAAAACTCGGGCTCGATCCGTATCTGGCCATCGTCTTGATCGCGCCCGGCTTTTTTGCGCTCGGCTATGCCTTGCAGCGTTTCGTGATCGGTCCGGCCTCGCATGGCGACGACCGCAACATGCTGCTGGTGACGCTCGGACTGGCGGTGCTGATCGAGAACGCGCTGCTCTATGCCTTTCACGCCGACACCCGCACGGTCGATCTGGCTTACGGTTTCAAGAGCTTCGATCTCGGCTTCACCTTCATTGCCGTACCGCGGGTCATTTCCTTCGCGGCGGTCTTTATCGTCGCGCTCGTGCTCTGGCTCGTCATGGCGCTGACCGATACCGGCAAAGCGATCCGCGCCGTTGCCAAGGAGAAGCTCGGCGCCGAGCTTGCCGGCATCGACGTCGCGCACATCTACGCGATGACCTTCGGAATCGGCACCGCTTGCGTCGCCATCGCGGCCTGTCTGCTGATCCCGACCTATTATGCCAATCCGCGGGCGGGAAACGCGTTTGTTCTCGTCGCCTTCACGATCGTGGTGCTTGGCGGAATGGGCTCGGTGCCGGGCGCGCTGATTGGCGGCCTGGTCATCGGCGTCGTCGAAAGCCTTGCCGGCTTCTATTTCGGCGAGTCGCTCGGCCAGGTCGGCATTTTTCTGATCTTCATCGTGGTTTTGCTGGTGCGGCCGCGCGGGCTGTTTGGAGCCAGCGCATGAAGATGTTTTTGCCGATCGCCATTGTAGTGGCGGCGCTGGCCGCGGTGCCGCTTTTTGTCCACTCGAATGTCGTGCTCAATTTCCTCGTCGTCACGCTCCTGATCGCGCTCGCCGGCCAGGGCTGGAACATCCTCGGCGGCTATGGTGGGCAATATTCGTTCGGGCAGGCGGCCTTCTTCGGCACCGGCGCCTATGTGACGGCGATCCTACAGGTGCATTACGGCGTCAATGCCTGGATCGGCTTTGCCGCCGGCATCGCCGCCGGTGCCGCAGTCGGCGCGTTCATCGGCGCGCTGGCCTTCCGTGCCGGCCTGCGCAGCTCCTATTTCGCGCTGGTGACGCTCGCCTTCGCCGAGGTGCTGCGCATCCTCGCCAGCGTCGCGCCGATCACGGGCGCCGGCGTCGGCCTGCTGGTCAAGCTCGATCTGCGCGCACAAGCGTTCCAGTTTCAAAGCCGGGCGGTCTTCTATCTCGTCATCCTCGCGCTGTTGGCCGTTTCGCTGGTGATCGCGCAACTGCTCGAGCGCTCGCGCTTCGGCGTCTGGCTGATCGCGGTGCGCGAGAATGAGGACGCCGCCATGGCGCTGGGCGTCGATGCCTTCACGGTCAAGCTCGCCGCCATGGTGCTGTCGGCGGCGATCACAGCGGCGGCCGGATGTTTTTACGTGCAATATTTCCTGTTCATCGATTCCGGCATTGCCTACGGCACCTGGATCTCGATCGAAGCGCTGTTGACGCCGATCATCGGCGGCGTCGGCACGGTGTTCGGCGCATTGGTCGGTGCGCTGGTCGTGAAATCGCTCGGCGAAGGCGTCAAGCTTCTCACCGGCGACGTGCCTGGCCTTGATCTGATGATCTATGGCGCGGTGCTGGTGCTCGTGATCGGCTTCGCGCCGCGCGGCTTGGTTGGAGCCTTTACCGACGCGCGCGCGCATCTGGCGCGCCGTTTCAAGTCGTCCGCTCCGGTGGGGGAGGTGGCGCGTGGCTGAGCCGCTCCTCTCGGTCGAAGACATCTCGCGCCGTTTTGGCGGCTTGCTGGCGGTCAATGCCGCGTCGCTGTCGGCGCCTGCCGGCCACATCACGGCGCTAATCGGCCCGAACGGGGCCGGCAAGACGACGCTATTCTCCGTTATCTCCGGCTTCTTGAAGCCCAGTTCCGGAAGCGTCCGTTACGCCGGCGACGATGTTACCGGCGAGCCGCCGCATCGGCTTGCCCGGCGCGGCATCGCCCGCACCTTCCAGATCGTGCAGCCTTTCGCCGGCTTGTCGGTGCGCGACAATATCTTGGTGGGCGCGCATTTGCGCCATCGCGCCCGCCCGGCCGCGCTCGCCCTCGCCGAGAACGTGGGACGGGACGTCGGCCTTGGCGAGCTGCTCGACCGTCCTGCCCACACCTTAACCGTGGCGGGGCGAAAGCGTCTTGAGCTTGCCAAGGCGCTCGCGACCGAGCCGAAGCTTCTTCTTCTCGATGAAGTCCTCGCCGGTCTCAATCCTTCCGAAATCCGCGACATCGTGCCGGTCATTCGGGCGCTGTCGGCGCGCGGCATCGCGGTGCTGATGATCGAGCATGTGATGCAGGCGGTGATGAGTCTCGCCGAACATGTCTTCGTGCTGGCGGAGGGCCGCATCATCGCCCAGGGCAGTCCGGCGCAGGTCGCCGCCGATCCCGTCGTGGTCGAGGCCTATCTCGGTCACGGCGCCGCGGCCAAGGTCGGGAGCGCGCATGTCCTTTGAGACGATGTCCACCGAGCCGCTCCTCGACATTCGCGCGCTGTGCGCCGGCTATGGCGACAGCGACGTGCTTCGCGGCATCGATCTGAACGTCGAGAAGGGCGAGATCGTCGCGGTGCTGGGCTCGAACGGCGTCGGCAAGTCGACGCTCAATCGCGCGATTTCCGGCATCGTGCGCGCGCGCAGCGGCGCCATCCTGTTCGAGGGCGTCGCTATCGACCATGAGAAACCGGCGGCGATTGTCGCGCGCGGGCTCATTCACGTCCCCGAGGGCCGCCGCATTTTCCCGAACCTCTCGGTGCGCGAAAATCTCGATCTCGGCAGCTATCGCCGCGCCGCCTCGCGCCGCGCCGCCAACCGTGACCGCGTCTTCGCGATCTTTCCGCGGCTGTTCGAGCGGCGTGCGCAGCGCGCCGGCACGCTCTCCGGCGGCGAGCAGCAGATGCTCGCGATCGGCCGCGGGCTGATGGCCGAGCCGAAATTGCTCATTCTCGACGAGCCATCGCTCGGTCTCTCTCCGCTCCTGGTCGAGGAATTGTTTGCGCTGATCGCGCGCATTCATGCGGACGGCGTTGCCGTTCTTCTGGTCGAGCAGAATGTGGTGCAGAGCCTCGATATCGCCGGCCGCGCTTACATCCTTGCCGAAGGGCAATGCGTGATGTCGGGCGCTGCCGCCGATATCGGCGCCGATCCGCAGCTCAAACGCGCTTATCTGGGACTCTGAACACTGGAACTCTGACGCATGAGCCCAATCGCCTTGTCGGCCCGCCTTGCTCGCCCGCCGATCCTGATCGCTCCCGGCGTCTACGACGCCTTGACCGCGCTGATCGCCGAGCGCGCCGGCTTCGAAGCGCTCTACGTCTCCGGCGCCGGCATCGCTTATTCGCGGCTCGGGCGTCCGGATATCGGCCTAGTCGGCATGAGCGAGGTGGCGGAGACGGTGACGCTGATCCGCGACCGGGTCGGCGCGCATCTCATCGTCGATGCCGACACCGGCTACGGCAACGCGCTCAACGTGCAGCGCACCGTGCGTCTCCTGGAACGTGCCGGCGCCAACGCGATCCAGATTGAGGACCAGGACTTTCCCAAGCGCTGCGGCCATCTCGACGATAAGGCGCTCGTTTCTGCGCGGGAGATGGCGGGCAAGATCAAGGCGGCCGTCGATGCGCGCGCGTCGCGCGACACGCTCGTCATCGCGCGCACCGACGCCGTCGCCGGCGAAGGTTTCGACCGCGCTTTGGCGCGCGCCGAGCTCTATCGCGAAGCCGGCGCCGACATGCTGTTCGTCGAAGCGCCGCGCCGGCGCGATGAGCTCGGCCGCATCGCCGCGCAGCTCGGCAAATCGGTTCCGCTGATGGTGAATTTGGTGGAGGGCGGCAAGACGCCCATGCTGCCGGCCGGCGAGCTTGAAGCATTAGGCTTCTCGCTCGTGATCTTTCCGGGCGCGATTGTGCGCACGCTCGCCAAGGCGGCCGAGGATTTTTACACATCGCTCAAGACGCACAGCGGTACCGAACCCTTGCGCGCGCGCATGTTCGATTTCGACGCGCTCAACCGCCTGATCGGCACGCCCGAGATGCTGGAGCGCGGCAAGCATTATGCCGGGGACGAGCCGCAATCCGGCCGCACCTTGGGACGGCGATGAGCCGCGGACGTCGCGAGGCCACGCCGGCAAAGCCCAAGAGCACGGTCATATGAAAGTGAGAAGCTGGAATGAAAATGTTTGATCTCGTCATCAAGAATGCCCGCGTCGTACGGCCGAACAAGGCCGGGGTGGATTGCCTCGACATCGCGATCAAAGACGGCAAGGTGACGCGGCTCGCGCCGGAAATCCGGGCGGAGGACACCGCCGAGGTGTTCGATGCGAAAAGGCTGTTGGCCTTCCCCGGCTGCGTCGATGCGCACATGCATGTCGGGATCTACCGGCCGCTGCACGATGATGCGGTCAGCGAAAGCAAGGCCGCGGCGATGGGGGGCGTCACCTCGAGCCTGAATTACATTCGCACCGGCGCGTATTATCTCAATCGCGGCGGGCCATATCGCGAAGTCATGCCCGAAGTGTTGAAGCTCTCCGACGGGCGATTTTGGGTCGATTACGGCTATCACATCGCGCCGATCGAAAACCGGCATCTCGGCGAGATGGAATATCTCGCGCTCGAGCACGGGGTCACCTCGTTCAAGATTTTCATGTTCTATGGCGGCTACGGCCTGCACGGCAAATCGGCGTCGCAAAACGAATTTCTCATGATCGGGCCGGACGACCGCTACGACATCGCGCATTTCGAGTTCATCATGCGCTCGGCGCGATCGATCGTGGAACGGCACCCGGAGCTTGCGGATCACATCAGCGTCAGCCTGCATTGCGAGCTTGCCGATATCCTCAATGCCTACACGACGCTCGTCGAGCGCGAGGGCAAGCTGACCGGCTTGCGCGCCTACAGCGCGGCGCGGCCGCCGCATTCGGAGGGGCTTGCGGTGTGGATCGCCTCCTATCTCGCCAATGAAACCAATTGCATGAACATCAACCTCCTGCATTTGAGCTCGCGCAAGGCAGTGGATGCGGCCTGGACCATGCAGCAGGTTTTCCCGCACATCGCCTTCCGCCGGGAGGTGACCGTCGGGCATCTGTTGCTCGACACCGACTGCGAATGCGCCGTGCATGCCAAGGTCAATCCGCCGATCCGTCCGCGCGAGGATGTCGAGGCGCTCTGGCAGGCCGTGCTCGACCGCAAGATCGACTGGATCGTCAGCGATCATGCCTGCTGCTCGGCCGAGCAGAAATGGTCCAAGGACGATCCGGACAATATCTGGCTGGCAAAATCCGGCTTCGGCGGCACGGAATATCTGCTCTCGGGTGTCGTCAGCGAGGGCAGTAAGCGCGGCCTGTCCTACAACCGCATGGCCGAATTGCTGAGCTGGAATCCGTCGCGGCGGTTCGGGTTGCTCAACAAGGGCGACATCGCTCCGGGCTTCGACGCGGATATCGTCCTCCTCGATCCGAACGAGAGTTTCACGGTGCGCGCCGCCGAGTCGGAGTCCGAGCAAGGCTATTCGCCCTTCGAGGGCCAGGAACTGACTGGCCGCGTCAAGAGCACGTTCCTGCGCGGCGCCTTGATCTTTCATCAGGGAAAGGTCGTCGGCCCGCCGCGCGGTCGCTACCTGCGACGGCCGATCAAATAAAATTCCCGCCCACGTCGCGGGCGAGCGCCCACATCACCTGAAATCCTGCGCACGGTGCTTGCTTGCCATTGCGGTCCCAGCATTTTGCTGCTTAACGACCTGGCGATATACAATCGAAAGAAACCGGCGAAGCTCACGTAAAGCTTCTCCGTCCGACGGATCCGGTGCGACTTAATTTTGGTG
Organism: uncultured Alphaproteobacteria bacterium; assembly: GCA_963831135.1. Lineage (GTDB taxonomy): Bacteria > Pseudomonadota > Alphaproteobacteria > Rhizobiales > Xanthobacteraceae > BOG-931. The sequence continues at coordinate 54,949 of CAWHPH010000005.1, forward strand.
CGACTTAAACTTTGGGAGGCTTGGTAATGTTTCGCGCTACGAAGGACATCATGCTGCCGACGACGATCACCGGCTCGCTGCCGCGGCCGAGCTGGTACACGGAAAATCTCGGTACCCGCATGTTCCTCGACGCCATGGTGAGCCGCCGCTACCGCGAGCAATATATCGACACGCTGTCATGCTATCTGCGCGAGCAGGAGCTCGCCGGCCTCGACATCGTGACCGACGGCGATTGCCGCTTCGACGACGACGTCGGCGGGCAGAGCTGGACCAGCTACCCGCCCCATCACATGACGGGCTATGAGCGCGGCGATCCGCGGCCGACGCCGGCCGGCCGCGGCGGCCTTTGGTTTCCGCGCGGCCATATTCTGCACGACTATCTGGAATCGCGCGTCATGCCGGTCATCGTCGGCCCGGTCGGACGCGGCGATCTGCAATACACGACGTTGTGGAAGACCGCGCAGCGGCTGACCAAGCGGCCGGTCAAGTTCGGCGCCGTGTCGGCCGAGATCGTCGCCTTCGCGTCGCAGGACAAGTACTACAAAAGCGTGCCCGACCGCATGCTCGCGATCGCCGATGCGTTCAACGAAGAATATAACGAGCTGGCCGACGCCGGCTGCCCGGTCATCCAGATCGAGGAGCCGCAAATCCACCTGGCGGCGGCGCGCGGCATCCAGGACAAGGTGATCACGCCTGAGCTGATGGTCGAGGTGTTCAACCGCACGGTGAAAGGGCTGCGCGCCAAGACCGAGGTGTGGGCGCATTCCTGCTGGGGCAACCCGTCGCAGCAGCGCATGTTCGCCAAGGTGCAGAGCTACAAGCCGTCGCTGGAAACCTACAACAAAGTCGATGCCGACGTGATCACTTTCGAATCCTCCAGCTCCGGCGGCATCGATCTGGAAGCGATCGGCAAGACCATAACGGAGAAGAAGATCGCCATCGGCGTCATCGACCATCACACGTTGCAGGTGGAAAGCCCGGACGAGGTGGCGGCGCAGATCCGCGCCGCGCTCAAATACATACCGCCGGAACGGCTGGTGATTTCCTCGGATTGCGGCATGGGCCGCGAAGGGATGAGCCGCCGGCACGCCTTCTACAAGATGGTCTCGCTGGTGCTCGGCACCAACATGGTGCGCAAGGAATTGGGTTTCCCGGAAGCCGAATGCCTGGCCGCCGACGAACGCTATTCGCTGGTGGTACCGGCGAAATAAAACATCCCCAAGCCCTCGCCTGGAGCTACCATAGCCGGAACCTGAAAGCTGCCCCAACGGTTGGCCTTTCCGAGCGCCGACCTGGATTGTTGGGGCGCGCGATAGCGGTAAGGCTGTGGAGCTCCTGTTCTCATCCTTATGGCTCGTGATCGTGGCGTGGCTGATCGCGAGGGCCATGCAGCAGCGCGGGCTTCTTCCGCGGCTCGACCGCGCGCCGCCGCCGCCCGTCGATCGCGCTCCGAGGATCACCGTCATCATTCCGGCGCGCGACGAAGAAGCCAATATCGGCGCGTGCCTCCAATCGTTGCTCGCGCAGGATTATCCGGAAAGCCGGCTGCGCGTGTTGGTGGTCGATGATCACTCGGCCGATTCAACTGCGGCCATCGCCGAGAACCTGGCGCGGACACATCCACGGGTTGCGCTGATCAGGAGCCCGCCGCTGCCGCAGCGCTGGATCGGCAAGTCGCACGCATGCTGGATCGGTGCGCGGGCTGCGGCGGCGGAAAGCGATTGGCTGTGCTTCATCGACGCCGACGTGACGGCGGCGCCGCGGGCGCTGTCGAGCGCCTGGCACGCCGCCTCGTCGCGGCGCCTCGACCTTCTCTCGCTCATGCCGCGTCAGGAGCTGAAAAGCGTCGCCGAACGGCTCATTCTTCCGTGCGGGTTTATTCTGTTGTCGTTTCTGCATGACTTGCGCCAGTCGCAGGCGCGCTCCGGCAGCGATGTCAGTGCGACCGGTCAATTCATGCTGGTCCGCCGCGCCGCTTACGAGGCGGTCGGCGGACATGCTGCGGTCTGCACGGCGATCTGTGAGGATTTGGAATTCGCCCGGCGCTTGAAGCAATCGGGACATGCCGTCCTGCTGATCGGCTGCGACAATATGCTGGCGACGCGGATGTATACCGGCTGGCGGACGCTGTGGCCGGGGCTGGCCAAGAATCTCGTCGATACGTTCGGCGGTCCTGCGGCGACCTTGGGGGTGGCGCTGGCGGCGGTGATTTTGGCCTGGGCGGCCTACGTCTTACCGCTGATTGATCTATGGGCCCTGCTGCGCGGTGCCGATGGCGCTTTGTCGGCCTTCCTGCTGGCGCTCGCAGGCTCCGGCGCCGCCATTGGCCTGCATATCGCCGCCACGTTCTATTTCCGCATTCCTTTCTGGTACGGTCTGGTCTTCCCGCTCGGCTACACGGTGGGCGCGCTCATGGCTTTCGACAGCGTGCGCCGCCGGCTGAGCGGCCGTGTCAGTTGGAAGGGGCGCATCTATTCATGAAATTGCCGCGTCAAAGAAGCGACCAGGAACGAGCGATCGAACGCGCCCGCGCCGCCGGTCCGCTCGACTCCGGGGAAACGCGCGCGATCATGATCGGCGCGGTCGTTCTGACGATCTTTCTCTATTTCATCAAACTGATTTTGCTGCCGTTCGTGCTGGCCGCCATTATCGCCTACATTTTCACGCCGGCTCTGGACTGGGCGGCCAAGCGGTCAGGGTGGCCGCGTTTGCCGCTGGCCGTCGCGTTGTTCGTGCTTCTGTTCGGCATGACTGTGCTGGTCCTGGCGCTCGCCGGGCAAAGGCTGTTGGCCGAAGGCCGGGGGATCGCCGGCGACCTTCAGGGAATCGTCGAGAACTTCACCCGCCAGGCAATTGGCGACCAGCCGATTCGTTTGTTCGGCTCCACGGTGAACGCGCATGACATTGCCCAAGGGGCGCTCGAGCGGCTGCGCGACTGGGTGGGCCAGACGGATCAGCTCGGCATGTTGACCGAGTACAGCCTGGCTTTCGTCATGGGCGCGTTTCTGACCATCGTCCTGCTGTTCTATTTCCTCGTGAGCGGCAGGCAGGTGGCGTACGGGATTTTCTGGATCGTGCCGCCCCATCGCCGTCCCTTGGTGGCGCGCATCTGGACGCGGCTCGACCCGGTGTTGATGCGCTATTTCATCGGCGTGCTTGCGGTCGTCGTTTATGCGACGATTGCCGCCTATATCGGCCTCGGCGTCATCCTCGGTATCAATCACGCGGTGTTCCTGGCGCTGCTCACCGGGCTCCTGGAAACCGTGCCGGTGATCGGTCCGACCGGTGCGGCCATCCTGGCGGGCTTGGTCTCGCTCCGCACGGCGACCGGCATCATTAATATCCTCGAATACGCCGCCTATGCGACCCTGCTCCGGCTGTCGATCGATCAGATCGTCGGCCCGGTAGTCCTTGGCCGGGCGGCGCACGTGCATCCGGTCTTGATCATTTTTTGCTTCTTGGCGGGCGGCGTCGTGCTCGGCATTCCCGGCGTCATCCTGGCGGTACCGGTTGCGTTGGTCGTCAAGAGCACGTTGGCAACCATCTACGGGGATGTGCCCAAATAGCGAACCGCGCCGGTGCTGCATGCGCCCCTTCCGGGCTCTCGCAAAATCGGCTGAAAACCGGCTATATTGTGTAAGCCTGCTGGCAACTTTCCCGCGGGCGGGGAGTTTGACGCTAGAAAAGCGGGAGATCCGCTAAATGGCGGTGTGCGATTCCGCAGAACAAAAGTCGCGCGCGCCGTACAGCCATCCCTGGCTGGCTGAGGCACTTTCAGCGTTTGACGCTCGGCAGCGCCGGCGTCAGGCGGTGTTCGAATATACCCGTAATCCAGCGTGTATTTTTCGTCTCGATATCAGCCGCACGCCGCGCGAACTGATATTGCGTGATGGCACGCGAATCCGGCCGGGCGATCGGGTGGCGCGGCTGCATTTCTGGAACGAGCAGATTCCCCCTATGGCGGAGGACGGCGCCACCATCGCCTGGGCGCGCCGGATGCAGCGCGCCATCGCGCTGTCGCTGCGCGATCTGGCGCGCTATCTCGCCGGCCGTCCAGATCTCGCCGACATCGCCGTCATCTGCGGCCACGCTCCGTCGGCCACCAAGTCGCAGAGCGGACAGCTCGCCCGCATCATGGCTTATTATGGATTTGAGTCGATCGCGGAGTCCGAGCCCCTGCCGCCCGGCGAGCGCCTGCACCGCCTGGGCGAAAACATCCTGATTTCGTTGATTGTCCTTGCGCACAATGCCGGCGCGCTTCGCCGCGATACGCTCACGCGCGTGCGGGTGCCGATCTATCTGTCGCGCCGGGTCTTGGAAAGTGAATTTGCGGCTGAGGACGAGGTGGTGCTCGGAGCGTGAATTGTTATGACCGTCGCCGAGAATATTACCGACGCAATTTCATTCGCCCGTTCACTGGGCGACGTTTGTCTCGTGGTTGCGATCATTGGCTGCATGTTCATGCTGACGGCGAGCGCCTGCGTGCTGAGCTTTCCGACCGACCATCCGCGCAGGTCCGCCGCCGAACCGCCCGTCACGGTGCTCAAACCTTTGCATGACGCTGAACCGGGTCTGCCGGGCCGCCTCGCGGCGTTCTGCCGGCAGGACTATGGCGGTCCCGTTCAGGTTTTATGCGGTGCGCAAAACCGCGACTCGCCGGCCGCCGCGGTGGCGAGCGCAATCGGCGTCATTTCCGCCGAAGCGACCGTGGAGCTGGTCGTCGACCCGCGCACCCATGGCGTCAATCGCAAAGTGTCGAACCTGATCAACATCATGCCGCGCGCGCGCCACGACACGCTCGTGCTCTCCGACAGCGACATCGTGGTTGGACCGAATTATCTCCGCATCGTCACGGCAATGCTGGCCTCGACGCAGGTCGGCGCGGTGACCTGCCTCTATCATGGCATCGGCGGCGAAGGTTTGTGGACACGGCTTTCGGCGCTGGCCATCAACTCGCAATTTCTGCCGCAAGCCATCACCGCGGTCGGCCTTGGCTTGGCGCAGCCGTGCTGCGGCGCCACCATCGCGCTGCGCCGGTCGATGCTCGATCGCATCGGCGGCTTCGGCGCGCTGGCCGATACGCTGGCCGACGATCATGCGATCGGCGTTGCGGTTCGTGCCGAGGGCTATGACGTGGTCACGGCACCGTTCCTGGTCGGGCACCATTGCTTCGAGACGAGCTTGCTTCAGCTTGTTCGACAGCAGATCCGCGTCGCTCGCACCATCAAGAGCATCTATCCCATTGCCTATGCCTGCACGGTGATAACGCATCCATGGCCGCTTGCGCTGCTTGGCCTGGCGCTGGGGAGTCCGCCCGCGGCCCTGGTTGTCGTGGCGGCGTTACTCGCGCGCGTTATGCTCTGCGGCTGCATCGAATGGCGGTTCGATCTGCCGCGGCAAAATTACTGGCTGCTCCCGTTGCAGGACATCATCGCGTTCGGAATATTCGTGACGAGCTTCTTCGGGGCGACGGTGCATTGGCGTGGCGCCGACTTCCGCGTCATGGCCGACGGCACGCTGCTCAACGGCCAAGACTTACGAGGATCGTCTTAAGAGGATCGTCTTGAGGGAATCGTCCTGAGAGGGTTGTGATGCGCACTTTGTTTCTGCAGGCCCCATCCTTCGACGGTTTCGATGGCGGCGCCGGCTCGCGCTACCAGGCCCGGCGCGAAATCCGTTCCTTTTGGTATCCGACCTGGCTCGCCCAGGTGGCGGCGATGGTGCCGAACAGCAAGCTGATCGACGCCGTACCCCATCGGGTCACGCTCGCAGAGGTCGTGCGGCAGGCGCCCGATTACGATCTCGCGGTCCTGCACACTTCGACGCCGTCCTTCGCCTCCGATGTCCGCGTCGTCGAAGCGCTCAAGGCCGCCAATCCGCGCCTGAAAGCAGGCTTCGTCGGCGCCAAGGTCGCGGTTGAGCCGCAGGCAAGCCTGGAGAGTTCGCCGCTCATCGATTTTGTCGCGGGCAACGAATTCGACTTCACCGTCAAGGAGGTCGCCGAAGGCCGCGATTGGAGCGCCATCGGCGGTTTGTCCTATCGGGACGGCAATGGCGCCATCAGGCACAATCCGCCGCGCGCGATCCTCGAAAATATGGACGAATTGCCGTTCGTCACGCCGGTCTATAAACGCGATCTGACAATCGAGAATTATTTCATCGGCTACCTCAAGCATCCATACATCTCGCTCTATACGGGGCGCGGCTGCAAGTCGCGCTGCACCTTCTGCCTGTGGCCGCAGACGGTCGGCGGTCACCGCTACCGCACCCGCAGCGTCGGCAATGTCGTCGACGAGATTCGCTGGGCGAAAGCGGCGTTTCCGCAGGTGAAGGAATTCTTCTTCGACGACGACACCTTCACCGACCACCGTCCGCGCAGCGAGGCGATCGCGCGCGAGCTCGGCAAGCTCGGCGTCACTTGGTCTTGCAACGCCAAAGCAAACGTCCCGCGCGAGACGCTCAAGGTGATGCGCGATAACGGGCTGCGACTGCTGCTCGTCGGTTACGAAAGCGGCAATCAGCAGATCCTGCACAACATCAGAAAGGGCATGCGCATCGACGTCGCGCGCCGCTTCACCAAGGACTGTCACGAGCTCGGCATCACCATCCACGGCACCTTCATTCTCGGGCTGCCGGGCGAGAGCCGTCAGACCATCGAGGAGACCATCCGCTTCGCCACCGAGATCAACCCGCACACCATCCAGGTGTCGCTGGCTGCCCCCTATCCCGGAACCGAGCTCTACCGCGATGCGCTCGAGCACGGCTGGCTCGACGAAGCGCACGCCGAGCTCATCGACAGCAGCGGCGTGCAAATGGCGCCGCTGCATTATCCGCATCTCGGCCACACCGAGATTTTCCAATCGGTTGAGGAATTCTATCGGCGCTTCTACTTCCGCGCGCCGAAGATTGCCTCGATCATCGGTGAGATGGTACGCAGTCCGCAAATGATGACGCGGCGGCTGCGCGAAGGGGTCGAGTTCTTCTCCTTCCTGCGCGAGCGCCGGGAGCTCGCGCACTGAATCGGCTGATCATCACCGCGGACGATTTCGGTCTCAGCGAGCCCGTCAACGCCGCCATCGAGGAAGCGCACCGGCGCGGCATCTTGAGCGCGACAAGCCTCATGGTCGGCGCGCCGGCGGCGGCCGATGCGGTCGCGCGCGCGCGCAGGCTGCCGAACTTGCGCGTCGGGCTTCACATCGTGCTGGTCGACGGCGAGCCGGTCAGTGACCGCGGCGAAATTCCCGGTCTGACCGGCGCAAACGGAAAATTCCGCAACGATCTGCCGCTCTATGGCGCGCAAATCGCATTCGATCCCTCGGTGAAGCGGCAGATCGAGAAAGAAATCGCGGCGCAATTCGAAGCCTATCGCGCGACCGGGCTGCCGCTCGATCACGTCGACGGCCACCGGCATTTTCAGCTGCACCCGGTCGTCGCGCGCGCGATCATCGGCGTTGGGCCGCGCTACGGAATGAAGGCACTGCGCGTTCCGCTCGAGCCGTGGCGAACGATCGCGGAGATCGATCCCGGCACGCAACGCCGGCTCGGCCGCGTCGTGGCGCCGTGGGCCGCGTGGCTGCGCCGCCGCGTGCGCGGCGCCGGCTTGGTGACGGCCGATGCGGTGTTCGGATTGGCGTGGTCGGGGGCGATGACCAAAGAGCGCGTCGCCGCTTTGCTGCGCCGGCTGCCCGCCGGCATCGTCGAAATCTACTTGCACCCGGCGATGCAAAATTCCTTTGCCGGCGCGGCGCCCGGCTATCGCTATGCCGAGGAATTCGCCGCGCTCTGCGATGCCGATTGCATCGCTGCCGTCCGGCAATCGGGCTATGCCGTCGGCGGCTATTCTGACGCGCGTTCCGATGCTTGAACGATTGGCGCGGCCTGGCTGGCGATGGGGCTTTACAGCACATCCCGATTTGGTTGAATCGGGATGTACACGCGACTTTTGCGCGGTCGCCTGTCCTTTTCGGAAAACCGGTTGCCACCCCGGATCACGTCCGGGGCAGGCTTTTTCCGCGACATGCTTTAGCGCTTCCGCTTCTTGTCCAAATATCCCGCAGCTTGGAACCAGCGGACCGCATCCTCGAGCGCGGTCCGGTAGGGCCGCGGCTTGAAGCCGAGCTCGCGTCCGGCCTTGGCCGCGGTGAAGAACATGCGATGTTCCGCCATGCGGATGCCGTCCAGGGTGGTGAATGGGTGCCGCCCTGTGAACCGAGCCGCGGTCTCGGCGGCGTAGGCGACCGGAATGACCATGGCGCGCGGAATGCGCCAGCGCGGCGGGCGCCGGCCGACGAGACGGGCGATTTCGGCCAGCATGTCGGCGAGCAGCACGTTTTCGCCGCCGAGAATATAGCGTTCGCCGATCTTGCCGTGCCGCAGCGCCGCGATGTGCCCTTCGGCCACGTCGTCGACATGGACCAGATTGAGACCGGTATCGAGGAATCCCGGCATCCGTCCGCGCGCAGCTTCGACAATGATGCGCCCGGTCGGTGTCGGCTTCACGTCCCGCGGACCGATCGGGGTCGATGGATTGACGATCACTGCCGGAAGATTTTCGTTGGCGACCATGGCTTCGACCAGCCGTTCGGCGGCGATCTTGCTGCGCTTGTAGGTGCCGATTCCTTCCCCGACCGACAGTCCGATTGATTCGTCGGCAGGCTCGCCGTCGTCCCGCAGGGCGATGGTCGCGACGCTTGAGGTATAGACGATGCGCTCGACACAGGCGCTTTTCGCCTCCTGCATCACGATGCGGGTCCCGTCCACGTTGGCGGCATAAATCTCGCGCGGATCGCGCGCCCACAACCTGTAGTCGGCCGCCACGTGGAAAACGTGCCGAATACCGGCCATGGCGGCTCGGACGGAGCGGGCGTCGCGCATATCGCCCTCGACAAACTCGAGATCGAGCCCGTTAAGGTGAAAGCGCGGGCTGCCAGGACGCACAAGCGCGCGCACACTGGTTCCCTCGGCGAGCAGCTTTCTCGCCAGCGCGGAGCCGACGAGTCCAGTGGCGCCGGTGATCAGGGTGTGTGCCGAATTGCCCATGCGGTCTGTTTGCGCGAAACACCCGACCATTTCCATGGAAAAATGGCCGTCCATGCCGCTTCGCGGCCAAGGTGCAAATCTTCTAATTGCAGGTATTTGCTTTAGGAATGGCGTCGGCGGCGGATTGTGATAGACTTATGTCGAAACTCGGTGATTGGTGGGAAAAAAGCCGAGAACGTCTGCGAGGACGCGCTGTTTGGGGGCGTGGTCGAGGTTGGGCAACAGACGCAAGGGGCTAGGGGTTTAATGGCATCCCAATTGGATTTTGCCGGGGGAACTTTCGTCGATGGATTGGTGGCTGATGCGGACGACTCGCTACGGGTCGTCGATGCCGCCGTCGAATCGCATCGTCGTCTTGTTATCGCGTTCGTAGGGTTGGACTTCGAGGCGCGAATCGCCGCCGCCCCGGGGGTGCAGGTGGTTTGCCGTACGGCCGGCAAGGAATTGGAGGCTGTTGCAGACACCGCGGTTCGGCAAGGCTATCGCGGCCTGATCAGCTTCGGCGTTGCCGGCGGCCTCGCCTCGCATCTGCGTGCCGGGGATTGGGTGGTGGCTTCGTCCATTCGCGAGGCGCAGACCGTTCGCGCCACCGATGCCGCATGGTCGCGCAAGCTCCTCGGTCTGATCGACGGCGCCATCCACGCGCCAATTCTTGGCGTTGATTTGCCGGTCGCCGAGCCGGCAAAAAAGCGCGAGCTCTACAAGACCACCGGCGCGGCCGTGGTCGATATGGAATCGCATGTCGTCGCCCGGGTCGCCGCCAAGCATAAGCTCGCCTTTGCCGCGCTGCGCGTCGTGGTCGATCCCGCCCATCGAACGGTTCCACCGGCTGCGCTGATCGATATGCGCCCCGATGGAAAGCCGAATGTTTCGGCCATGTTGCGCAACATCGTTGCGCGGCCTTCGCAGCTTTCGCCGCTGGCGCGCATCGCCGTCGATGCGTTCACCGCCCGCGCCGCCATGAATCGCGTGCGTCGCGATGTCGGGCCGCATTTCGGCCTGATGGATCACTGACTTTTCGAGGAATAGGGCTTATTTCGAAACGTCGTGCCCGGCCATGTGCCGGGCATCCGCGTCTCATGAAGCAAGAATTGAAACCCGAATTGAAATCGTGGATGGCCGCTACATTGGTGAGCCAACGGGTCCGGCCTGAAGAGGCCGGCCCGAGCACAAGCTCCGCAACGCCGTTCTTCGAACGGCTATGCCTGGCCGTGATGAATGACGCTATTGCCCCTGCGAGATGAACTTCGTGTTTAGATAAGCTTGCAAGCCCTCCATGCCGCCTTCGCTGCCATAGCCGGATTCCTTGACGCCGCCGAACGGCGTTTCCGGTGTCGAGACGTTGACCGAGTTCACCCCGACCATGCCCGACTGCAACGCGTCGCCGATCATGCTCGCGGTCTGCGCCGAACTGGTGAAGGCGTAGGCGGCAAGCCCGTAAGCCAGTGAATTGGCGCGCTCGACAACCTCGTCCATGGTCTTGAAGGCGACGATCGGCGCCAGCGGGCCGAACGGCTCTTCGGTCATGATCTTTGAGTCATCCGGCAGGTCGGTGATCACCGTCGGCTCGTAGAAATAGCCCTGGTTGCCGCGCCGGCTGCCGCCGGTCACGATCTTGCCGCCGCGATGCTTGGCGTCGGCGACGAACGAGTCCATGGCGTCGATACGGCGCGGATTGGCCAGCGGCCCCATCGTGATGCCCTTTTCCAGGCCATCGCCGACCTTGAGCGACTTGGCGTATTCGGTGAAACGCGTCAGGAAGCGGTCGTACACCTGCTCCTGCACGTAGAACCGCGTCGGCGAGATGCAGACCTGGCCGGCGTTGCGGTATTTGAACGCGGCAATGGTGTCGGCGGACTTTTCCGGATCGGCGTCGGCGAACACCACCACCGGCGAATGGCCGCCGAGCTCCATGGTGGCACGCTTCATCTTCTTGGCGGCGAGCGTGGCCAGATGCTTGCCGACCGGGATCGAGCCGGTGAACGAGATCTTGCGCACCTCGTCCTTGGCAATGAGGTACTCGGAAATCGTCGCCGGCACGCCGAAGACGAGATTGAGCACGCCGGCCGGCAGGCCGGCATCGGCGAAGCAGCGCACCACCTCGACGCAGGCGCCGGGCGTCTCTTCCGATGCTTTAAGGATGATCGAGCAGCCGGCGGCGAGCGCGCCGCCGATCTTGCGTGCCGGCGTCAGCGTGGGGAAATTCCACGGCGTGAACGCGGCGACGATGCCGACCGGTTCCTGGATGACGAGCTGGCGGACTTTGCCGCGACCCGGCACGATGCGGCCATAGGCGCGGCGGCCTTCTTCAGCATACCACTCGATGATGTCGGCCGAGGTGAGCACTTCGGCGCGCGCTTCGGGGTAGACCTTGCCTTGCTCCTGGACCAGCGTCTTGCTGATCGCGTCATGCCGCTCGCGGATGAGGTCGGCGGCTTTGCGCATGATTTTGGCGCGGTCATAGGCCGCGGTCGCCCGCCACACGGCAAAGCCTTTTTTCGCCGCCGCGAGCGCGTGCTCGAGGTCCGCCGTGCTCGCATGCGGCAGGTGGGCCAGCGGTTTCTCCGTCGCCGGATTGATCACATCCTCGCCGCGGCGGCCATCGCCATCAAGCCATTGGCCATCGATGAAAAGTCCGAGATTAGCGTACATGAAGGGCCTCTTGGAGTTCCGCTGGAATGTCGTCGTGAAATTGCCGGCGGCGTCCGCCGATGCGCGTCCCGTTCGATTGTCGTTGGGCAGTATTCGCTGGCCGGTTGATGTAGCAGGTTTCCGAAGGCGCTTCATCCCCGCTCTGGCGGGGGCCCCGGCTGGCAAACAGAGAAACGCCCCCGGGCACGAGCCGGGGGCGTGGTCGCGCCTCAATAGCGGTTGGCGATCGGCAGTTCCTCGGCGGGAAAGAGCGTGATCACCCGGCAGCCTTTGTCGGTCACCACCACCTCTTCCTCGATGCGGGCGGCGGAATAGCCGTCCTTGGCCGGACAATAGGTCTCCAGCGCAAACACCATGCCCTCCTTGATCTCGGTCGGGTGCTCGAGCGAGACCACGCGCGAGATGATCGGCCGCTCATGCAAGGCCAACCCGAGGCCGTGGCCGAATTGCAGCCCGAACGCCGCCATCTCGTCCGGGAAGCCGAAATCTTGTGCCTTCGGCCACACGCTGCAGACTTTGTCGGTGGTCACGCCCGGCTTGATCAGCGCGATCGCGTTGTCGACCCATTCGCGCGCCCGCTTATAGGCATCGTGCTGGACTGGCGTAGCGCGGCCGACATTGAAGGTGCGGTAGTAGCAGGTCCGGTAGCCGACGAAGGAATGCAGGATGTCGAAGAACGCCTGATCGCCCGGCCGCAGCATGCGGTCGGTGAAATTGTGCGGATGCGGGTTGCAGCGCTCGCCGGAGATGGCGTTCACCGCTTCGACGTCGTCGGAGCCGTGCCGGTAGAGAAATTCATTGACCTTGGCGACGATGTCGTTTTCGCGGATGCCGGGTTTGAGCTCTTCGTTGATCAGATGGTAGGCGCCGTCGACCATCGCGGCGGCGCGGTTCAATAGCGCGATCTCGTCGATGTTCTTGACCTCGCGCGCCTCCAGCATCACTTGCTGGCCGTCGGCGACTTTCAATCCGGCCTTCTGCAGTTCGAACATCATCGGCGGCTCGATCAGATCGACGCCGACCGGCATGTTGCCGACGCCGGCCTCGCGAAGGAGCGAAGCGATCTCCTTGGCGTGCCGCTCCATCAGGCCGAAGGCCGGCGCCACGGTGCCGCGCATGCCGATCAGCCCGGCCTTGCAGTTTTCCGGCTTGAGCCAGGGCGCATAGAGCTTGTGGTGCACGGCGGCGGAGCCGAAGTCCCAGAGGATCGGGTCGTTGCTGCCGCGGGTGAGCAGCGCGAAACGGCAGAGCTTATCGCGCTCCCATTCGCCGATTTTGGTCGAGGTGATGTAGCGGATGTTGTTGACGTCGAAGACGAGCAGGGCGCCGAGCTCGGATTGCTCCAGCGCCGCCTTGATGCGGCCGAGCCGATAACGGTGCAGCCGCCGGTAATCGACCCGCTCCTCGAAGTCGACGCCCATGATGCCGAACGTCGGCAGCGCGCGGCCCCAATTGTAGCGCGGATTGATGTCCTCGGCGCGAATGACCATCGGCTCGCGGGTGATCTCGTCCATGGCGTTGCTCCTTTGATGCCTTATCGTCATCATATCCCGTATCCGGGGCGCGGCGCAGCACCGTCGAGCGCTTGCACCGCGTCCCGGGAATGCATTGCAGGCAGCGAAAAAAGTCTTACGCCGCGGACTTCCGGCCCCACAGCCGCGCCGAAGCGATATCGGCACCCTCGCGGATCGACTTGAGCTTGAGCCACACCGCCGGCTCGATCACCCATTCGCGCCGCGTGAAGGTGCCGAAGCCGCAATCGGTCGAGGCGACCACGCGCTCGCGGTCGCCGACCGCCGCCACCGCTTCCTCGATCCGCCGCGCCACCACTTCGGGGTGTTCGACGAAATTGCTGGTGGTTTCCACTACGCCGGGGATGAGGATCATGTCCTTGGGAAACGGCACGCGCTTGAGCGCCGTGTATTCGTGCGCATGGCGCGGATTGGAAAACTCGATCGACAGCGCGCCGACCTTGGCTTGGTAGATCGCCGGGAGAATTTTCTGAAGCGCGATGTCGTGGATGTGCGGGCCTTCCCAATTGCCATAACAGACATGCAGCCGCACGCGGTCGGGCGGAATGCCGGCGATGCCTTTGTTGATCATTGCAACATGCAACTCGCACGCTTTGACGAAGTCGGCGTCCGAACCGTCGCGATAGAACATGGTGCGGTCCATGGCGAGATCGGGCGCATCGATCTGCAGAACCAGCCCGGCTTTGTGGATCGCCTGATATTCATTGCTCATCTCGCGCGCGATCGCGGCAAGATAGGCTTCGTTTGAATCGTAAAACGCGTTGAGCATGGTCGAGGCGATGATGCCGGGCGACGGCGCCGTCATGAACGATTCCGCGAACGGCTTGCCTTCGGCGGCGATGCGCTTAAAGCGCGCGATTTCGCCCTCGATCGCCGAGGTGTCGTGGTAATGCAGTTCGCCGATCGCCTGCGGCGCGTTCTGCTGCCGGCTCACATTCGGAAAGCGGCGGGTGAGATAGCTGACCAGTTCGGGGAATTCCTCGAACTCGCGCCCGCGCCGCCGCTTCGATTCGCCGCCGAAGCCCGACATGCGCTGCGGCACATAGGTCTGAAAGCCGACGCGCTGCTGCTCGCCGTCGTTGCCGATGTCGATGCCGGCCTCTTTCTGTTTGGCCACCACATGCCGGACCGCCTTTTCCATTTCCGCTTCGAACAGCGCCTTGTCGTAGCTCTCGCCCGCTTCGCGCTGCACCAGAAGCTCGCTTAAGTCTTCGTTGCGCGGCAGGCTGCCGACATGGGTGGTGAGAATGCGGTCGCGGCTGAAGATCATGTTCGGACTCCGGCAAGGAACGGCGCCTTCATAGCGCAATTCGTTTCGCTTGGCAGCCTAGTTGCGGTCAAATTCCTATGTCGGCATAATGCTTTGCGTGGGCCAGCGGTGGGCATCATCCGGCCCGCTAGAGCATGATCCGGAAAAGTGGGAGCCGGTTTTCCGGAAAGATCATGCTCAAACAAAATGCTAGAGCGGGATTGCGATTCGAAGAAAAGTCATCCCGCGCTAGCGGAGGAAATGCTCGATGAATGTTGCTCAGCCGAGCCCGCTATTGCGCGCGCCGCTCGAAGCGATCCCGCGCGATTACAATTTCGCCGCCGACATCCTCAAGCGCAATCTCGACGCCGGTCGCGCCGGCAAGCTCGCCTATATCGATCAACGCCAAGGTTCGACGGACCAAGGCTGGACCTATGGCGATCTCGCCGGGCGCGTCGAACGCTTCGGTCATGTGCTGCGCGCGCTTGGGCTTCGCCGCGAGGAGCGTGTGCTCCTGTGTCTCGTCGACACGATCGACTGGCCGACGGCTTTCCTCGGCGCCATCAAGGCCGGCATGGTGCCGGTGCCGGTCAATACGCTTTTGACCGAGGACGACTACCGCTTCATGCTCGAGGACAGCCGGGCGCGGCTCCTGGTCGTGTCCGATGAGCTCTATCCGAAATTCGCCAAGGCAGTTGCCGCGTCGGCGGAACCGCCGCAAGTGATCGTGTCGGGCCCCAACACCCACGGGCACGCGCCATTCGAAAAGCTGCTCGCCGGCGCTACCGGCGACCCGGTGACGGCGCCGACGGTGTGCGACGACATGTGCTTCTGGCTCTATACGTCCGGTTCGACCGGCAAGCCCAAGGCCGCCGTCCATACCCATGCCGACCTGAAGCTCACCGACGAGTTGTACGGCAAGCCCTATCTCGGCATCACCGAGAACGACGTCTGTTTCTCGGTGGCGAAGCTGTTCTTCGCCTATGGGCTCGGCAATGCGCTCACTTTCCCGATGTCGGCGGGCGCGACCACGGTGTTGTTGGCGCAACGGCCGACGCCGGAAGCCATCGCCGACATTCTGAAGAAACACCGGGTCACCGTGTTCTACGCCGTGCCGACATTCTATGCCGGGTTTCTTGCCAGCGCGGCCGCGCCGGAACGCGACGAGGTCAAGCTGCGCTGCTGCGTCTCGGCCGGCGAAGCGCTGCCGTCGGATGTCGGCCGCCGCTTCAGCGAGCGTTATGGCGTGGACATTCTGGATGGGCTCGGCTCGACCGAGATGCTGCACATTTTCGTCTCCAACCGCGCCGGCGAGGTGAAATACGGCACCACCGGCAAGCCGGTGCCCGGCTACGACGTGCGGCTGGTCGACGACGACGGCAAGATCGTCGAAGCGCCGGGCGAGATCGGCGAACTGCAGGTGCGCGGACCGACCAGCGCTGTCATGTACTGGAATAACCGCGAGCAGTCGCGTGCAACCTTTCTCGGCGAGTGGACGCGCTCGGGCGACAAATACCTCGTGGATGAGCAGGGTTATTTCGTTTATTGCGGCCGCCGTGACGACATGCTCAAGGTCGGCGGCATCTACGTCTCGCCGTTCGAGGTCGAGGCCGTGCTGCAAAGCCATCCCGACGTGCTCGAAGCCGCCGTGGTCGGCTGGCCCGACGGCGACCGGCTCATCAAGCCGAAGGCGTTCGTGGTGCTGAAATCGCCGCAGCGGGCCGGCGAAGCGCTCAAGGGCGTCTTGCAGGACCATTGTCGGGAAAAGCTTGCGCCGTTCAAATATCCGCGCTGGCTCGAATTCCGCAGCGAGTTGCCGAAGACCGCGACCGGCAAGATTCAGCGTTTCAAGCTGCGGGCCGAGGCGGAAGCGCGCTGAGCTTCCGCTCCTGGCCGGGCAGGTGGGAATCTCTCACTTTTGCCGCATAAACCGCCGATTTCCTGCTTTTCGCGACCAAGGAGCCTGGCGGCTCATGCCTTGCGTTTACATTTTCAGGGTATTACTAGGACACGCTGCCTTGCGAGCATGATCCCGAAAAGTGGAAGCCGGTTTTCGGAAACGGTCATGCTCCGATGAAACATTTGGGCGATGATCCGTTTCAACTTGATCGGATCGTGGCCTAGC
>CAWHPH010000006.1:0-14981 GCA_963831135.1 uncultured Alphaproteobacteria bacterium
AAACAGACCGACGGTGCCGCGAATGCCCATCGTCGCGACCGGCGTGTTGATCTTCATGCCTTGGCCGGTATGGGCGACCTGTCCGGCGACGAAGGCGAAGGTGCCTTCGACCAGGCTGAAGATGGCGCCGTTCGACGCGCCGTTCGGCTCGAAGTTGTACTCGTTCAGCGCCATCCGCGTGTTGTTGACGAGATCAAGCGCGGTGCCGTCGGGGAAGGCGATGCCGGCCGAGGAATTGGCCCCGGTCTCGACGACGTCGGTCTTGTAAACGGGATCGCCCACATGCAGCGGGCCGGCGACACCATTGTGGATGAGGGTGACATGGCCGACGACCTTTTCGACCTTGCCGATGGCTTCGGGCGGCAAGGTCGTACCCGCCTGCGCGTATTGTCCGTGCGTCGGCGAGCCGGCCAGCAAGTCAACCAGGTCGCCGGAAAGATGCGCGCCGTTCGGCGCAACCAGATCGGGATGCTTTTCGCTGGCGAAATAGCCGGTGACGACGAGACGGTGGCCGTCCTGCCCGGTCAGGACGAGATCGGGACCGGAGCGAGCGAAGTGTCCCCGGAACAACAGCTCCGCATCAGGAATGTCGATCCGGTCGGCGTGCGATGCGTCGACGTGGGAAACGGACGCACCCGTGCCGTAGCCGCCCTCTGTAGAGGACCTGTAAACCATCTCGCGCTCCCGCCGCGCCCCCATCCGAGCGCGAACGACTAGCCGACCCCCGATTCAGGCTTGCGCGCCGTCACCCTTGCTGGGCCCCAATGCTCAGCGCGCAGAGCCACCATGCGTCATTTCAATTGCTACCGCAAGATCATCGTAAATCAAGGGTGAACGGGTTTCGTAAAGTTCACTATTATTGCAGGTTCAGCGGGTTGACCGGCGGCGGGGAGCCGGCAACCTGCCGTGGTCCCTGCCGGGACTTCCTGCCGTCATGGTTGCAGAATTGGGGAAAAGCGATGACCGAGCGCTCAAGCGCGCTACTGACCGACCTTTACCAGATCAACATGATGCAGGCGTATCTGGACCTGGGATCAACGGACACGGCCGTTTTCGAGCTTTTTGTCCGTAACCTGCCTCCCCGGCGCGGCTTTCTGCTCGCTGCCGGGCTGGAGCAGGCCCTGCAATTCCTTGAAACGCTTCAGTTTTCCCCGGCCGAGATCGAATGGCTCAAGAGCACCGGGCGATTCCGGGTCAATCTCATCGACTACCTTGCAGCACTGCGCTTCACCGGCGACGTGCATGCCATACCGGAGGGCACGGTTTTCTTCGCGAACGAGCCGATCCTGCGTGTGACCGCGCCGCTGCCGCAGGCGCAACTCGTCGAATTGCGGCTGATCAATATCATGCACTATCAGACGCTGATCGCGGCCAAGGCCGCGCGCATGATGCTGGCGGCGCCCAACAAGGTTCTGGTCGATTTCGGCTTCCGGCGCGCCCACGGCGCCGAGGCCGGCCTGATGGCGGCCCGGGCGAGCTACATTACCGGCTTTGCCGGTACGGCAACGGTGCTCGCCGGACAGGAATTCGGCATTCCGATCTACGGCACCATGGCCCATTCCTTCATCGAGTCCTTCGACGACGAGAGCGCGGCGTTCACCGCCTTCGCGCAGTCGCGGCCGGACAATCTGGTGCTGCTGATCGACACCTACGACACCGACGCGGCAGCCCGAAAGGTCGTGGCGCTGGCGCCGAAGCTTAAGCAAGCCGGAATCACCATTCGCGGCGTGCGTCTGGATTCCGGCGATCTGATCGCGCTGTCGCGCAGCGTGCGCGCGATCCTCGATGCCGGGGGGCTGCGCGACGTCACGATCTTTGCGAGCGGCGGTCTCGATGAAGATCAGCTCGCGGCGTTTGCCCAACAGGATGCGCCGATCGATGGGCTCGGCATCGGCACCAGCATGACCACGTCGTCCGACGTGCCGGCGCTCGACGTCGTCTACAAGCTGCAGGAATATGCCGGCGTCGCGCGGCGCAAGCGCTCGGCGAACAAGGCGACCTGGCCGGGGCGCAAGCAGGTCTGGCGCCGCTACGGCGCGGACGGCCGCATGGCACGCGATACGCTCTCGCTGGAACCCGCTCCGGGAGGCGGCGCCAGAGCTGAGGAAAACGGCGAGCCGCTTGTGCAACTCGTCATGACAGGCGGCCGGCGCGTGGCGCCAGCGCCGTCGCTCGATGACATCCGGCGCCACAGCAAACGCGAGCTCGAGCGGCTGCCCGAGCCTTTGCGCCGGCTGCAGCCGGACGCGGTCTATCCTGTTGACGTTGCGGGCGTTCTTCGCGAGCTCGCGGGCGAGGTTGATCGCCGCATCCTGGCACAGTCGGAAAAATAAGCCTCGTGCCGGCGCGCATGGAAGCGCGCGTGGATACGCCTGCTTAACCAACGCGCGACGGCATCAGGGGGTCGGCCGTGCATCGGCAGGGGACGAAAACGCGCGGAGCGGTATCAACTTGCGGCGGCGCAGCGTTGCCTGTTTGCAACGCACAAAAGTCGTTGACTCCATCAAAAAGAGGGCGGACATTACAAAAGTGTAAAGAACCGGTAAGCCCATGCGTCATCAAGCCGTCATACCCCCGTCAAGCCTGCCGTCCCTGATGATGCCGTGCCCGGTCTGTGCGGGCCGCATGGTCTACAACATGAAGCGGCCCTCTTCCTCCGATCTTGAAGATACGGTCTATGCGTGCCGCAGCTGCGGTGCCGAACTGATCCGCACGTCAGTGCGCCAAGCGCCGCGGCCCGGACGGATCAAGAGCGCGGAAGCGGCTTAGACTTTGTCATCGTCATCCCGGCCGAGCGACAGCGAGAGCCGGAATCCATAACCACAAAATCACAAACAGTCGAAATTAAAGGGTCAGCAGACAATTCTGCCGGCCCAGCGAATATGGATTGGGTTCGCGCCAACCAAATCGGCTGTTGCCGACTTGGTTGCCGACTTGGTTGCCGACTTGGACTTGTAAGTGTCGATCTCGGCAACACCCGAGATCGATGGCGCGCCCCGGAATGACGCGTGACCCTTACGCCAGTCCCATCTGCCGGAGTCTTGCTCTGCCGATGAGGCCATAGGGATTGGCCATCGTCTCGAACAGCTCAAAGTGATTGTAGCCTTCGGCGACCAGCAGCTCGGCGGCCTTGCCTTTGGCTTTGAGCGCGGCAAAGAAATCGCGCGAATGCCGCTGGAATTCCGGCGTCTCGCAGGTGCCGTAGGCGACGATGAGCGGCATGATGATGCCGTCGATATGACGCTGCGGACTTAAAGCGTCTTCCATCGCGGCGGTGAATTTGACGTAGGCCGAGCGCGCCGACAGCCGCACCGGCTCCAGATCGTACATGCCGCCGACGAGGAGCGCGCCGTTGCAGAAATCCACCGGCAGATGTTCCGCGCGCCACCCGCGCGACAATGCGCACGCCGCGAGATGCGCGCCCGACGAATGCGCGGACACATAAAACCGGCTGCAGTCACCGCCGAAACTCTCGGCGTTGCGCCACGCCCAGGCGATGGCGCGGGCCACCTGCTCGGCCATCGGCATCAGATCGCCGCCGGACTGGGCGACATTGATGAAATCGATGACCACGGCATGGGCGCCGGCACGCACGATCGGCTCGGCCACTAAAGCCGTCTCCGCGGCGCTGCCGCGCAGCCAGGCGCCGCCGTGAACAAACACATTGAGCGGCGCGGGCTTACTGCCCGCGGCGCGATAGATGTCGAGCCGTTCGTATTCGCTTGGGCCGTAGGCGACGCGCTGCGGCGCGCCGAGATTTTTGCGCGCGGCTTCGCTTGCGGCCATGAGGCGCGCGAGGACAAGATCGCGGTTCGGCGCATAGACCAATTGATCGTAGGCGTCGTCGAGCGCTTGCTGGTCCATGTCGCGCCAGACCAGCGGGCCGCGCGCGGGGGCGGTTTGCTGCATCGTAATTCCTTTCGTCATTCCGGGGCGCCGCTAAAGCGGCGAACCCGGAATCCATAACCCCTAACGTTGGAGCGATGGTCGCCGGGCGCCAGTTCTGCCGCTCGGGTGGCTATGGATTCCGGGCTCGCGCTTTTAGCGCGCCCCGGAATGACGCTTACCCCAGATTAAGCTCCTTGAAGAAGTCGTTGCCCTTGTCGTCGATCACGATGAAGGCCGGGAAATCCACCACCTCGATGCGCCAGATCGCCTCCATCCCGAGCTCGGGATATTCGATGCACTCGACCTTCTTGATGCAGTGTTCCGCAAGATTGGCGGCCGTGCCGCCGATCGAGGCGAGATAGAAGCCGCCGTGCGTCTTGCAGGCCTCGCGCACGCTTGCCGCGCGGTTGCCCTTGGCCAGCATCACCATCGAGCCGCCGGCGGCCTGGAAATCGGCGACGAAGGAATCCATGCGGCCCGCCGTGGTCGGCCCGAACGCGCCCGAGGCGTAGCCCTCCGGCGTCTTCGCCGGTCCGGCATAATAGACCGGATGGTTCTTGAAATAGTCGGGCAGCGGCTCGCCGCGCTCCAGCCGCTCGCGCAGCTTCGCATGCGCCGCGTCGCGCGCCACGATCATCAGGCCGGACAACGACAGCCGGGTCTTGATCGGATATTGCGAGAGCTGCGCCAATATCTCCTTCATCGGCTTGTTGAGGTCGATCTTCGCCACCTCGCCGCCGAGCTTGGAGGTGTCGATCTCCGGCAGATATTTCGCCGGATTGTGCTCGAGCTCTTCGAGGAACACGCCGTCGCGGGTGATCTTGCCGAGCGCCTGGCGGTCGGCCGAGCACGACACGCCGAGCCCGATCGGCAGCGACGCGCCGTGGCGCGGCAGCCGGATCACGCGCACGTCGTGGCAGAAATATTTGCCGCCGAATTGCGCGCCGACGCCGAGCGACTGCGTCATTTTCAGAATCTCCTGCTCCATCTCCTTGTCGCGAAACGCGTGGCCGTCCTCGGAGCCGTGCTCCGGCAGCGTGTCGTAATATTTGCAGGAGGCGAGCTTGACCGTTTTCATCGTCATTTCGGCGGAGGTGCCGCCGATGACGATGGCGAGATGGTAGGGCGGGCAGGCGGCGGTGCCGAGCGTCAGCACCTTCTCTTTCAGGAACGCCAGCATCCGCTCGCGCGAGAGGATCGACGGCGTCGCCTGGAACAGAAACGCCTTGTTGGCCGAGCCGCCGCCCTTGGCGATGAACAGAAACTTGTAGGCCAGGTCGGCGTCGCCCGCGCCCTCGGCGTAGATTTCCACCTGCGCCGGCATGTTGGAGCGCGTGTTCTTCTCCTCGAACATGGAGAGCGGCGCGAGCTGCGAATAGCGCAGATTGCGCTTGAGGTAAGCGTCGCGCGCGCCCTCGGCGAGCGCGCCTTCGTCGCCGCCGTCGGTCCAGATGAGCCGGCCCTTCTTGCCCATGATGATGGCGGTGCCGGTGTCCTGGCACATCGGCAGCACGCCGCCGGCGGCGATGTTGGCGTTCTTGAGAAAGTCGAAAGCCACGAACTTGTCGTTGTCCGACGCCTCCGGGTCCTCGACGATGTGCTTGAGCGACGCCAGATGCGCGGGGCGCAGCAGATGATTGATATCGGTGAAGGCGGCTTCCGCGAGCGCGCGTAACGCCTCGCGCGGCACCACCAGCACGTCCTCGCCGAGGACGCGCTCGACGCGCAGCCCCTCGGCCGCGATCTTGCGGTAGGGCGTCAAATCCTTGCCGAGCGGAAACAGCGGCGTGTGCTTATAGGGCGGCAGCGGATGGGCGGTGAGAGGTGCGTTCATGGTGAACTCGGCTTTAGGTTTCGTGCGGGTATATACACATTAGATCGGGCGCTTGTCGCGTTTTCAGGTCAGCATATTCTGAACCGTCCGGCTCGATCCCGCGTCTCATCGCCGTATAGTTATCGTGCAATGATAGCATTGCGCGGGCGCGGCGGCTTTGCGGGTGGCGGACACTCCGCACGGGTCGACGCGGCGGGCAAACTCTGACCACGGGGGCAACTACATGGCTGACCGGCAATGGTACACCGGCCGCAACGGCAAACAGGAAGGTCCGTTTTCGGATGCGCGGCTGCGCGAGACTGATCGCCGGCGGCACCGTCACGGCCGAGACGCTGGTCTGGTCGGCGGGCATGACCACCTGGGCCAAGGCGGCGGAAATTCCGGGCTTGATGTCGGCGGCGCAGCGCGGTCCATCGGCCGCGCCGGGCGCCGTTGCCGGATCTGCGGGCGCCGGTCCCTTTTCGCTGGACGTCCGGGTATGGCCGCTGTTCTGGCGCGGGCTCGTGTTCGGCTTGTCGGAGCTGGCGGTGATCCCGCTGCCATGGGTCGCGCCGATTTTCATGCGCTGGTTCGTCGAGCGGATCGCGGTGCCCGGCCAGCGGAGCGTCAGGTTTGTCGGCAAGGCCGAGGATATCTGGTGGGTGTTCATTCTCTACGCGTTGTGCGCCGTGGTGGGCGCGGTTTACAGCCTCGTGCAGATCGTGGTCATTCCGCTCTCGGCTTATCTGGTCCTGCGGATCACGCGATGGTTTTTCGCCAATCTCACCTGGGCGGGGCAAAGGGAGCCGCTGCGTTTCACCGGCGGGTATTGGCCGCTGCTCGGCTGGAGCGTGCTGCTGCCATTGTCCATCATCACCATCATCGGCTGGGCCTGGGTCGCCACCGCCTGGGCGCGCTGGATGTGCAGGCACGTCGAGGGCTCGTCGCGGCAGCTTGTTTTCACCGCCAGCGGCTGGAGCTATCTGTGGCGTGTGCTGGTGGTGGCGTTCACCGCCATCTTTCTCATCCCGATTCCATGGACCGTGCGCTGGTTCACGCGCTGGGTGGTCTCGCAATTCGCGTTGGTGGAGCGTAGTAGCTGAGAGCATGCATGCAGGCTATGCGCTTCCACTTGACGCTTCCACTTGGCCCAATCGTGATCTAAATCCACGTCCATGCCCGCACGCCCCGTTCGCGTCGGCCGCTCGGCGACCGGGCTTGGCCTGTTCGCCGCCAAAGCGATCGCACGCAAAGCCGTCATCGTCGCCTATCGCGGCAAGCGCATTCCGACCGCGCAAGCGCACGAGCGCGAGCGCCGCTACGGCGCCAAATACATGTTCGAGCTCAACCGCACCTGGACCATCGACGGCTCGCCGCGCTGGAATCTCGGCCGTTACGCCAACCACAGCTGCCGGCCGAATGCGGAGCCGGTCGCGCGCAAGGGCCGCGTGTCATTGGTGGCGCTGCGCGCGATCATGCCGGGCGAGGAAATCACGTTCGATTACGGCGAAGAGTATGTCGAGCTGTTCTTCAAGAAGGCCGGCTGCCGTTGCGCGGCATGCCGGGCGAAGGCGGCGCGCCGCCGCGGATCGGCGAAACGCTAGCTCGTCTAGAGCGCAATCGCTTCAGATTGCATCGCGATTGGCGCGCTAATTTTTTGCTCGAGCATGATCTTTTCGGAAAACCGGTTTCCACTTTTCCGGATCATGCTCTAGCCCCTCAAGCGCCCATTGCGCAGCACCACGCAGGCGCCGCCGGCGGCGATCAGCTTGTTGCACAACGTGTCGAGCGGCGCGCGGTTGTCGTCGCCGATGCGGATGATGGTGCGGGTCGCCGCTCCCAGTCCCGGCAGCCGGCCGTGCAGCACGATCGGCTCGCGGTCGCCGATCAAGGCGGCATATTGCCTTTGCAGCGTGCGATACGTCTCCCAGGCGCGGCTCTCGGACCAGTTGGAGGTGAGCTGCGCGCCCCAGCGCGGCACGTAGGCGGCGATGCGCTGCGCTTTGTCCCTCGGCGCCAGGATCAGATTCGCCAGCCGGGTGCAGGGCACGCCTTGCGGGATGGTGGTCTCGGCGTTCTGCGGCGGCGCGGGCGACGCCCATTCGTCGGCGGTCCAGCCGGTGATGACGGCGACGTAATTGCGGGTCTCCGCCGGCAGCCCGCGCTTGCCGGCAAGCCATGCGCTCACCCGGCCGGGCCCGGCATTATAGCCGGCGGCCGCGAGCCCGAGATTGCCGAACTGCGCCATCAGATCGTGCAGATAGCCTGCCGCATGGTGCAGCGCCTCGATCGGATCGAACGGGTTGGCAAGGCCGCGCGAGCCCGCGGTTTGCGGCATGAATTGCGCGATGCCTTCGGCTCCCTTGTTGCTCACCGCGAGCGCATTGAAGCGGCTCTCCTGCCAGATCACCCGCGCGAAGAATTCGACCGGCAACGCGTTTTCCGCCGCCGATTGCTCGATGGCGCGGCAGATGTCGTCGGGCGTCGGCGGCTGGCTCGCCACCGGCGGTTCCGGCGGGCGGACCGGGCGGGCGGCAAAGGTCGGCTCGGTTGCCGCGGGCTGCACGGACGGCGGAGCTGCGCCCGCCTGCGCGTGCGCTGCCGCGCTCCAGCCCATGAGCGCGCCGATCAATAACGGTCCGGCCATTCGGGTCATGCGGACTTAACGCTTAAACTTCCTGCCGGTGCCTCGTCAGCGCTCCGATTGCGACAAAGTTAAAATTTTGCCACTGCCGGGCCGCTTCACGCAGACGTCGCGCCATCGCATTCCGCCGGTGTGAGTTTCGCCGTCTATCTAATACGACGGCATGACGGTTACTTTTCGTCCTTGAATGGGTCTTCTGTCGTCCATTTCCAGGTCGGATTTCGTTTCCGTCACCTTGACCGCCTTCTTCATCGCCGCGGACGTGATCGTGTCATAGGCGTGACCGGTCTTGTCGGTGACCCGCGTGGCGGCTTCGATGATCAGCCATTTGCCCGAAAAATCGCAGGTATAGGGGGCCGCCCGCAGGCCGCCGAGATTGACCCATTGATTGGGGAAGCGGTTGCCGGAGCAAATAACGTCGCCGGGCTTCTTCTTGGCCGCGGCCAGCGCGGCGGTGACCTCCTGTTTCAATGGGGCCGACTGGCCGATCAGCGCATCGAGGTCGCTGAGCGGAAGGGAGCCGCCTTGGCCGAGCTTGTTCGTGTCGAAGGCGAGCGCCGGCGACGCGGCAAGAACGACGCTTGTCAGCAAACACATCCGCAGCATTCGCTCCCGACCTCCCGGCGGAACCAATATCCGCATGGCCGCCAGCGTGGTGATCGGGATGAGAGTAGCAGCCGTCGGCGAACGAAAAATGGCAAAAAACAAAATAGCCTAACCGCCGATCCCCTTCCCCTGCAGCGCCTCGCCGATCTCATCGAGAGCCCTCGGATCTTCGATGGTCGCCGGCATGGTCCAGCTCTCGCCATCGGCGATTTTCTTCATGGTGCCGCGGAGAATTTTTCCCGAGCGTGTCTTCGGCAGCCGGCCGACGGTGATGGTAAGCTTGAACGCCGCCACCGGGCCGATCTTGTCGCGGATCAGCGCGACGCATTCCTTTTCGATCTCGGTCGGCGGCCGGTTGACGCCGGATTTGAGCACGATGAAGCCGCACGGCACTTCGCCCTTGAGCTCGTCCTTGATGCCGAGCACGGCGCATTCGGCGACGTCGGGATGGGCGGCGAGCACTTCCTCCATGCCGCCAGTCGAGAGCCGGTGACCGGCGACATTGATGATGTCGTCGGTGCGCCCCATGACGAAGACGTAGCCGTCCTCGTCCTTGAAGCCGGCGTCGGCGGTTTTGTAATAGCCGGGAAATTCCGCGAGGTAGCTTTCCGCAAAACGCTGGTCGGCTTGCCACAAGGTCGGCAGGCAGCCGGGCGGCAGCGGCAGCTTGATCACGATCGAGCCCATCTTGTTGGCCGCCACCTCGTGACACGCTTCGTCGACCACGCGCACGTCGTAGCCCGGCATCGCCACCGTCGGCGAGCCGTGCTTGACCGGCAGCATGCCCAGCCCCACCGGGTTGCCGGCGATCGCCCAGCCGGTCTCGGTCTGCCACCAGTGATCGATCACCGGCACGCCCAGCATTTTCTCCGCCCATTCGAGCGTCGCCGGATCGGCGCGCTCGCCGGCGAGAAACAGCGTGCGGAATTTCGACAGATCATGCTGCGCCAAGAGCTTGCCGTGCGGGTCTTCTTTCTTGATGGCGCGAAACGCGGTCGGCGCGGTGAACAACGCCGCGGCGCCATGCTCGGAGATGACGCGCCAAAAGGCACCGGCGTCCGGCGTGCCGACCGGCTTGCCCTCGTAAAGCACCGAGGTGCAGCCATGCAGGAGCGGTCCGTAAACGATGTAACTGTGGCCCACCACCCAGCCGATGTCGGAGGCGGTCCACCACACCTCGCCCGGCTCGAGGCCGTAGAGATTCTTCATCGACCATTTGAGTGCGACCATGTGGCCGCCATTGTCGCGCACGACGCCCTTCGGCCGGCCGGTCGTGCCCGAGGTGTAGAGGATGTAGAGCGGGTCCGTGGCGGCGACCGGCACGCAGTCATAGACCGAGCGGGCGTGAATGAGCGCATGATCGCGCATCGCGGCCCAATCGTGATCGCGTCCGGCGATCATCGCCGCTTCAGCCTGCGGCCGCTGCAGGATCAGGCAGGCGCCGGGTTTGTGCTGCGACAGCGCGATCGCTTCGTCGAGCAGCGGCTTGTAATGCACGATGCGGCCGGGCTCGATGCCGCAGCTCGCGGAGAGAATCACTTTCGGCTTGGCGTCGTCGATGCGGGTGGCCAGTTCGCGCGCCGCAAAGCCGCCGAACACCACGGAATGAACCGCGCCGATGCGGGCGCAGGCGAGCATGGCGATCACCGCCTCCGGCACCATCGGCATATAGAGGATCACCCGGTCGCCCTTCTCGACGCCGAGATCGCGCAGCATGGCGGCGAGCACCTGCGTTTCAGTCAGCAGCCGGTGATAGGTGATGGTGCGCTTGGCGCCGGCGAGCGGTGAATCGTAGATGATGGCCGCCTGATCGCCGCGTCCGGCGTCCACCTGGCGGTCGACGGCGTTGAAACAGGTGTTGCTGACCCCGCCGGGAAACCAGCGGCCGTAGATGCCGGCATTGGGGTCGAATGTCGCCACTGGCTTTTCGAACCAGTCGAGGTCGGCGGCCGCCTCGGCCCAAAAGCCTTCCGGGTCGCGTTGCCAGCGCGCATAGACCTCATGATAGCGGCTCGAACGGGCGTCCATGGCGCTCCCTTTCCTTTGGTCTTCTTAGCTTATTCTCGGTCCCGGGTGGCCCTCTTTGCAAGCTGCGCCGCGGCCGCAGTCCCGCCATGCATCACAAAGCTGGCGCCAGCCGCTGCGCTTTGATCTATGTCACGAAACCTTTCGCCGGCAACTCAAGCTCATTCGTGATCACCGATCCGCTCTTCTATCTTCTGGCCATTCCCGCCGTAACGTTTCTCGGGCTGAGCAAGGGCGGCTTTGCCGGGCTCGGCATGCTGGCGACGCCGCTGCTTGCGCTGGTCGTGCCGCCGCTCGAAGCCGCGGCGCTCCTGTTG
Source organism: uncultured Alphaproteobacteria bacterium (assembly GCA_963831135.1). Lineage (GTDB taxonomy): Bacteria > Pseudomonadota > Alphaproteobacteria > Rhizobiales > Xanthobacteraceae > BOG-931. Next base: position 11,294 of record CAWHPH010000006.1, read on the forward strand.
CCGATCCTGATCTGCCAGGATGCGATCTCGGTGTGGACCTATCACCGGGCGTGGAGCGCCTGGAACCTGAAAGTGCTGTTGCCCGGTTCGGTGTTCGGCGTCGGCGCGGGATGGTTGTTCGCACGCTATTTCTCCAATGCCGCAATCGAACTGACAGTGGGCGCGATCGCGCTCGTTTTCGTGCTGTACGTGTGGCTCGGTGCGCGGCTGCGCGCCTATCTGGGGCGGCCGCCGCTCAAGCCGCAGCGGCCGCATCCGGCCATGGGCGTCCTCTGGGGCGCGCTGTCCGGCTTCACCTCGACGCTGATCCAGGTCGGCGGCCCGCCATTTCAGATCCACATGCTGCCGCAGCGGCTGGAGAAGTTCACCCTGGTCGGCACCACGGTTATCTTTTTCACCATTCTGAATTGGATGAAAGTTGTTCCTTATTTTGCCCTTGGCCAGTTTTCCGCGCGCAACCTTGCGACGTCCGCGCTTTTGCTGCCGCTTGCCGTTGCCACCAACTTTCTCGGCATCTGGCTGGTGCGCATCACCCCGACCGACCGGTTCTACCGGATCGCCTATATTTTGATGCTGCTGATCGCCATCGCCTTGCTCTGGCAGGGGGCGAGAGGATTTTTCCAAGGAAATTAACGCGCAGCGAACAGCAGCGCGTTTTTCACTATTTCGCTATTCGCTATTTCCCTATTCGCCATTTTGGCTAGGCTGGAGCATGATCTGGAAAAGTGGAAACCGGTTTTCCGAAAAGATCATGCTCCACCATAAAGTTAGAGCGCCAATCGATTCAGTCTGAAGCGATTGCGCTCTAAGCGCCTAGGGAGGCGACGCGCATGCGCACGCCATACGATACCGACCTCGACCGCAACGCGGCGAATTTCCAGCCGCTGACCCCGCTGTCCTTTCTGGCGCGCGCGGCCGAGGTTTATCCGGAGACGACGGCCATCATCCACGGCGGCCTGTCCCGGAATTATCGCGATTTCTACACGCGCGCGAAACGTCTGGCGTCGGCGCTATCGCGCCGCGGCATAAAGCGCGGCGATACGGTGTCGGTCATGCTCGCCAATACGCCGGCGATGGTCGAAGCGCATTACGGCGTGCCAATGACCGGCGCAGTTCTCAATACGCTCAACACCCGGCTCGACGCCGCCATCCTCGGTTTCACGCTCGATCATGCCGAGACCAAGGTGCTGATCGTCGATCGCGAATATTCCAAGGTCATGAAGGATGCGCTGGCGCGCGCCAAGGCGAAGCCTTTTGTCATCGATTACGACGATCCGGAATTCGGCGGCGCCGGTGAGCGCATCGGCAGCCTCGAATACGAGGAGTTTCTGCGCGAAGGCGATGCCGATTTTGCCTGGCGGATGCCGCACGACGAATGGGAGGCGATTTCGCTCAACTATACGTCCGGCACGACGGGCGATCCCAAAGGCGTGGTCTATCACCACCGCGGCGCCTATCTGCTCGCGCTCGGCAACGTCATCACCTGCGGCATGGGCAAACACCCGGTCTATCTGTGGACGCTGCCGATGTTTCACTGCAACGGCTGGTGCTTCCCCTGGACGTTGTCGATCATCGCCGGCACCCATGTCTGCCTGCGCGCCGTGCGCGCTGCGCCGATCTTCGACGCCATCGCCACCCACAAGGTCACGCATCTGTGCGGTGCGCCGATCGTGATGTCGACGCTGCTCAACGCGCCGGCGCAGGAAAAGAAGCCGTTGCCGCATCTCGTCCAGTTCGCGACCGCGGCGGCGCCGCCGCCGGAGGCGGTGCTGGCGGCGATGAAGGCCGCCGGCTTCAACGTTACCCATCTCTATGGGCTCACCGAAACCTACGGTCCCGCCAGCATCAACGATTGGCACGGCGACTGGGAGGTATTGCCCTCCGACGAGCAGGCGGCGAAGAAGGCGCGCCAGGGCGTGCGCTATCCGGTGCTCGAGGGATTAGACGTGCTCGATCCGGAAACCATGAAGCCGGTGCCGCACGATGGCGAGACGCTAGGCGAAGTCATGTTCCGCGGCAATGTAGTGATGAAGGGCTATCTGAAGAACAAATCCTCGACCGAGGCGGCGTTCGCCGGCGGCTGGTTTCATTCCGGCGATCTCGGCGTCGTGCATCCTGACGGCTATATCCAGCTCAAGGACCGCTCCAAGGACATCATCATTTCCGGCGGCGAGAACATTTCCTCGATCGAGGTCGAGGACGCGCTGTACAAGCATCCGGCGGTTTCCGCTGTCGCCGTGGTCGCCAAGCCCGACGACAAGTGGGGCGAGACGCCGTGCGCCTTTGTTGAGCTGAAATCCGGCGCCAGCGCCACGGCTGAAGAACTGATCGCCTGGTGCCGCTCGCACCTCGCCGCCTACAAATGCCCGCGCCATGTCGTGTTCGCGGAGATTCCGAAGACCTCAACCGGCAAGCTGCAAAAATTCAAGCTGCGGGATGTGGCGAAGAGTGTGTGATCGCGGTGTCGGACGATGAGGAAGATCCGCAAGACCGTATCTGCAGCACGCTGCGCTGGAGCGACGTGTCGCTGCCTCGATCCGTCACGGAAGCCGATTTGGACGCGTTGATCTATTCGCAGCTCGCCCAAAACTGGCGCAAAGTGGCGCGGATTGTCGGTTGCACCATGCAGTCCTGTGAAGCTCGCTCCATTCCCGTAAGTGGCGAGGTGATAGCGGCTCGTGTTCAGGCGCTGGTGGAGACAGGAAAGATCGAGGGAGCGGGCAATCTTTCCATGTGGCGCCACAGCGAAGTGCGCCTCAAGTCGCGCTGAACGGTGAATCAGGGCCCGCGCAAGGCGGACACAACAAAAAGCCAATCCAACGCCTGCCCCGCTTGCGCGAGGCGCGCCGACAACGGATCGCTACTTGATGGGCTAGCTAATGTACGCTGACTTCGTGTCTCAATCGCGCAATCTCGTCCTTGACGTACAATTTGCGCCGCTTGAGTTCTACGACCTTCAAATCGTCGGTCGACGGGTGGGTCAATGCTTCGTTGATTTCCTGCTCTAACGCCTGGTGCCTTTTCTGAAGTTCCGCAAGATGCGATTTAATCGCCATGTGGCTACCTCCTTGCGTCTGATGCCGTCGGACCCCGTGCGTGCGATGCTACACTAATGTGACCAACGACAAAGATACTCCCTTTACCGCGCGGAGAAAATCCCCGTTGTGCACTGTTTCGCGTCGGCCTTGTTGGACGTTTCGATAAAACGTAATAATCCGTAGTAACTTATGGTCAACGACTAGTACCCCGCTTCCGAACTACGCGATACATAGCCGCATGCTCCGACACGAACTTCGGAAGCAAAGGGGCACCAGCAAATATATGATTTTAGTGCCGCTTTTCGATTTGAAGTTCTGAACGCGCAAGCGGCGACCGCTGCAGGAACTTCAAATCGGCGGCACGAGGCCCGAAGGCGGTTCCTCGGTGACGCCCAGGAACGCTTTGGGACACACCCAACCGGGCCGCGGCGCGACCAAGGCGGCAATGACGCAAGAGGAAGAAGGCGAGCTTCGGGCTCAACTCGCGCGCCTGCAGCAGGAGCATCGCGACCTCGACGCCGCGATCGCCGCGCTGCAGGCATCGCCGGGTGCGGATATCATCCAGGTTCAGCGGCTGAAAAAGCGCAAGCTGCAATTGCGCGACCGCATCACCTTTATCGAAGACCAGCTGACGCCGGATATCATCGCCT
>CAWHPH010000007.1:0-46979 GCA_963831135.1 uncultured Alphaproteobacteria bacterium
CGGATAGCAGCCGGCCAGCATGGCCATGGCATTGCCATGGAGTGGGCCGGCGCCGCCGAAATGGCACCAGCGCGAAGTCGCGCGGATCGAGGCCCTTCTGGACGGTCACAAGCCGCAGCGCCCCGAGCATGTTTTCGTTGACGATATCGAGGATGCCCTGCGCCGCTTGGTGCAGGTCGAGGCTGAGTGCGCGGGCGATTTTCGCTACCGCTTCCTCGGCAGCCTTGGTGTCCAGGACCATCTTGCCGCCGAGAAGTTTCGGCGGCAGACGACCGAGCACGACGTTGGCATCGGTGACAGTCGGCCGCTCCCCGCCCTTCCCGTAGCAGGCCGGGCCCGGCACCGCGCCGGCGCTTTCCGGACCGACGCGCAGCGCGCCGGTCATCGGTACGTGCGCTACCGAGCCGCCGCCAGCGCCGACGCTGTGCACGTCCACGGATGGAATTTTAATGGGGTAGTAGCCGATCGATGTCTGCCGCGAGATCGTCGGCCGGCCGTCCTCAATCAGGGAAACGTCGGTCGAGGTGCCGCCCATATCGAAGCCGAGTGCTTGCGGGTAGCCGGCGAGCGACGCCATGAAAGCCGCGCCGGACACGCCGCCGGCGGGCCCCGACATCATTGTGTGCACCGGCGATTGACTGGCGCGCTCGACGCTCATCAGACCGCCGTCGGAGCGCACGATATTGACGCTGGATTGGAACTGAACGCGATGGAGTTTCTCCTCGAAGCCACTCAGATAGCGCCGCATGCTCGGGCTAACATAGGCGTTCATGACGGTGACCAGTGTGCGCTCGTATTCGCGGAACTCCGGCAGGATTTCCGAAGACAGCGACACCGTCATGTCGGGCGCGCTTTCCTCGATGATGGCTTTGATCCGTTTCTCATGCTCCGGGTTGGCGTAGGAATGCATCAACGACACGGTGATGGCTTCCGCGCCTAGCTCGATCAGCTCGCGCACCGCTTTGCGGGCCGATGCCTCGTCGAGCGGGGTCACGACATCGCCGCGCGAATTCATGCGCTCGCGGATGCCGCGGGTCAATTCGAGATCGGCTAGCGGATCGGGCTTCTGCATGATAATCCAGCCGGCCAGCGGTCCCGGCGTCTGCGACCGCGCGAGATGCAGGACCTGCTCGAAGTTTTCCGTGACCAGAAGACCTACTTTGGCGCCCTTTTCCTCTAGCACGATGTTGGTCGATACCGTGGTGCCGTGAAGGAGCGTGGCGATATCGGCGGCGGCAACCCCAGTTTCCTCGACCAGCTGCTGGATCCCGTTGAGAATCCCCACCGATTGATCGCTGGGCGTTGACGGCGTCTTCAAAAGCCGCATCGCACCGGAACGCTCGTCGAATAGAAGCAGGTCCGTAAAGGTCCCGCCGACATCAATGCCGAGCCGGCTACTCATATCACCCCCTACGTTGGCCGCTTCGGAACGTTTTTTGCGCCGAAGCTTGCACCAATCCCCTCTCGTCGCCACTTCCAGAGGGTCCGCGCCATCAGGGCACGGAAATAGGCGCGTTCATACGCCCATTTTAGCTGCAATAATCCCGGAACAAAGTCATAGTCCCGGAGCGGCGACCCGTTGTCAACTCGTTCCGTCGCGGCCTTTATTGCTGAGAGAAACTCCCGCCGTTACGCGGGTTTTGACATCACGCTGGAATGATTTACCATCTTCACTGGAGCAGACAACAAGACGGCGAACATGGCGGACGATACTACCAAGCAGCAGCAATTCTGGATTTGGGTCGTCGCGGTTGTCATCCTACTTATTTTCCTTTATTTCTACCGCCCGTTTGAGACCTATCTGGTCGCGCACATCCCGTTCATCCATTTCAACAATGTGGTGTTCTGGTTTGCATCGCTGGTCGGCATCCTCGTTTATGCGTTCGCACATTGGCAGTCGTTTCGTAGCGAGATTTTCCGCAACGTCACCGAGCTCAATGTCGACGCACTGGTGTTCGACACGCTGCAGGCGGCCATTCTGGTGGCGGTGATTTTCTGCGCCGGCGCGACGCTGCAGGCGATCGAGGTTTTGAGCGAGTATTTCGTCAACCGCGGCCCGATCTTTGACGCTGCCTTTGGCGGGAAGCTCCTTGCCATCGTCTTGCTGGTGATCTTGGCGGTGATCTTCTACTTGCTGCACTATGTGGTGCGCGCCTTGCGGACCGGCTGGCGGCCGCGGACCGCGCCGCCGCGCGCGCGCTAGGCGATTCCGCCACCGTTCAATTCATTTAGCTGCAGGCCGCTCATTCCCGCGCAAGCGGGAATCCAGAGGAGCCGTGCGATGGCTGGTTGGATCAACTGGGTCCCCGCCGTCGCGGGAACGAGCGGTCGACGATGAGGCGTTGACCAGATCGTTGAATACGGCGAGCGAGCGCTCGATGCGCGCGCGCTGCACGCCGCGCACGATGAAAATGAGACGCGAGCGCCGGTCGGCGTCAGGCCATTCTTCGAGGTGGCTCGGCGGATGGACGATGTGCTGAACCCCATTAATCAGCACCGGCGTGGGCACGCCGGCGACGTTCAGCAAGCCTTTGAGCCGGAGCACATCGGCGCCGTGGCGATGGAGCAGCATGCTGGCCCAGACGCCGAACGCGGTCCAGTCCAGCGGCTCATCGAAGATCGCGGCGAAGGATTGCACCTGCGCGGTGTGGGTATGGGAAGCGTGCTCATCGACCTCCTCGGCGACCCAGTGGCTCGTCTCGCGGAACTTGCCTGCCGCGTCGTAGATGTCGTCGGTAAGCAATTGGGAGAAATCGCCGCCAATGTCGTGCGAATCGAGGATTTGGGCGGAGATATTGAGATTGCGTAGCCGCTTGCGCAAAACCGCGAGCGATGCCTCGTCGGACAAGTCCGCCTTGGTGATCACCAGCCGGTCCGCCATGGACGCTTGTTTGACGGATTCCGGAAAACTGTCGAGCTGGCTTGCGCCGTTGACCGCATCCACGGTGGTAATGATCCCCGACAGCCGGAAGTGATGACGGAGCACGGCTTCTGAGAGCAGGGTGTAAGCGATCGGCGCCGGGTCGGCCAATCCCGATGTCTCGATCACTACCCTGCGAAAATACGGCACCTCGCCTCGGGTTCGCCGGGACAACAAATCGCGCAACGCCCGTTGCAGGTCGCCGCGAACCGCGCAGCACAGACAGCCGTTGCCGAGCAACAGCGTACTTTCGGCCACGCCCTGCAACAGATGATGGTCGAGCCCGACTTCGCCGAATTCGTTCACCAGAACGGCGACATCCTTGAGGTCCGGCGATCGCAGGAGCCGCTGCAACAGCGTGGTTTTCCCGCTGCCGAGAAAGCCGGTGATGATGTTGACTGGCGTTAGCTCGCCGTAATTGGCCATCGTCCGCCGTTCAGTTCGGGGTTGTAGCGAGGCTTGCGAGATATTGCTCGTCCAGCGGATCGATCGTTCGCCCGCTCAGCCGCTCGGCGGCCGGCCAAAGATCGCCGATCGTATCCACGATCGCTGTCCGGCCGGTTCGGCTGGTGAGCAAATATGAACTGCCCGACCAATCCTTCACGACGACGCCGTGATATTTCAGCACCGCGTTGAGGAGGCGGGTGCGCTCCTGGCGCTCGCGCGCGCGCGTATGCGGTTCGGTCCGGCCCGCGAAAACGGCTGGCGCGCTGGCGCTGTCGCTCCAATGGCCCTTGCCGCCGAGAACGCCGCACAGCGCGCACATGGCGTGACCGCCTAGCCGGCGTGGGCCGCTTCGGCCGAAGCGCTTTGCCGGGGATACCGCCGGCGGAAATCGTCGGCGATCTCATCGAAGGTGCAGAACTTCACGCCCGCATGCTTGGACAGATAATCGTAGACCCGCTCCAGCATCAGCAGCACCTGCGGCCGCCCGGAGACGTCGGGATGGATGGTCATCGTGAACACGGCATAGTCGTATTCGCGATAGACCCAATCAAACTGGTCGCACCAGAGCTCCTCGATGTCGCGCGGCTTGATGAAGCCGTGGCTGTTCGGCGCGCTTTTGATGAACATCATCGGCGGCAGATCGTCGAGATACCAGCTGCCTGGAATATCGATGAGATCGGTTTCCTCGCCGCGCACCAGCGGCTTCATCCACTCGTCCGGATGCTTGGAGTAATCGATCAGCGTCCAGCTGTCTCCGACCCGCACGTAAAACGGGTGGAAATCGTTATTCATCAGGCTGTGGTCGTATTTGATGCCCTTTTGTAGTAACAGCTCGTTGGTGACGGTGGAGAATTCCCACCATGGTGCGACATAGCCGGTCGGGCGCCGGCCGCTCAGTCGCTCGATCAGCTCGATGCATTTGTCCATCACCCGTTTTTCCTGCTCGGGGGTCATGGAGATTGGATTTTCGTGGGAGTAGCCGTGCATGCCGATTTCATGTCCGGCGTCGACGACCATTTTGCATTGGGTCGGGAACGTTTCGATCGAATGGCCGGGAATGAACCAGCTTGTCGGTATGCCAAGGCGGTCGAACAGCTTCACGAGCCGCGGCACGCCGACTTCGCCGGCGAACATGCCGCGCGAAATATCGCACGGCGAGTGCTCGCCGCCATAGGAGCCAAGCCAGCCTGCAACCGCATCAACATCCACGCCGATCGCGCAGAGGATTTCCTTCTTGCCGCCGCCGGATCTGGGCATCGATCGGGCGCTGCGCGCGGTATCGCCGCTTTGCGATGTTACCAGCGACCGCGGCTGATAGCGCGGTCCGGTCGGCGAGCCATACCCCGCGCGAGCGCCGCCAAAGGGTGGACGAGTGCGATTGTCATCGGTCATGGATGCCCCATTAAGATAGTCCGCAAAACCCCGCGGCCTTTCACCGTGGCGGCGGACGCAGCTGATAACTCACAGAACAGTCCCACGTTGCGCGCGCACCGGCAAGAGGCCGTGCCCGCGAACAAAAATTCATCTGGTTAAGCCGCCTTGTGCTGACGGCTGGTGCCGGCCGTGAAACGGACGCGTTGACAAACAGCTTTGGGCGACGCCATCCTCAAACGTCCAGGTAAATCCCGGAGGACGAGCATGAATGACTGGCAACGTGAAACGCGGGCAGACTACCATCGCAAAGGGTTTGCGAGCCGATCGGGCTATGGGCGAAGCCCGGCGCTGGTCATCGTCGATTTCATTAACGGTTTTACCGACCCGACGACGCCGCTGGGCGGCGATTTCGCCTGGGAGATCAATGCAACGCGGCAACTGCTGGAGGCTTTCCGCCGAGGCAGGCTTCCGGTTTTCTACACCACGGTTGCCTATGCCGAAGATATGCACGACGCCGGCGTGTTCGTGAAAAAGGTGCCCTCGCTGGCAATCCTGCAACAAGGCTCGCCGATGATCGAAGTGGATCAGAGGATCAAGCCGTTGCCGGGAGAGAAAGTCCTCACGAAGAAATATGCCAGCGCGTTCTTTGGCACGAGCCTCGACGTCGATTTGCGCTTACTCGGCGTCGACACCGTTATCCTGGCGGGTTGTACCACCAGCGGCTGCATCCGCGCCTCCGCAGTCGATTCCCTCCAGTACGGCTATCACACGATCGTTGTCCGCGAGGCGGTTGGCGATCGCGCTCCTGGGCCGCATGAGGCAAATCTCTTCGACATCGACGCGAAATATGGAGATGTCGTGGACCTCGCGGACGCGCTCGACTATCTCCGCTCATTTACCGGAGAAGTGGATTTCGCGGCCAAGGCGCAGGATGATTTCGATCGTTGGTGGCCCCGCGCCCAACGTGGCTGAGAGCATTCATTGGCGAACAACATGGCAAACACGCCAGCAAACACGCCCCGCCTGGGAATGTCCTCGGTCTTCGACGACATGCTGGCGCAGAGCAAGAAGCGTTTCGACGACCTCTATCGCGGCGGGTTGTCGCGTGGCGGCGAGTCTGCCGCGCAGGAAAAATCTTTTGCCGGTCGTGAGTTAACTGCAAGAAAGCCAGAGACCGGCGATGCTTTCCGCCAAAATCGATCCGGATTCAGCGCCGGCGCGCTGGCTGAACGAGCACTTCGGCAGCAATTGGCGTTACGAGATATCCGAGCAAAAGCGAGAGGGCGACGAAGCGATCGTGCTCGGGAAGCTCACATTTGGCCGAGAAAACGCGATCAGGACGCAATTCGGGCGTGCCAGGATCACCGGTAACGCGCTCGCTGCATCGAGTGGCGGCTTGCGCTTTAAGGTCGGCGGCGCGGGCTCCGAGCAGGACGAACGCGACGCCTTTCGCCGTGCCGCCGAAGCTGCACTGACGAACTGCGTCGATCTCATTTAAGTTAATTCGGCGTCTTGCGGCGAAACGAAATGAGATCTAGCCTGACTTGGACTGGAAATCTGCGCTGCCGGATCCCCGCCTCGCGGGGACGCATCATGCTTGATGTCGACTACCTAGTGCGCGGCTGAAGCGCTTCGCGGTATCTGCCGCGAGACTTCGCTCTTTTCCGTGTACTCGCCGCACCAATCATTGCCGAATGTGATCGGCCAGGCGCCGACGCCATTCTCGCGCCGGGATGGCGGAAAACGCCGGCAGTACCCGACCGCCTGTTCCGAGTCCGGCTCGGCGCCTTCGGTCGGATGAAAATGCCACCACCGGCAGCTGGAGCAGACGAATTTGGCGGTTACGGCCATTGCTCGCATTCCTTTCGATCCCAGTCTGCATTCAACCACTATTTCTTCGTCCCCCTCAACTCTCCCGAGCAGAAGGTCCGTCGCTTCAACGCCGTTAACGCAGAAGCCGTTGCAGCCCCTCCGCCGGAGCTTGCGTTGGGGGTTGCGCGGGCGAAACATTGCTGACAATGTTTCGCGCGAGATCGGTATCACCAGGGCGTTGTGCACCCGGGTCTGGCACGGCGGCGCGAGGACGATCAGGCGATCCATGGCGCGCGTAGGCGTCGATGTCGGCGGGACCAACACCGACCTCGTTCTCGAGGCCGATCACGGCGTGTTTTTCCATAAGGTTGCGAGCACCCCGCATGATCAATCAGAGGGCGTGCTCAAGGGCCTGCGCGAACTCTGCCAAATCGCCGGCGTGCGCCCCAATGACGTGACGCTGATCGTGCACGGTACCACGGTCGCGACCAACATCACGATCGAGCATACCGGTGCTGAAGTCGGAATGCTCACGTCGCGCAATTTCCGTGATATCCTTCATATCGGGCGCCACAAGCGGCCATACAATTTCTCGCTCCACTTCGAGGTGCCGTGGCAACAGCAACCGCTGGTCAAGCGGCGCAACCGCATCGCAGTGACCGAGCGCATCCTGCCGCCGGACGGCAAGGTCGAAATCCCGCTCGACGAGAACGAAGTGCTTGAAGCGATCGGGCTGTTCAAGCGCCGCGGCATCAAGTCCGTCGTCATCGGATTTCTGTTTTCGTTTCTCAACGACACGCACGAGCGGCGCGCCGCCGAAATCGTGCGGGCCGAAATGCCGGACGCCTATATCTGCACGTCCTCGGAAGTCGCGAATGTGATCCGCGAATACGAGCGATTCTCGACCGCGGCGATGAACGCTTTTGTCGGCCCAAAGACCTCGCTCTATCTCAATAACCTGCAGAGCAGGCTCACGGAGAACGGTTTCCGCGCCAATCTGCGCGTAATTCAGTCGAATGGCGGCATCGCCACCGTGGAAACCTGCTCGCAAAAGGCGGTCGGCATCCTGATGTCGGGCCCGGCGGGCGGCGTGATCGGCGGCCGGGCCGAAGGCATTCTGTGCGGCCGCAACAACCTGATCACCGTCGATATCGGCGGCACCTCCGCCGATATCAGCACCATTCCGGATGGCCGCATCAAGATCATGAACGCGCGCGACTCGTACGTCAGCGGGCATCCGATCCTCGTACCGATGATCGATCTCGTTTCGATCGGCGCCGGCGGCGGCTCGATCGCCTATATCGACTCTGCCGGCGGCTTCCATGTCGGCCCGCGCTCGGCGGGCGCCGAGCCAGGTCCGGCTTGCTATGGCCGCGGCGGCGTGGAGCCGACCGTCACCGATGCGCAGGTCGTTCTCGGGCGGCTTGACGTCGACAAGATGCTCGGCGGCGATCTGCCGCTCGACGCCGACCTCGCGCACAAGGCGGTCGAAGCCAAAGTGGCGAAGCCGCTCGGACTGTCGATCAAGGATGCGGCGCTCGGCATCATCAAGGTCATCAATTCGAATATGGCGCTCGCGATCCGCTCCAACTCGGTTGCGCGCGGCATCGACCCGCGCGAATTCGCGCTGGTGCCGTTCGGCGGCGCCGGCCCGCTGCACGGCGTTGCGCTCGCGGAAGCAATCGCTGCGAAGGAAATCATCGTGCCGGTTGCGCCCGGCATCACGGCGGCGATGGGATTGCTACAGACCGACATGCAATACGAGCATGCGCGCTCCCTCATCGTCTCTCTCAAGCATGCGGACGAAGCGGCCATCTCCCGCATCAATGCGGTGATCGACGAGCTCGTCGAACGCTGCCGGCGCGATCTCGAGAAAGACGGCGTGACCGGCGATCGGCAGAAATTCCAAAAGCTCGCGGAATGCCGCTATCACGGGCAGGGATTCGAGCTGCGCGCTCAACTGCCGGCCGGCAAGGTCACGGCGGCCAATATCCGCGAGGTGGTCGCCGGTTTTCACCAGCAGCATCGCCTCGATTACGGCTATCATTTCGAAGACGGCGACGTCGAGCTGATCACCGTGCGCGTGATCGGGCGCGAGGACGTGGTACCGCTCAAAGTCGCGCCTGTCGGCAAGGCAAGCGATCAAGACATAGCCCCCGCCCTGCTCTACAGCCGGCCGACGACGTTCGACGATGGCCAAGTCCTCGATACGCCGCGCTATGACCGCGGCCGCCTCAAAGCGGGCCACCGCATCTCCGGACCGGCGATCCTGATCCAGCACAATTCGACGACGCTGTTGCCTCCGCACTACGTCGCCGAGGTCGCCGAATTCGGCAATTTGCACCTTCATCACGTAGGCTAACGGCGCTCGACCCATGGCTCAAGCGATCGATCCCATCACGCTGCAGGTGATCAACGGCGCGTTGCAGACCATCGCCGAGGAAATGGGACACGTGCTCTACCGCATGTCCTTCTCCTCCATCATCCGTGAATCGCAGGATCTGGGCGCCGGATTATTCGACACCCAGTTCAACACGTTGTGCGAGTCGGAATCGACGCCCCTGCATATCGGGTCGCTGCCCGGCTATCTCGCCGGCATTCAGGAAACGCTGCAGGACGGCGAGTGGCATGACGGGGATCTGGTCATCCACAACCATCCCTATCACGGTTCGAGCCATTCACCCGACATAGCGGTCGTCGTGCCGGTTTTCCACGAAGGCGTGCTGGTCGGATATTCAGCCAACACCGCCCACCATCTCGATATCGGCGCGGCAACGCCGGGATTGATCATCGACATTCCCGACGTCTTCGCCGAGGGCATGCTGTTCGCCGGCACCAAGCTTTACGAGCGCGGCAAACGCAATGAGGCGGTCTGGAATTTCATTGGCCGTAACAGCCGCGCCGCGCGCCAGTTGCAGGACGATCTCGACGCCCAGATCGCTTCGGCCCGGCTCGGCGCCAAGCGGTTCGCCGAGCTGATGGACCGCTATGGGCGGCAAATGGTGCTCGACGCCACCCAGCAATTGATGGACTACACCGAGCGCGTTCTGCGTCAGCGCATCGCGGCCATTCCCGATGGCGAGTACCGCGCCGAAGGCTTTCTCGACGACGATGGCAAGAACCGCGATGTGCGGCTGCCGATCAAGGTCTGCGTCCGCGTCAAGGGCGACGACATCGAAGTCGATCTCACCGGCTCGTCCAAACAGGTCGAAACCGCATTCAACGTGCCGTTCGAGGGCTCGACCAAGGTCGCCTGCTTCTGCGCCATCCGCTCGCTCCTGCTCGACGCGGTGACGTCGGATGTGAAGGTCCCCTCGAACCAAGGATCGTTCCGGCCGGTGAAAGTCATCGCGCCGAAAGGCTCGATTTACAATCCGATCTATCCGGCGGCCGCCGAAGCCCGCTTTGCGCAGATCAACCGGGTGATCGATCTGATCTACAAGGCGCTGGCGCCGGTGCTGCCGAACGACATCATTGCCGGCAGCTCCGCCAGCTTGTCATTTTGTTCCTATGCCGGCATTCGCCCTTCCGGTGACTATTGGGTTTTCCTCGAGGTCAACGAGGGCTCCTATGGCGGCCGGCCGCGCTCGGACGGTCCTGACTGCATCGATAGCCTGATGGCCAATACGCGCAATAATCCGATCGAAGATCTGGCGATGCATCTGCCGATGATCTGCGATCGTTACGAGCTGCGCGACGACGTCATGCCCGGCGCCGGACGTTTTCGCGGCGGCATCGGCGTGGTCAAGGCGCAACGCGTGCTGACCGATGCCTTCATCACGCACGAAAACGAACGCCATTTCGACGTGCCATGGGGCATATTCGGTGGCGGTCCTGGGCAAGTCGGCAAGGTCGAGATTTACAACGTCGGCCGGCCCCAAGACATCAAGAACATGCCGGCCAAGTTCTCCGGTCTGCGGGTGGCGGCGGGCGACGTCCATGTTTTCTATGCGCCCTGCGGCGGCGGCTACGGCGATCCGCTCGAGCGGCCCGCCGCCAAGGTGCTCGACGATGTGCTCGACGGCTTTTGCACCGTCGAGCATGCGCGCCTCGCTTATGGGGTGATCGTGGATGCCGTCGCGGAGATCGTGGACGAAGCCGCGACTGCGACGTTGCGCCAGCGCATGCAAGCTTCGCCGCGCGGCAAAGGAGCCGCGCCGCCATCACCGCGCGCCCCGCAAGCGGCTCCGGCGAAACCGCGCGACACACGTGCCCCCGCAGTCCGGCCATCGAGCGCCGGTGTCCAGCCTTCAGCCGCCCGCCGGCCGAGCCCCGTCGCTGCGCCGCCGCGCCCGGCGCCGGCGGCAGCATCGAACGGCAATGGTCGCTCACTCAGTGAGGCACTGACCGGCTTGCGCGACGCCTACGGCACCGCTTGGAGTTTCGAGATCGTACGCCACAGCATGGACGGCCGGACCGTCGAGGTCGTCGGTCAATTGCGTGCCAACGGCGCGACAGTGCGCGAAACCGCCGTAGCCCCGGCAGCACCGGGGCACTCGCTTGGCGAGTTGCTTGAGCAAACCGCCAATGACAGTCTCTGCAAGTGTGTCGAGGCGCTGATGGGCAACGGACGCTAGAGCATGTCCCGGAAAAGTGGAAACGGGTTTTCCGAAAAGGGCATGCGACGACGCACGAATCGAGAGCACGTCCCGATTCAACCAAATCGGGATGTGCTCTAGGATACCGCTCGCGTAGCTGGTCGAAAGGGAAAGGTCGGGGTCGTCCTTGGAGCAAAGAGCGACAATCTTCGTGGAGGCGATGATCGTTTTCGTGATCATCGGCGTACTCGCGTTCCTGATCGGCCTGATCATCCGCGCACCGCAGCGTCAACGGGCGGCGGCAAGCGGCGCCGATCAGCCGGACCAATCGCCGCGTTGGTACGAATTTGCGCTCGCTTTGATCCTGCTTGCCGCCATCGCGGCCTTCGCCATCTGGCTCATTTCCAGCAGCACCCATTGGGTCTGGGGCGAGACGATCGAAGACTGGCGCTCCGACAATCGGGCAACCGCCTTTGCGGCGGTCATGGTCGCCCTTGCCGCCATCGGACTTATTGTTTCGCTGATTTATGCGCTTGTCCAATCGTCGCAGCGCGAGGCGCCGCCCCGGCGTGCGACCACGGCCACATCCGCAGAGCCTGCGGCGGCGACCGCAGCGGTTGCGCCCCCGGCCCCGTCGCCGTTGCGCATTCTCGGCTTGCTGCTGTTGGTGATAGCGATCCTGCTCCTGTGCTGGATCGCTCTGGCGCCAGCCACCCAATATGGGCTGATGGCCCAGCTGATTTACCCCGCGAGCCTGGCGGTGGCGTTGGTTCTTCTGTTCGATAAGGCGACGCGCACCTGGGGGATCAAGCCGGGCGCCGAGTCCGCGCGCGAGTGGCTGCTCGGCGATCTGTTGGTGTTTCTTCTGGTTTTGGCGTTCCTGAATCTACGCAGTGTCCCCACGCCGGAAGCTTATTCGGGAAGCTTCTGGGACCTGCTCAACATCGTGCTGTTCTTCATCGCATTCTGGGTGATCGACCGCACGGCGATGCGCGGCCGCTTTCTGCTCGGCTATGGCTATCTGGTCGTTCTGCCGCTGCTGCTGTTGATCTGGCAATCCGTGCTGGGCGTCGCCGCACCGGCGTCTTGGTGGGCCTCGATTTGGCCCTTCCTCATTCTGTCAGGCGTGTTCTTTATTCTCGAGGTTGTCACGCTCATGGCTTCGAGCGGTGAGCGGCAAACGTTGCCCGCCGTAAAAGACGCGGTGTTTGTCGTGCTCTATGCGGTTTTGCTGATCGTCGCGGCAAAATCGGTGTAGCGAGGGTGTATGTTCGGGCCACTCCAGCGACCCCCTTGCCGTTGCCGACGTGACGTGTTCCAGTTAAGCATTCGTTACGCGATCGGCCGAGACATCTGCGGGTCGTCAGAGCGCGGGTAACAGGGCGCTGGTAATCAGGGGGCTTAGTCAAAATGTCAGGGTGGCGGCTGTTCTGGGCGCTTGTGGGCTATGTGGCTTTCATCGTCATTCTGATTTTTCTTTATTTCTATAAGCCGTTCGAAGACTTCTTCACGCTTGTGATCAACGGGCTCGGCTACAGCAACGCGATGTTCTGGGTCGTGTTGATCGCGGCCATCGTAGGCTTTTGCAGCTATCATTGGCGAGCTTATCGTCTCTACATCGTGCAGCGGCACAGCGTCGACGGCATGGTGCTGGCATCGTTGCGCGGCTCAGCCTTCATCGCCGTCCTGTTTTGCGCCGGCGCCGCGGCGCAGTCGCTGTTGATCCTTTGCGTTTACCTCCTGCAGAGCGACTACACGCTCGGCACCGAGTTCGGCGAGCGCCTGGGCGCGGTGGTCGCAATGGTCATTTTGACCGTCATCTTTTGCCTGATCTATTGGGTGCTCAAGGTCGTACGGCAAAGGACCGCCGCGCAAGCTACTTGATCTCGCGCTGTCCCTGCCCGTCCGGCGGAGCGATGAAAACCCGCTCCTTCGGCAATTTTTCGAACAGCTCCTGCGGTTTACCGAAGTGGTCGGCAAGCACGTAGCTCGGCGTGCCGGCCAGCCATTGCGACACGTCGATCGCCTGGTAATTGCCGGTATTGAGACCGATCAAAACGCGGCCGGTGCTGCCGCCGATATTTTCGATCGAGTGACCGTAGCCTTGCGGAATATACGCGACATCGCCCTTGGCCAGCGTCTCCACCCGATAGCGGCCGTGCGAACCGAAAAGCGTGACGCTGTACTCGCCGCTGATGACGTATTGCCACTCATCGGCATTGGGATGCCAGTGCAGTTCGCGTAAGCCGCCCGCGTCGAGCTCGAGAACGACGCCCGTCATCGTCTCTGATATCGGGAAACGATTGGAGCCGACCCGCCATTCGCGACCGAATTTGTGGATCGAATGGGGCTCCTGCGCCAGCAGCCGGTATTTGTGGGTCGCGGGCGGGGACGTCAGCGCGCCTTGCACGAGAGCGGCGTCCGCGGGCGGCACGCGGCCGCGCACGAAATATGCTTCTTTGGTTGGGAAGCCATCGAACGTGGCGGCCGGAAGACCGAAATTCTTGCCGAGAAGCGCTTTCGAGGCGTGCCCCAGCCAGTCGGTGATACTAAAAGTGCCGAATTCGGAGAAATAACCGTTGTCGAAAATCAGAATGAAATGGCACGGCTTGTCGCCGAGGCACGCGAGCGAGTGAGCGTGGCCGCGCGGGAAGTACCAGACGTCGCCGGGATCGAAATCGTTGACCTCCGCTCCGCCGTAGGGATCAACGACCGTCGTGCGGACGCGGCCATCGAGGACGAAAGCCCACTCCGCCGCGGTCGCGTGCCAATGCAGCTCCCGTGTTACGCCCGGCTCCAGACGCATCGACACGCCGGCGATCCCTTTCGAGATCGGCAATTGCTCGACGGTTGCCTCCTTGCCGAAGCTGCCGCCGTCGACCTTGCCGGCCGATTGTTCGAGCGCGAACTTGAAGGTCGGCAATTCCTTCCCCGAAAGAAGCGGGTCAGGGACATTGTTTTTGAAGGGAAAGTCGGCGACATCGCCGGTTTGCGGCATGGCTGCCCTCCTGCCTGATCGGATCGACCGTAAAGAGCAAAGGTAACTTACCCGTATCGAGCGCGCGGCCGCCGCCGGCAAGGCGGCAACGCTCATTTACGCATTGCCGAAGCGAGCAGCCGAGTTCTAACGGGACCGTCGATACAGAATTGTATAGATTACGATGAACAATCCGATCATCAGCAGCGAGAATATCGTCGAGGCGGTGCCGAGCGCGAAGATGGTCGGCTGCACGCGCTGCGTCATGGCCGCGTTAATGTCGAGCGGCAGCGTGTTTTGCGCCCCAGCCAAGAGCGTCGTGCGAGCAAACTCGTCGTAGGAGAGCGTAAAGCCGAAAAGGCCGGCCGCGACAATGCCCGGCGTGATCAGCGGCAGCGTGATCTCCTTGAACACCGTCCATTCGTCGGCCCCCATGTCACGCGCCGCTTCCTCGAGCCGCCCGTCGAAGCGGTTGAACACCGCCATCATGACGAGAAAGCCGAATGGCAGTGTCCAGACGACGTGAACGCCGAGCCCCGAATAATACCAGGCCGGCGGAATGCCGACTTGGCGCATCAAGGAAGCCAATCCGAGGCTGAGCAGAACGCCCGGCACCATGAGGCCGGACATCACCGCGTAGAACAGCGTCCCCGATCCAGGAAACTTCTTGCGAAATGCCATCGCCAGCATAGTCGAGAAGATCGCAGTGATCACCATGACGATCACGGCGAGGATCAGCGAACGCACAAGCGAACTCTTGATATCGCCCACGGCCGACGGTCCAGTCAGCTTCACCCACCAGTAAATGCTGAAGCCGCGCATCGGGAAAGTCACGCCGCCGCGCGGTCCCTGGAAGGACAGCGTGAACATGGCGAACATGGGTCCGTAGACGAAGATCAGAAAGATCACGTAGTAGACGCTGAAGCCCGCCTTCACGCGCGCTTTGCGGCGACGTTCCGGTGTGGAACGCGCCATGGCTAAAGCTCCTTCCGAATATCGACCAGCCGCAGGATGATGACGACGCCGATCATCATCGCCAGCATCAGCATAAAGGCGTTGACCGCGGCGAAGGGATAGTTGGCGATCCCGTAATAGTTGAGGATTACGGTGCCGGTGGTGGATGTCTTGCCGCCATAGACAACCACGGCGGTAGCAAATTCGCCCATGATCATGACGAACACAAAGATCATGCCAATGGCGACCCCCGGCAGCGACAAGGGGGCGATGATCTCGCGGAAGATCTGGAACGGTGTCGCGCCCATGTCGCGCGCGGCTTCAAGCAACGTGCGATCAATCTTGGCGAGCGAGAAGAAGATCGGTCCGACCGCCAGCACGACGTAGAGCTGGACGAGCGCCATCGTGTAGCTGAACTCGGAATAGAGGAAAAAGCTCACGGGCTCGTCGATGACGCCGATCGAGACCAAAAACTCGTTGATCAGTCCGTGGCGGCCGAGCATCGGCAGCCAGGCGACGGCGCGAATGAGATAGCTGGTCCAAAACGGCACCATGGCCAGCAGGAACAGGGCAAGCTGCCATTTGAAATCCTCCACCTGCATCGACAGGTAGTAGGCAAGCGGATAGGCGAGGATCAGGCAGATCGCCATCACCGTGATGGTGAAACGAAACGTCGTCCACAGCGTCCGGATGAAGATCGACGGCGTCAGGAAATCCGCATGGTTCGGATCAAAAAAACCCTCGGATACGAAAAAGCTTCGATAGTTCTCGAGCGTAAAGGCCGGCGCCATGCCGTGGCCGGTCGTTTTCCAGAAGCTGAAAATGAAGATTGAGATCAGCGGCAGAAAGAGAAAGACGAAGAGCCATAGGGTGGCCGGTGCGATGAGTATGGGCACCGGAAAGCCCGGCTCGCGGCGGTATTTGCGCTTGGCCTCGTCGTGCGCCGTCGGCGCACCGCCGATCAACCCGCGCGCTGCTGGTTCGTTCGTTAGCCTTGCGTAGGTGTCGACCGTCGTCACGCGTCAACCACAAGTCAAAAGCGCCGCCGGCTCTTGCGGACCGGCGGCATCGTTTCGTAACCGTTTTAAACGGTCCTCAAAGCCTAAGCGGTGAGGAACTCGGTCCACCGCTTAACGAGATAATCGTTCTCGTCCATCAGCGAGTTCCAGACGGCGATCTTGGAATAACGGGTCCAATACGAGCCGCCCGTTCGAACGTCGCCCTTCTTGATGATGATGGTGCCGAACGGATCCGGCAGATCTTTCGCCGCCGGCTTGCCCATATACCAATAGTCCCATTCGTCGGCCGTGAGGTACTTCTTCGCGTTGTCGGGAATCGAGTGATAGTAGCCGTGACGCGCGACGAACGCGGGCGCCCAACCATCCAGCCACCAGTTGATGTACTCATAGGCTTGGTCGAGCTGCTTGCCCTTGACCTTGGCCGAAATGGCGTGACCGCCGTGCCAACCGCGCATGCCTTCTTTCGGGAAGGCATAGATGCAGGGCACGCCTTCGGCCTGGATCGCGGCGACCGCCGGCGACCACATGCTCTCCAGCGCGACTTCGCCGTTGACCATCAGGTTGACCGACTGGCCGAAGTTCTCCCAAAAGGCGCGGAAGTGGCCGGCCTTCTTGAGCGGGATCAGGTAGTCGATCAGGAAGTCGATCTCGGCCTTGGTCATATTGCCTTTGTCGCCGAACTTCTTGAGACCCAGCGCCTCGATCGCCATCGCCGCGTCCATCACGCCGATCTGCGGCACGTTGAGCAGCGCGACCCTGCCCTTGAACTCTTTGTTGAGGAGCTCGCCCCAGCTTTCGATCGGACGGCCGGTCGCCTTCGGGTTGTAGCCGATGAGAATCGGCGTTATGGAATGTAGGCATCATGATGATGTAGCGCGACGGCCCCGTCACCTTGTTGCCGTTTTCGTCACACCACATGAACTTGTAGGGGGCATCGCCCTGACCGACGCTCGATTCCGGCGTCAGTTTGCCGGTCTTGGTGAGAGCAGTGACCTTGTCCCAGTCCTTGAGCTTCTTGGTGTCGATGGGCTGCCAAACCTTAGCCGGCCCCATGACGCGCATATCGTTGTAATAGCCTTCGGCGATTTCGTACTGGTCGTTCTGGTTCAGCATTTTGCTGAACATGTCTCCGTAACCCATCGCCTGACCGGAGACTGTGAAACCCAGATCTTTCGACGCTTTGTCTTGGATATCGTTGATTTCGCTGACGCCAAGGCCGATGCTTCGCAATCCGTCCGCCGCCTCAGCTATTCGAAGGAAACTTGCACCCGACACGGCCCCGGCGGCGACGCCGACCGCCGTGGTTTTCATGAACGACCTACGCGACAACTTACCTTGCAAAACTTGTCCGGGGCTATTGTACGCCATGCCCGCCTCCATTGTTTAAAGAAGCCTATTTAGCGCTTTGATTATTGACGCCCGGGACGGCGGTCAGCCAAAGCTCTTGTGCGCCGCTTCAATTTGCGAATGATACATTAGTACCGGGGCCTGTCAAACCGCATGGGGGCGCGAAAGTGAGCGTACTGATCAAAAACGGGCGTATCGTTACCGCGGTCGACGATTACTACGCCGACATCTTCGTTAACGGCTCGACTGTCGCCCTGATCGGCAAGGATCTCATGATCGAGGCGGACAAGCAGATCGACGCGTCCGGCAAGCTCGTGATCCCCGGCGGGGTCGATCCTCACACGCACCTTGAGTTGCCGTTCGGCGGCACGACTACGTCTGATACGTTCGAAACTGGCACCCGCGCGGCCGCCTATGGCGGCACGACCTGCATCATCGATTTTGCTGTGCAGACGCGCGGGACGTCTACGCTCAAGGCGTTGGACGACTGGCATGCCAAGGCCCAAGGCAAGACGGCAATCGACTACG
Source organism: uncultured Alphaproteobacteria bacterium (assembly GCA_963831135.1). Classification (GTDB taxonomy): domain Bacteria; phylum Pseudomonadota; class Alphaproteobacteria; order Rhizobiales; family Xanthobacteraceae; genus BOG-931. The sequence goes on from CAWHPH010000007.1 coordinate 17,917, forward strand.
CCTTCCACATGATCGTTACCGACATGCCGCAGGAGCGCATCGGCGAGATGCGCAGCCTCGCGGATAACGGCATCACCAGTTACAAGCTGTTCATGGCCTATCCGGGCGCGCTGTTGTCCGACGACGGCACGATCTTTCGCGCCATGCGCAAGGCGGGCGAGGACGGCACGCTCGTTTGCATGCATGCCGAGAACGGCATCGTCATCGACGAACTGGTGAAGATCGCGCTGGCGCAGCGCCACGTCGAGCCGAAATACCACGCGCTGACCCGCCCGACACGCTTGGAGGCCGAAGGCGTTCACCGCGCGTTGTCGATCGCGGAAGTGGCGCGGGCGCCGGTCTATATCGTGCATTTGAGTTGTTACGATGCGCTGCAGGAGCTGCGGCTCGCGCAGGCGCGCGGCGTCATGGCCCACGCCGAAACCTGTCCGCAATATTTGCTGCTTGATATCGACCGCTACGACGAGTCAGGCTTCGACGGCGCCAAGTACGTTCTGACGCCGCCGCTGCGCGAAGAATGGAATCACGACGAGCTATGGGGCGGCCTGCGCTCGAAGGCGCTCGACGTCATCTCGACCGACCATTGCCCCTTCTGCCTCAAGGAGCAGAAGGAGCTCGGGCGCAACGACTTCAGCAAGATTCCCAACGGCGGCCCCGGGATCGAGAACCGCATGAGCCTGATCTACCATTATGGCGTCAGCCAGGGACACATCTCGCTCAATCGTTTTGTCGAGCTGACCTCGACCGGACCGGCCAAGATTTTCGGGATGTTTCCGAAGAAAGGCACGATCGCCGTCGGCAGCGACGCCGATATCGTGATTTTCGATCCCGAGCGTGAAGAGACGATCAGCGCCTTCAACAGCAAAACTCATCACATGAATATCGACTACAGCGCCTATGAAGGTTTTAAGGTGAAGGGCTACACGGAGACCGTTCTGTCGCGCGGCAAGATCGTCATCGATAGAGGCAATTATGTCGGTCGTGCCGGCGACGGCGCTTTCCTCAAGCGGAGCGCCTATGGCGGCCATTACGCCAACACCCATGCCAATATGGTGAAGGACGTGCTGGCGCCGCGCGCCTCGCTCGGATCGCCCGGCCGCCGCGTCTCTTAATTCAATGTTCCGCTCATTCCCGCGCAAGCCGGAATGCGGTGAGGCAATGCACGAGACAATGCGTGCGGGCGTGTGTCGGAGTCCCCACTGAAGTTTATCCCGACTTGATCGGGGCGATGACGAGCGAATGAAAATACACATGCGCTAAAGCGACGGGCGTGCAAATGGACCTGCTACGGCTTCGTATGCCGCACCGACACGAAACAATAAGTCCTCGCGGAACGGCCGCCCGACCAGCTGCATCGCCTGCGGCAAGCCGTTGCGCGTCAAGCCGATCGGCACCGAGAGGCCGGGCAAGCCGAGATAATTGAACGGCCGGGTGTTGGCGACGATCTGGCCGAGCACTTGCTGCATGGCGGCACCACCGCCCACATCGGTCTCTGCCGCGGTCGGCACCGGCCGCTTCAGGACCGGCACGTGCAGCACGTCGCATCGGGAGAACGCGTCGCGCAGAAGCTCATCGAGCAATTTCGCTCGCGCCCGCACCGCCTCGATGTAAAGGGTGGCGGGAACGCCCAAACCGACGAGCAGCCGGGCGCGCGACTGCTTCGCGTAGTCCTGCGGACGCTCGCGCAGCCACGGCAGATGCAGGCCGGCGGCCTCCGGCCACAGCACTGCATTGGACAGATCGTTTAAGGCGCCGTGGTCGCCGACCGGAACGTCCACAATCGTCGCGCCTTGTTTTTCCAGGACCCTCCGGCTTGCTGCAATCAGCTCCGCTACCTCGGAATCGATGTCCTCGAAATAATATCGGTTCGGGACGCCGATCCGTCATGCCGGCGAGCGCGCCCGGCTGTGCCGCTTCATCAAGCCCGCGCTCGTAGTCCGGCGCCGTGCGCCGGCTCGCCATGCCATCGCGCTCGTCCGCTCCCGCAATCAACGACAACATCCGCGCACAGTCGCCGACGCTGCGGGCAAGCACGCCGATACAGTCGAGCGAATGGGACAATGGCATGGTGCCGTATCGGCTCACCCGGCCAAGCGTCGGCTTTATGCCGACGACACCGCAGGCTGCCGCCGGCAGTCTCACCGATCCGCCGGTGTCGGAGCCGAGCGCTCCGAACACGAGACCCGCGGCAACGGCGGCGCCCGATCCGGACGAAGAGCCGCCAGTAATGTGGTCCGGATTCCATGGATTGCGGCAGCGGCCGAAATGCTCGTTGTGGCCGGTCGGTCCCATGGCAAATTCCGCCATGTTGAGATGGCCGATCTCGATGGCGCCGGCCTCATCGAGCCGCGTCAGTACGCTCGCTGTGTGATCAGGCACGAAAGCGGGCGCGGATTTTCGAGCCGCAGGTGCAGACCTCACCGGCACGATAGAACATGTCCTTGTGCGCCAATGGCACGCCATGCAGCGGGCCAAGCGGTCGTCCGGCTTTGAGCGCCATGTCCGCTTCGCGGGCGCGCCGCCGTGCCGTTTCCGCCGTGACGCTGATGAAACAATTGAGCGTCGGTTGAAGACGCTCAACGCGGTCCAAACAAGCTTCGACCAGCGCTTCGGCGCGTAACCGGCCTTGCGCGATTGCGGCAGCGGCATCGCGCAGCGTGAACGCCGTGGGATCGTTCACGCGTCGGCTCCTGCGCCGTCCTGCTCGAGCAGCCGGTAATAGGCTTCGCTGGTATCGTCGAAGGAAGGCCGCAGCAGCAGCCGAGCGGCAGTGTTGATGCGCGCCAGTGCCGCAACGACTGGGCCGATTTCCTCGGCCGTAACCCTTACGCCGCTGCTTGCCAGAGACACCCGCAAGCGCCTCCTCGCCGAGTCGCCGTCGTCCCCAGGCTCGCTCATGCCTTAATCTCCGCCAGCAAATAAACTGTACACAGATTTGGATGCGTAGCACAGTTGCGGAGAGATGTTGGGCGGCCGTCGATCGAGCGTACCGCGAGGTGAACATTGGAGCATTTGGAATGACGCAACGAGAGCGACCAAATCTTCGTGCACGGCTTGCGCAAAAGGAGTTGCTGGTCGCACCCGGCGTGTTCGACGGGATTTCCGCCAAGATCGCCGATCAAATGGATTTTGAAGCCCTCTACATGACCGGCTACGGCACGGTCGCCTCGCATCTAGGGTTGCCGGACGCCGGCATCGCCACCTATACGGACATGGTCGGCCGGGTAACGGTGATCGCGAAGGGGTCGAAGACGCCGCTGATCGCCGACGGCGACACGGGTTACGGAGGGCTACTCAACGTTCAATACACGGTGCGCGGCTACGAAGCGGCCGGCGCCATCGCCATCCAGCTCGAGGATCAGGAATTTCCCAAAAAATGCGGACACATGCTCGGCCGCCGCGTCGTTCCCATCGAGGACATGGTCGACAAGATCAAGGTCGCCACATCGAGCCGGGACGACAACAGTTTTCTCATCATCGCGCGCACCGACTCGCGCACGACGCTCGGGTTGGATGAGGCTTTGCGCCGGGCAGAGGCCTACGCCAAAGCCGGCGCGGATATTCTGTTTGTCGAAAGTCCCGAGAGCATCGAGGAAATGCGCACGATCGGCCGGACCTTCGATAAGCCGCTTGTGGCCAATATGGTCGAGGGCGGGCGCACGCCGGTGGCCGATCGAAAGACTCTGGAGGAACTCGGCTATTCGATCGCCATCTTTCCGGCCTTCGGATTTCTCGCTGCCGGTGAGGCGCTGCGCAAGGTCTACAGCCATCTCAAGCAGCACGGCTCGAGTGTCGGCGGCGACGTGCCGCTCTATCGGTTCAGTGAGTTCAGCGAACTCATGGGCTTCGGCGCGGTTTCCGAATTCGACAAAACGTATGGACGAAAATAGACACCTTCGGCCGTGTCGCCGCGCCGATCTAAGCCGGAACGAGCCGGAAGCGCTCCCATACCGTCGGCGCGCGCCGCAGCGCGTCCGTCCAGTGTCCATCCTGCTCGTGCTGCCCAGGGCGAATGCGCCGCCCGGCGAAGGCGAACTCGGCGTCGGTCGGCGCGAACGGGAACGGCGACAGCGTGTAGACACCCTCCTCCCGCGGCGCGATCGTCACCGCAACATCGTCTTCGGCGGTGCGTGGCACATGCTCGAAGGTCTGCGTGCCGCGCTCGCTCGGATGGACGCGATTGAAGTAAAGCGCCAGCGTGTCGATGAATTGCAGCTGCTTATAGTTCTGAAACAGCTTTTTCTCGTCGAGGCGGTTGGCCACTTTCGGATCTCTGCCCACTTCCTCCTTGAGTCGCTTTTGACGGGCGAGCTCGCCGTCAAGCATGCGCTCGGCCAGCGGCCGCTCCGTCTCCGGAAATTGTTTGATCAGCACGTGTTTGGAAAGCCCGTAGCGGCCGTTATAGAGGCCCCAGCTATGCATGCTCGAAAGCAAGCCGCAGAACGGATGCTGCCGCTCGTTGAAGTCGGGCGAAAGCCGGCTGGTGACCGTGATGTACTCGGCGGGCGTCTCGATCAGATTATACGGCAGGCCGGTCTTCGCATCGGTCGGCGGATCGTGATCGAACTCGGCCCAACCGGCGTCGTGGTGTGAGATGATGTAAACCATCAACTCGAGTGGCGCCAACGGCTCGAAGACCTCGTTGCCGAATGCGCGCGCGAACTGGCCGCACAAAGCGGTGTGCTCATACATCATGATCGCCAATCGAGGCGTGCCTGCGGGTGCGGTCTGAATGATCATGGCTAGGTGCCTTGGCTGGGTGGAATCTAGCGAGTTTCGGCCAAGCATTCACTATTTTTCCGGCCGGCGGTATGGTCGGCTTGCAATAGGAGGGGCCCACATGACGGTGGCGGCGATCGGGACGGCTCGGCTCACGTCGGATCCCGTCGCACCGGAGCAACTCAAGAGCGACATCGCGCGGCTGTTCGAGGCGCTCGCGGCCGGCGGCATCGGCATTGTACCGCTCGACGTTGCTTATGCGGTGATTGCCACCATGCCGAGTGGCATCCGCCGCATTTTCGAAGCCAAGCGGCGTTCTTATGAGAAGCCGTCCGGCATGTTCGGCAATTGGCACATGAGCCGCGATATCCACGTAATGGATGATCGGCGCCACGCCATGGTGCGGGAAATCATAGAGCAGGAGCAAATCCCGTTTTCGGTGGTGGCGCCATTTCGCGCCGGTCATCCTTTGTTTGTCGCGGTGGATCCCTTTGTGATGCGGAATTCGTCCAAGAATTCGTCCAAGGGCGGCACGCTCGACATGCTGCTCAACGCCGGCCAGTTTCACGACGCCATCGCCGAAAGCTCGCTCGCGCGCGGCACCGCCGTGTTCGGCTCGTCCGCGAATTTGTCGTTGACCGGCAGCAAATATCGGTACGACGACATCGATCAGCCGATCCGCGATGCCGCTGCCATCCACTTCGACTATGGCCAGTCGAAATACGCCCATAAGGATGGGCTTTCCAGCACGATCATCGATTTCACGGACTTCTCGGTGATCCGCGTCGGGCATTGTTTCGACCGCTTGAAAAGCGCGTTTGCAACGCGCTTCGGCGTCACGTTGAAAAACTAATCTTTGGAACTCCGCATTTTGGAACTCCGCACATGAGCGACGCCTACAAGGACATTGGTTTCGACTCCAACCGCATCGGCTTCGGACGGCGGGCCGGCATCGTTGTCGTCGATTTTCAAAAAGGCTTCACCGAGAGCCGCTTTCCGCTAGGCGGCCGTCCCATGGTGGACCGCGCCGTCAACAACACGGCGACGCTCCTTGCGGCTGCGCGCAAGGCCGGTCTTCCGGTCGCCTGCTGCTACACCGCTTATTCGAGCGCGCGCGATGCGCCGCTCTGGAAGATTCCGGCGGTGGTCGACGACTTTCACCACGGCCACCCCTCCACCGAGCTCGACGAACGCATCTATGACAAAAGCTACGACATGATCGTCTGCAAGACCGCGCCCTCGATCTTCTTCAACACGGCGGTCGCTTCTTATTTCGTCAAAGAGGGCGTCGATACGGTGATCATCACCGGCTGTAATACGTCGGGCTGCGTGCGCGCCAGCATCAACGACGCCTTTTCCTATGGCTTCCGCGTGATTGTGCCGGAGCCTTGCTGCGGCGACGTGGAGGAAGGCCCGCATCGCGACAATCTGCGCGACGTTGGACGCCGTTACGCTGACGTTGTCGGTCTTGACGAAGTGCTTGCCTATATCGAGACGGCGGGCCGCCGGAACATGACTGAAACACCGTGACCACCCAAGGCCTGGTCGCCGATCCGGGAGCGATCGAAGAGATCGCCGGCGCCGTTCAAAGCCGAGAGACCGATCCGGTCGCGCTCGTCGAAACGTCGTTACGACGCATCGCCGCGGTCGAGAAGGAGGTCCAGGGTTGGTGCCTGCTCGATCGCGAGCGGGCGCTCGCCCAGGCGCAGGTGTTGCGGCAAGAGGCGCAAGCGGGTCACATCCGCGGCCCGCTCCACGGGATTCCGGTCGCCGTCAAGGATGTTCTGGACGTCGCCGGCCTTCCGACGCGCGCTGGCAGCAAGACCCGCGCACAGATAGCGCCGAGCACGATCGATGCGCACGTCGTGACCCAGCTCAAGGTCGCGGGCGCGATCGTTCTCGGCAAGGCGCATACCACCGAATTCGCCTATTTCGACGGTCCGCCGCCGACCCGCAATCCGCATCACGTCGCTCACACGCCGGGCGGATCCAGCGCGGGCCCGGCCGCGCTCGTCGCCGCCGGCATGGTGCCGCTGAGCCTCGGCACGCAGACCGCCGGCTCGGTGAGCCGCCCCGCCGCTTATTGCGGGATCGCGGCGTTCAAGCCGAGCACGCTCGCCTGGTCGAGCTTCGGGCTCGTTCCGTTTGCGCCGAGTTTCGATACGGTCGGCGTTTTCGGATATCGCGTGCGCGATGCCGTCGGGGCGGCTCGCGTGCTGATGCCACCCTATCTGCGGCGGGGCGCGGCAGCGGCGCCCGCGCCGCTCACGATCGGCGTTATCGATGACCCGATTACTGAGGCGGCCAGTGCGGCAGTCGCCGATACGATGCGCATGGCTGCCGACGCATTGGCCGCGGCAGGCCTCAGAGTCGAGTGGCTCAAATCCCCGGTATCGTTCGCCGAGATCGCCGGCTGGCACAAAACGATCATCGAGCACGAAGTCGCGCGCGCGCATCCTCACCTAGAGCACAACTTTGACGTGAGCGTCGGTTTGCGCGAAGCCGTCGCGCGCGGACGAGCGATCGGCGATGCCGCCTACCGCGCGGCGTCCGCCGCCCTGGCCGCGGCGCGCGAGCGGTTCTGGACGGCGACCGCGCAAGCCGACGCGCTAATCTTTCCGGCGGCTCCCGACGTGGCGCCCGCCGGAATGAAGACCGGCGATCCTCGCTTCATCGTTCCCTTCACGGCCCTTGGCGGCCCGATCGTTTCCGTTCCGGTCGGCGCGGGGGCGGGCGGATTGCCGCTGGGACTGATGCTGATCGGCGCACCGGGCACGGACGCGGCGACCGCCGCGGTCGCGGAGAAGATCGCGCCGGTCATCGAGTTGCCGCGCTAAATCGTCCACCAAACGACCCAGTTGCTGCAAGAATTTTCGCCTTGAAGCACTGCGGAGGGCGTTGCACAGTCGCCGCTCGCGAAGAGCGATCGCGTGCCCTGCGGTTTCGTGCATGTGGTTTCGTGCATGTGGATTTGTTTGGTCGCGCAGAAACAACCTGGTTAACGGCGGCGCAGGGGAATATGGCGTTTCGGATTTCGGTCGATACCGGCGGCACCTTCACCGATGTCGTCATTGCCGATGCGAGCGGTATCCGCGCCATCGGCAAAGCTTTGACAACGCCCAATCGTATTTTCGACGGCATGCGCGCGGCAATCGAAGTTGCGGCGCAGGAGATCGGGCTCGACGGCAAGGCGCTGCTCAGCAGAAGCGACATGCTGATCTATGGCACGACGCGCGCGACCAACGCGGTCGTGACCAAATCGACCGCCAAGACGGCATTTCTCACGACGCGCGGCTTTCGCGATGTTCTCGTGCTCAAGGAGGGCGGCAAATACGATCCGCACGATTACAGCTACGACTACCCTCCCCCTTACATTCCCCGCCGCTATACCTTTGAAATCGATGAGCGGATCGATGCGCAAGGCAAGGTCGTGCGCCCGCTCGACCGCAATCAGGCCCGCGATGTCATCCGCACGCTGGCGCAACGCAAATTCGAGGCGGTGTCGGTTTGCCTGCTATGGTCGATCGCCAACGGCGATCATGAGAAAGAGATCGGGCGGCTGATCGAGCGAGAATTGCCGGGTGTGCCGTACACTCTCTCCCACGAACTCATTCCGATTGTGCGCGAATATCGCCGGGCCTCGACTACGGCGATCGACGCTTCGCTCAAGCCGTTGATGCAGCAGCACCTGCGCGAGATGGAAAGCGATCTGCGCGCCGCCGGATTTTCCGGCGAGCTTCTGGTCGGCACGTCCGGCGGCGGCTGCCAGCATGTCACCGAGGTGGTGGGACGTCCGGTAACGATGCTGAAATCCGGTCCGGCGATGGCTCCGGTCGCGGGCAAGGCTTACATTACCATCGAGGATCTTGGCCGCGACGCCATCGTGTGCGACACCGGCGGCACGACCTTCGACGTCGGCTTGGTGCGCGACGGCGAGCTCGTTTACACCCGCGACAGCTGGCTCGGCCGCCGATGGCTCGGCGACATGGTCGCGATGTCGACGGTCGATGTGCGCAGCATTGGCGCCGGCGGCGGATCGATCGCCTGGGTGGATGCCGGCGGCTTGCTGCGCGTCGGCCCGCAAAGCGCGGGCGCCATGCCCGGTCCGGCCTGCTACGGCGCCGGCGGCGAACAACCGACGGTGACGGATGCGTGCGTCATGCTTGGGTGGTTCGACCCCGATTATTTCAACGGCGGCCGCATGAAGCTCGACGCCGAGGCCGCGCACCGCGTGCTCGAAAAACTCGCGCAGCAGCTCGGACGCAGCGTGCCGGATACCGCTTTCGCGATCATCACCATCGCCAACGAGCTGATGATCAAGGCCATCCACGAGATCACCGTCAGCGAAGGCGTCAATCCGCGCGAGAGCGTCATCGTCGCCGGCGGCGGCGCCGCCGGCTTCAATATTCTGCCGATCGCGCGCGAGCTTGGCTGTTCGACGACGATCCTGCCGAAGACCGCGAGCGCGATGTCCGCCTGCGGCATGCAATATTCCGACATCGTATTCGAGCAGACGCGAAGCCGGGTGACGATGTCCGGCGGCTTCGATCGCGACGGCGTGAATACTGCGCTTGCAGAAATTGATGCTGCGCTCGACGATTTTCGCAAAAATCTGCACGGTGCGGAGAACGCCAAAGTGCGCAAGGAATACCTGGTCGAAGCTCGCTACAAGTCCCAGGTCTGGGAGCTTGATACGCCGCTGCCGGTCGAGCGCTTCCGCAGCCCGAAAGATGTTGCGGCGCTGGTCGAGGCCTTTCATACGGTGCATGATCGCGTCTACGCCGTGCGCGACGAGCAAAGCGAAGTCGAATGCGTCAACTGGCGCGGCCGGATTTCCATTCGCTTGGCCAAGCCGGCGAAACCGCTGCGCAAAAAAATCGCGCGGCGCAAGCCGAAGCCTTGGGCGAAGCGCGCGGCCTATTTTGGACCTGATGACTTGCGCAACACGCCAGTCTTCCGCGGCAGCGATCTTGAACCGGGCGCCTTCATTGCCGGTCCCGCCATCATCGAGGAGCCGACGACCACGATTGTGATCTATCCGCAGATGAGTGCGTCAGTGAGCGCTTCCGGCCACTACATTTTGAAGTCATAAGCGAGCAGCCCGATGGCCAAGCAGAAAGCCGCGCTTCAATCCAAAACGAAAGCCAAGCCGAAGCCCAAGCTTATGTCCAAGCCGAAGCTCGTTTCCAAGCCGACGCCCAAGTCGCGCTCGGCTGTGCTCGACCCCGTGGTGATGACGGTCATTGCCAACCGGCTCGACGGCATCGTGCGCGAAATGACCAACACGCTGCTGCGCGCGGCCCGTTCGGCGGTCATCTCGAGCGCGCGCGACTTCTCGTGCTGCATCCTCACCGGCGACAATCAGCTTCTCGCCTCGGCCGAAGGACTGCCGGTCCACATCTTCGGCGCCCATCTGCAAGGGGAGAATATGTCCCGCTATCACGCGGGCGACATCCGCGAAGGCGACGCCTATCTCGACAACGATCCCTATGGCGGCAACACCCATCCGGCCGACCACACCTTCCTGGTGCCGGTCTTCATTGATGGCGAGCATTTGTTCACGACCGTCGCCAAGTGCCACATGGCCGACATCGGCAACAGCATTCCGTCGAGCTATTTCGCCAAGGCGCTGGATGTCTATGAGGAAGGCGCGCTGGTTTTCCCGGGCGTGCGTATCCAGCGCAACTACAAGAACGAGGCGGACGTTATCCGCATGTGCCGGGCCCGCATCCGCGTGCCCGATCAATGGTATGGCGACGCGCTGGCCGCGCTCGGCTCGGCGCGCATTGCTGAGCGTCGGCTGAAAGAGCTGTGCCGCAAATACGGAGCGGCAATGATCAAGGTCTTCATCAACGACTGGTTCGACTATTCGGAGCGGCGCGCGATCGAGTCGATCCGCAAGCTGCCGGCGGCGCGCATCACCAATACCGGCCATTCCGATCCGCTCGAAGGCATTCTTCCCGAGGGGCTCGCGCTCAATGTGACCGTCGAGATCGATCCCAAAAAGGCGGTGATCGACGTCGATTTGCGCGACAATCCGCCGTGCGTCGATTGCGGGCTGAACACCTCGCGAGCGGCGGCGACGAGCGCGGTGGTCGGCGCCATCTTCAACAGCCTGGACAAGGACATCCCGCGCAATGCCGGCTCGTTCCGCCGGCTGTCGTTCCAATACGCCGAGAACAGCGTGGTCGCCTCGCCGGTCTTTCCGCACAGCTGCTCGACGGCAACCACCAATGTTTCCGAACGCCTGGTCAACATCACGCAGTCGGCCTTTGCCCGGCTCGGCGAAGGACACGGGCTTGCCGAAGGCGGCACCGGGCTGGGCGCAGGCATGGCCGTGCTGTCTGGCAAAGACCACCGGCGCAACGATGCCCGCTACGTCAACCGCATGATGCTTTCGACCAATGGCGGGCCGGCAAGCCCCACGGCCGACGGTTGGGTGAATTATGCGATCCCGGTCATCGCCGGGCTGATGTATCGCGATAGCGTGGAGATCGATGAGCTCAAGCACCCGTTGCGGGTGGAGTCCCTGGGGCTCGTTGCGGATTCGGCTGGCGCCGGCCGGCATCGCGGCGCGCCGGCCCAGGAAGTGACGTACGCCGCCCTGGAAAATCCGGTGCAGGTGGTCATTCCCTGTGACGGGCAGTTCGCGCCGCCGCGCGGGGTCAATGGCGGGCATAACGGCACGCCCGGCTCCACCCATCTCATCGACCATAATGGTCAGATCACCAAGCTACCCAACCTCGTGAACATGCGTATCCGGAAGGACCAGCATATCCGCGGGCGCGACAGCAGCGGTGGCGGCTATGGCGATCCGCTGACGCGCGATCCGGCGCGCGTGCTGACCGACGTGCTCGAAGGCTACGAGTTGATCGGCAAAGCCCGCGACATTTACGGTGTCGTGTTCACTGGCATCATCGATGACGACACGCTGGCGGTCGATGCGGCCGCGACCGCGACGCGCCGCGCCGCGCTAGGCGCATCGAAACTTCAGGCCTCCTCGTAGAAGTGCGTCTCCAGGAGGAGACAGCCGCCTTCCGACTTGAAAGGTCCGTGATAGACGCCGGGCGGACGCACCGCGTAGGTGTAGCCTTGGAATTTCTCGCCGCCCTTTCCCTGCTCGTCATTGCCGACGATCAAGTCGCCTGACACGAGAAATACCTCCTCCCAATATTCGTGGACGAATGGCTTGGTCGTGTAGACGCCGGGCGCGAAGCGCAACAGCCGCGTGCGGTTGCCGCGCTTTGCCTTTTCATCGAGCGCACCGGCGATGATCTTTTCCTGAATGCCATCGGGGTAACCAGGTAGTGTGTGCCAGCCTTCGCCCATGTCGAGCGAGTGAAACTCTTTGTGGCCTTTGTCGAAACCCACGGCATTCTCCTATCCTTGGTCGGGCAGCGTTTTGACGCGATAGCTGTGCGTGATCTTGCGGCCCAGCACGGGATCTTCCAACTCCATCTCGAATATCTCCGACGGCGTGATCGCGCCGTGGACGGCGAGCGTGCCGCAAAACATCGCGGTGCCGATCGGCAGCCGGCCGCCGCAGTAAAGCTGGAACAGCTCGTTCGGCGGCCGCATCGCGGCGACCGCGCCTTCCTGATAAAGAGCGCGGCGGCCGTTGACGTTCACGTAGGAACGAAGCAGCAGCTTATCCCAATGCGACGCCACGCCGTCGAGGCGCCAGATTTCGCGGCCCACCGGCTTGGCACATATTTGCTTGGAAAGCGAGACGCCGACGGCCTCCGCCTTGCGGTCGGTGTGATCCGAGCCGAGGCCGACATAGAGGCCGTCATCGAAAGAATAAATCACGCACTCGGCCTCGCCGCTCGATTGATTGCCGAGCACCTCGATCGTGTCGCCGGTCGTAAGCAAGGACGCTGCCACCCGATAGAAGATCGGCGTGGTTTTCGGCCGCTTCACGCCGATCGCTTCGAGCTCGCGGATGTGCCTTTCGAGCGCGGCGGCGTCCCTGCCTGTCCAGCCGGCGATGACGAGCTCCCGGACGCGGCGCACATCGAGTGTTTCCAAGGGATGCAAGATATTCTCTCCTGAGGCGATGCTCACAAACACCAGGCGGATCGGGCGTTTGTCATTACCGCCCCCTCACCTTTTCATAAAGCCTATCATGTGCGAGGCAGACAAGATTTCGCGAGCTGGGATACGATAGGACCATGAGCACTTCCTTGCGACTGAAGGCATTGTTGGCGCGGCGCGCCGCCGTCACGGTTCCCGGCGCGGCCAATGCCCTGTTCGCGCGCGTGATCGAAGATCTCGGTTTTGAAGCCGTCTATGTCACCGGCGCCGGCATCGCCAATATGTTGCTTGGCGTACCCGACGTCGGGCTGACGACCATGACCGAGGTCAGCGAGACGATCGCCGCCATTGCGGACGTCGTATCAGTCCCCATCATCGTCGATGCCGATACGGGCTATGGCAACGCCGTCAACGTCGTTCGCACGGTGCGGACCTTGGAGCGCGCCGGCGCCGCCGGCATCCAGATCGAGGATCAGGTGTTTCCCAAGAAGTGCGGACACTTCGCCGGCAAGGACGTGATCGCGGCAGAGGAAATGGTGCAAAAGATCAAGGCGGCCGTGGACGCGCGTCGCGATCCGTCGCTGCAAATCATTGCCCGCACCGATGCACGGGCGGTGGAAGGTTTGGAACGGGCGCTCGACCGCGCCCGGGCCTACGTCGCTGCGGGCGCCGATGCCACCTTTGTCGAGGCGCCGGCCAGCCTCGAGGAGCTCGCACGCATTCCCCAAGCTCTCGACGTGCCGCAAGTCGCCAATATCGTGTTCGGCGGCAAGACGCCGGACCCCGGCCGCGACAAGCTCGCCGAACTTGGCTTTTCGATCGTGCTCTATGCCAATGCGGCACTGCAGGCCGCGCTGAAAGCGTCCTACGACGTCCTGAGCGTGCTCAAGGCCGAAGGCTCGCTGCACTCGGTCGCGGATCGCCTCGCCTCTTTCGAAGAGCGCCAGCGCGCCGTCGCCAAAGATGAATGGGACGCCCGCGAGGCGCGCTATCGCGTATAAGGAGGATACAGACATGACGAAGAGCGCACCGCCGCGGCCGTGGCACGGGATCATCTCCGCGGAGGAGCAGCGCGCCTACAACGCCGCCGGCTTTGGCCGGACCTCTGGGCTCGGCGAGCGGCCGGCGCTCCTGATCATCGATGTCCAATACCGGACCGTGGGCACGACGCCCAAGCCATTTTGGGAAGCGATCAAGGAATTTCCCACCGCGTGCGGCGACGTCGGCTGGGCGGCGGTTCACAATATCGCGCGTCTTCTCAGCTATTTTCGCGAGCGCGGATGGCCGGTGCTCTATCCGCACGTATCGCCGAAGGAAAGCTTCGATTACGGCCGCCTCTCCGACAAGGTTCCGGCGATCATGACGGTGGCCGCCAAGGGCTACGAGTTCGTGGCCGAGGTCGCGCCCCGTGAGAAAGACATTCTGCTGCCGAAAAAGCACCCCAGCGCTTTCTTCGGCACACCGCTGGCGAGTTACCTGATCAATGTTGGCGCCGATACCCTCGTCGTGACCGGGTGCACAACCAGCGGATGCGTCCGCGGCAGCGTGGTCGACGCCTTCGCCTATAACTTCCGCGTTCTCGTTCCCGAGGATGCGGTCTATGACCGCTCCCTCACCTCGCACGCGGTCAACCTGTTCGACATGGCGTCGAAATATGCCGACGTCATGCCGACCGAGGATGCCCTGACCGCCCTTCGGGCAATCGGCTAAGGCAATCGCAAAGTCTGACCAATGCAAGCTTTCGACCTCGTGATCAAAGGCGGCGACGCCATCCTTCCCGGTCGCGGACGCACCGCGTGCGATATCGCAATCCACCACGGCAAGATCGCCGCCATCCTGGCTCCCGGCGAGTCCGCGTCGGCGCAAGAGCAGACGTCGGCGCGCGGACTCGTCGTCATCCCGGGTGCCGTCGACGTTCATCTGCATCTCGGGCACGGTAAGGATATCGCGCGCCCGCGCGAGCCGGCGGACGCCGACCGGGAGACAGCGGCGGCTGCAAAGGGCGGCGTCACGACCTTCATTCCTTATCTGATGGCGACCGAGCCCTTCGAAACGATTTTCGACGACGTCGTCGCGGTCACCGAACAAGGCGCGCGCATCGATTTCGGCTATCACTTTATCATTTCGACCGAGGCGCAGCTCGCCAGCGTTCCTGTTTATATTCGCGACTACGGCGCGCCGAGCTTTAAGATTTTCATGAACAACCGCGGCGGCGAAGGCGCACGCCTTGGTCTGCCCGACATCGACGACGGCTTTCTGTTTCGGCTGTGCGAGGCGGCGGCGGAAAACGGCGGCATGGTCTGTCCGCACCCGGAAACGATCGAGATCGCCTGGGTGCTGCGCGACCGGCTGAAAACGCAGGATCCGGAGGGCCGCGGCGGCCTCAAAACCTGGAACGCGACGCGCCCGCCCTTTGTCGAAGCCGACGCGGTGCAGCGCGCAGCGTATATTGCGCATACGGCCGGCGCGCCGCTCTACGTCGTCCACACCTCTTCGGCCGAGGCTCTCGAGGCTGCGCTGCGTCATCGCCGCGCCGGCGCCAAGGTGCAGATCGAAACCTGTCCGCATTATCTCACGCACGACGTTGGCTGGTCCGGCGGCGATATCGGCAAGATCAATCCGCCGCTCCGTGAAGCGTCTGATCGTGAACGCCTTTGGCGGGCGCTGCGCGACGGCGAGATCGACACGGTCGCGACCGATCACGTTCACCGTGATCTTTCTGCCAAAGCCGGCGGCATCTGGATGGCGTCGCCTGGCTGCCCTGGGCTTGAAACACTGCTCCCGGTCCTGCTCAGCGAAGGACACCACAAACACGGGCTACCGCTCGAGCGGATCGTCGCCGTTGCCGCAACGAACCCGGCCAGGACCATGGGGCTCGGCCATTCGAAGGGAAGCATAGCACCCGGCCTCGATGCCGATCTGGCGCTTGTCGATCTCGATACTGAATGGACCTTGCAGCGCAGCGATGTCGTCTCAAGCGCGGGCTACTCCATCTATGAGGGCCAGCGGTTCAAAGGCCGCGTTCGTCATGCTTTCGTCCGTGGTCGCGCTGTGTTGCGCGATGATGCACTTGTCGACGAGGCGATCGGGCACGGCCGCTATATTCGACGTCGCCTGCCGTCATGATCCATGCGGGCGATCAACGCTCCGGCACGATGGCAAAGACGCGCAAGGGGCTACCGCTGCCCTGAAGGATCTTCAGCGGCGCAGCGACAATAAGCGCGCCGGTCGGCGGCAGGCGATCGAGATTGCACAAGCATTGCAGCCCGTATTTGCCGGCGCCGTGCATGTAGTAATGGCAGGGATAGGGCGGCGAAAGGTGTGCGGCTTGCCCGGCATCGGTGCCGATCGTTTCCGTGCCGAAGCCGAGCACATCCCGCTCCTTCACCAGAAAGCGCACGCAATCGGGATCGGGACCCGGCGTGTGCTGGCCGGTGGCATCGAGATTTTGATAAGCGACCGGGTCGGTGCGCTTCGACCAGTCGGTGCGCATCAATACCCATGCCCGGACCGGTATGCGGCCGTGCCGTCTTTTCCCAGGCTTTGATCATGCGCAACGGTGAGCAGGAAATCGGCATTTTCTTGTGCATCAGTGCTGCAATCGATCACGCAAGCCGGGGCGATGAAATGATCGACCGGCAAAGTGTCGGTCGAATTATTCGGCAGATCGCGGCCCGAGATCCAGTGAATCGGCGCGTCGAAGTGGGTGCCGGTGTGCTCGCCGAAGCTCACGTTATTCCAGTACCAGGCCGGCCCGCGATCGTCGTAACGCGAAATTTCCTCCATGCGGAACGGACGACTTTGCCCCATGTCCGGCGGTAGCACGATCGGAGGAAAATCCGGCGAGAGGGTTTGTGTCAGATCCACGATTTGCACACGGCCCGAGGTGAGCGCACCGCGAAGGAGCGCGTGCAGATTATTGGGCGGCGGCTCCGCCCGGCTTTCGCTCGCCCGGTTTTTCTTCGGCTCGCTTTTTTTCGGGCGGGCTTTTTTGGCGCCTTTCATCGCGCACCCTCACCGGCTTCGCGTTCGAGCGCCTTCGGATTGTCGAGATGCCGAGCGACCCAATCCTGTGCTACATCGCCAGGATAAACATCCTCGACGGAGCCTTTCAGCGCCTTGACCACAGCTGTGGCGAGCGCCGCCGGCGAAAGCTTCGGCGGCATTTCCAGTTGGTCCCATTCGTCGTCGATCGGGCCGGGAAAGAGATTGATCACCCGCACGCCGGCCGGGCGCAGCTCAGCCCGCAGCGCTTGCGACAACGAGAAGGCAGCCGCCTTCGACGCCGAATAGGTGCCGTGCGGCGGATAGTTCGCCAGCGCAAAGATCGACAACAGATTGACCCAGGCAATCGCATTTGAAGGCTCGTCGGCCGCGCGGGCTTTCAGCACCGGTGCAAAGCTTTGCGCCAGCCGCAGCAGACCGAAATAGTTCACGTCCATTTCCTGCTGCGCGGTCTCCACACCGCGCCGGGACGCGATCGAAAATGTGCGATGATGGTCCGCGGTGTTGATCAGAACATCAACCTTGCCGCCGATCTCGCCGGCAAGCTCCTGCACCGATCGCCCGTCGGTCACGTCGAGCGGAACGATCGCTGCCCGCGGGAGATCACGCAAGACGTCGAGCCCCGTAATCTTCTTCCAGGGCTCGGCTTCGCCGATCCAGACCAAGTCGGCATCTGCCGCCACGAGCGCGCGCACAATCGCTTGCCCGGTCGACGTTTTCCCGTCGGTCACCAGGATTTTGCGCCCGCGCGGATCGCAGGTCAGCTCACGCAATTTCGGATCGTCCGCCAAATCCGGCCTCCCCTTTTCCGGCATAGCGACGAGCGCCGCCTGCCCGGCACGATCGAGCGCCGCTTCGACCCGCACGCGGCCCGGCGCCTGGCCGACGCTTGCATGCAGATAGGCGATGACATTGACGCCGGAATCCAAACGGACAATGCCGATGCGCCAGGGCAGCCGCTCGCGGAAGAACAGTTCCTGGGCATTGCGCAATATCGTTTCGGTGACAAGCTCGCCGCGGCCATCCTGAGGCCGCCAGACCAGCCGGTGCGACAGGCACTCACGACAGACCTCGCGCGGCGGATACTGGACCGTTCCGCAGTCGAGACACACCTGCAGCGCGAATCGGCCGCGGGCCGCGGCCGCCGTCAGACCGAGTGCGACGCGACTGCGCGATGCCGGCGGCAAAGTCGGCTGGCGCGTGCGCAGGATCGGATTTTTTCGCCGCGGCCGCGCTGCAGATTCGGGCATTCTTCCGCCTCCGGTAAACCGTCCGGCTCAAGCCGCAGCAAGCAGAACGGCGCCGCTGCAAACGCCGCGATCGTAATTGATCATGCCAAAGCCCGACACCAGGCCATGCCGCGCGTTCGCAACCCGCGCGCCCGGCGCCTCGCCGGTGAGCTGGCGAATGGCCTCCGTGATGCCGAGATGTCCGCCCGCCGCGCCGGCTTGTCCGACCGACAATTGACCGCCCGAGGTGTTAAACGGGAAGCTTCCCTCGGCCTCGAAGGTGTTGGCGCGGATGAAAGCGGCCCCCTCACCTTCGCGGCAGAAACCCAGGCCCTCGAATTGCAGCACATTGATCACCGGGTAGTCGTCGTAGGTTTCAAGAAAGTCGATATCCTCCGGCCCGACGCCCCCTTGGGCATAGAGCGCATCGCGGTCGATCGCCCAGCCGCCGCGATACTGCACCGGGTCGTCCGGAAATGCGTTATGGCGCTCGATGGCGCCGAGCAATCGCACGTAACGCAAACCGAGCTCCTCAGCGGTCGCTCGCCGCATCACCAAAAAACCTTCCGCGCCTGCGCACGGCATGACGCAGTCGAACAGACGCAGCGGATCGGCGACCAGCCGTGCGTCCAGATATTGTTCGAGCGTCAGCGGCTTTTTGAACAGCGCCAGCGGATTCTTCAGCGCGTTGTTGCGTTGCGCCACGCACAGCTTGCCGAAATCCTCTGGCTCGGCGCCATAGATCCGCATGTAATAGGCGGTGAGAAACGCGAAGCTCGCATTGGGCCCACCGGAGCCGTAGGGATAAACCGCGTCCTGGGAAAATTGGCTAAAGGCCGACGTGTTGCGGCGAAAGCTGTCGGTGTGATTGGTGTCGCCGGCAATGCACGCCACGATCTCAGCATCGCCGTTCTGCACGGCGCGCGCCGCACGCCGGATCGATACAACGCCTGACGCGCCCCCCATCGGTACATGATCGAGCCAGCGCACGGTCATGCCCAGATGCTGCGTCAAACCGACGGCGGTATCGGGCGCAAGCGTGAAGCTCGCGACCGCTAAGCCGTCGATCCGCGCCTTCGGGACTTTTGCAGCCGCGATGAGGCCTGCGACTGCACGGCCGAGAAACCAATGCGCGCTTTTGGTGGAATAGCGCACATAGCGCACCGTCACCGGCGCCGCCAGCACAACGTCGTCATACGGCGCCGGCACCGACATCAGGCTGAACCGCCGAGATACGTCGCAACCACCCGCGGATCGTGCGCGAGCGCGGCGGCCGCGCCTTGATGCGTGATCTCGCCCATTTCGAGCACGTAGCCGTAATCAGCCGTTTCCAACGCGGCGCGCGCATTCTGCTCGACCAGCAGGATCGACACGCCGAGCTCGCGCAGCGACGCGACAATGCGAAAAGTCTCCCGCACCATGATCGGCGCAAGCCCGAGGCTCGGCTCGTCGAGCAATAGAAGCCGCGGCTTCGCCATCAATGCGCGGCCGAGCGCCAGCATCTGCCGTTCGCCGCCCGACAGTGTCTGCGCCTTCTGCCGCCGGCGCTCGTTGAGCCGGGGAAAACGCGCATAGACCTGCTGCAGGCTCTGTTTCACGTCGGATCCGTTGCGGCGCCGCGTGTAGCCGCCGAGCAGAAGATTATCGGCAACCGTCATGTCGCCAAACAATTCGCGGGTTTCCGGCACCAGGCAAAATCCGCGCTCGACGCGCTCCTCCACGTCGAGCCCTTCGACATCGACGCCATTATAAATCACCTGCCCGCGCGAGCGCAGCAGCCCGGCTGCAGCGGCAAGGAGCGTGGTCTTTCCCGCGCCGTTCGGTCCGATCACGGTCACGATCTGACCCGGCTGCATGGTGAGGCCCACACCGCGGACGGCTTCGACCTTGCCATAGGCCACATGCAGATCCTTGATCTCCAAGAGCGCCGTCATGCCACGCTGCCGAGATAGGCTTCCTGGACACGCGCATCGGCGCGCACCACAGCGGGGACTCCCTCGACCAGCTTCGAGCCGAAATCCATCACCACGATGCGATCGACCAGACCCATGACGAATTCGACATCGTGCTCGACCAAGAGGACGGTTACCCCTTCCTTTCGCAAGCCGCGCAGCAGATCGGCAAGCGCTAGCTTTTCCGGCCGGCTCAGTCCGGCGGCCGGCTCATCGAGGATGATCAAGGCGGGATCGGCGGCGAGCGCGCGGGCAACTTCCAGGATGCGCTGGCGGCCAAGCGGCAAATTGCCGGCTTGGTCATAGGCCTGCTCGCCGAGCCCGACGCGCTTGAGCTGCGCCAGCGCCTCCGCGCGGGCGCGCGCTTCTTCCGCCCGGTCAAGCCGCAACGCGCTCGCCAGAAAGCCGGAACGCGTGCGCAGATAGGTTCCCAGCAGCACGTTGTCGATCAGCGACATGCTCGGCCGCAGCTTCACATGCTGGAAGGTGCGGGCGATCCCGGCCTTGGCGATGCGGCGCTGACCCGCGCGGGTGATATCTTGGCCGAGAAAGACGATCGTGCCGTCATCGCTTTTGAGCGCGCCGGTGATGAGGTTGAACACGGTGCTCTTGCCGGCGCCGTTGGGGCCGATCAGTCCGACGATCTCCCCGGCTTTGACCTCGAACCCGACCCGGCTGACGGCTTCAAGACCGCCGAACCGCTTCAGCAGACCTTGGACCATCAGAAGCGGCGTGCCGGCTTGCGGCATGGCGCGTCTCGGCAGCGGTGCGGCCGCGGCGGGCGTCTGTTTGGTCCGCTTCGGCAGATAACGCAGCACAAAGGGCATCACGCCGCCGCGCGCGAATTGCAGCGCCAGCACATAGATGATCGCAAATACGATGACTTCGAGTTGCTGCCCGTTCTCGGCGAAATGCGACAGCAGATCCTGCAGCGCATTCTGCAACAGCGTGAGCAGGGCCGCGCCGACGACCGCCCCGAGAATGTGTCCCGACCCGCCCAGGATCGCCATGAACAGGTACTGGATGCCCATGCGCAGGTCGAACGGCGCCGGGCTCACATAACGGCTCATATGCGCGTACAGCCATCCGGAGAATCCGGCCAGCAAAGCAGCGATGACGAAGATCACAAGCCGGATGCGAAACACGCTGATACCCAGGCTTTCGACCATGACGACGCCGCCGCGGAGGCTGCGAACGGCCCGTCCTTCTCGTGAATCGAGCAGGTTGGCTACCAGAATGGTCGCGGCGGCAAGCACGCCCCAGATCAAATAGTAGATCGCATTGTTCGGCGCGAGCGACAGCGGCCCGATCGTGATCGGCGGCACGCCGGTCATGCCGTTGTTGCCGCCGAGTGTCTCCAGATTGCCGAACAGAAAATAGATCGATAATCCCCAGGCGATGGTGCCGAGCGGCAGGAAATGCCCGCCAAGGCGAAGCGTAATGGCGCCAAGCAGAGCGGCGACGACCCCCGTCAGCGCAAGCGCAAAGAGAAGCCCAAGCCAGGGCGACGCGCCCTCCGCCGTCGTCAACCACGCAGTCGCGTAGGCGCCGATACCGACAAACGCCGCCTGACCAAACGAGGTCAGACCGCCGACGCCGGTGAGCAGCACGACGCCGAGCGCGACCAGCGCATAGATGCCGATATAGTTGAGCAGCGTGATGGTGAATTCGGCGGCCCAGAACGGCGCCGCAAGCAAGATCACGACGGCGGCGACGATGATGAGGGAGCCGGCGCGGAGAATCATCCCTCGACCTCCGCATCCTCCTCATCGGTCTGCTCGAGCGATAGCGAACGCCAGAGCAGCACCGGAATCAGCACGCTGAAGACGATCACCTCTTTGAACGAACTGCTCCAGAACGAAGCGAAGCTTTCAAGGAGGCCGATGAGAATGGCGCCGATCGCCGTGCCCGGATAGCTGACCAGGCCACCGATGATGGCGCCGACAAACGCCTTCAGCCCGATGATGAAACCGGAATCGTAATAGAGCGTGGTCACCGGACCGATCAGAATGCCGGATATGGCGCCAAGCAGCGAGGCGAGCAAAAACGCCAGCGTGCCGGTGCTTCCCGGACGGATGCCGACAATACGCGCGCCTACGCGATTGACCGCCGTCGCGCGTAATGCCTTGCCCGCGAGCGTGTGTTCGAAGAACAAGAACAGCAGCAGGCTGAACACGACGGCGGTCGCCACCATCAGCAGCGTCTGCGAGGTCACGATCACGCTGCCAAAGCGGAACACCTCGTTGGTCAACGGCTTGGTACGAAATCCTTCCGGCCCGAAAAACAACAGGCCCAAGCCGGAAAGCGCGAAGGTCAGAGCGACCGAGACGATCAGCAGAAGCAGAACTGACGCGTCGGCAAGCGGCCGCAGCGCAATGCGCTCGATCAGCGGCGCGATCGGAACGACCAGCGCAATGGCAAGCGGGATCTGCGCCCAGTTCGGCAGGCTCGCGCCGGCAAACAGCCAGGCGATCGCAGCCGGAACAAGCGGCACAACGCCGTAGCCGAGGAGCCCCCATCCGATGCGGTGCGGCTCGCGGCGGCGCCAATGGTGAATGCTGACCACGACGCAAGCCACGACCGCCAAGGTGGCGACCAGATAAACCGTGCCGGGCATGCGGCCGAGCTGCAGCGAAGCGAGCGTGAGCGCGGAGAATGCGACAATGTCACCGAACGGCACGAAGACGACGCGCGTGACGGAGAAGATAAGAACGAGGCCCAACCCGACGAGAACGTAGATCGATCCGGTGGCAATGCCGTCGATGCCGAGGATGAGGCCGATGTCGGGTGTCATGCCGATCCCAGCGTCTCACCGCTTCCCGCAGGCGGACGTTCGCGTTCTGTGGTGGGTCGAAGCCGAAACCACAGCGGCATTTCTGTTCCGCCATCCTGAGAGGGTCGATCAAGAAAACCATTGCGCGCCAATTGTTTCAAGCTTAAAAATTCCCGCACGGGCGATGTCCGGCGATGTGCTGATTATTGGCGTTCGCCGCCAATTCGGGAGGTTCGTGTGCACAACCTTGTGCGTCTCGCCGCCGCCGCCGCGATCGCGTCCGTGGTGGCGCTGCCGGCAAAAGCCGCCGACATCACGGTCGGCCTAATCACCTCCATGACCGGGCCGGGCGCGTCTATCGGCATTCCCTATGCCAAGGGCGCCGCGGCTGGCGTCGTCTACAGGGACGAAGTCAACGGCATCAAAGTCAAACTCGTGCAGCTTGACGATGCCTCCGATCCGTCGACCGGTACGCGCGACGCCCGCAAACTGATCGAGCAAGACAAGGTCGACGTGCTGATGGGCGCCGGCAGCACGCCGACCACGCTCGCGATCGCCACCGTCTCGCACGAGTTGAAAGTGCCGTTGATCGCGCTGACCCCGACCGGAGAGGTGGCTGGCGATGCGGGCTCGTGGATGGTTTCGATCCCGCAGCCTCCGCCCATGATGGTGGAAGCCGTCGTCAAGCGGATGAAAGCAGCCGGCGTCAAGACTGTCGGCTATATCGGCTACAACGACGCGTGGGGCGATCTCGTTTATAACGCCCTCAAAAAGACCGCCGATCCCGCCGGCATACAGATCGTGGCGAATGAGCGCTATGCGCGCGCCGATACCTCGGTGACCGCACAGGCTTTGCACCTCGTTGCCGCCGCGCCGGAAGTGGTGATGATGGGCGGTTCAGGAACGCCGGGCGCCCTGCCCTTCATTGCGCTGGCCGAGCGCGGTTATAAAGGCCAGATCTACGGCACGCATGCCCTTATCAATCCGGACTTTATCCGGGTGGGCGGGAGCGCCGTCGAGGGCGTGATTTGCCCGGCCGGGCCAGTCGTCGTCGCCGAGCAGCTTCCCGAATCCAATCCGACCCGCAAAGTTTCGATGGACTACCAAGCGGCCTACCAGAAGGCGAATAACGAGCCGGCGCGCGGCGGCTTCGGCCCGTATGCGTTCGACGCCTGGCTGGTCGTGCTGGATGCGTCCAAGCGAGCGTTGGCGACCGGCGCGCAGCCCGGTACGCCGGAATTCCGCACCGCCTTGCGCGACGCGATCGTCACCACCAAAGATTTGGTCGGCACGCACGCCGTCTATAACTTTAAGCCGGGCACCACCGCCGGCGTTGACGAACGCGCGCAAGTGCTCGTCAAGCTCGTCGGCGGCAAATGGACGCTGATGCAGTGACCGCCTCACGCTCTTCGCGGCGAGCGAAGGCGCAGATGCGCAACGATCTTGGTGGCGCGGCCATTGGCCAAGTAGGCCTGTAAGCGCACGGCGTCTTCGCTGCTGGCGATGAGACGCTGGACCATGCCGAGTAACTGCAGGAATTCGGCGTGACTGAGACAGCCGAATTCCACGTCGTTCACCTGCCGTTGCGCCGGCGCAAGCTCGGCCAAAAGCGCATCGCCCTTTTCCGAGACTTGCAGCTTGACGCGCCTGCGGTCAGCCGGATCGACGGATTTATGAATCAGGCCGCGCTTGAGCAGCTTGTTGGTGACGGTGGTGACGAACGCGCCGCTGAGATGGAGATGCTCAGCTACGCGGTTGACATTCACGTCCCCCTCTTCCGCATCAAGGTGCCTGATCGAAATCAAGGTGGTGTATTCGATGCCGACGAGGCCGATGCGGGCCGCGTGCCCGCTGCGGATGGCTTCGTGGCGTGCCAGGAAACCGAACAGGCTATGCACCAGCCTGCGAAAATGCCGATCCGAGCCGTTGATCAGAAGCTCCGGTCGCGAAACCGTGAGCGGCGGCGAGGGGTGCCGCTTGCTGCTTTTGCGCGGCAGCGTCCCAGGAAGGTTGGCGGTCCGTTTGCGGGCGGAGCTGGTCATTTTGTTTCGCTTCGTCTCTTGATCAGTCATAGAGCGGCGGCCGCCGGCGCCTTTCCTAAAAACGCCTCGGAGATCAGCGAGTCGGCGGCAAGATCTGCCGCAAAACCGGACGCAATCACCCGCCCGGTTTCCAAGAGGTAAGCGCGGTTGGCGAACTTCAGGGCTTGCCGCGCCTTCTGCTCGACGAGCAGCACGGTCATTCCGCCGCGGCGCAAATCGGCGATGGTACTGAATACGAAATCGCTCATCTTCGGGGCGAGGCCGAGCGAAGGCTCATCAAGCAACAGGAGGCGCGGCCGGCTGAGCAGCGCGCGCGCGATCGCCAGCATCTGCTGTTCGCCGCCGCTCAACAGATTTGCCATGATGGTGCGGCGCTCTTTGAGGATCGGGAAGCGTTGGTACATGTGTTCGATGTCGGCCGCCGCTTCGGCGCGGTTCCGTCGGACGTAAACACCCATGCGCAAATTATCTTCCACGCTCATACGGCCGAGAATGCCGCGGCCTTCCGGCACAAGAGACAGACCGGCGCGGAGATTGAGCTCAGCTTTATTAGGAACTAGCGGGCGGCCTTCGTAGATGATCTCGCCGCGGAACGGCAACAGCCCGGCGATAGCCCGCAACGTGCTGGTCTTACCGGCGCCATTAGCGCCAATCAACGCCACGATCTCACCGGCCTGCACATCGAGATCGATGCGCCGCACGGCCCGGATCGGCCCATAAAAGACCTCGAGATTGCGAACGCTCAGCATGCGGCCTCGCTTCCCAGATAAGCGTCCAGTACGACGGGATCGCTGCGGATCGCGGCCGGCTCTCCCGCGGCGATGCGGACACCGAAATCGAGCACATAGAGCTCGTGGCAAAGATTCATCACGAAGGCCATGTCGTGCTCGATCAGGAGGATCGTTAATCCGCCCTCGTTGAGCCGGAGCAACAATCTGCGCAATTCGTCGGCTTCTTCGTGATTCATGCCGGCGACCGGCTCGTCAAGCAGCAGCAATTTCGGCCCTGCCGCCAGAGCGCGCGCCATATCCACCTTGCGCTGAATCCCGTAAGGCAAGGTGCGCGCGAGAACGTCACGATATTTTTCGAGACCGAAGAATTTCAAGATTTGTTCGGCGCGCGCGGAGACGGCCGCATGGCTCCAGCGCAACGGCAGCAGGCCGCGCATCACGTTGCCCTCGGGGGGCTGCGTTACCAGCACATGTTCCCAGACGGTCATCCCGGCGAACAATCTGATGTTTTGGAACGTGCGGGCGAGGCCGGCACGGATAATGCGGTGCGGCGGCCAGTCGGTTATCGGCTGATCATCAAAGATGATTGTGCCGGCATCCGCCCGGTAAGCGCCGGTCATCAGATTGAAGAGGGTCGTCTTGCCGGCGCCGTTCGGGCCGATGATACCGACAATGCGGTTGCGCCCGACCGTCATCGACACGTCGGACAGGGCGCGGACTCCGCCAAATCGTTTTGCCACCGCGTCCAAACGCAGCAGCACGTCGGTCGATCCATCGCTCATGGACCGGCTCCCCGGAAACTGAGCCTGGCAAGCAGCGGGCGGTCGAGGATGCCCTGTCGCCGCGTGAGCAACACGATGACGAGCAGCGCGCCAAAGGCGGCCAGCCGCCAGTCGGCCAAGAAGCGCAGCCACTCGGGCAAGAGCACCAGCAGCCCCGCGCCCGCGAGCGCCCCGACCCCAACCGTGGAGCCGCCGAGGATCACGGCGAGCACAAAATCGATCGATCGCTCGAAGCCGAAATTGCCCGGTTCGATATAGACGTGGTGATGGGCGAACAGTGCGCCGGCGACGGCGGCGACCGCTGCGCCAAATCCGAATGCCCCGACCTTGATCAAGGTTGTATTGAGACCGACGAGACCCGCGGCAGTCTCATCGTCATGCACGGCGCGCATCTGCAGCCACAGGTGCGAATGCTCGAGCACCAGGATCACGACGAGAATGCCGGCCGTCCATATCCAGACGTATCCCAGCGAGACATGCTGCATGCCGTGATAACCGCCGGAGCCGCCCATCGGCGTGAAGACGAGGAAGAAACTGCGCACCATCTCGCCGAAGCCGAGCGTGGCGATGGCGAGATAAATGCCTTTCAGCCGTAAAGCCGGAAAGCCGACGACGATGCCAATAACGCTTGCCGACAGCGCGGCCGCCACCACCGCGGCGGTCAGCGGCCAGTGCAATTCCACTGTCAGAAACGACGAGAGATAGCTGCCGATGCCCATGAAGCCGGCATTGCCGAGCGACAATTGATTGGTCGCGAGGATGATGTAGACGCTCAACGCGCCGAGCGTGAGGATGCCGATGTCGGCGAGGAGCCCGGCGTGATAAGTCGACATCACACGCGCTGCCCGAGATCGGAGCGCGCACCGCCGAGCAAGCCCTGCGGACGCAACAGCAGAACCAAGATCATGAGGCCGTAGACGACGAAGTCGCGCATCTGCGAACCGCCATAGGCCACCGTCAACACCTCCGCGATCCCGATCAGAGGGCCGGCAAGCAGCGCGCCCCAAACGTTGGTCGTGCCGCCGATCACCATCACGGCGATCGCCTTGAGCCCGGTGTCGACCCCGACGTAAGGCGTGATGGCCGCGTAATGCAGGCTGATGAGCACGCCGGCTGCCCCAGCCAATGCGCCGGAGAGCGCAAAAGCATGCAACGTGATGCGTCCAACGGAGACCCCCAAGAGCCGCGCCACGTCGCGGTTTTCCGCCACTGCCCGCAACGCCCGTCCGGCGGATGTGCTCCGGATCAGCCACGCCAGTGTCCCGACCAAGAGAATGGCCACGCCGATGACAGCGATTTGCATGACGCCAATGCTGAGGGAGCCTACCGTCAGGCGATCGTCAAAAAGCTCGGACGGCAATTGCAGCGGATCGGAGCCCCAGACATTGGTCACGATATTCTGCAGGATGATCGAAAAACCGAGCGTCGAAAGCAGCGGCGTGATCGGCGGCGCATCGCGCAGCGGCTCACATGCGACTTTTCCGATGACGACCGCGACCAGCGCACCACCCGCCATTCCCGCGAGCAACGCCACGGGCAGCGGCAAATTCGCAGCGATGACGCTGAAACCGATGAACCCGCCGAGCATGAATAATTCGCCGATCGCAAGATTGAGGATCGACAGAATTCCCATGACCAGCGAGAACGACAACGCGACGAGCGTATAGACCGCGCCGAGCGTCAGTCCGTTCACAATTTGCTGCAGCAACATGGTCTTGCGTCGTGTTGTCGTGACCGCCGGGAGTGTTCGCTCTTCATCCCGTCAACCAGTACGGCCGGCCGCCGCAAAGGCGCCGGCCGCAGAAACGATGGCAAGAGCGCCGGTGGCATCGGCATACGCGCCACTCTGGGTCGGCCCGGAACAGCATGCAGACCGCCAGCCGGGATCAGCAACCGCCCTGCGCGCTGCAGGCGCTCGCCTTGGTGACCCAGGCGCCGTTTTGGCCCTGAACAATGAAGAAGGTTTTTGCCGCGTCGCCGTCGGCGGTAAAGCGAATCGGCCCGCCGAAACCTTCGAACCCTTTCAGGTTCGCCAGATAGTCGCGGATCTTGGTTCGGTCGCCTTCCAGATCGTCCGCCTTGCCGGTGATACCGGCTTGCTTCACGCCGCCGACATACATGCTGACGATCTCGTAGATATTGGCGTCATACATGCTCGGTTCGATATCGGCCGGAAGGCCGGAGGTCTTGCGCAGCAACGGCTGCAACTCGGAAACGAACTTCTCCGCCTTGGGGCTCTTCATGGTGGCGTAGAAGGTCGCCGGCGCGACGATCGGAATTTCCGGCGCCGCCTTGAGAATGGCCGATGAGATCAGCGGCGTGCCGCCGATGACCGGCTTCATCATTCCCTGACGTTTCATCTCGCGAAGGACGGTAATCGCCTGGCTATAGTCTGCGCCGATCACCACGCCGTCCGGATTGAGCGATTTGAGCTTGGTGACTTGCGCGCTGACGTCCAATTCGCCGGTATTGAACGATATCAGATCGCTTTCATTGAGCACCTTGATGTCGGCCGCCGCAAAGACCTTCGGCATGATCTTGGTCGCGATCGCGGTCGAGACGGCGTCCTTGGCGTCGTAGATCACCGCCACCGATTTCACGTCAAATGTCTTCTTGAAATACGGCACCGAGGTTTTGGCGAGAATGCCTTCGTCGACCGTATTGCGGAACGCCCATGGGCGATTGGCTTTGGCCACGCCGGGCTTGGAGGAAGCCTGCGAGGTCGACACGATTTTCATTTCGTTGGCGACCGGAAACGTTACCTCGCATGCACTGCTGGTGAGCGGGCCCGCCACC
>CAWHPH010000008.1:0-57427 GCA_963831135.1 uncultured Alphaproteobacteria bacterium
ATTCTGTTGAAAAACTCGCTGGTTGAAACGGTGAAAGCTCACTGATTCAGTCCTGTTGAGGGGCAGGAACTGAGTCGATGATGGGACCACGGCAAGTCGAACAGGGTGTGCTGTTCTACAACTTCTCGCTCGATGCACATGTGCCGGCGGATCATTTGCTGAGGTCGATCGACCGCTTTGTCGACCTGTCGGAACTGCGCCGCGAGCTCGCGCCGTTCTACAGCACGCTGGGACGGCCCTCGATTGATCCCGAGCTGATGATCCGGATGCTGATCATCGGCTACTGCTTCGGGATCCGCTCCGAGCGGCGCCTGTGTGAAGAGGTCCACCTCAATCTGGCCTACAGGTGGTTCTGCCGGCTCGGGCTCGACGGCGATGTGCCCGATCATTCCACCTTCTCGAAGAACCGACACGGCCGCTTCCGCGACAGCGATCTGCTGCGACGCGTCTTTGAGACGGTCCTGCAGCGCTGCATCCGCGAGGGACTGGTCGGCGGCGAAGCCTTTGCGATCGATGCCAGTCTGATCAAGGCGGATGCCAATCGGCAGAAAGGGATCGAGGGTGAGAAGGGGCTGCCTCCAGAAGCGGCTGGCCGGGCGGTCAAAGAATATATGGCTGTGCTCGACGATGAGGCCTTCGGCGCTGCGACCGATGTCGTGCCCAAGTTCGTCTCACCGGCTGATCCGGCAGCGCGATGGACCGGAGCCCATGGCGGACAAGCATTCTTTGCCTATTCCACCAACTATCTGATCGATGTCGACAACGCGATCATTGTCGATGTCGAAGCGACAACCGCGATCCGGCAGGCCGAGGTCCTGGCCGCAAAACGCATGATAGAACGCTCGATCGATCGCTTCGATCTTTATCCCGCACGCCTTCTGGGGGACAGCGCCTACGGCTCAGCCGAGATGCTCGGTTGGCTCGTCTACGAGCATGGCATCGAGCCACATGTGACCGTGTTCGATAAGTCGACCCGTCAGGACGGCACCTTCTCACGCGACGACTTCACCTACGACCATGTCGGCGACGTCTATTCTTGCCCCGCCGGCAAGATGCTAACGACGACCGGCTCACCTGTGAATGACGGAGCGACATTACGCTACCGCGCGAGCAAGTATGACTGCCAAGCTTGCCGTCTAAAGCCCCGATGCTGTCCAAAGGAGCCGGCCCGGTACGTACCGCGATCGATCTATGAAGGCGCCCGTGACATGGCACGCCAGATCGCAAGCTCGTGGGAAGGCCGCACCGCCCGACGATTGCGCAAGAAAGTTGAAATGCTGTTCGCCCATCTCAAACGCATTCTCAAGCTCGATCGGCTCAAACTCAGAGGACCGAATGGTGCGCGCGATGAGTTCCTTCTCGCAGCAACCGCCCAAAACCTCCGAAAGCTGGCGAAGCTGATACCGATGCCAAGCCCTCACCCAGCCTGAGACCAACAGCGGCTCGTAATCGAGGGCCTTCGAATGGCCGGGCTGATTAATCTCAAATTACTCGCCGACTTCTTCAACAAAATCGGCCCAAAGCGGCGGTTCGCTGCGATGCAGCGATATGTCTGTAGTTGGAGGCAAAGCGGACTCGCTCGCCCCACTCATTCGCTCGCAATTCACGCAGCTGCGAATAGTCGCGTAGCCATTAGTTTATTGTGTTTTTGTTTGAGCACCGACACCGACTTTCAACCCGGGCCGGATGCATAGCTTCATGTGAAGTGGCCTACTTTCATCGATATCACTATCCCCCCCGCACGCAGGCGAGGGAGAGGCCACCTCAGCGCCGCGCCAGCCGGAAATAGAGCTCGGCCAAGCGCGCCGGCAAGTCTTCCAGCCGCCGCACCGGCATGTGCTGGCTGCGGCCGAACACCGCCGCGCCTGAGCCCGCGCCGGACGGATCCAGCGTGACGCCGAACACGTCGATGCCGCGCGCGCGCAAGGCGAGCACGGCACGGCGCGCATCCTCGACCAGGTCGCGCGGATCGACGACGTCGATGTCGGACGGCTCGCCGTCCGTCAGCACCAGGATCAGCTTGCGGTGGCTGCGGACCGACGCGATCTCGGCGCCGGCGTGGCGCAACGCGGTGCCCAGCCGGGTCGACAAGTGCGGTTCGAGATGCGCAAGCCGCGCCTTGACCGGCGCGCCGTAAGGCTCATCGAAGTCCTTGAGGCAAAACACCCGCACGTCCTCGCGGCCGGCGGAGGCGAAGGCGCGCAACGCGAATGGATCGTTGAGCGCCGCCAATGCCTCGGCGAGCGCCGCAACCGCCAGCCTTTCGGTGTCGAGAACGGAGGCGCCGGACGCCGCGACCCGATCGCGCGTCGATTCCGACACATCGACCAATATCGTGACCGCAAGATCGCGCCTGCGTCGCGCCATGGTGCGAAAGACCCGCTCATCCGGCAAATCCTCGGCGCGCAGCGCGATGGCCGCGTCGAGCGCGGCGTCGAGATCGAGCTCGGGACCGTCGCTGCGCCGTTTCAGGCGTTCATGCCGGCCGACTTTGGCGCCGCGCACCAGACGGCGAATGCGCGAGCGCACGGCCGGGATTTGATCGAGGGCCGTATCGATCGCACCCGCATCACCGGGCCATACCGGCGCTGCCCGGACAGTCGTCCAGTCCGGCCGCTCGGTCCCCGCATCGCAATCCCATTCGGGATAGGTGGCGATGACCGGACCGCGCTCGTCCGGGGCGCGCTCGCGCGCGCGGCCGACGGCATCGGGCGCCGGCTCCGCCTCCTCGCGCCGGCGGTCGGGATTATCGGCGTCGTCGCGGCGGTCGAGCCGCGCCGCTTCGACCATCATCTCGACGACCTCGTCCTGCGGCTGCGCGCGGTCGCCGAAATCCCACAGGCCAAGTCCGTCGTCGCGATAGACCGGCTCGACGACATAAGTGCGGGCGTTGAATTGCACGCGCATTTGTCCGAGATCGTTGCCGAGCAATCCGCCGATCCGCCGACTGAGCAAAATATCATCGAGACGATCGGACTCGGCGGCAAAGAGCGCACGTCCTTTATTCACGAAACCGTCCGGATCGGCATAGTCGGGATCGAACAACGCGCGCGCCAGCCGGGCCATCAGCGTCGGCGCGGTGATCACACCCGACGGTTCGGCAACATGAAAGGGCGCCCATAAACGGCGCAGGCCCGGAAAGGCGCGCATGGCCAAAGCTTCGACGCGCGCATCCTCGACCAGGCCGATCAGCGCCATCTGCAGCGGCTTGAGCGATCCGATAGGAAATCGCGTGCGCGTCAGCGCCACATGCGCGGTGGCATGCGCCACGCAGGCGCGAAACAATTGCGGCAAGGCGCTTTTGGGCACGCCACGAAACACCGGCGGCACCCGTACGACGCCGCCGGCGATGTTGACCCGCCGCGCCAGTTGCCCGCCGGGCGGCGCCACGGCGCCGCGCAGCACCGGCGGCCGCCCCCATAACGCCGTCGCGTAGGCTTTGAGGACCCGCTCGTTGCGGGAGAAGGTCAGCGCGCCGGCCGCCTGCTCCAGCACCTGCGCCGCGAGGCGGTCTTCGAGCGTGAAGAAAGCGCGCCGGCGCGCCCGGTCGCCGCCGGTATATTTGAGCCCGGTGGCGATGAAGGTTTCGAAACCGGACGGATCGCAGGCCTGCAGGATCAGGTCGGTGCGGCTTGCCACTGCGACGACCGATTCCGGCGCTTCGCGCGCGAGCCGGACCAGTCCGCGCGCCCACAGCGCGATGTCGCCGGCCGAGGGCAGCCTTCGCTGCGCGACCGGCAGCGCCTGCAGGCAGGCGAGCGCGGCTTGCGAGCCGGCGCCGCGGCAAATGTCCGCTGTCGCATGGGCGAAATCGGCGAGCTCGCCGAGCAAAAGCTCCGACTTGAGGTCGGTGCTGATTCGCCAGAACGTCAGCTGGCAGTCCGGGCCGGCATTGACGAAGGCAAGCTCGAGCGAGCCCTCCGCCCATCGATCAAGCTCGGCATCGCCGGCGTCGGCCGAAATCGCCGCCCAGTAATCGCGAAACGCGCCGCGCAAAGTCTCGCGATGGCGGATCAGCTGATGCAGGCGTGTAACCGCGCGGTCTTGCTCCGTTTCGATGACCTGAAGCTGCGCGCGGCTTCGTGGGCTCATGGTTTAGAAGTTCTTCCGATTAAAGGCACGCCGCGATAGCCGCCGTCAGCGCCTCACGCATATCCAGATCGTCGGTGATCGGCAGGACGATACTGGCCTGCGAAGCTTCTTCCAGCCCGACGCCGGCCGCAACCAGCCGCCCGGCATGGATCAACATCCGCGTCGACGCGCCCTCCTCCAAGCCCTGCCCGCGCAAATTCCGCGACCGCAGCGCAATATCGACCAGCCGCCGCGCAGTTTTTCGGTCGGCGCCGGACTCCCGGCAGACAATTTCAGCTTCGACGTCCGGCGCCGGATAGTCGAAGTCGATGCCGACGAAACGCTGTTTGGTCGATTCCTTCAGATCTTTGACCGCACTCTGGTAGCCGGGATTGTAAGAGATCACGAGCTGGAAATCGGCATGGGCCGTTATGAGTTCGTTTTTCTTTTCCAAGGGTAGAATCCGCCGCGCGTCGGTCAGCGGATGGATCACCACGGTGGTGTCTTGACGCGCTTCAACGATCTCGTCGAGGTAACAGATCGCGCCGTGGCGAACGGCGAGCGTCAACGGACCGTCGTGCCAAACCGTTCCTTCCGGTGCGAGCAGGAACCGGCCGGCGAGATCGGCCGCCGTCATGTCCTCATGGGCGGCGACGGTGATCAGCGGCCGCTGCAGCCGCCACGCCATGTACTCGACGAATCGCGTCTTGCCGGAGCCCGTCGGGCCTTTCAGCATGACCGGCAATCGGCTTACGTAAGCCGCCGTGAACAGCGCGACCTCGGCTCCGACCGGCAAGTAGTAAGGCTCGGACTGGATACGATAGGCTTCGAGTTGCATGGCCCATTCCTGCGGTTAGTGCCCCGCCTTTCGAAATTCGTGATACAGGGCGGCCCCTCCGAGACGATTTTCGGAAGCAGGAGCACTTACAAATATATGATTCTAGTGCCGTTTTTCGATTTGAAGTTCCCAAACGGGCGTGCGGCAATTGATGCAGGAACGACAAATCGGCGGCACTAGCGCCAAGCGGAATGAGCAACGTCGCCCGCTCGTCCGTGGCGGTTCGGCGTCACTGCCAAAGGGAAGGCGCAACGTCTTTGTTGCGCCTCGACAAGGGATATCCCTCGATGCTCATTACATCACTGCCCGGCGCGAAGCACAATCCGACTTTCACTGCGGCGGGAGGCCGCCATCCGTGGCCGCAAACGGCAGATGGAGATGGTGCGGTCTTGCCGGCTTGCCGAAACAAGCAATCCCGCAAGATCGCTTCAGCTTATAAATTCAAAGGGTTATGCCCGTGTTCTAGGGCGATCCGCGGCGCCATAAAAGTGCAAGCCGATCCGCCTCATCACACGCGGC
This sequence comes from uncultured Alphaproteobacteria bacterium, assembly GCA_963831135.1. Classification (GTDB taxonomy): domain Bacteria; phylum Pseudomonadota; class Alphaproteobacteria; order Rhizobiales; family Xanthobacteraceae; genus BOG-931. The sequence goes on from CAWHPH010000008.1 coordinate 5,429, forward strand.
CGCGGGTAAAATGTAAGGTGGTAAAGCTGCAGGTCGTAGGATCATCGTAGTGGGCGAGGAAGCGCTCGACGAGGCGATTCACATTCGTTTCCGATCCGAACATCTTGATGAGGTGCGGCCGCATGGCTTGGAATTGCGTCTCCAAATTCCATCGCCTTTCTGCATCAATACGGCCGATCACCGTGAATAATGTATCCGTTTCCATTTCGACCTGCACATCGCTAAAGCCGAGCGCGATCATATAGGCTGGGACTTTCCGGCCGATATTGACATCGACGATGAGCGCCGTGATCTCGCGAATCTGTCGCTCGAGTTCGGGATCGATGGGGAAGTGCTCGACAACGAAGCCGACATAATCGCAGGACACGACATGCCCGCCGGGCCTGGTTACCCGCTTGAACTCGGCCAGCGCGGCTTTCGGCTCCCGCAGCCATTGCAAGAGGTATTTGCTCCACACGAGGTCGAAGCTTGCATCCTGAAACGGAAGCGCAAAGACGTCACCGGACTGAAATGTGAGATTGTCGAGACCTTCTTCCCGCGCACGGGCACGGGCGTAGTCGAGATACTGCTCGCGCAGATCGACACCGACGACCTCTACTTCCGGGAATGACCGGGCGATCAGCCGCGACATCGATCCGGAGCCGCAGCCGACGTCAAGGAAACGATGCGCACCCGCGACCGGCAGATGCCGCAAATGGCCCTCGATGTTGGCGAGACGCGCCTGCCGCTCTAATCGTTCGCACTCTTCATCGCTGTGGATCACGTAGGGTAATGACCGGTCCGACATGGCTGGTAATCCTGTGTGGGATGCGAAACATATAGATACAATCAAAGGTAGCAAGATTATTCTTTGAGCAGCCCGCAAATTCAGATCGGGGAAAGTCGCGATTTGGAAGCAGCAGCCCGGCGCGTATCCAAAGTCAAGCTTTCACCGAGTATTTCCACGCGGCCTGGAACTGGCGCCAGGCCGAGCGAAGCGCGCATCGGTGTTGGGACAACAAGACTGCACAAAGGGACGGCTGAAAGACGGCGCGCAGGCGCCGAATCGGTGTCTGACGGAATCGTTAAGCTTGCGGGACGCAGTCGTCGCCGGCGCAGGTCAGGCCGCAGCTGCCTTGCCGGCCGCAGCCGTTCCCCCTTGCGCGTCAAGAAATGCGCCGATTGCAGCACTGACGATCGCCGGCTGCTCCAGGGTCGAACCGTGACCGGCGCCCGGAATGACGATGAGCTTCGCGCCGGCAATCGCCGTAGCGATGCGCTCGGCCATTGCCTGCGGGGTGCTCACGTCCTCATCGCCGACGGCGACAAGCGTCGGCACGGCAATCTTGCCAAGCTCGCCGTAGATGCTTTTGCGCTCGAGGACGCCGTTGGCGGCGCGCCAGATCGAGCTGCGGTTGGTAGCCAACTGCCGTTTCCACTCCAGACGGTCGTCTGCCCGCGCGGGGTCGTTGAGCGCGGTCCTGCCGTAAAGCGCGGACAGGACGGCGTTGCAGACCAGACGGAGACCGAAGAAGCGAGCGATAAAGTTCATCGCCTTGTATTTCAGTTTGTAAGGCTCCGGGTCGGCCGTGGTGTCCAAGAGAATGAGAGAGCGAATAAGATCGGGCCGGCTGACGGCAAGTCGCATGCCGACAATGCCACCCATGCTCAGTCCACAGAAATGCACGGGACCAAGGTTGAGCTTTTCGATCAGGGCGGCGGCATCGTCCGTCGCCGTCTCCATGCTGATCGCACGGCCGATATCGTCGGCACTCCTGCCCTGTCCGCGATGATCATAGGCAATGCAGCGATACCGGTTTTTAAGGACAGCGATTTGTGGTGCGAACAACTTGCTGTTCCAAAGCAGTCCGTGGCTGAAAACGACGGGCACGCCGGTGCCGCCGCTATCTTCGTAATAAAGGGCTGTGCCGTTTGCGCGGATCATCGGCATTGATCTACGTGCTCCCAGACGCCTCGATGGGTTCGAAGCTGGTTTTGCGGAGCCAAGTCTTGCCGAGCGAGCTTATATCTAGGTAAAACGGCTTTGGTTGGTTGTGGATACGGTCAAGTTTCTATTGACCAAGTCCGATGCTTTCGCGGTGTAAAGATAAAGTCGACGAAACTGTTTCCATTGCGTCAACCCTACTTGAAAGGCAGGGCCTTTCGTAAAGCTCCTTTCAGGGCAATCGTCTCACGTTGGATCGATTGGCGCTGCCGATCTTTTGGCCGAGGCGATTTCCCTGGTAAATCGGCCCATTTTCAGATTGTCATTTGTTGTTGGATCCCTTCGCGTTGCAAAAGCCCGATGGGCACTTGCACCTTTGTGAACGTGAACATCCCCGCTCGCCCTTGGTGTGGGAATGGACGCGCTATTGCGTTCGCCGCGACCAGCGCGGCGGATCAGTGCTTGGAGGTGTCGGTTCCGAGTTGCTGCTGGGCGCGGTAGAATGGTGCCTCGACCGGCGGCATCCAGCACGTCGTTCTCGAACCTCATCCCGGCTGGATCGCCTATTTCATGACGCTGGGGTTCGCCCCTTGGGGCGTCCAACAAAGATCGACGGCGAGCCGGTGATCGCGGTGCAGACGCATTTCGACGAGGCCGTTCTGGCGCGAACGCGGGAAATATTCAGCGGCCACAAGCCAGAGTTGGCTGCCGGGCTGCACGGGAGCCGGCCTGCGAAGTCTTTAAGAAGAAGGCAGGGGGCGATGCACGAGCGACGATGTAGCAAACAAAGAAGGCATAGCAAACAAAAAGAATGAACTAACTCGATTTATCTGAGGTCCTGCGGGCGCTCATTACTCAAACAGCCGATCCGTCGCGGGTGTTGGAGTGGCATTATTGGGCACAGGAACCCGGAATACTTGAATTCGTGCGTTTCTCACGTGCCCGCGCAAGTCCGCGGCGCTTTGCAGACTTTCTTATTGGCCGCCGAGGCCCCCAAATCGGTCTCGGTATTTGTGGACGGGCCCGGAACTCTGAACCTTTTCTCGCCGAATGCCGCCAAAGTGATGAAAGTGTTCTTTGCGGAAGGGCAATCCGCTACCGCTGCGTCACGCCTGCCCAGCTGAGCCATGATTGCAGCCGCTCCAAAAATAGCTATTGTGCGACAGCTATGCAGAGGGCGGCATGCGTCCCAAGGGACCCAATTCTGTCGACATTCTGGTTGGTTCGCGGATTCGGCTTTTGCGCAAGCGGCGCAAGATGAGCCAAGCCGAGCTTGGCAAAGCGCTTGGCGTGACTTTCCAACAAATCCAGAAATACGAAAACGGGAAAAATCGGGTCGGTGCCAGCCGACTGCATTTGGTCGCCATGGCGCTCGATGTGCCGATCTCCGAATTCTTTGCCGGCGCGGCAGAAACCAGCCGCTCCTCGTTTGCAACAAAGTCGATTGCCTTCGATCCACAGGCGTTTCGGATCGCAGAGGCTTTCGTTAAGATCTCCGACAAGGAATTGCGCGCATCGCTCATCGACTTGGTCGAGGCGATGGCCCGAAAGTCTGGCCATCGGCTCTGACGCTGTCGTTGCAAGAACGCCGTTCGGGCAGCCGGATCGGTAACGACAAGCAGCCACGCCCCAGCCGCTTTGATCAAGCGGCGAATTTGCGCACCGGAGTCCAAAAAAGCTGCACGGCCGGCGCGGGATGGCGCAAATGCCCAAAATTGCGTATGAGTGGTCAGGAATCCGCAAGAGCCTCGTTATGAAGACCTTCAAACCTGCCTTGGCCGCCCTAGCCGCTTGGTTACTGTTTACACCCGCCGGCTTCGCAATGGACAAGGAAGCGGGTTATGGCGATGCCGCATATGGCCGCGGATTGGCGATAAGATGGTGCTCTTCGTGCCATCTCGTTACGGCCGACCAGCAACGCGCCAAGGCAGGCGCCCCACCGTTTGCCACAATCGCACAATCACCAAATTTCAATTCCGACCGCCTAGCGCGCCTCATGCTGTCTCCGCATCCGAACATGGCGAAGCTCGCGTTGAGCCGAGCAGCGATCGACGATATTGCCGCCTACATCACGTCCTTGAAAAAATAACTGCCAATTCCGGCAGGCGCGCTTTGCCCGATTAGGAAATGAGACTTCCTAGTCAAGTCAGCGCGGGAAGCCGCCGGTCGCCGGCTGCAAGAATTATGTTGGACAAGTCGGCGTAACGAGCGCTCTTGGGCGTAAGCGAGACCTCTGCAGTTGCAGATCACCACCGCAGCGCGGCCGTGTGGACGTGTTCGTCCCAGAGAACCGCCAATTCGTCGTCCAATTGCGTCACCGTGATCGAGCAACCCGCCATTTCCAGCGAGGTGACGTAAGAGCCGACAAGAGACCGCGCGATGGTCAGTCCGCGTTTTTCCAGGATGCGCCGCGCCGCGTTGTACATGAGGTAGAGTTCGATGGCCGGCGTGCCGCCGAAGCTATTGACGAGAAGCAAAACATCGCCCGAATTGGGATTGCCGCGATCATTCAAGATCGCACTGACCATCTGGTCGGCGATGGCGTCGGCGCTGGCGAGCTTCACCCGTTGCCGGCCCGGCTCGCCATGGATGCCGACACCCATTTCCATTTCGTCGGCGGCCAGCGCGAAAGTCGGCGATCCGGCCGCAGGAACGGTGCAACTTGTCAGCGCGACGCCCATTGAACCAGTCCTGGCATTCACCTCGTTGCCGAGCTGCGCACAGGATTTGAGATCCATGCCTTTCTCGGCCGCCGCGCCGACGATCTTCTCCACCACCAGCGTACCGGCAACGCCGCGCCGGCCGGCACTGTGGGTCGACTTCTCCACGGCCACGTCATCATTGGTGATCACTGTGGCGGTCGCACCTTCGCACAATTCCGCAGCCATTTCGAAATTCATGCAATCGCCCGCGTAGTTCTTGACGATGAAAAGCACGCCGGCGTTGCCGCCGACCGCTGTTGCGGCTTCGACAACTTGGTCAGGCGTGGGCGAGGTAAAAATCTGTCCCGGGCAGGCGGCGTCGAGCATTCCGTGTCCGACGAACCCGGCATGCAGCGGCTCATGACCGGAACCGCCGCCGGAGATCAATGCAACTTTATCTGTGCGCAGCGAACGCCGGCGCACGAATTTGCGCTCGGGACCGAGAGCAACAATGTCGGCATGCGCCGCAGCGAAACCGTCAAGGCTCTCCGCCAGCATCGAATCGACGGAGTTGACGAATTTTTTCACAGCTCCCTCCCCTTTGGCGCTGATCAATCGTGGTCATTTTTCGTCTTGCAAAATGGCAGTCAACCGGCGGGCAAATTCCTGCAGCAACGCGTCGACCTTTCCATTCCGTCTGGCGCTTCCAAGATCCGGCAGGTGCAGCGTGATCGATCGATCTCGTGGAGTTTTTGCCAGTTGACCAAGCCGCCGTGGATGAGCGCGGGCGTAAGCACGCAGGAAGGCCCCCTTCGCGGCCGGCGGAAAGTGACACACGTCGAAAATCGTATTGAGATGCTGCACAGGCACCGGCACCGGGTAGCCCGGATTCGATATCTGGCTGACGAAACTGCGATTTTTGCCCATTGCGTGCGCCAGCCTGATGCGCATGCCGGAGGGCCGGCTGTCCAAGACTTCCTTGAATATGCGCTTGTACTCGGCGACAGCACCGACCTCGTCAGGATCGTCGAGCACGGCCTCAGACACCGGCGCCCCCGTGGCTCAATCCATCAATCGTCTGCTTGACCAAGGCGAGCGCGGACGGATTGACCGAAAGTTCACGCAAGCCGCAGGTCAGCAAAGCGGGTATGCAGCGCGGATCGCCCGCCATGTCGCCACACAAACTCACGCCGCTTCCGGCTCGCCTGGCATGGTCGGTCACGTGTTTGATGAGGCTTAGCATCGCCGGATGCAGCGGGTCGTTCAAGCTGGCAAGTGAGCCGTTGGTGCGATCGCAGGCTGTTACATACTGAGCGAGGTCATTCGAACCGATCGAAAAGAACGGCGCGTCGAAGCGCTCGACGGTCAGAGCCGCCGCCGGCACCTCGACCATGATCCCGACATCGGGAAGCGTGGCAGCTATCCCCTCGGCTTGCAGCTGCGCGACCGCATCAACAAAGAGTTCTGCGTCCGGCCTCCAGTTCATCCGGCGTCGTGACCATGGGGAACATGACTTTGAGATTTCCGCCGACGGCTGCGCGGGCGAGCGCACGAAGCTGGACGGCGAAGATGTCGGGCCGCGCCAGGCAAAGCCGCAGACCGCGAACGCCAAGGAACGGATTAGCTTCGCCGTCAATCGTGAATCCCGGGACCGGCTTGTCGCCGCCCGCATCGAAGGTGCGGATCGTGACCGGGCGTTTCCCGGCCCAACGCAGAACCGAGTCGTACGCCCGGTACTGGGTGTCTTCGTCGGGCAGTCCGGCCTCCCCGCCGAGAAGAAATTCGGTACGCATCAGGCCAATGCCGTCGGCATATTGCGCATCCGCATGATCGAGATCATCGACCCGTTGGATGTTGATCAAGAGTTCGTATCTTTTCACCGCCCCAGGATGCGGCAGGACGGCGCAGAATGGCTCGCGCGGAGGCTCGGTTCCTTTGATGCGAGTCCCGCCGCCGTTCGAACTGACCGACCTGCTCCGAGGTTGGATCGAGTTCGAGTGTCGCACTTTCGCCGTCGAGCAGCGCCGTCTTGGCGCGCTGCGACACCGATCCCAGCTGCACGATCATGGGAATACCGCGGGCCCGCGCCAACATCGCGACGTGGCTCGTCGGACTGCCGCGAAGCAGCGCAAGCCCGCCGCCTCGCGACCAGTCGATCTCCAGAAACTGCGAGGGCGGTAGATCGTCCGTGCAGATCACCGCACCGCCGGGAATGCCGAGCGATTCATTTCCGCCGCCACGCAGCGTTCGCAGCACGCGGTCGCGCAAATCCGCCAAATCGGAAGAGCGCGCCTGAAGGTACTCGTCGGCGGCCGATTTATAATCCGCGATCTGTTCGTCGAGCGCGCAAGACCACGCCAAATGCGCAGGTCTTCCCTCGGCAATCGCCGCAAAGACCGGGCCAAGCAAGTCCTCGTCTTCCAGCAAAGCGACCTGAAACTCGAGGATCTGCGCGGCGTCCCCACCGGCCGCCATTGCCAGCGCCGCTATCCGCCCACCCGCCGAGACGAGCGCAGCGCGAAGCGCATCCTCCTCGTCGCTGGGCGCGCCGGCGATGCGCTCGCCGTTGGCGGCGCCTTCGACAAGCATAAACGGCCCGTGCGCGAAACCGATCGACGCGGTCCTGCCGCGGTATGCCAAACCTGCAATGTTTGCGCGCTTGTTCACGGACCGGTATCCGGAAAATCGGCGGCGACGAGGTCGACCAATGCTGCCACGGCACCTTCGGCATCTTCGCCGGATGCCTTGATCTCGAGGATGCTGTCGCGGGCCGCCCGCAGCGCCATGACTTTGGCGACGCTTTTTGCATTGATCCAATCGGCAGCGTCGGACGCTCGAATGGAGATCTGCGCCTGAAATTTTTTGGCGAGCTTGGTGAGCTTGACCGCCGGCCGTGCGTGCATCCCTGCTTCGTGTACGAGCCGCACGCTGCGGGTGATAACTTGGCCGTTCGGCTCGTGGGTCTCCAACGTCATTGCGTCCTCGATTAATCCCCGCCTTCGCTTCAGGCGGCGGAAAGTTCTTCAGCCACGGCTCTGACCTGCTCGAGCGAACTGCCGCCGGCGGCCTCCGTCGCCGCCATCACGGCACCCTCAACAATCGGCGCGTTGCATACGACCACCAAATCGCGCTGTTCTGGTTGCAGCATCTCGACCGCCATCTCGCTGTTGGTCTCGGCGCCTCCGAGGTCCACGAGGATGGCAACGCCTTTTGGCGACCAGGCTTGGTTGATGGCCTCGATGATCAAAGGAACACTGGTGCCAAGGCCGCCATCGGAGTTGCCCCCGCAGAAGGCCACCTTGACCTCGCTGCCTACCATCTGGCGCACCATGTCAGCCGTGCCCTTGGCGATGTCTTGCGAATGCGAAACGATGACGATGCCGACCATATCGTTCATTGCCGCGCCTCCAAGGTGTCGCACACGGCATGCAGGAGCACGCAGCTCGAGCGCGCGCCGGGATCGACGTGCCCGATGCTGCGCTGGCCGAGGAAAGACGCCCGCCCCTTGGTCGCTTGCATCGGCGCCGTCCGTGCGGTCGCCTCGGTCGCGGTCATACGCACCCGCTCGATCAAATCAGGATTGCCGACCGCGGCCCTCAATGTCTCAAGCACCGGAAACAGAACATCCAGCATGGTTTTTTCGCCGGGCTGCGAGCGGCCGCGCGCGCTCACCGCGCCAACGCCGCACGCGAAAATTTCGGCAAGATCGTCGGGCAGCCGCCTGCTTTGCGAAAGCGCATCCCCAGCCGCCAGGAAGAAGCTTCCGTAGAGCGGTCCCGAGGCGCCGCCGACGGTCATCACCAGAGTCTTGCCGATGGTTTTCAGCGCCTCGTCCGGCGGCAGTGCGCCGATCGTGTCCAGTTTGCCCAGCACCGCTTCAAAGCCCCGCTTCATATTGACCCCGTGGTCACCGTCGCCGATAGCCTGGTCGAGCGCAGTCAGCTCCGCCGTGCTGGCGATGACCTGTTGCGCGGCCGCCCGCACCAGTGTCTTCAACGTCTCCGGTTCAAGCGACATAGGGGGTCCTTAGTGAATCGTCGCCGCGATGCGCCGTCCCGCCGCATCGAAATAGAGCGGCGCGGCGAGCTGCAATTCGACCTCTTGGCCGGCCTGAAGCGGCTGATGCGGGTCGGCAAGCGTCACCAGCATTTGGCCGCGATACTCGAGGTGAACGTGATTTTGATCGCCGAGATGTTCGATGCGGTGGACGCGGCCGACAATTTCGCCGCCGCTCGCCTTGGCGATTTGCAAGTGTTCGGTGCGGATACCGATTGTTTCGGTGCCGGGCGGCATCGCGGCGTCGGGAATGAGACCAGCAGGAAGGAAATTGATCGACGGCGTACCCAGCCTGCTCGCGACATAGCGATCCGCCGGATTCTCGTAGATTTCGCGCGGCGTCCCGAGCTGGAGCAACTCGCCATCCCTGACGACGCCGATGCGCGAGGCCATGGTCATAGCCTCGACCTGATCATGGGTGACATAGAGGATCGTGGCTCCGAGCTCGACCTGAATTCGCTTGAGCTCGAGCCGCAGCTCGGCGCGCAATTTGGCATCGAGCGAAGACAACGGCTCGTCCATGAGATAGATCGCGGGATCGCGAACCAGCGCACGCCCGATCGCGACCCGCTGCATCTCACCGCCCGAAAGCTTGGTTGCCCGGTTCGCAAGCTTGCCGGTGATGTGCAAAAGCTCCGCTGTCTGTTCGACGCGTTTGCGGATGGCCGGTTCGGGGATACGACGGGCCGGGGAGCGCAGCGGAAACGCCAGATTGTCGTAAACGGTCAGGTGCGGATAAAGCGAATATTGCTGAAAGACGAAGGCTATATCCCTCGTTCCCGGCGGATCGCGGGTGACGTCGCGGTGGTCGATGGAGATCAGTCCCTCGTCCGGGCGCTCAAGGCCGGTAATCAAGCGCAGCGTCGTTGTCTTACCGGCGCCGCTCGGGCCCAGCAGGACGACAAACTCGCCGTCATTGATGACCATCGACAGGTCGCGGACCGCATTGACGTGTCCGAACCGCTTGCTCACGTGCCGCAGAGAGACATCAGCCATGGCCACCTCTCTCCCGGCTCATTGTTTGCTGGCTCGCTGTTTGAATCGCGGCCCCGGTTTGCGCATCGAACAGGCTCAGGGAATTGAACCTGAACGCGAGCCCCACCGTCTCACCAACTTGTACCGGTGCGCTCGACGGCAGCCGCGCCTTGACGGTCCCCTGCTCGGTCACGACGGTGACGATCTGAGTGGTTCCGAGATATTCGGCGCCAAAGACGCGTCCCCGCACCGGCGCTGAATCCGAAAATCGGATGTGTTCAGGGCGCACGCCCAGCACCAGCGCGCCGGCCGGGTGTTTTTCGCTGATCTCGGGAATGGGAATGCCGACGCCTTTGAACTTCACCACGTGCTTGTCCGCGTCGACGCCGGCATCGCAGTATAAAAAATTCATCGGCGGCGAGCCGATAAAGTCGGCGACGAACATGCTCGCCGGCCGGTCGTAGATTTCCTGCGGCGTTCCGATCTGCTCGATCCGGCCCGCGTTCATAACGGCGATGCAATCCGCCATCGACATCGCTTCGTGCTGATCGTGCGTGACATAGATCGTCGTCGCCGAGATCCGATCATGCAGTTCCCGCAGCTCTCCGCACATCAACTGCCGGAACTCGGCGTCAAGCGCGCCGAGCGGCTCGTCCATCAGGAATGCTTTCGGACGCCGGACCATGGCGCGCCCCAAGGCGACCCGCTGCCGGTCGCCGCCGGACAATCTCGACGTCTTGCTCGTCAGCAAATGCTCAATACGCAGAAGCCGCGCGGTCTCCAAGACCCGATCGCTGGTCTCGCGCCGGCCCATCCCCTGGCACTTGAGCGGAAAGCCGATGTTCTGCGCGACGTTCATGTGCGGATAGAGTGCAAAAAGCTGGAATACGAAAGCAATGTCGCGGGCCGCCGCGCGCCGGAACGTGACATCCTCGCCGTCGAGCAAAATGCGGCCGCCGGTCGGCAGCTCGAGGCCTGCGATCATACGAAGCGTCGTCGTCTTGCCGCAGCCTGATGGTCCTAACAAAGCAAAGAACGTGCCGTTTTCGATGGTGAAATTCGAATCGTGCACCGCCGTGAACTGATCGAAGGCCTTGCGCAGATTTTCCACCCGGATTTGCGCCATGCTCGCCTCCTATTCCGGAAAGTGGCTGACGGCGACAAATCCGAGCGTTCCCGCCAGGATGGTCACGAACGAATAGCCGTAGAGATCGATCGACCACGGCTGCACCAGCATCACGATGCCGGCGGCAATGAGCGTCATTGCCGCGGCTTCCCACGGCCCGCGGCGGAACCAACGCACAAGCCGGCCGGTGGGGAGCGCCGCCCCGCTCATTTGCGCACCGCTCCGAACGTGATCCCGCGCAACAGATGCCGGCGCAGCAGAATGGTGAACAGCACGATCGGAATGACGAACAGCGTCGTTGCGGCGGCGACCGCCGGCCAATCCTGACCGCCCTCGCCGATGATAAACGGGATGAACGGCGGCATGGTCTGCGCGTCGCCGCTGGTCAAGAGGACGGCGAAGGCATATTCGTTCCAGGAGAAGATAAGGCAGAAGATGGCGGTGGCGGCGATTCCCGTCACCGCTTGCGGCAGCACGACCTTGCGCAGCGCCTGCAAGCGCGTGTAGCCGTCGACCAAGGCGGCTTCTTCGTACTCGCGCGGGATCTCGTCGATGAATCCCTTCAGCAGCCAGACGGCAAGCGACACATTGACCGCCGTGTAGAGCAGGATCATCCCGATCTTCGTGTCGGTGAGGTTGAGCTGCCGGTACATCAGATAGATCGGAATGGCGACCGCCACCGGCGGCATCATCCGGGTGGAAAGGATGAAGAACAACAGGTCGTCGGCCAAAGGAATCCGAAAGCGCGAAAAGGCGTAGGCGGCGAGCGTGCCGAGCAAGACCGCGAGGAACGTCGAACCGAAGCCGATCACCAGCGAATTGATGAAGCGCGGCACGACTTTCGACGGCCCGGCAATCACCATGTCGTGCTGACGGACAAGCCGGTCGTACCAGGTGGTCGCCGGCGGCAGATTGCCGATGAATTCCCGCGTCTGCCGCGTGCGCACGGTGAACAGATTGACGTAACCTTCGAGCGTCGGCTGGAAAATCACCTTCGGCGGATAGGCGATCGCGTCGCTTTGCGATTTGAACGCCGTCGCTGCGATCCACAACAGCGGCAAAATTGCGATCACGGCGTAGAGGGTCACGATCGCACCGGCGAAGGCCTTGCCGCGCGGCGAAGCCTCGACCACAGAATGAGCGGTGGATTTGGCGGCGGCCGTCATCGCTGCTTAACCCGGTTGAGCACTTTGACGTAGATGTTGGCCGCGCCGAAAACGGTGACGAACAATATGATCGCCAGCGCCGAGGAATAGCCGGTGCGCCATTTCTCGAAGGCGGCGCGTTTCAAGGTGATGGAAACAAGCTCGGTCGTTGAGCCGGGTCCGCCCGAGGTCAATAGATTGACCATATCGAACATCTTGAAGTTTTCGATGGCGCGAAAGAGCACCGCAAGCATCAGAAAAGGCATGACCATCGGCAGGGTGATCGACCAGAACTGCCGCAAAGACGACGCGCGATCGACCTCGGCGGCTTCATAGATGTAATCGGGAATCGAGCGCAGTCCGGCCAGGCAGATCAGCATGACATAGGGCGACCACATCCAGGTATCGACCAGCACGATCGTCCAGGGCGCCAGCGCGACTTCGCCGGTCATGCTGAATGAGCTCGGCGGAATGCCGGTGAGCAAGCCGACGACATAATTGAAGGGTCCGATCTGCGGCTGGAACAACAACGTCCAGAAATTGCCGACCACGGCCGGCGACAGCATCATTGGCAGCAGGATGATGGTCGTCCAGAAGCTGTGGGTACGGAACTGCCGGTTGATCAGGAGCGCCAATCCGAAACCAATGACGACCTGCAGCGCCACCGAACAGATGACAAAGCTCGCCGTGGTCTGCAAACGGGCCCAAACATCCTCGTCCGTGAGAATATCACTGTAGTTGTCCAAACCGACAAAGCGCGTCGGCAGATATGACATGCTCAAGTTGAGGCTGGTGAAGGACAGCCGGATCATCCAGATCAACGGAAAGATGTTGATCGCCAGCAAAAGCGCGATGGTGGGCGCGACGAACAGCCAAGCGATGCTGCGGTCGGACAGGCCGCGTACACGCCTTGCGCGATTGTAGCGGGCTTGCTCACCGACGCGATCGGTGCCTGCATCGGGATGAATAATCGCGGTCATGCGTTCTGCGGACGTGGCGTAAAGCGGATCTGGACAAGTCTCCCCGGAGGATAGCAACCGGGGAGACCTTTCGTGCATGGAGGCGACACCGCGGCGCTATTGAGACGCAACCGTTTTGCCCTGCTCCTTGAAGACTTTCGTCCAATCCTTGACCAGGAGATCGAGGGCCTGCTGCGCCGTGCCCTTGTCGGCGACGACGTAGTCATGCACCCGCTTCTGCATATCGAGAAGGAGCTGCGCGTAGGACGGCTCAGCCCAGAAGTCCTTCACGATCGCCATCGATTCGAGGAATTGGGGAGCAAACGGCGCGCTCTTCTGGAAGCCGGGCGCGTCGACGACGGCCTTAAGCGCCGAGTAACCGCCGATCTCCCACCATTTCTGCTGCACGGCGGGCTGCGCGAACCACTTGATGTAGCGGAGCGCATCGTCCTGATGCTCGGAAGTGGCCACGACCGAGATGCCCTGGCCGCCGAGCTGGGTGAAGTGGCCTTTCGGACCGGCGGGATTGACGAAGAAGCCGATCTTGTCGCCGCCGACATTCGGATCCTTGTACAGACCCGGGAAGAAGGCGAACCAATTCATCTGCATCGCTACCTGGCCCGACTTGAAGGCGTCCAGGCCTTCCTGCATGTAGGCGTTGGTCAGGCCCGGAGCGGTGCAGCACTTGTACAGCGCCTTATAGAATTCGAGGCCCTTGGCGGCGTCGGGCGAATTGACGAAGCCCTGCATCTGATACGGCTTCTTCGGGTTGTCGTACTCGAAGCCGAAATTGTAGAGCACGTTGGTGACGCCCATGGTGATGCCTTCCGAGCCGCGCTCGGTGAAGATGTAGGCGCCGTACACCTTCTTGCCGTCGATCTCGCGGCCCTGGAAGAACTCGGCGATCTGTTTCAGCTCATCGTAGGTCTTCGGCGGCGCAAGATCGCGGCCGTACTTCTTTTTGAATTCCGCCTGGATTTCCGGCCGCGAGAACCAGTCCTTGCGATAAGTCCAGCCGACGGCATCGGCCATCGCCGGCAGCGCCCAATAGTTCGGCGTGTTCTTTGGCCATTCCGAATAGCCGAGCACGGTCGCCGGCACGAAGTCGGCCATCGTGATGTGTTCTTTGGCGAAGAAGTCATTGAGCTTGACGTACCAATGATTTTCCGCCGCGCCGCCGATCCATTGGCTGTCGCCGATGATCAGATCGCAGAGTTTGCCGTGCGAATTGAGCTCATTGAGAAAGCGGTCGGCATAGCTCGTCCACGGGACGAACTCGTATTTCATCTCGATGCCGGTTTCCTTGGTAAAATCCTTGCCGAGTTCGACAAGGGCATTGGCCGGATCCCACGCCGCCCAGCACAGAGTGAGTTGCTTGCTCTGAGCCGCGGCCGGTCCAGTGATACTGGCGGCCAGGGCAATGCCGGAGAAAAGAGCGAGCGCACCGCCCGCCCACTTCGACCATATTCCAGTCGCAGATTTTCGCATGTGTTTTCCCTCTCTTGAACGCGTTTCCTCTTCGTTTCCGGAGCGCCCTCGGCCGGAGACGATGCAGTTCATCGAAGCCCAGACGGGCCTAAGGCAGTTGTTCAGGGAAGGTGTCGGGCTTAAGCGACCGCGGCCGCTGTGCCTGTCCTTTGGGTGCCTCCGAGCGCGATGTTCGTTTCTGCTTATTACTAAACAAATAAACCCAAAATCTGCGCTGGCGTCAAGCGCCGATCATCGCAGCCGACAGAAGGGCCGCGCCGCACCCTGGCACCGGCGACTGTTCTCCGCCATAACGTAATTATCCAATATTTACAGATGTTTATTCAATCTACTCAGTGATTAGGCGGCGGCTGAAGGCACTTTCTGCTGGCACAGAAAAATACCAGAGAACTCGCGGAGATTGATTCCCAACTCTCCTGCGCCTAAAATTTACTAACGCGCCAACTAAACTATTCCGCCCAGGCCTCAATCGCGCGGAGCGGAGGTTACGCAGACATGTCGCAACCGTTCAGGCTTATCGCTGCCAAAGGCCAGCACAACGGAATTTTCCGTATTTGGTATGGCTCAACCGAAAATGACCAATCGCCTTTCGTCCTGACATTGACGCCGCAACATGTGGCCCACGCCCTAAACAAGACGCCTCCGGTAACGTTGGAAGAAGTGGAAGAGTACGCTGAAAAGAACCGCGATCGGTTGAGAGCTATTGCTCAAAACGCACGAGCGCGCGGGCAAAACGCCAAGGTTCTCGAGTAGAGCTCGCCGGCATGCGGTTACATCGCAATAGCTGCGCGTTCGCCGCCCTGAACATCGCCGTCTAGCAGCAGTGCCTCGCCGAAGCGCCGGTCCGGCGTCTGCAGGAGCGCGAACACTGCAAACCTAAGACGCAGCCAGCAATTCAGCAAAAAAATGGCGACGTCCGCTGGCTTGGAATGCGCGATCTTAACGTTCTGCCCACGCATGTCAATTGTCGTTGCGCGACCGTTCGCGCGCGGCGATGAGAGCGCGGTTTGGCCGGCGCGGCACACGCCGCTTAAATCTCATCGCGCAAACGCCGACGGCAAACGGCCGGGATCGCCGCGCGCGGCTCGCGCCGACGTTCACACGCCCAGATATGCATTCTGGACGGACGAGTCGTTGGCGAGGTCAGCGGCAGCGGCAGCCTTGACGATGAGCCCGCCCGAAACGACGTAGCCGTAGCTCGCCGTTCGCAACGCGATCCTCGTATTTTGTTCGGCCACGAGGATGGAGACGCCTCTTGCATTCAATCGGCGCAGCGTCGCAAAGATGTCTTTGACGACCAGCGGCGCCAGTCCCATGGACGGCTCATCCAGCAACAGAAGTTTCGGGCGCGACATCAGGGCGCGCGCGATGGCGAGCATTTGCTGCTCGCCGCCGGACAAGGCGCCGGCCAATTGCGACGAGCGTTCATGCAGCCGCGGAAACAAATCAAATACGAAATCGAAATCTGCCGCGACAGTGCGCCGCCGCCGCGGCCACAGCTGCCGATATGCGCCCATTTCGAGATTTTCCCGCACCGTCATCGGGGCGAATACGCGGCGCCCCTCAGGGACGAGGGCTATGCCGGCGGCGACGCGGTCGGCGGTCGGCATTGCCGTGATTTCACGACCGTCGAAGACGATCGTACCACGCGTGGGCCGCAGCAGGCCGCTCAGGCAGCGCATCGTCGTAGTCTTGCCGGCGCCGTTGGCGCCGATCAGGCAGACGCAGCTTCCTTGGGCAAGGTGGAGGCTCAGCCCGTGAAGAGCTTCCTTGCCGTCATAGGCCGCATGGAGGTTGCGGACCTCAAGCATCCTCGTCCTCGCCAAGGTAGGCGGCAAGCACGGCGGGATCGCTGCGAATGGCCGCCGGCGGGCCTTCGGCGATCTTGCGGCCGTGATCGAGCACGAGGATGCTGTGGGAAACGTTCATGACAAGGCCCATATTGTGCTCGACCAGGAGAACGGTGAGGCCATCCTCGTTCAATTCGCGGATGAGATCGCCGACGCGCAAGGCGGCGGCGTGCGACACGCCGGCGGCAGGCTCGTCGAGCAGGAGAAGGCGCGGAGCGGCCGCAAGCACCCTCGCGATCTCGAGCAATTTACTTTCACCGAAGCTCAAGCTTGAGGCCGGTTCATCGGCGCGATCAAATAGACCAAGCCGCGCCAGAAGCTCGATCGAGCTGTTGCGAATGTCGCGCTCCTCCGCAAGCGATCGCGATGTGCGCAGCACGGCTTGCAGGGTGCCGCAATGCGAGCGCGTGTGGCAGCCGACCATGACGTTTTCCAGAACGGTCATTTCCTTGAAAATCTGAAGGTTCTGAAAGGTGCGGCTGATGCCCAGCCGCGCCCGCTGGAAGGCCGGCAGACGGTCGATAGCGTCGCCCGACAACACGATGCGGCCGGCAGACGGGCTAATCACACCACTGACGATATTGAAGAGCGTGGTCTTGCCGGCGCCGTTTGGTCCGATGATCGCCTTGATCTCACCTTCGCGAACCGTGAAGTCGAGATCGGCGATGGCTTCCAATCCGCCAAAGCGGCAGGCGAGACCGCGTACTTCCAGGAGCGTCGCCGCCGTTTCGCTCATCGCCGGGACCGTTGCCAGATGCGAGCCACGGCGTCTGCTGCGCCCGCCAACCCTGTCGGGAAGAACAACAGCACCGCAATCATCCCGGCCCCGAAGATCAACAATTGCGCGTCTTGAAAGGTGCGCAGGACCTCAGGCGCGGCGGTATAGATCAGCGCGCCCGGTATGGCGCCGGCGTATCGTCCCCAACCGCCAAGCGCGACCATGGCCACCAGCAATATCGAAAGCGAAAAGCCGAAGCTTTCCGGAGACGCGTACAGATTGCTCTCGACGTAGAGACTGCCGGCCAGGCCGGCCATTCCCGCCGTCAGCACGAAAACAATGAGCTTATGTCGGAACGCGTCGATGCCGAGCGATCCGGCCGCGATCTCGCTTGTTGCGATGGCGCGTATCGCTCGACCGATCCGGGATTGGATGAGGTTGAGCAGCGCGAGCATGACGAGGCCGGCGCAAAGCCAGATCAAAGGGAAAACCCGCGCCTGGCTGTTGAGCGCAAAATTTCCGAGCGTCAGAGGTTTTACCCCCAATAGTCCGTTCGGCCCGCCGGTCCACGGCACCAATTGATCGAATAGCACGGAGAGAATGGCGTTGAAGCCCAGCGTCGCCATGGCGAGGTAGTGGCCTTTCAGCCGCAGAGCGGGAATTCCGATCACGAGGGCGGCCAACGCACTGACGACGCACGCTGCCGGAAGCCCTGCCCAAGGATTCACGCCCAGCTTGGCGGAGAGAATCCCGGCGGAATACGCGCCGAGCCCGTAGAAGCCGGCGTGACCGAGCGAGATCTGTCCGCAATAACCGATCAGCACATTGAGGCTGGCGATGAGAATGAGATTAATCAGAAAGCTCACGCCAAGCGATATGACGTAATCGTTGGCGCCGAACAGCGGGATCGCCAAGAGCGCCAACCAGAAAAGAAATAACGCTGGCCGCGCGCCGATCCGGGCACCAGGTCGCTCGTCATTTGCAGCCGGTGTGATCGGTCCCGAAACGGGATCAACTGCGTCGCTCGGCTCCGCCATCCGCGACTCTCACACCCTTTCCGCTTCCGATCGCCCCAGCAATCCCGACGGCAGCGCGAACAAAATAGTCAGCAACACGATAAAGGCCACGGCATCCTTGAAATGAGATGAGATATATCCGGCGGCCATTGTTTCCAGCAAGCCGAGCACAATCCCGCCAACCAGCGCACCATAAAGGTTGCCGATGCCGCCAAGCATCGCCGCACTGAAGCCTTTGAATCCTATCAGGCCGCCTTGATCGTACGAGGTGAATGTCAGTGGCGTAATGATTGTCCCGGCGATCCCGCCGGCCAGCGCCCCGATAACAAACGACCACATCACGCTATGCCGGACATTGATACCGACCAGCGAGGCCGCTTCGCGATCTGCGGCTACGGCGCGCAGCGATTTTCCGAGTATTGTCCGTTCGAAGAAGGCGTGCGCCATCACTATGAAGGCGAGCGTGATCCCGATGATCCACAGCGTTTGCGCGGGAACTCTGGCGCCGAAAATGCTCAGGACGGCGTCGCCGGAGAAGCCTGGATAACCGGCCGGGTCCTTGCCCAAGGCCAGCATGACCACACTCTTGGTGGAAATCGCTAATCCGATGCTGAGCAGCGTTATCAGCATCGGGGTGGGCCGCTTCAGCGGAGCGACGATCAGCCGTTCCGATAAGAGGCCAACGGCGGCAACAATCACAACAGCGACGAGGCAGCCGAGCCAAACATCGGCGTGGGCCGCGACCGGCGGCGGCGATCATGCCACCGAGCATCACCCATTCGCCTTGCGCGAAATTGAGCGCACCCGTGCTCTTGAAGATGACGTTGAAGCCGAGAGCAATGAGCGCGTAGATGGCGCCGTTGCCGACGCCCGCAAACAGCAACTGGAGCGCCGTGGCGCTTGCACTTCCTGCGCTCATCGCATTCTTGGCAGCTAGAGCTTCCTTGGTAGGAGCCGTCCAGGCGCGCGCAGCTATCGGCCGCTTCGCATTTTACGCGTAGTCCACGAGATTGAACCGGCCATTGGCCCAGTTGACGAGCACGACGTTGCTCTTGGCGAGACCGGAATGATGTTCGGGCGAGAACGAAAAGATTCCGCTGGCGCACTTGTAGTCGCGGATGTTCTCCAGGGTCTCACGCACCTTTTCGCGATCGGAACCGCCGTTCGAGAGGGCCATCTTTGCAAGGTACACGGCATCATAGGTCTGCGCCACAAACTGATTGGGGACGCGGTTGAAGCGGCGCCGGAAGCTGTCCGTCAATACTGCAATCTTCGGCTTGACCGGATCGGAGTCCGGCAATTGGTCCCCGACCACGAACTTCTGGCTTAACAACAGCAGTTTCGCGGCAGCGCTGCCTGCCAGCTCCATGTACTTTCCGGTTACGAAGCCGTAACTGTGAACGAGAGCCAGTTTCTCGTCGAGGCCGAGCTGTTGCGCCTGTTTGAGAAACACCACTCCGGCCGGCGTGACGGTCCAGCAGACAATGGCCTCCGCGCCGGCATCGCGGATGCGGCCGAGCTGCGGAACGAGATCCGTGTCGCTTGGCGCGAAAGACTCATAGATCGCATCCAGATTGCGTTCCTTGGCGACAATCTTCAGCTGTTCGGCGGCGCCTTGACCGAAGCCGCTGGTGTCGGCGAGCAACGCGATCTTCCGCAGGCCCTTCTTGTCGAAGTAGTCTGCGGCGCGGTGTAGCACCAGATAATCATCAACCGTGCTCTTAAACGTCCAGCGATGATCGGCGACCGGATTGACGATGGCGCTGGCGCCTTCGGTCGAGACGAACGGAACCTTCGCAGCTTCCGCCATAGGCGCGATCGCCAGCGCGATCCCGCTCATGTTGCCGCCGCCCACGATTATATCGACGCCGTCGTTGCTCAGGAGGCGCCGCGCCTCGGCGATCGCCTGCTGCGTCTGGCTTTGCGCGTCGTAGAAAATCCAATCGATCTTTCGACCGCCGATGCCGCCAGCGTCGTTGATCTCGTCGACCGCCAATTGAGCGCCGTCTTTCATGTCCTGGCCGAGAAAGGCCGCGGGCCCACTCACTGAAAGGATCGTGCCGACACGGATAGGATCGGCGGCGCTCGCGCGAATGTTCTCCCATCCTGCGGTTGCCGCCCCGAGCAGTGTGGTGATGGCCGTTCGACGAGAAAGCATGGTGAATTACCGTTTGTCGATTGCTGCGCGCTTACGAAAGCGATCACGCCTTAGAAATTATAGACAAGGGAGTCAACGCATGATACGCGCCCGGCACCATCGGCATTTTCGTTGATCAGAGCGTGAACCGTATTGTATCAGAAAGGCGCCGCCGCGGAGAAGAAAACCGCACAACCGAACGCATTTGCAAACGAAATATTCTACCGTCCACCTCGCGACCGAGCGGGTGGACTGATCAATCGCAAACCGGCGCCCGCAAATGAAACAACGAAAAATGAACCTTGCGGCCTTTGTGGTGGCAGGACCGGTGTCAGGCCATCACGGGGGCTGGCGCTATCCGACCGCCGACCGGAACCTGTTGTCGCTGGAATATTACCGCAATATCGGGCGTATCCTCGAAGAGGGACGCTTTGATCTCATTTTTTTCGCCGACATTCTGGCAATCCCGAACCGCTATGAGGGCAAGCTCGACAGCCAGTTGCTTTATGGCGCGCTCGGATCGTTGCGCCTGGATCCACTGGTCGTTCTCGCCACCATGGCGGCATCGACCAAATATCTCGGCCTGGCGAGCACCATATCGACCTCCTATTTCCACCCGTTCGCAGTTGCTCGGGCGATGGCAACCCTCGATCACTTAAGCGGCGGCCGTGCCGCCTGGAATATCGTCACCTCTTTCCAACAGGCCGAGGCGGCTAATTTCGGGTTGCAAGATCAACTCTCGCGCGACGATCGGTACGACCGGGCCGACGAATTTCTCGACGTTGCATGCAAGCTTTGGGATAGCTGGCGCGACGGCGCACTCGTCCTAGATGCAGAAAGGCCGCAGTTCGCCAATCCGGCATTGGTGCGGCCGATCAATCATCACGGTAAATGGTTCGACGTGCGCGGGCCGCTCAATGTCAGCCGCTCGCCGCAAGGCCGGCCGGTTTTTATCCAGGCCGGAGCATCCGATCGAGGCCGCGACTTCGCCGCGCGCTGGGCGGAAATCATTTTCGTCACCCATGCTTCCGTCGACTCGGCCAAGGAGTTTTATCGCGATATGAAGGCGCGAGCCGCCAAGGCCGGGCGCGATCCGGAGCAGATGAAAATCCTGCCTGGCATGGTGCCGATCGTTGCCGAAACCAAGGCAATGGCGGAAGATAAGCGCAAACTCATCGACGATCTTGCCGATCCGCAGGCGGGCCTCTCGACTCTATCGTATCATCTCGACATCGACCTTTCTGAATTCCCGCAGGATCGCGTCTTGCCGACGCTGGACGTGCCGGGTGTGCAGGGGCATTACAAGGAGGTCGCCGAGTTGACGCAAAGGCGCGGACTGACGCTTTCGCAGGCCGGCAAGCAATATGGCATTGGGCCGCTGCGGGAATTCTTCGGCACCGGCGCCGAAGTCGCGGACAGGCTGGAAGAATGGTTCCGCGCCGAAGCCTGCGATGGCTTCATGCTGCAGACACCCTACGTTCCGGGCGGCTTGGAGGACTTCGTGCGCCTGGTCATTCCCGAGCTGCAAAAGCGCGAGCTGTTCCGGCACGACTATGAAGGCGTAACGCTCAGGGACCATCTCGGGCTCGTGCGGCCGCCGGCATAACCGCGGTTCCGGCAGCCCGCCCTTTCCGCTTGGTCATGGTCAGCGAGGCAGACGATGGGCACTTTATCGCTATTGGTCGACACCGAGTGGCTCGCAGCTCACCTCGACGATCCGGACCTCCGCATCCTCGACTCGACGACCAACGTCATTCGTGAGCCCGGCAAGCCCGATCGGATCGTCGCCGAGCGTGCAAAATTCGAAGAGGGCCACATCCCCGGCGCGCAGTTCGTCGACCTCCAGGCCGATCTTTCCGACCACGGCAGCCCTTTGAACTTCACGGCACCAAGCGCAGAAGATTTTGCGCGTGCGATCGGCCGTTTCGGCATTGGCGAGGGGTCGCGCGTCGTCGTCTATGGCACCGGCAGTGTCTGGTGGGCGACACGGGTCTGGTGGCTGTTTCGGCTGTTCGGCTTCGACAATGCCGCCGTGCTCGATGGCGGCTGGAAAGCTTGGACCGATGAAAACCGGCCGATCGAAACCGGGCCCGGCCGGCGCTACGAGCCAGCCCATTTCACCGTGCGGCCGCCGCGTCCGCTGATCGCTGATAAACACGACGTACTCAAAGCCATCGGCGACGGCGCAACCTGCACGATCAACGCATTGGCTCCGGCAACCCATATCGGCGCCGGGCCATCGCCCTATGGCCGGCCCGGCCACATCAAAGGCAGCGTCAACGTGCCGGGTCTGGCTTTGCTCGATCCGGTCAGCAACCGCTTCCTGCCGCGTTCCGAAATCGAAAAATTGTTTCGCGAGGCCGGCGCCTTGGATCGCGAAAAGGTCATCAGTTATTGCGGTGGTGGCATTACGGCGACAGCAACCGCCTTCGCGCTCGCGCTGATCGGACAGCCGGACGCGCTCGTCTATGACGGCTCGCTTCATGAATGGGCGCCGGACGAAACCCTTCCAATGGAGACAGGTTGAGTGAGCCTATCTGAACTTTGTGTCCGTCGAGAATTCCAATGACGCGTGACCGACGTATCCGCTTCAATGGTTTCAAATGCTCCACGGTCGCCCATACGACGGCAGGCTTATGGCGGCATCCGAAAAGCCAATCGCACCGCTACAAGGAGCTGTCGTTCTGGATCGAACTAGCAAAGACCCTGGAACGCGGAAAATTCGACAGTCTGTTCGTCGCCGATGCGCTTGGTGTTCTCGACGTCTATCGCGGCAGTCCCGATCAGACCCTACGCGAAGGACTGCAAACGCCGACCGACGATCCTCTGCTCGCCGTCTCGGCCATGGCTGCGGCGACGCAGCATCTCGGCTTCGGCATCACCGTAGCCTCGCTCTACGAGATGCCATACTTGTTCGCTCGCAAAATGACGACATTGGACCATCTGACCGACGGCCGCATCGGCTGGAATATCGTCACGTCCGCTCTCGACAGCGCCGCCCGCAATCTGGGCCGCGAAGACCAGGTCCCCCACGACGAACGTTATGCCATCACTGACGAGTTCATGGAGGTCGTCTATAAGCTCTGGGAGGGCAGCTGGCAGGATGATGCTGTCGTTCACGATCGAGCTTCCGGCATTTACGCCGATCCGGCCAAGGTGCACGCCATCGGACACAAAGGCCGCTACTATTCGGTCCCCGGAATTTTTCTCTGCGAGCCGTCGCGCCAGCGTACGCCTGTTCTTTATCAAGCCGGCACTTCGGCCGCCGGCCGCACGTTCGCCGGCCGTCACGCCGAGGGTGTGTTCATTTCAGGTCAGCGCCCTGACATTGTGCGCCGGCTCGTGGATGGCGTTCGCAACGAGGCCGAAGCCGCAGGGCGCGATCCGCGCAGTGTCAAGTTCTTTGCGATTATGACGGTCGTCACCGCGCCGACCGATGCCGAAGCAAAGGCGAAATTCCAAGAGTACAAGTCCTATGCCTCCATTGAGGGCAATCTGGCGCGATTGAGCGGCATTACACAGGTCGACATTGCGCAATTGGATCTTGACCAGCCGCTCGAATATTCCGACACGCCCGGCATCCAAGGCATCTTGGCGAATTTCACCAAGGCGGATCCAACGCGGCGATGGACGCCGCGAGAGATCGCGGACTTCATGAGCGTGTCGAGCTTCGGGCCGGTTGTCGTTGGTTCGCCGACCACCGTAGCAGACCACCTCGAGCGCTGGGTCGAGGAAGCCGATATCGACGGCTTCAATCTGGTCGACGTCATGCCACCGGCAAGCTTCGCCGATTTCGCGGATCTGGCCGTGCCGGAGCTCCAGCGCCGCGGCCGGATGTGGCGAGACTACGAAGGAAATACTTTGCGGGAGAGTCTCTATAGGGTCGGTCAGCAGCGCGTCCGCGACGATCATCCCGCGGCGCGATATCGGCGAACCTAATCTTCGGCTGGAAATCTGGAACTTTAGGTCGGCGCGCGGCCTAGACTAGTCTAGGCCGTGTTTAATGGCCATCCGCCGATCGTGGTCGGACATGTCACACGCCTGTCAGTTCGCCGTAAGGCACTTCAAGGTATGGCTTCGCGATCGTCGCGTACTTGCGGGTGGGATTTAAGCCAAAGCACCCGCGCTACACTGAGCCCATCAATCGCTCTATGCCTCCACCATGCCCTCTCGTCACCCGAGCGGTGGACTTCGCGGTGATGCCCGCGACAGAGCGGAACCACGAACTCATCACTCACCTTGCGGGATAAAGCGCGGCTTTGGGCAAAACGAAGATGATGAGGATCCGAGGGGCGGCGACCACAAACAAGGCAAGGCTTCTGGGCGACTGAGCGGACGTGCTCTCGATCGCGCACGCGACGCGGCTCAAGGAGGCAGAGTTCACTCTTGTCGATCCCACTTCGATTGGGAGCTTGGTTGGAGTTGCTCCGGGCCGGCATAGGCGTGTGCGTTTCCTGGACGGACGTTCCGATCTTGGTCAGCTTGGCTGCGAATAGCGCTTCCACCTGTGCCGCGTCCGATGCTCGCAGCCGGTTCTTTACGGCCAGATTTTGATGCGCCCATTTAGCTGCATCCTCGCCAGAGCCAAGCTCTTTGACTTCTGCAAGGAGCTGTTCGCGGAGTTTGGCGGAGGCGTGCAGTCCTAGTGTCGGAGTTGCGGTCGGCGGCTTGGGCTTTACTTGTGGGTGGGGCTTCGCTTCCGCTGGAGCATGTTGTTCACGAGCGTTGAACGCCGTGCCGCCATTTGCTGCGACGGGCTCCGCACCAATTTCTCTTGTAGGAGCATGCAGATCAGGCGCGTCAACGTCATCCTCGCCGGCAATCCCGACCAACGAAAAAAGCGCGTATCTCCGGGCATATGTGAGTGCAGCCCCCATGCGGCGCGGCGAAGCAATTTCACTAACGGGGCAAACGGGCCACTCCGACGCGATCCACTCTCCTGATGCGTGCGCCAGCACGGTGGTGAGATTGACCAAACCAGCGGGTTGATCAATCGACGTGCTCTGCACGGTGGCAATTTCGTGCTGGCCCAACACTTTACGCACGATGTCTAGCCCGCTGGAAAGTGGGGCGTAGCGAAATGTCCGCTCGCGCCCGTGCTTGCCTTCTTCGCGGATCGTCGCGACGAGCGACTTTTCGGGATTAACCAGGTGGATTTGGGCTCTGGCTAACGCAGCAGCCAAAGCGCCGATCGATTCACTTGCTCGCTGCATGCTCGTCATCCGGTTCGAGGAGATCGAAATTGATCGCGCCCGATCGCGAGCGCCTGGCTCGGACACCGTGCCCGAATGCCTGTTGCGCATCATCGGGCATTAAGGCCTTGAGCTCAGCCTTGGCCCGCTCATGCTTTTGGTGAGCATCGCGCGTGGTGGAAAAAATCGCTGCGAACTCCGCCCAGGCGTTCGAAGAAGTCATGTCCACGATGCGAACAGTCTCTATGCGCGGTTTTGGCGGTTCCACGTTGAACAAAGTAGGACGCTCGCCACTCTCGACACAACGCCAGAACTTCCGTTCAGCGGTGACGATGAGATGCTGGTAAAGGGGATCCGCCGGGACCTTGATTTCAACCCACTTGCCGCCACCGGTGATCACCGAGAGTACCGCAGTCCTTCCCGCGACAACCCAAAGGTTATGCTGCAGCTGTGGCGCATACTTTTCGACTGCCGCTTCTTCCGAGAACGACCACGGCAACATGAACTTCGCCTCAAAAACGGCGCCGCTCGCTTCCACCCGGCCGTCGAGCGTCGCTCCCATCCAGTGCAACACCGGGTGGCGAATGTGCCGTTGGACATCCGTAATCACCTGGCCCGTAGTGGCCTCAAACCAGCGCCGATTCAGGTTTTCGGTCGCTAAGCCGAGCTGCACCAGCAGATTGCCCGATAAATCCTCCGGCTCAGTCTCCCCGCGCTTTTGCCGCCAAAGCCGGAGTAAGGCCACTTCGTCATCCCCCATGATAATGCGGGCATCCGAGCCGCCAACGAAGAAGCGCCGCTGAGAGGTTGATTTGGGTAACGCGATCATGCGACACCCGCTTTAGACTTCCGTTCGGCAGCGCGACAGCAATCACTGGCAGATGCAATCGGGCCCAGTCTCGAGATTCGGCGGGTCAGGTGGGCCAGATTTGTGGATGCTTCGGCGCTGGCGTCTGGGATCAGGGCGCGAATTCGGCTACGCCAGTGATCAGCCTGGGCCATGGCTATCTCCGCGGCTTGGGTCAGAGCCGGTGGAAAGTTGCCGCTTCCCATCGGCTCGCTTCGATTTTACGTAATACGAATATTGGGAGAAGTCAATTCCCGTATTACGAAAAAAACGCGGCCGACCGGCGACCGGTCAAGCTCCGGTGTTGGCCATACGCCTCCCTACCGTATTGAGGTCCGCTGTTGATTCATGGGCTAAGCAGCAGAGTGACAAGCCCTCGCGCTCGGAAGCAATTCGCCGCCTGCTGGAGTTCGCGTTGGCGGCTAGAGGCAAAAGGGACGACAGGAAATAGGCTCGCGTGCTGCCTAGGAACGCAAGCGCCCGATTGGGAAGGACATCCGATTTCACCCCACTGAAGTTTCCGGTTCGGCACTGAGAGGTGACATTATTTGCCGAATCAGCGCCCGCGACTGGCGAAGCAGATCCCGCAGCTGTCGACGTTCCTCAAAGGCTTCTCGCGTAAACCGACCGTGTTTCCGCGCATTCTGGTTGCCCTTGGGAGCGCCCGACCCTGGCGCGCCGCCGTGCATGCGACACCGCTTTTTGCCGCGAACCGCGGGAGCCATGCAGGGGGTGCCTGACCTTGTTTTGGCGCCGCAACGAGGGCTTGAGAGCATCGGCCCGGTATTGTGTTCGATGCTGGTCATTTTTGACTCCACTTGAGAGTCAGCGGTCTACGTGGCGGTTCGTCGATAATCGGCGTCGGGCTTTGCCGTGTATTCGTCAGTAACGGCGTCAATTCCGCGCGCTTCTCTTCCTCGCGCGCCGACCCCATGATCGTCTGGCCTCCGTTTCTCACCGGCAAATGCTGGACCAGCGCCTTCCTTTCGTTGGCAAAACGGTAGAGCTGGAACGTCTCGACCTGCATGTTAAATGTTCGTATCAGCTTGTTGAGCGTGCGCTCGGCACTATCCTGCGCTTGCAGCGTTTCGGCATGGGCGAGCCGATTGGTAAACCTCATGATGGCCAGTTGTGTCGCCGCCATTTGGCTTAGCATGGTTGCTTCAAATTCATCGCGAGGCTCCCGACTTCTGATAAACGCCAGCATAAATTTGACACCCGTTTCGTCGGGATACTTACCCTTCGAACCGGCGTTGACGATTTGTTGAAGCAGCCCGTAAAAAAAATCTGGCTCATTGGTTCCAAAGGCACGCATGTGAGCTCGTGCTTCATCGGCGCCCCCCTCCAAGGTGTAATAAGTCGTATCATCCCTTTTGCACAGTGTCAGTTTCATCGCCTGGCCACCAGCATCAGTGGCGAGCTCAGAATCCACTCCGGCTTGGTCATCACGCGCAATCATCGTCATTTTCCAATTTCCACGTCCCACGATCGACGTGCTTTGCATCCTCGGTTTCAGATGGTCAGCGACGTTCGGTCGTTTCCGCGGCGGTACCCCTTAGTGGCGCTGTTATCTGCTCTCGATCGCGAAGCGTCTCCATCGGAACCTGGCGCGCATCGCTGATCGCTCGCGTCACATTGGCCGCTGCGGCTGGCGCAGCTCGATCTGCAGCTTGCGTCACGTTCCCGACGATAGCCTGTCCGCCCTCGCTCACCGAAACGCTAACGTTGTGCACCGGCGCGCTCAGATAGCGCTTGAGGCCATCTAATTGTGCGGTGAAGGTGCGCCCCAGTTGGTTCACCGCGCGCATCGCGAATTCCTTGTGCGGGAGGAACTCAGCCTGCGCAACCTCGCCCGCGGCTTTCATCAAGGCGGCGTGTACGGCCCCCATCTGCGCCAGCTGCATTGCCAAGAGCGGGTCTTTTGTTTTCTGCTCTTTGATTACGGCGAGCATGAAGAAGAGCTCGCGCGAATCATATTTTTGCTCACCTCGCGCGCTGGCATCAAGCAGGTGCCCAAACAGACCTTGCACGAAATCCGAATTCGTCGTGCCCAGCGCCTCGGTGAGCGCGGCGTAAGCGTCTTTTTGGTCGTTGGACGAGGTAGAAGATCGAACCGCGGCGAGCGCCCTTTCGGGTGACTGTCGGGTTTGTACGACATTCTGGCAAACGTCCCGCTCGGGCTTGCTGATCGTGTCGTGAGGTTGCGGGGCATTCTCGCGAACGGCTCGCACCGGCTTGCCGACCGTGTCGTGCCCATGCGGGACGTTCTGGTGATCGGCTCGCTCTGACTTGCGGGCCGCCTGACTTTGACCGCTCGCGGGCTTGAATTTAACCATGGGAACACCTCCCCAATTTTGAGGTTCCCAGGTTTCCGCGATAGTCGCACGATGGAAAAAAAATGCAAGGCTCGGATGGTGAAAAATTGGCGACGTCGCCTTTGCAATGGGGTTGTTTTTAAGAATTTGCGGGAGCGCCGTTGGGACGCCGTCGTCTCCAGCGGGCTCAAGCTTAACGACAAACGGCTTAGGTTCCGGAAGAGCTTCGAAAAATCTTAATCGGCCTCGCGAATGGAAGCTCATACCGATAACCGGCGACCCGATCGATACCGCGCGTGCGCTATCAGGGGGGTGGTGAGCGAAGTGCTTGAGTTCTCCGAGTTGCGGCTCTGCGTGCGCTCGCGCAGACGATCGCCACCCGAGTGCCATCGCTGCTGAAACGGCGAAAACCAATCTGCGCGCGGCTTATGCGATGTCGCTCGAACAAGTCCGGCCATGACGGGCGTGTGGTTCTATCTAAACTCATCACGCTCTAGCTCACTTCTGCGCTACGTCGCGATCAGGCGCCGGCTACGCGCAACCGTTTTGCTTTGCTCGGTCAATTTGATCGGCACGCACCTGTGGCGGCGGCGCCGGCGCTCGCCCCGATTACATAGCTCACCTCTGAGCTACTTCACAATCAGGCGCCGGCGCTCGCCGCGATCACATCAGCAAGCACTATGCCCGACAGCAAGCACTATGCCCGACGCGCCGCCCTCGCGGCGGCGATCCAGTCGAGAATGGTAATATCCACGTCTTCGAATCCAGCAGGGAAACGTTCTAAAAACTTATCTGGCTTCGTCGCCACGATCTGCGGATCTGCGTTCGTGGCAACCAACGCGTCCAGAGCCAGACCGTCCTGTTGATCACCTGTAAACTTCACCCACATCCCCCATGCGCACCGCTGAGCCGGGCGAATCCTTGCCGGGCTCACTGTGTCAAGCTTACCCCGATCCGAGGACCGCTAATGCTATCGAATAGCGGGTAAATTTCCGCCGACGACCTTGGCGCTGCCTGCTTTCACCAGCGGCGCAGTTCCCAGATCGATTCCGCTGCTGTGCGCGAATACGCCGACGGCAGCGACTACAGTTGCGCATAAGAGGCCGACGACGACAATCTTCAAATGGGCTTTGCCATCGGCGCTGTACATCGAATGAGACACGGCCACCCCCCGTCTTTTATCTAACGAAAGGTTAATAGCCTGCAATCAATCGCCGTATTGCTCACCGGTATGAATCCAATATCGAAGAGAATAGGAGAACCAATACGAAGGTTTAGGATTTTGTGACCTTAGGCGCCGGGGCCTTGGCCCGTCATGGACGGGGAAATCTATGTTGGCCACCCGACTGTTACGTTAGGAAAGGCGGCTTTAGCATGGAGCCAATACCGGCCTTGGGTTAAACTCGATTCTTTAGGCAGGTCAGCGGCATGTCTGCCTTGCCTTTGATGGCGGCCAAATAGCGGACATCGCTCGACGTCGGCTCCGGGCCGGAAGAAGACTTGGATCCGGCAAAAAGCATCGATCCGGCAGATCTGGCAAAAACGCATCGATCCGGCAAAAACGCATCGATCCGGCAAAAAGAAGCGCGCATAAATTCGGCATCGATTGCGCAAGCGAGCCGCGGCTTCCCGGACACTCCGCCGCTTGCTATCGTCCACTCCGCTCCAGAATTCATCTGCGGAACCCCGTTCATGGCTCGCATCGCCCAGATTGTCTCAACCGCTCGCTATTTGCCCGAGCGCGTTGTCACCAATGCAGAACTAACGGCGCGTTTCACCGCACTGGGTAAACCAACCGTTATCGACCGGCTTGCCGCGAGCACGGGTATCACCAAACGCTTCTACGTCCCAGGCGACTGGGTGACGTCGGACCTCGCCCTGCCGGCAGCCAAAGAGGCGCTCAAACGCGCGGGGCGCAAACCCGAAGACGTCGACCTGATCATTCTTGGCACGACATCGCCCGACTACATCACGCCCGACACCGCGGTGGTTCTACAATATAAGCTTGGCGCGAAGAATGCCGGCACGTTCGACGTGGGTTGCGCCTGCGCGTCGTTTCCACCGATGATCGCCATCGGCTCCGGACTGATCGCCACCAATCCAGCTATAAAGACGATTCTTGTGATCGCCGTGGATATGATTCATAGGCTCAGCGATCCGGACGATCCGGGTTGCTTCTTGTGGAGCGACGGTGCCGGCGCCGCTGTCTTGGAGGGCGGCAGTCTTCAAGGCTTCGTCGGCGCGGCCTTCCAGGCCGACGGCGCTTATGCATCTGGTTGGGGCATCGCAGCCGGAGGCACCGTCGAGCCGGCGAGCATAGACGCCGTGAAGGCCGGGCGCACCCAGATGCGTCGCGAAAAGGGCAATTATCCGCCGTCGGTCAACGAAGAAGGTTGGCCGCGTCTATTCAAGCGCCTTGCCGCCGAAAACGGTTTCACGGCCGACGACGTGGATCAATTGCTGTTCACCCAAGTCAGCAAGCCGTCGATTGTGATTGCGGCGGAGCGGTGCGGCGTGCCAATGGAAAAATGCCACACCATCATGGAGAAATACGGTTACACCGGCTCTGCTTGCATCCCGATGGCATTGGACGACGCCATCGAACTCGGCAAGATCAAACGCGGCGACCTGGTCGTCATGATCAGTTCAGGGCTCGGATACAACCAAGCCGCAGCGGCGGTTCGCATGACCTATTGATGCCGTTGCCTGTGGTTTAGTTGCGGGTAGCACTCACCGATCGAGCAAGTTGACGGCTTCGCGGCAGGCAGCAATGCGCGATGCCTCGTCAAGCGACCAGTATTTCGTGTGAGTAAAGCTGCATGACTGACGACCGCCGCGCCGCGCTTTGAGGTCGATGTCAACAATGGCCGAACCGAAGACCGATGCCAACGGCCCTCCAATCACGTCGCCGAAGAAAACTAGGGTTGCCGGATCGTATACATTGATCCATCGGACAGCCGCGAACGGCGCGGCGTGATGCAACATCCAGGTGTCAGCCACATTGACCACTGGGTAGCTCATCAGCCGAGTATCGGCCGCAGGGGTTGCAATCGGCATGATCTTCGTCGCCTTCGCGCGGTTGAGCACGTTGGGATCGAGGAATTCCCGATATGGTGGCGATTGCGGTAACTCGCGCGCCGCCTTGCGGGCCTCAAGGTCGGAGCGGTCAGCAGCAATGAGAAATTCCGCATGCGTCAGTGGGCTGCCGAACGTGACGAGATCGCTAATCAGCCAGCGTGGATCGGGCTGATCCGCGGCAGCGGGCGCAGGACGGTCCGCTAGCTGCTGGCGCAACTGGCGCTGCGCGGCGAAATATTCGCTCAGGCGCGCCGGATCTGCGGATCCCTCAGCAACGGCGGCGGCCGCGTGTTCAAGTGTGGCAAGGGCCGTGAATTCCACCGTTCCTTCCGTTATCGTCCGCGCCGCCTCGCGTTCCGTCCAGAAATAACTCAAGAGGTCATGCGCCAGCATCGTCCCAAGGCTGTGCGCCACGATGACAATGCGCTTGTAATGGGAGCGTTCGTGCAATGCCCTTAGCAGCTTGAGGCCCCGATCGCGCACGGCGGCGCGAGCCGCAATGTTGTTGGGATCGGCCCGCGTGTAGCGGACGACCCGCCCAAACGTTGAGGTTCCCATGCGATGGACCCAGCCACTGATGATCACCGCCAGGGCCGCAATAAGCCATTGGTGACCGGCAACAGCGGCAAATCGCGTACCCCTCCAAGCGGTCGGAGGCACCACGGCGAGAAGGGCCAGCGCGACGACGATCAGACAAAGAAGCCACAGTAACAGCCACGCGAGCCGCACGCCGCGCGGAACGCGGCGGAGCGGCCGCAGGAGCAAGCCACGGACCCAGGCCGTTAGCGAGTCCCAGGTTGCGCCAGCGGTGAGGTCAGCCCAGTAGAGCTCGTAGAAGTCGGTTCGCACGCCCGAGGGAAATGTGGGCGGGCTTGCAATGCTTTCGCGGGTGGTAATCCGACGCAGCTCCAGCGAGCCTGTGCGTGCGTCCGGTTTGCTCCATACCTCGGTGGAATTGGGAAGCCCGGTGGCAGTGACGACGTCGTCCTTTTGCCAGATCGCATTGACGAAGCCCTTAATCGTATCCATCGGAATCTGCTCCCCCATCCCGTGGATAACGATGACGGCCTGCAGGTCGGCGCGCGGCACAGCGACGTTTGGGCCCGTCATGCTCATCCTCCCGACCGGGGTCGCAGCGGCGGCAGCGCCATCGCTCCCTTATGTTGCATCGACGAAGATATGCGATTGTAGCGGCGCTGCGACTTATAGAAAATGATGTCGAGAACTTTGCTCTGATTTTCGCAGCATAGAATCCCTCTCGTTCACAGAGTTGGCATTGAAATGCGTCAGGTTGTGGACGGTCGCGAACTCAGTACGTGTCTTGGAGGATGCGTATGGAGGTCATCATCGGATTGCACCCGGCGTGCTGTGCGTGGCCTCGACGCTCGCATCCACCCGCGAAGCCAACGTTTCGCTTTCCATCGCCGATCAAGACTTACGATCCGTTTTCATCGGTAAATCGGTTTTTCTTCGTCGGACTATCCGCGCCTAGCGCAAATTGCAATCTCTGCCTGCGCAGCGGAATGCGCGGCAAAACGCTCTGTCGTTCAGCGTTTCCAGTTTCAGAGGGAGAGCGCTTATGCGTAACCTGAGGGAGCGCGCGATCCTTGCTGCGGGCGCTGCTTTTGTCTGCATGCTCAATTTGCACGCTTACGCGCAAGCACCCATCGCGGACGCCGCAGCAGAGATTAACCCACCGGTAGCGAACTGCAATCTGACGCCAGATACGGCGCCGGACCCTCACGACCAGAGCAAACACGTCGCCACGCCGATTGACTCGAAGCTTTTGACCCTCGGTCAGCCGTGTCATCAGGTCGTCAGCCAAAAAGGGCTTAGCACTGACGCGTTGGCCAATCTGCAACGCGGTTTCGACTTCTATTCCTGGCTCACTTTCATCGCGCTGAACTCTCCGGCAGATGGCAAGACCATCGGGCAAGGCCCCAGGCCGGGCGGCGACGCGGCGACCAAATGGGAAGCGCTGAGCAATTACCGGCCACTCGCTGCGGTCATGCTGGAAAAAGGCTCCAAGCCGACATGGGGCACGCGCATCGTTCCCGAGCTCTGCAAACCGCTCGATGGTCCCGGCAAGATCATTTTGCAGCTCGGTGAAGCAGCCTGGGATCAGCCGTTCAAGACCGGTCCGCTCATCGATCAAAACGGCAACTATGCGCTGTTCGATATCCTGATCAACAAGCCGATGTTCGACTTCATCGCCGACAACGGCTTGTACAGCAAGCAGGGCCAAGAACGCTTCGATCGCGACATCATCTTTCCTGAAGGTGTCAATCCAGGCGCCAACATGCCGGGACGGATGGGCGCGGTGATGTTGAAGGTTTCATGGCACATCCTCGACCCCGGCAAAGACAAGACGTTCATGAGGCAATTCCATACCGCCGACGCCTTGATTTATTTCCCGGGGCCGCCGGCAACCAAGACCGGGCCGACTTGCGTGGCTAAGACGCTCGGGCTCATCGGCTTCCACGTGGGCCACAAGACCAAGTTCGCGCCGCAATGGGTCTGGAGCTCGTTCGAGCATGTAAGAAACGCCCCTAATGAAAAACAAGTCGCGGAGAGGGATCTGCACCCGCCCTACACTTTCTTCAATGCAGGCTGCCCTCGATGTCCCGACAACAAGACGCCGCCAAGCCCGTGGGATCCGCCAGCGTCACTTCAGTTTCATTCAAATCACAGAAGTCAGGTGATCCGATCAATAATTTTTCCCGATGCCGTCGCCAAGGAAGTCGACGATCTCAACAAGCGCTTCCGCACTCTGCTCAAAGGCACGGTCTGGGAAAATTACATGTTAATCACGACGCAGTGGCCGAGCGACGCCCAAAGCAAAACCGACTGCAACGGAGCGCCGATGCCGACGTTCCTGGCTAACACCACGCTCGAGACCTACAGCCAGGGCCAAGTGCCGCTAGCTTCTTCGAGCTGCATGGCTTGCCACGGCAACGCGACGACGCGGCACGTCCCGGCGGTCGCTTCCGACTTCACGTTCGTTCTTGAGAAGGCTCAGTGCGAGAACGACTTTTGCGGCTCACCGGCTGCGAGCAAATCCGCCGCTCACACCAAACGATGTGGCCTCGGAGGCGGCATGCCGCAGTGAAGGCCGGCGAAGGGAGGAGACCTTGATTGATTTCACGCGGCGTAAGGTGCTCGGCGTCGCGGCCGGCACCATGGCGAGTGCGATAGGCACCGCCGATCTGACGCAGCCAGCCGCCGCAGACGATGCAGCAGACCTGGACTTGTTCGTCAAATTGTCGGCAGCGCTGACCGGGATCGACGCCGCTCAGTTGGCGCCGCCGGTTGATCCCATCCAGATCAAGCGAGCCTACTTCAAGCAGGCAAAGAGCGATCCGGGTTTTGAGAGCTTGATGCAGATTGTTCGCGCCAATCCGGCCGACCCGGTCGGGGCTGCCAACAAAATCATGAACAGCTCCAATCAGAGGATAAAATATCTCGGACGCAGCATCATTTTGGCTTGGTATCTCGGTGCCTGGTATCAGCCAATGGTGCTGGCGCAAACGCCACCCCCCTCCCCTGTTACCCCGCTCAAGGTCATTTCGCCCACGGCATATACCCAGGCTTGGGCATGGCGCGTCGCACAGGCGCATCCCATGGGCTACAGCGAACTGCGTTTTGGCTATTGGTCGGACGAACCGCTGCCAATCGAAGACTTCGTCAAGGCGAGAGGGGCGTGATATGCGCGCGGAAAAAGCAGATGCTTTTGATGCCTTGATCGTGGGCTCCGGTATTTCCGGTGTTCTGATGGCCAAAAGGTTAGGCCAAGCCAACAAAAAGGTCTTGATTCTTGAAGCCGGTCAGAACTTGCCGCCGGATATCAACGATTACATGAACCGCTTCTTTATGGCGACCGTGAAGGTACCGGAAAGCCCGTACCCGCCAGAACTGTTCAGCGGCGGCAAACTCACCGATCCTGCCACCTTGAATGCCGGGCGGCCTACCGTACTCAGTCTCGAAGCCAAGGGCCGGCGCGGCGACTGGCAAGATCCAAAGCAAAGCTATCTCGTTCAGGACGGTCCGTTGGCGTTCGGCAGCAGCTACGAGCGGGTCAATGGCGGCACCGCGCGGCATTGGCTCGGGACCAGCTTGCGTTTGCTGCCGGCCGATTTTGAGATGAAGTCGCGTTACGGTCGCTTTACCGATTGGCCAATCAAGTATGACGATTTAGAGCCCTGGTACTGTGAGGCGGAAAAGGAGATCGGCGTCGCCGGTGACGCCGAAGAGCAGAATGCTCACCTTGGCATTACTTTCTCGTCCCCGTATCCAATGCCAAGAATTCCGATATCCCGTGTCGACATGGCGGTCGATGCAGCCGTGTCGGCTTTAAAAGTGCCCGGCATCGGGCTGGATAAAGTGCAATGGAAGGTATCCAGCACGCCCGCCGCTCGTAACTCGCAGCCTTATCAGGACCGGCGCGTCTGCGCAGGTAATACCAATTGCATCCCCATCTGTCCGATTCAGGCGAAGTACGACCCGAGCGTCACGCTCGCCGAAGCGCTGCGAACGGGTAACGTGCAGGTGTGGTATCGGTGCGCGGCCGCCGCCGTAGTGGTCGATGGAAATGGTCGCGTCAGCGGTATCGACTACATCCAATTCGACGGAGACAATGGCCCCGTTATCCGTCGCGGCCGCTTAACGGCCAAAATCTACATTTTGGCAGGCAACGCCATCGAGATTCCCCGGCTGTTACTGATGTCGAAGAGCGAACGCACGCCCAATGGCGTGGCGAACCGTCGCGACCACAACGGCGTCATCGGCAAGTACCTGATGGATCATCCGCTGTATCTGGCCTGGGCCCTTACGCCGCAGCCGGTCTGGGGTTATCGCGGCCCGCTATCGACCGCCGGAATCGAGGTATGCCGGGATGGCGAATTCCGCAGAGAACGCGCTGCATTTCGGATCGAGATCGGCAACGAGGGATGGAATTTCCCGATCGGGGATCCGGATACGACGACGGTCGATCTCGTCAATGGGCTGAACGACAGCCAGCTGAACAAAGACAAAAAAGCCCTGTTCGGCCCGCCGTTAGTTAAGGAACTTAATGACAGACTCTCCCGGCAATTCCGACTCGGCTTTCTGATCGAGCAGTCGCCCAACGACAGCAACAGCGTCGCGCTTTCTACGACGGCGAAGGATCGACTCGGTCTGCCGCGGCCGAGGATCAGCTACAATCTTTCCGACTACACGAAACAGGGACTGGCTGCGGCAAAAATAACGGCCACCGCAATCTTCAGCGCAATGAACGCGGATCAGTTTACGTTGGCGCCCGATCCCGACGATCCGAGCTCCTTCCCATCGCCGAATGATCCAACGACCAGATTGAAATACTTCGGCGCTGGACATATCGTCGGCACCCACCGCATGGGAGCCTCCGCGACCGATTCGGCGGTCAATGACATGCAACAATCATGGGACCACGAAAATCTTTTCCTGGTCGGCAGCGGGACGTTTCCGACGGTCGCCACCGCCAATCCGACACTGACTATTGCCGCACTGTGCCTGCGCAGCGCAGACCACATTGTGCGCCACATTCTCACGTGAACAGACGTGTCAAAAAGCATGTACCACAGAATTACTGCCGCGATGGTCGTGTCTGCGCTGGTCGCGGCCACGTCGGCCAGCGCGCAATGCCCGGCGGTGCCCGAGCCCAGGATCCCCGCAGCGGCGTCGCCACTGAATATCGACAAAGTGAAAGATTTGCTGCGCGACTATCACGATACAAGATACGCCCAGGATATGGCGGCCGTTTACGCGGTAGCGCAAAGTTACGTCGAACAGCGCGCGAGCGGGGTGATAAAACCTGCGGTTATCTTGGACATCGACGAGACCGTTCTGTCGAATTGGCCAGACCTTGCCGCTGACGATTTCGGTTTCATCAACAACGGCCGTTGCGACGTTTTGCCAGACGGTCCCTGTGGCTTCAATGCGTGGATCCTAAAATCGGAAGCTGAGGCTTTTCCATCGGCGCTAAACTTCTTCAACGCGGTAAAGGGCAAGGTCGCGACCATCTTCATTACCAGCCGGCGCGACAATCAGCGACAAGCGACACTGTGGAATCTCGATCGCGCCGGCTACGAGGGATGGACAAAACTCGTTACGCGTCCAGACAGAGACGAATTTCCGACCGCAGAAGCGTTTAAAACCGCTGCACGCGCCAAGATCGAAACCGACGACAAATACACACTCATTGCCAATATTGGCGACCAGCTGAGCGATCTCGAGCAGCAGCCCGGTATCAATGCCGGCAAGGCGGAATGCGCATTCAAATTGCCCAATCCTTTTTATTTCATCAAGTGAATGGCGTTGCGCTGCAGCCGTCGCGCTCGGCCTCACAGCTTATGTGGCGAGCCCCGATACCCTTCAACATCTGCGTATTGGTAGAACTTGCGCGCTTGTTCCAGGCTCTGAGCATTTGTTAAGACGTCGTCGTCACCGGCCTTGTTAGGGGACCTCCAGGTCCCATTCTCAAGCTTCAGGCCGTCGAGCTTTTGACCCCCGCTCGCGAATATCGTGCGCGCGTCATCCGTGCAGAGGAACGATGTTATCGAGGGATCGAAGTCGGGTTTTCCATGTTCCGGAATAAAAAAGGCGCCGGCCAGATCTGGCGGATCGGCCGCACCCGCGGCAACAATGTTGGTGGCGAATCTCAAATACGAGTCATTGAGGCGCCCGAACTCATCCAACCCAATTTCAGAAGCGGCGATAGGAATTGGCGCCCCCGGAATGCTTGTGACTTTGCCCAGTGGATCGATCATGTCCACTCGATTGGCCAGATTGTACATGATGTTCCCTATCTTGTAGGCCGTGAAGTCATTTTGCAGGTATACAATCTGCTTTATTCCGGCGAGCGACATTACGCCTGAGCATTGGGCGCAGGATTCAAGCGATGTATAAAGCGTAACGTCATTTAAGGAAGCGGCTTTTGGTTTGTTGGCGATCGGCGCTCCCGTACGCCAGGTGTCGAAGATATTGGTGAGACTGAACAAGCGGCGCACCATCCGCGATTCGGCGTGCTCCGCGCTGCTCCGAAATAACTCATTGTGATTGAAGTCAAAGTCGATGATTTCCCCATTCCCGTCGACGGCCAGGCAAGCGATGTTGTGGCCGACGTACCGATCCCAGTTGATTCGAAGCCCGTCGGCATTGTCGACCATGTCGCCGCGATAGCGCGGCAAGGCCGGCGGCAGTGGCGTCAAATCTCTCTGCTCGGCTCGTAACGGATAATTTCCAAGCGGGCCGCGCTTGTTGCCATTCCAAAACCGATGGATCAGTTTCATCAGGAGGTAGCAGTAGATCCGATGTCGCTCGCGGGCTGCGGCGTCGGAAAGTTCCGGCGCATCTTTCCGCAGATCGACCTCAACAACTTGATTGAGCGGCTTATTCCAATTTTCGATCAGCGGCTTCTGGACATCGAAACCCGGCGGTATCGGCTGGATCGCCTGTGCCGATGCCGGCACGACTTCCGCTCCCGCGATGGTCCCCGCCGCCCCGATCGCGCCTGCCGTCCGTACGATGAGACTGCGTCTATCAATCTCGTTGTCAGTGCCCATGGATACCCTCCAACAAGCGTTCCTGAAACGATTAATTTTTGCGGTTACTCGCTCCTGCGCCTCGCTCGGACGCCTCCTGTCGTCATTCCCACGTCGGGAACTCCGAGAACCGCTTCATGCCCCCCTACGCAACCAACACACGGGCGCGGGAGCACAGATTTGACGATGTCGCTTCCAAATATGGACTACGGTTACGGCTCGCTGTGGCGATTTTTCGCCAACTGGTGAGCCGGCCTTTCCGCGCGACCATGACATCCTGGGCTAATTCCTGTCAGAATCGTATTTATCCGATGCCAGAAAATCTTCAGCCGTTTGAACCAAACTTTAGACTTGGCCCCGAGCGCGACGTGGATATGGAGGGGCCCATTCGATTTTCGCACCTTTGGGCAAGATACCATTTTTTGTAGGCGAATTTGAGCGGCGGTATCGGCCGCTAACGCGCGTTCAAAGCCGCACTGCAGACCACATATCGGGAACGACAACAGCGACGAGACGCTACTCGAACAACTGTATCAAAATCCCCATTTCCTACCGTCGCATACAATCGACACGATAGGCCCTCTTCTCCGCGGCGGCCCCTTGTCATCGGCGCAAAGGCCAGCGCGGGCAGCCGCTGCAGCTAAAAGCAAAGCCAAACGCAGGCGTCTACTTGCCGCGCGTCCACGTCATCGACGAGCTTCTATGGCCGCCAACGCCTAATCGCGCGCGATCTTGCAAAGGACACCACGCGCAAACGGCTGTCGCACCAGGCCGCTCGCCACCAAGCACAGGAGCGCCAGCTCCGCGACAGACGATCGAGGCGTGCGACGTGCAGGATTGCACCGTCAGCCAAATACGTGATTGGGGAGAGAAGGCTAGGGATTTGCGCCGCCAGCCAGGGCCGTTATCGTCGGCACCAACAACCCAATCATGCACGCAATTCCGAATCCTATGAGCACTGCCCTTGACATGACACGCTCCCACAAAGAGAAACATGCAACCATAGGTCCACTAGTGCTAACAAGCGATAAAGACGAAGATCGCAAAATGCTTGCAAAATACCGTGTTCGCCTTAATCGCTTCTGGTCCTGAGTCTTAGAAACGCACGCCCGGCCAGGCTGGCTGACTTCTCCCAAACCGATTGCATAAAGACCCTTTTCTGCCAGTCCGCACTCTGTTGAATATTCTTCCTGTCCTCTTCTACAAATGAGTTCAACGTTGCAAATCCGGCGCGCAGCGCTTTTTCTCCGTTTTTGGCTATCTCCGACGAGCGGATACGGTCGCCACGGGAGAGACCGATCGTCGCCATCCGATCCGCGACAGTCAAACCGACCAGCCCCACGGTGACCTGGTGATCCGCAATTATTCCTTCGCGTTGTCTCTCGCCGAAATTTTCCGGCAAGCACTCTCCGCCCACACTGGCTAAAAACTCCGCCCGTCTATATAAGTTTTCCAGACGTTCAATCTTGCCCTCTTCCCCGATGAAGTTCACTTCAGTACGCAACGATTCATCTTCCGCCGCGAGCAAAAGATAAAACGCCCTCTGCTCGACAGCGACATCATCCTGCTTGGAACCATACCCAAATCCGTCGGCACGTGCACTGGCCGTTGCCAGAGTTCGGTTCCGCGAATTGGCCAGAGACCAGTCTTTGCACCTCGTTTTGATGCGGTCGAGCGTTACGTTCCTCTTCTCGAAATAGCCCTCCAACTTCTTTTTATACGCGTCAAAAAAGTCGCGATACGCAAGATTGTTTTGGCCTGCTACCTCAGCCATCAAAATGCCGATGCGCGACATAACGCGCAACTGCCACCACGTTGAGATCTTATCTTCGGAATATGCCTTCTGATAGGAATTCGACAGATTGAGCCATTCTGCGAGCACTTCGATCGCCTCATCGGGAGATCCGTGAGCGTGTATCAGATCGGCGAGAACCAAGGCGCCGTATGGCTGCCGGTGATCCACTTTAAAGGGCGTCAGATCTTTTGATTCTTGCGCCTTGCATTGATCCAACTTAGCAGGCCAGTTCACCTCCGGGTGCCGGTTTTCATCAAATTTCTCATTCACCCTGTTTAGAACATTGTTGACCTCGCGCCAAAACAACGACTCGCCATAGGAGCTATAGCTCACCTCCTTGGGCGGCGGATTCTTGCCCGAGTCCCGTTTTGACCTTGTATGCAGCATGAACATGGACTCAATTACGGGTTTGACATCGACTAGCAGAAGCCCGGAGTCGGGAAGCACTTCCACGTATTTCTGCAGGCACTGCGATAGGATTTTTGCCGGAATTAGAAATCTCTTGACTTGCTCGACATCCTCTTCATGCTCCCTGCTGTGAAACACTTCGCTATCAAAATAGCTGATGTAATTTTCGTCAGATGGCAACGTACTATCCGATTTCGAATCCGCGTCGAACGCTGTGTCGATGCTCAGCCAATTTAGGCCAGGAATTGGATCACTCGTTCTGGGCATCTGCCCGGAGTTGAATGATGCACCGGACGCCACCGCGGTAACGGGCTTACTGCCTCTCTCGCGCACCGTCAGTTCGAGAAACGGCGTTTTTACGCTCGAAAGGCCAATGCCGCTGAGCATGTCCGAGATGGACCTGGAATATAGTGGAAGGCTGTAAGCGACGCTTAGCAATAGTAAAACGCTAACACCTATAATTGGATCTCGCCTTCCGAAGCGCACGCCAAATAAACTGGACAC
Source organism: uncultured Alphaproteobacteria bacterium (assembly GCA_963831135.1). Lineage (GTDB taxonomy): Bacteria > Pseudomonadota > Alphaproteobacteria > Rhizobiales > Xanthobacteraceae > BOG-931. The sequence goes on from CAWHPH010000008.1 coordinate 47,160, forward strand.
AAAGTGAGCTGTGAAGGCGCCAAAAACTGCGCCTAGCAAAAGAGAAATGAGACTAGTCACATTTGGAAGGAATGACTGGTGCCAATGGTACCAAATATGGCTGCCGACAACGGCGATAAGCAAAAGCGCGATCGCGAAAATAATGGTCGAACCCACTTTCAGGTTTCGTCGCCCGAAACGCACTGTCCGTCGCAGGCGGGCCATGCGAGGTTCGAGTATGATCGCCATCGCGATCAAGGCCGCTATCACGAAAAGAAATCGGTCGTCCCACATGCGCGCCGCTCCTTTTGTCGCGTGCTAGAGCGCAATCGCTTCAGATTGAATCGATTGGCGCTCTAACTTTTTGGTGGAGCATGATCTTTTCGGAAAACCGGTTTCCACTTTTCCGGATCATGCTCTGGACCGCCATTTTAAGAACCATCTTAAGAAGTGATCCGTGGGCGGATACTGCCGTGCGTGAATTGCGGGCTTTTTTTGCGGTGTTTCATTTGCGAAGTATTTACTAGATCGTGTGTTTTTTGCTCGTATGACGCCGATATTGGAACGCGGCGGACTCAAAGCTCATCGCTTTTTCCGGCAACGGCGCCGCCAGCCACATGAATAGGCGAACTGGCAGAGCGCGGCATTCGCGTCCATACCGTCAAGGGCTATGGCGACACCGCCGTTGCCGAGCATGCGATCGCGCTGATGCCGGCATGTTGCCGCGCTAGGGCAGAAATGTCGCGCAAGCCTGCTCGGCTCGGAACCCCAGCGTTTCACATCTGGCTCGATGATTATTTGCCGATCGTGCGACGATTGCCGGTCTGAACGGTCAGGCGTAAAATATGTCATAGGTGTAGAGTGGTACTGGCAAGTGTGCCTGGGGAGCACGGCTTAGAATCAGCCTCCTATTCGGGAGCCGTCTAATGGCAGATGCCCCGATCTCTGACCAAGAAATTGTGATCCTTTGCGATATATTGGAGGGACGGGGCGCGAATTTTAATGCAGATAAAAAGAAGCTTCTTGATCAGCTCATTGCGAAGGGATTGGTCGCGCCGGCTGACCAAGTGTCGCCTGCGAAATACAAGCTTACCGCCAAAGCTGAACAACTACTCGCCGAGCGAGGCGTCGGACTAAGCGGCGGCTGAAGACCTTCGGCAACCTGCGGCTCGTCGCGGTCAGCCGATTGATCGCCGTTTTCGGCGGCTGGAGGCCACCGGCGGGCTTGCACGAAGTGGCAACGGCGCGCTGGGGTCGCGCCCTTCGACAGAAGTGGCCAATTCGCTTTCAAAGCAAGCAGGGATCGGCTCGTTGAAGCTCCCACGCCGTCGGTCGCTTTCAGGATGCCTGCCGATGAACGATCGTACCATTCGCCAGCGAGTGCGCGTATGACTCGCGTCGTTGATAGGCGTCGCGATAAATAGCGATGGCGAATTGGAGTAACGCTCATGGCCCAGCAGTCTTTAGGAGCCATCTATCCTGATCTCGAGGGGAAATCAGTGATCGTGACCGGTGGCGGATCGGGTATCGGCGCGGCAATCGTGCGCGCGTTCGTCCGACAGAAGGCCAAAGTCGGTTTCATCGACATCGCTGAAGCGCCCTCCAAGGCCCTGGTCGCAGAACTCGGTGATGAGAAGTCGGGCCTGCGGTTTGCAAAAGCGGATATTCGGAACATTGATGCTTTGAGGGCGGCTATTGTGGCGCTTACCAATGCGCTCGGCACCGCCGACGTCCTCATCAATAACGCCGCGCACGACGAGCGTCACGCGACACCCGACGTGACGCCCGAGATGTTCGACGAACGCATTGCGGTCAACTTGCGGCATACGTTCTTCGCCGCCCAAGCCGTGCTGCCGGGAATGCAGGCCAAGGGCGGCGGCGTAATCCTCAATTTCTCGTCGATGTCGTGGATGGCCGGGATGGGCGGCATGCCCATCTATACGGCGTCGAAATCTGCAATGATCGGACTGACGCGGTCGCTCGCGCGCGACTATGGAGAATATAATATTCGCGTGAACGCAATTGCGCCGGGCTGGGTCAAGACCGAACGGCAAGTGACCAAATGGCTGACGCCCGAGAGCGACAAGCGGCGTCTCGAAGCGCAGTGCCTCAAAAGATGGGTCGAGCCAGAAGATATTGCTCGTTTTTGCGTTTTCCTGGCATCCGACGACGCGTCGGCATGCACGGCGCAGCACTACGTCGTGGACGCTGGCTGGGTCTGATCTTGGAGCGTTCACGAAACGTCACAGGAGACCTTGCTTTGAGCGCTTTTCCTTTGATCCTTTCTTACCGTCGCGGGTAAGCGCCGAAATGTCCTTGACATCGCGCAGGAAGCGCGAAATCGATCACTTCGTCGGTGACGTTGCGCCGCCTTCGACACTTTCGGATCGATGGCCACGGCGCGGCCGGTCACCGCCGCCGATAGGCCGTCCAAAAATGGATGCCGAAAAAGCGTGGCCTGCTGCAGTCCGGCTCCTTCGTTGACCTGTCGAGATAAAACGGAGTTGTCGCCGTCAAAACCTCACGCTCAGGGGCGCTCTGCAATCGTTGCGAATCGTAAATGACGCCCGGGGAGCAAAACTGTGAACAGCATCGGGGCCTATCGGCACCTGTTCTCGCCGCTAAAGATCCGGAACACGACGCTACCGAACCGCGCCATCATTGGACCTGTTTGTCCGACCTGTGTGAGAAGCCTAAACGTCATCGACGCGAGGTGAATGAATGTTGGAGTAGCTCAGCGACGGCCGCGAACGAGGACGTCCTTAGCTTCGTTGATGCGAGCGGCGAGATACGTCGACCCCCCTTGATCAGGATGCAGTTTCTTCATGAGGGAGCGGTGAGCGCGAGCGATGTCCTGCGCGGTCGCTCCGGGCTGGATACCAAGAATTTGATAAGCCTCCTCTTCCGTCATCTTGCCCCCGCGCGACGCGCGGCTGCCGTTTGCCGCTGCGGCATCACCAGGTGCGTGTTCACGCCAGCGCGGTTGCCTCCGGTCAAGATAAGCGGCGAGTAATGGGAGGCTGTCCTCGTCAATTTCGCCGAGGAGAGTGATCAGCGTCGGCACATCGAGATCGTCAAGCGCCGCGCCCTGATGCCGGCCGGCTAGAACCTGACCGCGCAAGGCGCCGCTGTCGTGATCGAGTTCCATTTCCAGGAACGCCGTCCGCACGCGGGAGACCTGACCCGGGCTTTTCTGTGTGCGCCCGCCGAAGCTTGCCCGCCAGAGTGAGACATAGCCGAGCAGCGCTAGACCAACCAGCCCAATCGAAACCGCCGGCCCGATCGCACCGCGAACGAGTAGGAACACAGCGAACAACAGCGCCGCGCCGCCGCCGATATAGCGCAACACCCGCACCGCCTGCTTGGGATCGGCTTTGGAAAACGAGTAGCCGGCAAACAGCAGCAGGATGAGGACGACAACACCGAGGAGGAGCGCGGGCATGTCATTTCATCTGTTCGATCAGCCTGGTTGCGCCGGTCGAGCGCGCTTGTAGGGCCGCCAGCGCCTTCATGCCGCCCGCCGCATAGGCCGCCGCCGCGCGTAGCAATTCGGCGAGTTCGTGCGCCGCGCCCGGCGCGAACCGGCAATAGGCGCCGCGCGATAGCCGCGCAATCTCGCGAAAGGCCTGCTCGCAGATCGGATCGTAACCTTCCTGGAACATGAACGCGGGAATGTTGCGCAGGCCGAGTTCCCCGGCGCCGGCACAGAGCTCGTCGAGATTTTCCTCCATGGCGTCGCCGACGAAAACGAGCGCACCCACTTTGAATTGGTCGTTTTCGCGCCGCGCATGCGCGAGAACTTTGGCGATCTGCGTCTGCCCGCCCCGGCAATCGATGCGCGACATCAGTTCGCCGAACCGCCCTGGCTCGGCGACCCATCCCGATGCGCGGCATTCGGCAAGCCCGCGATAATAGACGAGCTGAAGATCAACCCCGCCTACCGTGGCCGCTTCGCGGAACATTTCGGCCTGGAGGCGGCAAGCTTGGTCCCAGGTCGGTTGTCGGCTCATGGTCGCATCGAGGGCGAAGATGAGCCGGCCGCGCTCGCCGGCTTTGACCGTGGGATCGAGCGCTCCGACCCGGCCCAGAAACGCCTCGATGTCGGCGCGCGATGAGGTCGCCGGCTGTTGCGTCGGGTTTGGCTCTGTCGCCGGGATCGGCGCCGGCTCGGACCGGTCTTTACTCATCGGAGGCGCCTTCACGCCAGAATGCACGGACACCTAGCCACTGAGAGCGGTTTTGCCGTGCGGCTGCAGCAACGGCACAATCGCGGATGACGATTGCCGATGACCTGTCACCGAACTAACTCTTTTTCCGGACGTTATTCTACGCACTTGCGGGAAATTTGGCCATTCCCATCCAAAGTCGTAAGTCTGCTCCGGGTCATTCGGGTCGGAGAATGCGCAAGGTTCAGACTGTACACTTCCGAAATGCTCCAAAATCAGACCTTATCGCCGCACCACGACGCAGCCGTCCAAGAAGGGCGTGAGCGATAGAACAGCCCGCCCAAATTGGTTCGTCAGACGCCAGTCCCGACATGACGATCATGTGTGGGAGAGTCTTTTAAATTTCCTTTTCGGGGCTGGCGTCAGCAGAATTGAGCGCCTCCCCACTGATGCTCGGGGCATCCGGCACTTTCTCGACATGGGTCATGCCTTCCGACACGATCCTCGTCAGCTGAATTACGGCTTGGCTCAACGAGGCATATTCCACGATCTCGCGTTGAACACGGTGAGCACTATCGTCCAATTTTTTGCGTAAGCTTTTCAGGCCATCGATGAGTTGGTCGACCTCGCGCGTCGATTCACTTGAAACCCGGCGCACCAAAGCTGAAAGATCGCCGACCGCTTGTTCGCTCATATTCTCCGGTTGTCGAATGGCGCTGCTCTCACGTCGCACTAATTCCCGGATATGTCCCTCGATTTCCGCAGGCTGATCGCCACGCGGGAGCCCGCGCGATTTGATGATACTCATGACGCACCCCTCCTTTTAGCGGTCATTTTTTGATGACCAACGTCCAACAAACAAAAGGTCGGGTACGAAAGTGTGGCCGCTTTTGGGCTGGTTGCGGCCTTATTAGTTAAAATTATCCGTTGTTTTTTGGGCCTTTAGCTAGTGGTTGTCCCGCAAGATACCTCGTGCCTGTGACTTTCGCGCTACAGCTTTCTAAGCAGATCCCCGTTATGGTGAGGTACTTGGATGGTCGAACGGAAAGAGCCAGCGATGATGGCCTACGTGGTCAGAGAAGGCAGACTATTGTCACTCAAACCCTCAGAATGGCTGATGCTGGTAATCGGCGCGACGCTCTGCGGCTACCTGACGCTGCTTTTCTGAACCGAGACGTTGCTTTAGCAGCCGGAAGGGCCTCCGGCGCACGTCCGTGGGCCACGTAATTACCCAAGTAATTTCGGTTTGTGTTCTTAACCAAACCCTCAACCGACGTCTTCCTCTTTCAATCCAACTGCGCAATTTTTGACAATGCAGCAGCAACGGATTGCCGGAGTCGGTGATCTCAAACGCGATTCTTCCGCTTGGCCGCTCGTCTTGGAAACGTAATTTATTGGGCAGCGTGTTTAGCCGCGCCCTTGTGGATGTTTTTTGTCCTTGTGACATCTGCCAATCAGGCCCATCCCGATTGGACTATATTCGCCCCTATCGCGATAATTGGTGCGACCATTATTTGGGGCCTTGGCCGCGTTGCCCGCTACATCTTAGCTGGTCGGTAGACTTTCACATGATGCCCGGCCGATCCGATTTGGTCGAGCTTCAACACCGGAGAATGATGAACCGCCCAAATCGACGTTTGAATGTCGACGTTTGAATGTCCATGGAGCTTTTCGAGCCTCGATACGGCCTCAGATGCTCACAGGACCAAAACTGACCGCTTTTGCAACGACTGACGTTGCGCCGGAGAACGGGTTGCGAATGAGTTTGGCGGAGGGAGTGGAACTGCAATCCAACCTTCTCCGCGTCTCACACCCATCGATAGATTGCGTAAGTAGCTGCAATTGCGGCATAAATTCTGAAGCCTTGGACACTAAGCTTGCTTGCGGAAGGAATATAATTCGAATCCCATGACAGGAATCGAACTCACCTACGGCTACCTCCATTCTGAGCAGCTCTTAGACAGCCGAGAGCGCGCCCTCTAGCGCGGAGGTCGTCGTACAGACGAGCGAGTTAACGCGCGTGTTCGGAATGCTGGTGGCAGTCGATCATGGCTCGCTCGGAGTTCGTCGCAGCCTCATAGTCATGAGTGAATTTACAGAAATTTGCCGACGGCGTAACGAGGCGTCATGCCGCTGCGCAGGAGGCCGCCATGAGCGTTCCAAGGCTTATCTCGGCCATCGCAACATTCAGCACACAGTGCGCTATACGGAACTATCGCCGGCCCGGTTCAAGAATTTCTGGCGGGAGTGAGCGGCAGGCGAAACGGAATCTCTTTCGACTATGACCGTATCAGCGCAATTGATCGCCGATCTAGCTCAAGGCGTCCTGAGATCGGTCGTCGGGTTGCTACTGCTGGCTCCGAGCCTCGGTCCCGCATTCGCAGAAAATCTCCAATTATTTCCAACGGAGTTGAAGGCCAGACAACACTGTGACCCATCCGATATTGTTGTATGGCTGAATACGGCGACGGGCATCTACCACCTCCAAGGAATGCGTTGGTACGGCAACACTACCAGCGGCGCATTTATCTGCCGGAAGGATGGGGATCGGGCGGGCTATCGTTTATCTGTCTTTTGTCGCTATTGCTCAGGACACGGCGATTGAGCTTAGACTTGACGCGAAGCATCAGCGAGACGGTAGCGTCGAATAGTAGTCCACAAGCTCATCGATATCCCGATCAGTCAGGTGCCGCCCGATAAAATACATCTCCGAGTGTTTTCGTCGGCCACTTTTGAACGCCAAAAGCTGCTGGCGAAGATAGACGCTGTGTTGCCCGGCGATGTTGGGTACCTCAACGTCGTGCCCAATGCCGTCCAGGCCGTGGCAGGGAGCGCACACGGTAGCAACGGCGGGCGCCGCTTTGGGTTCTGCTTCGACGTTGATTGGCCCCAGCATCGCGGAGATACTGAAAGTCAAACCCAGCAAAATGCATTTGCAGAGCGAGGTCACAGCTAACTTCTATCGGATGAGATCATTCATCGGTTAATTGCAGCGACTACGAGGCAAATGAGTCTTGAAGGAGTGTAGCTAGGTGCGGGCGACGGCAAACGATGACAGGGATAGTGCTGTGCGTAAGCACCTTGAGCGTTTCGCTACCGAGCAATACGGCTGATATTCCGCGTCGCCCGTGCGACGCCATTTGGATCGCGTCACAGCTTCGTTTCTGGGCAGTATCGATAATCGCTTTATATGGATGCTCATGCTCAACATGTGCCAAATCACACTCTACTCCGGCTGCTGCCGCAATCTTTTTTCCTTCGTCTAGGTAGTGCCCTGCGATGGCAGCCATATGCTCCTTGTATCGCTGTGGCGTATCGGCAAGCATGACGGGATCGCCGGTGATGACGTGGAACGGGGTCGTCACCGTTATGACCGTGACGCGGGCATCAAGAGCTTTCGCCAAAGCAACGCCTTCCTCCAGCGCCAACTTCGACAATTCACTCCCATCAGTCGGAATGAGAATGTGCTTATACATGCAGCGTGCCTGCCTGCGGCCAAAACTATACGCAGCGCGTGGCGGCCACTATTGATCTAGGTCAAGGTCGCGGCACGATTTGCAAAGCGGGAAACGCAGCGCGCAACGAGCGCAAAGCGGCTGTCAGACCAAACGGATGTGCGAACGTTCCGGGCGGAAACCCCGGAACCGAATGGGCTACGGAGGTGGTCTATCTTTCCGCGCAAAACCGAAAATCGCGGTGAAGTTATCGGGACGCGCGGCTGAAGCCGCCTGATCAACACATTCCCATCCGGTGGCCTTCACCGGATTTGTACCCGGAAGATGAAGAGTTTCCTTATCTCCGGGACGAAGCTAACTAGTTTTATTGACGATCTCGACCGCGAGCGACAGCTGCAGAATTACAACGGCTTTAGGCGACTGGCTGGGTAGATAGCTACTTGCTGCCGCCAGCAACGCTTCTAGCCGCATCTAAGGCCAGCGTTTTAGAGTGGCCCACGCAATAGTCTATCAAAATGGTCTCTCGCACCGTGTCAGGGTCGATAAGCGTTTTTCCGCGTTCTCCGTTGACGTAGCCGTTCAACCATATGGCGAGGCTTCTTAAATCGGTCAATTGACCTGCGAGGAACTTCTCACAAGTGATTTTTGTAATGTCTATTGTTTGTTGAGCTTGCGCCGCCGGCGGTCCGAGCAGCGCAAGTGCTAGACCAAGCACGATGCACCACCTTTTCAGCACGATGAGCCAGGCTTTCATTGCAACGGCCTATTATCCTGGATGTACTTCCCGCCCGTCGAAGAGCGCGAAATCTACCCGGACTAACGTCTAGCCACAAGTTTATCTTCTTCTTTAGCAAGATCTCGGGCTGTCCGCCGATGGCGTAAAAGCTAGTATGGCCAGCCTGGCTATTCCGAAAGATCGGCAGGGCGTTAACTGTCGCACAGGTGCCCGTACATGATTTTCTGCATTGGAAGCATAAATGTTGATTTTATTTTTGCTGCTGGCAGATGGCCAGCCGAACACGAGAAGTATCGCGCCGTGAACTACGTTTGTGCGAGCGGCGGGTCTGCAGCAAACACTGCCGTCGAGCTTTCGCGGCTCGGACGAAAGGTAGCAATCGTCGGGGGAATTGGCACCGATGATCTTGGCAATATCGCGCTCACAAGCCTTATCAGGGCTGGCGTCAACATCGAGCACGTTGTTAGGCGAAGCGATTGGAAGACCGGATGTGCTGCCATTCGTTCACAGGGAAATAGCAAGAGCATACTAACGGCCGGCAGCATCATTGACCCCACTGATGTGTTTGAATGTCTGCAGACACTCGGTGTCCAACGAGGTGACCACTTACATTTCAGCTGGGCGCCGTCTCAGGAGATACATGATCTATTACAGCATTGGCGACAAATGGGTCTCTCCTTGTCATGGGAAACCGACGGTCGAATAAACGTGTATACCGCCGAATTGATGGACGTAGTTTTCATGAATGAAACCGAGCGGAAAATGTACGAGCATAAGGGTGTGGTAACAGACGCTTGGATCAAATCGTTGAAACACGATGTAATTGTGGTAACCACGTTGGGTGAGGCAGGTGCAGAAGCCTATTTCAGGGGCGAGCGTTTTTTCTGCAAGGCACACCAAGTTAATGTCGTAGATCGTACAGGTGGCGGAGACGCCTTTGATGCCGGTTTCCTGGACGCTTGGCTCGACCAGCGCGGTCTTGACGCATGCCTGGAACGTGGTCTCCGAAGCGCAGCCATCGTCCTTGGACAGACCGGACCGCAGTATCTGAGCGACGCATGAGCGTCCGCCTGCGGGCCGCCGAGGCGATTACATTAGGGCGCTACAAGCCCTAACACTGCCGGCTTAAGGCTCCCCTCCCAAGCGGTGATGGAATAGGCGCAAGGCCACGGCGTTGTAGTTTGGAGGCCCTGCAACTCGGCGCTTGGCACAAGGACTGCTCTGGGTCAAAGTGCGAAGTCGCCGGTCGTTCGCGCAGAATCCGGTCCCTTTTCAATATCAGACATTCGGCAGCGCTTATCGGATGGCAGCTTCGTGTCACACGCGGACATCGAGTGTTACACAGAAACCGCGGTTTCGTATCTCTCACGGTGAAGGGACGGTCGGCGGCGAAAGGACCTGACGATTTCGCCGCGAGAGCGTAACGGCCTTCGTGCAGCTCGAAGACGGTCAGCTCCGGCTGGGTCGGATCCGGGTTCACGATCCAGTACGAGGGGACGCCGAACCGCTCGTATGCGGCTTTCTTCCTGTTCAGGTCGACCAGCGCGGTAGTGGGCGACCGGATCTCGACGACGAGCAGCGGCGGCTCGGTGAACTTCGCACCGCCGATCTGGTCCAAGCGGACCACCACCAGATCGGGATCGAACTCGGTCTGCGGGCCGAGTTCAACGGCCGGCTCGGGCACGACGCAAAGATCTTCGGGGCAGGCGCCGCTCAGGACACCGTATAGCCGTCCCGCCACGACCTGGTGAACTGTCGTCGGCCGGGGGCTCACGACGAGCACTCCGTCCAGCAGCTCGTACCGGCGGCCGTCATCGGGCATCCGGTCCAGCTCGGCGACGGTGAACGGGCGGCCCGGCGGCAGGCCAGGCCTCGGCGATCGTCACGACACTCATGGTGCCCCCTTCTGTACATGGCGTCCACTTTGCCAGG